>NZ_JH114343.1:682031-688075 GCF_000157095.2 Bacteroides sp. D1
ACAGTGGCAAACTCTATTGAGAACCATTATGAAAGGATTTTGAACTTCTTTGTGAACAGGAGTACAAATGCAGCAGCGGAAGCATTTAATGCTAAAATCAAAGCATTTAGGGCATCATTTAGAGGAGTAGTGGATATTAGCTTCTTCCTTTTTAGGCTAGCAAAGGTATATGCATGAAGGGAATTGACAAAAATTAATCCCCCAAGTTTTCAGACTGAGCCCCGAAATTCGGGTATGATGGATTTGCACGCGTCATCGACGAAAGAATCGTTACTGAAATGATTAGCTGTTATCCGAATGTTACTGATCCGGAGTGTGCTTGTTGTTGGAAATTCACATTAAGGTAGTAATTCAAATTCTCCATAAGCCACTTTGGTGCCTCTGTTGAATGATTTGTAGATACGGTATTTCCCTGGATGGTTGGGGGATTCTGATGTATAGAGTTTAATTGTTTGTTGGTGACTCGGGTGCTCCGGTGGGAAAATCCACAGTATATCATTAACGACAGGATCGGTCGGCAATGTTTCCCATTGCCGTTTACTTTTGTTATAGTAAGCAAGGCTGTATTTTTCTCCGCACTCATATTCATAGTGAGAGTGGTTGGTGATGGTTATTTTTACTTCTGTAGTTGATAGCGGATAATGATCGTGTTCTGTTTCTATAGAAAGCGAAGCGGGACTTATGTCCTCTCCAGTCGGAATGTCACGGGGAATAGGTCGCAATGTGACGGAGTTCGTTTGCGATGACTGGTTGGTTTTCTTAGGTAACACTGTATAAAGCCCTTGTTCGTCTTTTATTATCTCATATTTTCCCGATTCCAGCCACGTATTCCAATCCTTAAAAAGGTCGGTGATAAATAGGTATAAATCTTCGGAAATATATATTTCTGTACCTGACTTTAAGTCGCATGCCAACTGACCATTTACGACAGACAGATGTTTCTGGGCTCTTTGTAAGGCTTTCAAATAGACAACCTGATTAAATGCGTAATCTTTATTGAAACCTCGTCCCGTGAATAAATCTATTGCAGCATACGACATCGTCCCTCTTGTCTTCAGGAAAGTAGTGTCGGTTATAGACGTCTTGTAGCTATTAGCTTCTTCCCACATCTTTCTTTTTTCCTGTTCTCTGAATTTCTGTACAATCTCGCTCACTTTATCTTGTTCGCTTGTTTCTCTGTGAGATTTTAGGCTGTCATTATCTTGTAATTCGTCATAAAGAGGTAAAGCAAAAAAAGTGTTATTGTCCTTTTCAAACTGTTCTATGATACATGGGATAATTTTCTTACCCATAGCTTTTAGCTCTTTGAATTGGGGTAAAATGGTGTAAGCACGGGTACTTGAACTTAATTGTACTTTGGGATTGTTGTGTATTTCTTTTTCCCAGGCATTAAATAAACTGTCAAATTTGGCTATATCCTCTGTTGTCAAAATATCACTTTTTTCTGTATTCTGTTTAATACATCCTGTAGTGATAAAGATAAATGGCAGAATAAAGAAAAGTGTTCTCATCGTTTTAATTATTAATCGGTTTTGTAATAGGTTTGCATAAGGGTATGTCAAGCTTTTGATCTGTTTCCTGCAAATATAGAAATAATATTTCTAAACCGATAAACTGGATGCTGCTGTTTTTTTACCGGATAAGAAAACGTTTATTCGTTTTTCGATGTGATACTAGCTGCCCTTTGATAAATAATGTGAAAAAACAGTTTTAGCCTCATTATCGAATTAACTTTCACCCATTTGTGAGGTCTAACATACATAACTTATTTAATATGAGAATTAAAATGATGAGAAAGCAAATTTTAAGTTTGGCAGTTGCGTTATTGATTGGCTCAACTGTATGTATGGCTCAAAATCGTCAGAATGGAAAGGCTGATAGAGAGAAACGTATGGAACAGATTGTTGCCGATCTGGGCTTGAATGAAAAGCAGGCCAAAGATTTCAAAGCTGCAATGAAAGAAATGAGACCTGCGAAAAATAAATCGAATGAAAGGCCTACGCGGGAAGAAATGCAAAAGAAAAGGCAGGAAATAGATGCTAAAATAAAAAGCATTCTGACCGATGAACAATATAAGAAATACCAGGATATGCGTAAGAAGGATAACGCGAAGAAAAAGAAAAAAGCAAAATAAGTACTATTCGTTTAATCTAAACCTGTCAAACGGAGAATCGTAAAAGATAATCTGTTATGACGCTATACTTATTTTCGGTTCTTTCATAAATAATTTATTTAATCTACATGACTATTTTCGTTCTACTAAAGTTGAACGCAGGCTCCATTTAAATGAGTCTATTTTTCAATTTAAGTAGAACGAAAATTAGTTAGACGATGTTTCGTCTTATATCTATACTCCCTCCACTAAAGCTTTTTTTCATGCTTTTATCTTTCAATCTTTCACCTTCTGCTGAAACTTCCTGTCTATGGTAGTTGTACGTTGGTGATAGATGTAAAATGATCTGTCACTGATCTGCCATCTTTCACCGTATCTCATTTTATTGCAAATTTATCCTCTGTATCGGCGCATCTCTTGAGTAGCGGTGCTATGCGGACGCCGGACGTTGACAACCGGTTTTTGAAGAATATGTTTCAGAAATGCCTGTTGGCTCACTCGGTTCTGGTCAAATTCATCCATATTGATGAGTGCGAACCTATTTAGCGACAGTTCGGCATCCCGCTTATTGCTGAAATATGCCGTTATATCTGGTTAACTGTATACCGTTGATTGTTTCTCCAAATATATAATCTTCTCTTTATTGGAATCTTCTTATGTACTATCTCTTGCATTGGCTATTAATAGAAAACTTCCTTTCTTTCCTATGCAAAGTTTCTTTCGTCTAATAGAGAAGTTCCTTTTGGCTGTTTGTAATCTATAAATGAAAGCTTTGATTATATAAATGAAAGTTCTGTTTTTGTAAACGCAAGTTCCATTTATAAAAACAGAACTTGCATTTATAGTTTGAATCAGGTGAAGAATAAGTTATCTATTAGTGAAAAGGAAGTTTATATTTAATGAAACAGAACTTATCTATTAATAGTTCAGGAAAGAAATAGCTGTTCCTTTGAATGTGATAAGTGGTGAAAGATGAAAGATTGGGTGATTAGCAAAGATTTATTCTTGTGTGCTTTGAAAGACATATATTCAAGGATTATTGTTGACAGGAATGGGCAGGTCGCCTGATATGAGGATTAATTCATAAATTTTATCGAAAAGAAGAGAAAAGAATAAAATAAACAAGGGGCGTCGTAACAACCTATCCATAAAAAGACTATATTTATTGCAGCGAGAGAGCACTTTAAGTAATGCTTAAGAGGAAAAACGAAAAGTAGTATATATACTATATATTTTCTATTATTAATTACTTAAACACATTTTTTATGGAAGCCAAGAAATCAAAAAAGGCTGCAATTGAGAATCAACGGGGTTCTTGGTTGTTGATGGGTTTGGTTGTTGCGCTAGCCTTCATGTTCGTTTCGTTCGAATGGACACAACATGATGTCAGAGTTGCAGCACTATCACCAGATGATGAATCCATCTTTGTAACAGAGCTAGTTCCGATCACATTCCCTGAAGAGAAACTGGAACCGCCTCCTCCTCCCGAAACTAAGGTAACAGAATTGTTCGAAATAGTGGAAAACAATATGGAGGTGACGGATAACGTTTCTACAGTGTCAGAGGATATGAATGCAGTTCATGACGTTATTTGGATACCACCAGTGGTAGAAACAGAAACGGTAGTTGAAGACATTATTCACGTAAGTGTTGAAGTCATGCCGGAGTTTCCTGGAGGTACAGCTGCTTTAATGAAATATTTAGGTAGCAATATCAAATATCCGACGATTTCGCAAGAAACTGGCTCACAGGGAAAAGTCATTGTTCAGTTTGTAGTAGATAGAGACGGAACGATTTCTAATCCTGAAGTGGTACGAGGGGTTGATCCTTATTTGGATAAAGAAGCTATCCGCGTGATAAGTTCTATGCCGAAATGGACTCCCGGAGTGCAAAATGGTAAGAAAGTTCGAGTGAAATATACTGTGCCTGTGTTATTCAGACTGCAGTAGTAACTTGGAATAAATGAATAAGGGTTGGTTCCTGTAAAGAACCAACCCTTTTTCAATAAAAAAATATATCTTTGTCGGGAGAATAAAAATACGAATGATTGTTTTATGAATCTTCTACTCTGTATAAAAAGACCTTTTATCTGGCTTTCCCGCTTCCGTCATCGTTGCGGATATGGTGTCCATTCCCCATTTGCTTTCAGTCTCATTACTGATGTAATTTATGAGAAGATGCCTTACTATGCTTATTCTTCCTTGAAAGAAGAACAAAAAAAGATGGTAAGAGAGCGTGGGTGGACCAAAGGTTCTCAAAAGGTAAACCGTTTTTTGTTCCGGTTGGTAAATAGAGTACAGCCTAATACGATTATTGAGGTTGGGCGTCCTTCCTCGACAGCCCTGTACTTACAGTCTGCTAAACCATCGGCTTCTTATCTCTTTGCTTCCGATTTGTCGGAACTGTTTTTGGATGCGGATACTTCAGTCGATTTTCTGTATCTGAACGATTACCAAAATCCGGACTTATTGGAAGAAGTATTTCGGGTTTGCGTACACCGTACTACCCTTAAAAGTGTATTTGTAGTCCATGGTATCTGCTATTCCAAAGAGATGAAAGCGCTTTGGAAAAAGTGGCAGGCTGACGAAAGGGTCGGAATAACTTTCGACCTGTATGATGTCGGTTTGCTATTTTTTGATAAAACGAAGATAAAACAGCAGTATATCATCAACTTCTAAGAACCTTTGTACGTTTACCATCTATAATAGTAAAAAAGAAAGTTATGAAAAAGAGCCTTGTATATACAAAGACCGGAGACAAAGGAACTACCAGTCTTGTCGGCGGAAGTCGCGTTCCAAAGACTCATATCCGCCTGGAAGCTTACGGAACGGTGGATGAACTAAATTCTCACCTGGGATGGCTGCACACTTATCTGCAGGAGGAGTCCGACCGGGATTTTATCTTGAGTATTCAACATAAGTTATTCGCCATCGGTTCACACCTGGCCACCGACCAGGAGAAAACACAACTGAAACCCGCCAGTATCATTACCCCCGAACATGTGGAAAGTATTGAGCGGGAGATTGATAAGCTGGACGAGCAATTACCCGAACTTTGTGCTTTCATCATTCCCGGCGGAAGTCGTGGAGCAGCCGTTTGCCATGTTTGCCGTACGATTTGCCGGAGAGCTGAAAGACGCATTCTGGCTTTGTCCGAAACTTGTACAATTTCTCCCGAAGTATTAGCTTTTGTCAACAGATTATCAGATTATTTGTTTGTATTATCCCGAAAAATTAATTTTGATGAACAAAATAATGAAATATTTTGGGATAATAGTTGGAAATGATAGATTTTATTATACTTTTGCCGAAAAATAGAAAAAGAGACAAATTTAGTATTCATTTTAAATACTCAAGATTATGTATTGGACATTGGAACTAGCATCAAAACTTGAAGATGCTCCCTGGCCGGCAACCAAGGATGAATTGATTGATTATGCCATGCGTTCGGGTGCTCCTCTTGAAGTTATTGAGAACCTCCAAGAGATGGAAGATGAGGGCGAAATCTATGAGAGTATCGAAGATATTTGGCCGGATTATCCTAGTAAGGAGGATTTCTTCTTCAACGAGGAGGAGTACTAACATCCACAGATAAGCTAAATAGTTAGGGATATTCAGTAAATGTTCCTCTTTCTAAAAAATCAAGAGAAAAGCTTTGCTTTACGTGAGCTTTTCTCTTGATTTTTTCGTTCAACTCTCCCAGTCTTCTATCTTTTTTGTAGAATATTGTTTACATATTCTTATTTTTTCCTTCCCACCCATGCATTATGTACATGTCTTTTTTAGGGGAAGTTAAAACCTCTCCTGTTTTTCCTGTTATTTTAGTTAGATTATGCTGCCTTTCTTTTTTTCTTTTCGACCTTTTCTATCATACATACCGCATTGGCTGTATGTATCCCAAAGAAAATCCAAAGTACTTCCGTTTTCCTGTT
>NZ_JH114344.1:0-548 GCF_000157095.2 Bacteroides sp. D1
CTTATGGTAAATTCTATGTCCAAATTCCCTCATCAATTACCGGCATACCCTATTTAATTTATTCAAACTACTCGAAAACTCGTCTAGCTGTAGGACATTACACTAGTAATCCGGAATCAAAAATATTACTTGCAATGAGCAGTAATTCCACTACAGGAGCCATGGATTCCTGGGACATTATACCTGCTACTAATAATCCAGGAACTTATGTCCTTCAAAATGAGCTATATCTTGGCCAAGGAAGTAGTGGTTCATGGTGGGATGTATTCAATTATGTGGTAGATATACAAGCTAATAATGTTGGTTTCAGCCAATATACACAAAGAGCCCAACAGGAATTTACTATCACCCCTGATGCTGTATTCACACTGAAAAGCCTAGAATTTATCAATCCATATTCCGCAACTGTGACCCAAAGGGAGAATGTCTCTATCAAACGAGCCATAACAAACTCTTCATCCCAATTTATACGAGAGAACCTCGTATTTGAAAAGGCTATACAAGAGGACTCCTATTTTAAAGAAGAAAAGGGAATAGCATTTAAGGTT
>NZ_JH114344.1:648-70808 GCF_000157095.2 Bacteroides sp. D1
TATCCTTACAAACAGCACCTAGTGCATTGAGAAGAATTTCGGCAGATTATTTGGACGAATTATTTGTAGATGCCCTTTATAATTCATCCATGGTAGAATTAATTCAAAGTTACGGAGAATTTGTCTTAACAAGCTATTATACAGGTGGGCGGGCATCGGCTTTATACTATGGTCTTGACACACAAAGTACAGATTTCAATAGTAAAGAGCGCGACATGGATAAATCAATAAACGCAACTTATTCATGGAACAAGGACTCTGTTTCAGGAGATTTTTCTGTTGGAACAAAAGATGGCAATTCTTCTACAGAGACTAAATCTTTTTCCGAATTACATGTATCTATCAAAACATTGGGCGGCGCTTATGGTTATAATGTTGCAACACCTCCTTATGACGTTAAAAGTACATCCATTAATTTAACGAGTTGGCTTCAATCATTAAATGATTCAAGAACACATACAATGATTGACATTCAAGATGGTGGGCTCTATCCAATATCGGATTTTATTTTGGAAGAAAACTTTAAGCAAAGATATAACGACACCCACATGGATTTTCAGCACCAAGAACAACTTGAAGAACCGTATATAGAAATAATGAAAGTATACGTCCGCAAAAGTAGCTCGGGAGAGAAATTATATGATATTGTACCTGTGCTAAATACAAGACAAGGAGATAAGCTCATTTTCTCAAATTCAAGTGCAGCAAGTCAATCCGATGCAGAATTAAAAGCGAACAGTGTTGCCACAACCTTTACCGAAAAAAGTAATGCTATAAAAGATGAAAAGAGCAAATATTATAAACTAGCTATCAAAGCTAATCCGAATAAAGTAATAAATCCTATCCTACAAACCACATTATCATTTTCAATAAACGATGTAGATGAGGCTGGAATGTACAAGTTTAAAAATACAAACACCAATATTTGGTATATCTACAATCCGACATCGTTATATTGTTTTGCATACTACGACGATGACTATATTCTTGATGCATACGGAATCTTAGATTGGGTAAACAGCATACCTGTAAAATCTGTTTCAATGACGACTTTATATCAACGATATAGAATATTCGGTTTGTAATGAAGAGCATTAATAGATATTCACCAATAAAAAAGACAATCCTTTTAAGGAAGAGGTAAAATACGTATCATTTATTAATTCAAATTATCCGCTTATGAAAAAATTATTGTTACCTTTGACCATTCTGCTGTTTTTCGGATTAGTCGTATCATCATGTTCTTCAGACGATGTACTTCAAAGAGAAAACAACGAACAGCCAAACATTGTAAAAAGAAACAATGAAAAAGCTCGTGAGGCTGGTATAAGATTATTAGAATCATTTGGAATGACAAAAACTCGTTCATTAAGTACTAGTGACTATCCGGACTATTATGGGGGAAGTTATATTAACGGGAATGGTAAACTTGTTGTTTTTCTTAAAGGAGAAATAGAAAGTACCAAAGCCACTCTTATAAGGTTAATAGGTGAGAATGATGTCATATATACACAAGGCAATTATTCTTATACGGAGCTGAATAATGTTCTAACCAAAATAACTTCATTTATTAGCAGTAATAAAGATTCTCAAATTGCCAAGAATATAAGATACTATTATCTGAATGATTTTGAGAACTGTGTCGTGGTAGAACTTGACAAATCTAATGAAATGGAAATAAAAGAGTTTAAATCAGAAGTAGTGAACTTTTCAGGAATTGTATTTAAACAATGCACAAGAGAATTTCAAAACCACTCATTATCGCCAGGAAGTTCTATAGGCACACCTAAAGGCACTGCGTCAATGGGATATAGAGCTACTAGATTTAACACTGACGGTTTTGTTACTGCAGGACATGCTTATAACACGGGTGACCCGGCATATTATAATAACACACTAATCGGTAGTTGTGACTTTTCAATCCAAGGTGGTTCCGTTGATGCAGCATTCATTAGTATAACTAATTTCTCCATCGTTCCCAATAATGGAAATCTTACTGGAGAAGAATATAATATTTGGGCAGGAGATAATGTAACCAAGTTAGGAGAGACTATAGCTCAATCTGAAGGTTATATTACGAGTACCAATGCAAATGTAAATGCCGATGGAATATACTATACAGATATGGGTGAAGCTACATATTTAAGTGCGTTCGGAGATAGCGGGGGACCAGTATATCTTACAGATAGTAAAAAAGTAATAGGTATACATAAAGGAAGCACAGCTTTCACATCTATATTTGTTAAGGTTGATAATATAGCATCAAAACTAAATGCTCATTTCAACTAATAATTACCAATGGATTGGATAAGTAACTTATCCAATCCATTTCATACTTAACTTATGCTCAAATTAATATCGATTTTGCTAACCAATGGAATTGTTTTATTCATGCTAATCAGTTGTCATAATAAAACAGGCAATTCTAAAAGCACTGTAAACCTTGAATATGAAAATAGTATCGACTCTCTTAATTCATATAAAATGGATATATCACATTTCATTAATTCCATCGAGCCAGGAGAAACGATTGTAGAAGAAAAACAAATGCAGGGGGAAGAATTTATTACAAGAGAAAATGAGAATATAAAAGTACGCTTTTTATTAAAAGACTCCTGCTCAAAAGACGGATTCTTGAAAACAGAAATTATTAATAATACAAACGATACAATTATCTATATTAGCAATACTTTCTTACACTATAGAGAAAGTAATAATTCATGGATTCCTTTAGTTTATTCAGATAATTATGTAAAAAATGATCTTGGATATTTAATACCTTCTCATGAAAGCGTCAAAATAAGGTTCTTTTTACCTTCTCAAGAAAAATATCCTAAAGGGAAATACAAGCTTCAACTATTATTCCGCAATACTTCCAAGAGTATTGACTATTATATCGATAAAATATTTCTAAGCAACAAGTCAAACTAAGTTCCTGATAAATTAAAAATTAAAAAAATGAATACAAAGAAAATAGTTGGGATTTTCTTATTATCCCTTTGTACTATGTGTTTCGTTAATTGTAGTGATGATGACACACCAGATGATCCGGCAGACACCATCACACTCAATATGCTTAATGAGCACAATGGAAAAACCTATTTAGGTGAATCAAATGTTTACATCAATGAAGCCAATAATTTTATCACATCTAAAAATTTCATTTCTGACGTAGGAAATGGCGCAGGAGTTGGAGCAAATATTCTACCCTCGTTAACCAACCTCACACACGAAGTGGCGGTTACACCCGGGCATATTTATCAGATTTTTGATAAAAATACACTGATAAATTTTCCGTCAGGCAATTACGCTATTCAAGTAGAAACAAGTTATTATCAAGCCTATGTTGTATCTAAAATAGTAAATAGTGACATGAATATCGGTGCAATTGTAAAATATATATCTGTTTTCCCTAACAATAATGGACTGCCTGCATATAGGTATAATATTGGAAGCCTTTACCGCATAGGTGAAACGGTTGAATTAGCATTACCCCAAGATATTGAGTTTTTCTTGAAAGAACATAGCGCAGGTATAAAAGGATTAAATGTAACATATGCCAATAACAAATTAAGAATAACCCTAACTAAAGCACCTGACATTGTCAACGGACCTTATGGAACATTTGACCTTTATATCCGTTCAAACAATGTCTTTACGATCGTAGAAGTCCACGTGGAATAAGCAATAAAGACTTTATTAGCCAGTAAAACAAAGGGATTATCACCCATATTAGCATATATTTGCAACAAACATTTAAAAGTATGAGAATTGATAGATTTTTACTATTCGTATTATTACTGGCATCTTCGTATGGTTGCTCTGAAGAACAACCATACGAAGTTGAAAAGGAATCAGTTTCTATATGGGAAGGAGACACAAGGCATGTCATCATAGAAACAGACTTAACAGAGCACAACTATAAGTTAGAATCAGAAAATCAAGAAATTGCAACTGCAACTCTTGACGAAATGGGCGTATGCATCGCTACATACAAAAGTGGGAGCACCATGATACGACTTATCGATACTGATAATAATAAAATAGCATGTGAAATCTACGTATATGTAATATACTTCAACAGCTCGGAAATTATCAATTGGGGAATTCCGCTCGAAGGTCATCCTGGTTCTCCGGGAATAATAATAAAAGCAATAGATCTAAGAATCCCTCCAGAGATAGAAATTGAGTTACGAGAAAAAGAAAAGCCATTCATCGGTGCCACTTATACATTCAATCAAGAAACCAAAAAGTTCACAATGAAAACTGATTCGGGGATATTCAAAGAAGGTACATACGAATGGAACATTACCTCTTTAACCCTAATGTATGACGATAAAACAGAGAAATTCGGCTTCAAATTTGCTACAGGAATGTCACACGGATATATTCTACAGAGTGACAAAACATCAGAATATCAGCAACGATATCCTGATGCCGGTATCACAGAAGTAAAAGTTAATTATGTCTGGAAGGATAATGAAATAATTCAATTAGGAGGGCTTACATTTTAATTAAATTGAAAAAAGGAAGTTATTAACAAGCGAAGATTACTCTTTCATCGCTTATCATGAAATCTATATCCAAGCCCCAACATCAGATTGTTGGGGTCTTTAAATTTGCTCAACTGATACCCCACGTGTAGAAACAAATGACGGGTGACATAAGTCTTGAGAGCCAGAACTTGATAGAACCCTTTTGTATCATCACCGCTGTATATCAGGTTCCGACCGACGCCGACATTGATAGAGAAAACAGGCATCACCAGCTCTGCCCGAAGAGATAAACCTACGGAAAACTGCTCGCGGAAAGGAGGACGATGAAACTTCAAATCGCCCGAGTAATACTCGCCCACTCTATACTCCTTAAGATTGGCACTCTCATCATATTGCGCATCCGCAGAAAGCCCTGCCCGAAAATAGTTATTGAAATTATACATCGGGGCGAAATTGATGCCCGCCACACCAAACGAACCGGGAATCATACTCGACACATCGTCTCCAATCAGTCCTCTTTTGCGGGTGGCTCCGTAGATCACCAGGTCATAGCTGACGTGAGGTTTTATAAAAAGCCGTCCGGGAGTGATGGGACCGAGTCCCTCATCCACGCCCAAAGTACGTACGATGCCGATTCTTCCTCCAATAACATTAAGGCCGCCATTAGGATAATGCGTGTTTCCATTGGAAAAATGGGTGAGATCTACACCTGCCGCCAGTTTCCAGTACTTGTGAACTTGCCAGTTCAGCAAAAAGCCGAGATTGATGTACGCATTGATCTTGGAGCCAATCAGCACGTTTTGCGGATTGGATAGTTCATCATATTTCTTCCAGCCAAAAGAAGCACCGAAGTTCCATTCGTAATCGAACGACAGACGGGGGGACAGTTGCGCGATACGTGACCCTTGAAAAGCGTATACCGACACGGGATTTCCCAATTCAGCGGGACTAAAGAAAGTATGGTAGGAAATGCCAATACCCTGATAGGTATGGGGAAAGAGCCTGCCGAGGTTGGATTCTTTGCTGAATCTGAAAGCGTACTTGAAATGGAAGGAAAGCGATTGGTCGATTTTCTTTTGCTGCGCATTGTCTCCTTGCAGAAAACTATGGGTGGAGACGATATATCCCGGACGGACGTCGAAGCCAAGCTGATGGCGGATCAGGGGATGGCTGACGCTGTCGTTCCGTTGCCCGATGATTGTCCGGGCTTCCAGATTTGCGTTGATTGCCGGATGTACCAGAAGGCAAAGGAGGCACAGCAACTGTATGGCGTTCCTATTTCTAATCATTGATATATTAGTTGTTGATAGGTTAGTTTTTGAGAGAGACATCCCTGTGTGTTATGTGATATTTTACAGGCATTTCGCTATGCAACGTACCGCTTACGGTTCGTTGCTTCTTGGTTTTGGGGTGAGAAACATAGAGGGTATACCGCGTTTCCAACCAATCATACACCATCCATAAGGTATAGGTTCGAGCAGTCCGGGGAGGAATTATGTCTTCTTCCTGCTCCGTATTAGAGCAAGACAACATTTGTTGTGCAGAAATGAGCGGTGCCCGTTTGCCGTTCATAGTTAAATATCCGTCTTTCATGCTTGGTATTTCCACTGTCAGACCGGCTTCGCCCAGTAGTTGAAAAGCTTCGGGCACATCGCTTTTAAATCTCATAAAATGGTAAAAAGACTCGAAAGGGGAAAACGTGTATGTAGAAAAAACATCTGTAAAGTTATGAAAGGAGACGCCTTCTTTTCTCTCTGTCCTGTTTTCCGGATCGTAAGAGTATGCATTCAAAGAATAAGTGATGCTATCCATCACATATCTGTCTGTCGGAGAAATCTCGACGCGTATCTCCTGCCACTCATACTCGTTGCTCGCCCTGAGCTGGAATTGAAAAGGAGCGGAAAGGGCATTCTCGCCCACCGTTATCTTCACTTCTTTGGGATGAACGCGTTCGATGGTGAAATCAATCATCTCTCCGGTGCACACAATCTTTCCCAACCCGTTCAGCGATGGACCTTGGTCGGTTGTTATCAGGCGATTGTCCGCATCATATATTTTATATTGAATGGGAAAACCGAAGGCTATATACATCCAATCCCAATTGGATGCTGCAAATTGAATAGTGGCGACATCCCCGTTCCCATCCAACGTCAGTTCGGAATCGGAAGGACGGAAGTCGTCGACAAATACGTCTCCGTTACAACCATAAAACTCTCCCAGGATGAGAAGACAGACCGTCAGATATAGGAATCTTTTCATATTGTTTTTTCGCTTGTTCATTCTCTTTTGTTCTCTACGGACAAAAGTAACATATATTTTCAGGAACAGCATACAAAACCGCATTAAGAAGTGTTATCATCACCTGATTAATTGTCGTTTTACAGTGGCGGACGCTAAAATGCAGCTAAAACAATATATGGCAAGCAAATGAAGAGAAGTTACTAATTAATCAAACAGTTCTTTCAACACCTCCAATGATTTCAATGCCGGGAAGTCCGGCAGATGCAAGCGGTAATAATCATTCATAATCGTCAGGCAACGGGTACGCTCCGCACGGCTCATGCCAAAGAGATGCATTGTCTCATAGTTCATGCGCATCAGTTGACGGAGACGGGCAGCCTCTTCGGGATTGATATAAGAGGAATGTAGTTGGGGACGAATAGAAGTGAAACAGGCATTCAATAAATCAAAGTAATCGCCGGTATGATAATCCTCCAGATTCGGATAAAGTCCCAGGAAACGGGAAAGACGCATCAAGAACACCAGATGAAAATTGGCAAAGCCGTCTCCACACTCATCCAGCCAAATGATGGAATGTTGCAGATAAGCAAATAACGGACGGTTCTCCGCCTCCTCCCGGATAGCCCTGTAAAGAAACTCCGACAGAAAAAGTGCCATCGAAGACTTATACGGATCGTATGGAATGGAAGAAAAAGGATAAAAAGATTTCGCTTCCTTCACACGATAGAGAGTTGCGTTGGGGCGATAGTCGGCTTCGAGCTCAATAAAAGACAACGGCTGGAAAAGTACGGATTTCACAGCCGCTTTCCGCGAACGGGGCACTGTTACAAGAAAAGAAGCCCTGCCGGACAACTCTGTATACATATCCACAATGATAGATGTATCATTGTATTTCAATGTATGAAGAACTATTCCTTTCGTTTTTTGCAGCATAACCGAATTTATCTCGTTTCCAATCCGAAGCAAAGCTACAAAAAAACACAAAATAATCGGAGACATACGGCGTTAAATATCGCTTCCACTTCCTTATCTTGCGCGTACATGAAACAAACCTTATAAATGATACGCTTATTTTGTAGCAGTATGCCTATAAATTCTTTGTTATCATTCATCGTCTCCGGTATTTGTTCCGTTAGTCGCCTAAAGAATCATTTAGTTACAAAAGAAGTAACCAATAAGCAGCTTTTTTTATTTCTCTATATATAATAAGGTGGTAAGAAAACATGCTTCCTACTGTTTTTCACAGGAGAGATTTTTTTATATAAAAATCACAACCATATATTTCACTGAATATCAGCCAAAAAGAAAGACACCTGTAAAAAAAAACACATATTCATTGAAAATTTTTCTATGAATCATTTGCCAGTTTCAAAAAAGTTCCTACCTTTGCATCCGCAATCGAGAAACAAACACAGATTCGAGAAAGCAAAAAGCAGAAATGCTACAACAGGATGGCCCGTTCGTCTATCGGTTAGGACGCAAGATTTTCATTCTTGAAAGGGGGGTTCGATTCCCCCACGGGCTACAAGTTAAAAGAATAAAGAACTAAAAAAATAGATTAGTCGAGATGGCAAATCATAAATCATCACTGAAAAGAATCAGACAAGAAGAGACAAGAAGACTTCACAACAGATATTATGGCAAGACCATGAGAAATGCTGTTAGAAAGCTTCGTGCAACTACTGATAAAGCAGAAGCAGTTGCAATGTACCCAGGCATTACAAAGATGTTGGATAAGTTGGCTAAAGTGAACATCATTCACAAAAACAAAGCTAACAATCTGAAATCTAAGTTGGCTCTTTACATCAACAAGCTCGCTTAATAACAAGAATTTAACAATTCTATATAGCATCTAGGCTGAACTTTTAAGTTCGGCCTTTCTTGTTTATAACCCACTGAATATCAAACCTATTAACAATACAGAGAAACCGCCCGCATTCTTTATTTTTCACTGATTATTCTTCGTCAAGTCGACAATTTTCACTATATTTGCTCTGTTATTAAAGTTAGAAAGGCAATTATGAGCGAAGAACAAATCACTCCCAATAACGGGTCTTATTCTGCGGATAGTATCCAAGTATTGGAAGGTCTTGAAGCAGTAAGAAAACGCCCTGCGATGTACATTGGTGACATCAGCGTCAAGGGACTTCACCACTTGGTATACGAAATCGTTGACAACTCTATCGACGAAGCATTGGCCGGCTATTGCGACCATATCGAAGTAACAATCAACGAAGACAATTCAATCACAGTACAGGACAACGGACGCGGTATTCCGGTTGACTATCACGAGAAAGAAAAGAAGTCGGCACTGGAAGTAGCCATGACCGTATTGCATGCCGGAGGTAAATTCGACAAGGGTTCTTACAAAGTATCCGGAGGTTTGCACGGTGTAGGTATGTCCTGCGTAAACGCGCTGTCTACCCACATGACTACACAAGTATTCCGTAATGGCAAAATCTATCAGCAGGAATACGAGATCGGTAAACCGCTTTATTCTGTAAAGGAAGTCGGTACAGCCGACATTACGGGAACCCGCCAACAATTCTGGCCGGATGGTACCATCTTTACTGAAACGGTATACGACTACAAGATTCTGGCTTCACGTCTGCGCGAATTGGCTTATCTGAACGCCGGTCTTCGCATCTCTCTGACTGACCGTCGGGTAGTGAACGAAGACGGAAGTTTCAAGAGCGAGCAATTCTATTCAGAAGAAGGTTTGAGAGAGTTCGTGCGTTTTATCGAGTCTTCACGCGAGCACTTGATTAACGATGTGATCTATCTGAACTCCGAAAAACAGGGAATTCCTATTGAAGTGGCTATCATGTACAATACCGGATTCTCCGAAAACGTTCACTCATACGTCAACAATATCAACACCATTGAAGGTGGTACGCACTTGGCAGGTTTCCGCCGTGCGCTGACTCGTACGTTGAAAAAATACGCCGAAGACAGCAAGATGCTGGAAAAGGTGAAAGTTGAAATCTCGGGAGACGACTTCCGTGAAGGTTTGACTGCCGTTATTTCTGTAAAAGTAGCTGAACCACAGTTTGAAGGACAGACTAAAACAAAGTTGGGTAACAACGAAGTGATGGGTGCTGTTGACCAGGCAGTGGGCGAAGTATTAGCATATTATCTGGAAGAACATCCGAAGGAAGCCAAAACAATTGTCGACAAAGTGATTCTTGCCGCTACTGCACGTCACGCTGCAAGAAAAGCCCGTGAAATGGTACAACGCAAGTCGCCGATGTCGGGTGGCGGTCTGCCGGGTAAATTGGCTGACTGTTCGGATAAGGATCCTTCTAAATGTGAATTGTTCCTCGTCGAGGGAGACTCGGCAGGTGGTACTGCCAAGCAGGGACGTAACCGTATGTTCCAGGCGATCCTCCCATTACGCGGTAAGATTCTGAACGTAGAAAAAGCCATGTATCACAAGGCTTTGGAAAGTGATGAAATCCGCAATATCTACACAGCTCTCGGTGTGACTATCGGAACTGACGAAGACAGCAAGGAAGCAAACATACAGAAGCTGCGCTATCACAAGATTATCATCATGACCGATGCCGACGTCGATGGTTCTCACATCGACACACTGATCATGACGTTCTTCTTCCGTTATATGCCGCAGGTTATCCAGAACGGCTATCTGTACATCGCCACTCCCCCGCTCTACCTCTGCAAAAAGGGTAAAGTAGAAGAGTATTGCTGGACAGATGCACAACGCCAAAAGTTTATTGACACTTACGGTGGTGGTTCAGAAAATGCAATTCATACACAACGCTACAAAGGTTTGGGTGAGATGAACGCCCAGCAGTTGTGGGAAACAACTATGGACCCTGAAAACCGTATGTTGAAACAAGTAAATATTGACAATGCCGCAGAAGCTGATTATATCTTCTCTATGTTGATGGGTGAAGATGTAGGGCCACGCCGCGAGTTTATTGAAGAGAATGCAACGTATGCAAATATCGATGCATAATTTAAATAATACGTTTTTATAAACCAACCTCACATCTTACAACGAGGAAACGCCGATGGCGAAGGAACATCCTTCGATCGGCGTTTTTCTTTTATCTGAAGGGGCTTTCATGTTCGAATCGTTCAACCGCCCATCTCTTAATAAAACCTAACAGCAGAAACGTTTTCCATACAAAATCACTATCTTGCATAAAAAGCAAAGAAAACATAACTATGAAAATGAAAACTACTGCCCCCAATCCGTTATTTGCAAAGATCAGGTTGTTTCTTATTGTACTGACTTCCTGCGTGATCGCGACTTGTATCTTCTTGATTATTATCCATCCGGAAGCATGGATTATGCCGGCATGCGGAATCATAATCGCATTGTGCATTTTGCTTTATCAGCTATATTGCATACGCAAGAACCGGAAGAGAATTTAAATATATTGTTGCTTTTTCAGCTCTTCAGCAACAGTAACCAGCTCTTTGTACCATTCTTCACCGAACTTACGGATTAAAGGCTCTTTCAAAAACTGATATACGGGAAGATTCTCTTTTTTCCCCAGCAAAACTGCTGCTTTGCATACATCCCAACGATTATAATTCACCGCTTTATAGGGCCCGTAATCGCCGATCCGGATAGGATAAAGATGACAGGACACCGGTTTATAGAAGTCTGTTTTCCCCTCCCGATAAGCCTTCTCAATAGCACAGTAGCAACAGCCTTTTTCATCGTAGCAGGTAAACACACAGTCTTTATTATTAACAATAGAAGTCACCAGATCACCTTCCTCATCCGTATATACTACTCCTTGCTTTTCAATCACCGCACGTGCTTCCGGAGCCAGTTCATCCCAAATAACCGGCAAAACCTCTTCCAACTCCATCACCTCGTCCAGCTCTACCGGAGCACCGGCATCACCTTCAATGCAACAGGCCCCCTTACAAGCGCCCAAATCGCAAAGGAACTTCTCCTGAAATACATCAAGAGACACTACTACATCACCTATTTGTATCATTTTAAACCTTATGTGAGACAAAAAGGGCGGAGTTCTACTCCGCCCTCCCAATTATAGAAATCTAAATTACTTAATCAAAACGTTTCCGTCCATTTCTGCCGGAACTTCCAGTCCCATAATCTTTAAAATAGTCGGAGCAACATCTGCCAAACGACCATCTTCTACTTTCGCAGCCTTATTCTCTGTCACGTAAACACAAGGAACAGGATTCAAAGAGTGAGCAGTGTTCGGAGTACCGTCTTCGTTCAAAGCATGGTCAGCATTACCATGATCGGCAATGATAATTGCTTCGTAATCTTGTGCTTTAGCGGCTTCGATTACATCTTTCACACAAGCATCTACAGCAACAACCGCTTTCTCGATTGCTTCGTAAATACCGGTATGACCAACCATGTCACCATTAGCGAAGTTCACTACGATGAAATCATATTTGTTCTCGTTGATGGCAGCTACCAGTTTATCTTTTACTTCAAAAGCGCTCATTTCCGGCTTCAAGTCATAAGTAGCAACTTTTGGAGAAGGAACAAGGATACGTTCTTCTTTATCGAATGGAGTTTCACGTCCACCGTTGAAGAAGAATGTTACGTGAGCATACTTTTCTGTTTCAGCGATATGAAGTTGGCTCAAGCCTTTGGAAGCAAGATATTCGCCCAATGTGTTGGACACGTTTTCTTTGTCGAACAAGATATGAACGCCCTTGAAAGATGCATCATACGGAGTCATACAGTAATATTGCAGCCCCGGGATAGTATGCATGCCAACTTCCGGCATATCTTGTTGAGTCAGTACGACAGTCAACTCTTTGGCACGGTCGTTACGGTAGTTGAAGAAGATCACTACATCACCCTCTTTGATTGTTCCGTCGCAGTTAGCGTTTACAATCGGTTTGATGAATTCGTCTGTCACGCCTTCGTCGTAAGATTCCTGCATTGCCTGAACCATATCAGTAGCTTTCTTGCCTACACCGTTTACGAGCAGGTCGTATGCTTCTTTTACACGTTCCCAACGCTTGTCACGGTCCATTGCATAATAACGGCCGATGATAGAAGCAATCTTTCCTGCTGATTTCTCGCAGTGTGCAGAAAGTTCTTCGATAAAGCCTTTACCACTCTTCGGGTCAGTATCACGGCCATCCATGAAGCAGTGGATAAATGCATTGTTGATGTTGTATTCTTTTGCGATATCGCAAAGTTTGAAGAGATGAACGAGTGAGCTGTGTACACCACCGTTAGAAGTCAGCCCCATAAAGTGAATATTCTTTCCATTTTCTTTTGCATAAGAGAAAGCAGAAACAATTTCAGGATTTTTCATGATGCTATTGTCCGCACATGCACGATTGATTTTCACCAAGTCCTGATAAACCACGCGTCCGGCACCGATATTCAAGTGACCTACTTCCGAGTTACCCATCTGTCCGTCGGGCAAACCCACGTTTTCACCGCTTGCCTGAAGTTGAGAGTGAGGATAAGTACTCATCAGATAATCCCAATAAGGAGTGGGAGTGTTGAAGATTACGTCGTCTTTCTTTTGGTCGCCTAATCCCCAACCATCGAGGATCATTAAAAGGGCTTTCTTACTCATAATATTTTAATATTTAAATTATCACACTGATTTTCGGGTGCAAAGGTACAAAAAAGATGGTTACGTAAACGTTTAATCTATGTTAAGTTACAGGGCAGAAGTGTATCAGGCTATGGGTCTTTTTCTTACTTTGTAAAACAACTTTCAACATGTTTATCGAAAAACAGGATACAAAAGGCGGAACTTACTTCATTTTTCCGTACCTTTGCCTCGCTTTTAAATTAAAATCATAGAAATATGGACGATTCAAACCCGCGAACGTGCACAACTAGTATTAATTAAAGCGAACAGAGCCATTGAAGACTGATGCCTCTGCTCGTGTCAAACAAACGAAAGGAGGCAATAAGATGAGAACGTATCTTTATTGTGAGGCTGGCTTTGTGGAAAAAGCACAATGGCTTCCCAACAGCTGGGTAAATGTAGTATGCCCAAACAATGATGACTTTGAATTTCTAACTCAAACTCTCAACGTACCCGAATCATTTCTGAACGATATAGCCGACACGGACGAACGTCCGCGTACGGATACGGAAGGCAACTGGTTGTTGACGATTCTTCGTATCCCGGTAGTGAACAAACAGAATGGCAGTCTGCCTTTCGACACCGTACCGATTGGAATTATCACTAATAACGAGATTATTGTGTCCGTCTGTTATCACAACACAGATTTGTTACCGGATTTCATAGAGCATACCCGTCGAAAAGGGATCGTTGTACGCAACAAGCTGGATCTGATTTTCCGGTTAATCTATTCTTCTGCCGTGTGGTTCCTGAAATATCTAAAGCAGATAAACATAGACATCAGTGCCGCAGAAAAGGAATTGGAACGGAGTATCCGTAACGAGGATTTGCTTCGCTTGATGAGACTGCAAAAAACACTTGTCTACTTCAATACTTCCATCCGTGGAAATGAAGTGATGATCGGTAAGTTAAGGACTATTTTTCAGGATACGGATTATCTGGACACTGAATTAGTGGAAGATGTAATTATCGAGCTGAAACAGGCGCTCAATACGGTGAATATTTACAGTGATATCCTCACAGGGACAATGGATGCTTTTGCCTCTATTATCTCCAATAATGTGAATACGATCATGAAACGTATGACAAGCCTCTCCATCGTCCTGATGCTTCCGACATTGATTGCCAGTTTCTATGGCATGAATGTGGATATTCACCTGGAAGAAGTGCCCTTTGCTTTCTCTTTGATTGTGCTCTTTTCCATCGGATTGTCAACGCTTGCGTTTGTAATATTCCGGAAGATTAAGTGGTTCTAAAAGGAGGAACATAAAAAAACAGCTTACCATCTATAACCCTTTATAAGGATTCTTTATGACGGTAAGCTGTAATTATACGTTTTTTATTCTATAGAGAATTAATTAAAAGAGAATGTTTAGAGAGAAATTAAAATATTTATCCTTCTTTATTTGCTTTTCTTCCACCTAACGGAATAGATACCCCAACGAATCCATTAACAGAGTTAGAGTTCTTTCCTAAGAACATATAGTCAGTTCCGACAAACAGAGGACCTAACTTCAGACCCAAACCGAAAGATTTACCGGCTGACTGGATAACTGAATAACTAAGTGCTACATTGAACCAACTTTTCGGACGGTAGTTTGCAGAGAATGTTAATTCAGTAAGTGCATCGGGTTGCACAAAACGAGTTGTAGACAATGCGCCAACAGCCAGTTTGTTATTGAAAAATCCGTATTCTGCACCTATTACTAATGTAGAAGCCAGACGAGACTTGCGAGACTTGCTTGCTTCTTCCGTTCTAAGTTGCAACATTTCATAGTCAAGTACGTCACCGCCACTAACACGTTCCATATATCCATTGGCATCCGTCTGCAAATTCTTTATGTTATTTTCAATAGCAGTAATACTTCTAGGAATATCACTAGGATCAATACCTGATGTATAGTCACTTCCCTTCATATCAATACCTGATGCTTTAGCATTAGCTATTTGAGTGCTACTTTTCGACCATGATATAAATCCCAAGTCCAAAATAGAAGCAGATACAGTCAGATTATCCATAATCTTATAAGATGCTCCCAAGTCAATACCAAAACCGTAACCTGCGATTCCCATATCTTTACTCTCAAATTCGAAATCACTAATATAGTCTTGTCCATCTTCCTTTTTCAAATTCAACCCCTTGAAAGAACTTTCCAAATGAGCATCTACTGCCAGATTAGCATGGTAGCTCTCAATTTCACTTCTTAACTTCGTTATATCGTCAACACCCAAACCTGATAAATATGCAGGATCCTGTAATTGACTAATACGAGCATCACTAGGCAAACTAGCGTTCATTGCCACATTATTAAGTTTCAAATCCATATTACCAATACCCAGCAAAGCTTTCACTCTAGCACCCACCGTCAAACGACTATTGATTTGACGTGAAAGTCCTAAGCCAACTTCAGCGTAAGCATTTATATTCAGTTGTTGATTGCTAATATCATAGTTACTATTTCTCCAATTATCTTCTATTCCATCCATCTCATTCAAGAAGGTAAACATAGATTTTGTCAAGTTAGCACCGATATCTGTACGCAGACCGATATTGAATGACCAGAAGTTTTTACCTTTATACCATCCTGCAGAAAGAATTTCCGTACTGAAATTCACATTCAGCTTATTATTATCTTTCAGACGATTCATAAAATCTGGTTTAGTATAGAAATCGTCACCATCATCAATGATATCAATGATATCTTGATAACCTAATGAAGTAGAACCAACAGTTGCATTAACTGCACCAATTACCGGAAGGTTGAAATAACCTTTCGTCGGTGTTAAAGCCGGATTTAGTTGTTGACGATAATGAGTACCTTCCATGAAATAAGAAGTACGTAAAAACTGTGCATTTGCAGAAAGAGTGCAAACCAACATCATAAAAAATACCCCAATAATTTTAGAAGACCACAATAGTTTGTTCGTTGCCATGATTTTAAACTTTTTAATTCTTATTATTGTTTGCAAAGATATAGCATTTCAATAACAAATAAAAGCACTAGGCAACACTTTTTTAGCCTAAACAGAACAATCTTAGGGTTATCCGTAACAAAATCGTGCTTATTCTGCAAAAAAATGTAGAAAATATGTGCAAAATGAAACAAAGTGACTTTAGAAGTTCAAAGTTAGCTGTCCATCTCCTAATAGATTGAACGTCATTCGATGGTAAGGAGTGGTTCCACGTTCGGCAATGGCGGCGCGATGTTTTTTAGTTGGGTAGCCTTTATTGTGATCCCAGTCATAATAAGGAAACTCTTCGTGGAGACGGTTCATATAATCATCTCTGTATGTCTTGGCTAAAATAGAAGCCGCAGCTATTGAAAGATATTTCCCGTCGCCTTTCACTACCGTGGTATGGGGGATGCCGGGATATTTAGTGAAACGGTTTCCGTCGATTAGTAAATGCTGTGGGCGGGTAGTCAGTTGATCCACTGCACGATGCATAGCTAGAAAAGAAGCCCGCAGGATATTTATTTCATCAATTTCTTCCGGTAACACGACGCCAACTGCCCAGGCTATCGCTTCCTTCTCTATTACCTCACGCAGTGCATAACGTTGCTTTTCCGACAGTTGCTTGGAATCATTCAACAGTTCATTCTTAAAACCTTTCGGAAGAATAACCGCAGCAGCGTATACTGCTCCCGCCAAACATCCACGACCGGCCTCATCACATCCGGCTTCAATCAGATTCTCGTTCAAATAAGGTAATAACATATTTATCGCTTCTATTTTGACACAAAGGTAATTCAAATTAAAAAAGGAGACTTGTTTTGCCTCCTTTTTCTTACTTCTTTCCTGCTTTTTTTAGAATAAACTCCAGGCAACAGTAAGTCCTGCCATTACAATGGCTACCATGCTCATTAGCTTTATTAAGATATTCAAGCTCGGCCCGGATGTATCTTTAAACGGATCGCCCACAGTATCTCCTACTACGGTTGCTTTATGAACTTCACCGCCTTTTCCTCCAAAGTTTCCTTCTTCTACATATTTCTTTGCATTATCCCATGCACCGCCGGCATTAGCCATGAAGATAGCCAGTACGAAACCACTACTCAAGCCACCAATCAGCAAACCGAGCACACCGGGAACACCGAAAATAAGACCTGTAAGGATAGGGGCAATAATAGCGATTAAGGAAGGCACAACCATTTCACGTTGCGCACCTTTTGTTGATATTGCAACACAACGTTCGTAATCCGGCTCCGCTTCTCCTGTCAAAATACCCTTTATTTCACGGAATTGGCGACGTACTTCATCTACCATGTGCCCTGCTGCACGTCCTACGGCATTCATTGTCAATCCACAGAACAGGAAAGCCATCATGGAACCGAGGAACATACCCGAAAGAACTTTCGGATTCATCAGATGTACTTCATAATAATCCATGAAGTCGATAAAAGTAGCATTCGCCACACTGATGGAACTACCATCCGCAAAGGTCAAATCTACATTACCAAGCCGTGTAAGGCCGATTCGGATTTCTTCAATATAAGAGGCCAGCAAAGCCAAGCCTGTCAATGCAGCGGAACCGATTGCAAAACCTTTTCCGGTGGCAGCAGTCGTATTCCCCAATGAATCGAGCGCATCGGTACGTTTGCGGACTTCGGCACCCAAGCCAGACATTTCTGCGTTACCTCCTGCATTATCCGCAATCGGTCCGTAAGCATCCGTTGCCAGAGTGATACCTAAAGTAGAAAGCATGCCGACAGCCGCAATACCGATTCCATACAGTCCCATACCGACATTGGCAAAATCGCCGGCGGAAGCCAACAGATAGGAAGCAATGATACCAATTACGACTGCAATTACCGGAATAGCCGTAGAAAGCATACCTAAACCGATACCGGAGATAATTACGGTGGCAGGTCCGGTCTTACCGCTTTCACTTAGTTTCTGGGTAGGGCGATAGGATTGGGAAGTATAATATTCCGTAGAACGTCCGATGATAATACCTACCAATAGTCCGACTACTACGGCACAAGAAATCCAAATCCAGTTATCAAGTTGCAGAAGCCACAGAATAAGGAATGTAGCAGCAACAATTAATACGGAACTAAGATTCGTGCCGAAAGCCAACGAACCGAGCAGGTCCTTCATTGTCGCATTCTCCTTGGTACGGACAGCGAATATACCTATAATAGAAAGGATAATACCAACAGCCGCAATCAGCATCGGGGCGATCACTGCCTTGAATTGCATCACTGTATCTGCCGAATGGATAAAAGCAGCAGCACCCAGTGCGGCTGTTGCCAGAATCGAGCCACAGTAAGATTCGTATAAATCGGCTCCCATACCGGCCACGTCGCCTACATTATCGCCCACATTATCGGCAATAGTGGCAGGATTACGAGGGTCATCTTCCGGGATTCCGGCTTCTACTTTGCCTACCAAGTCGGCTCCGACATCGGCTGCCTTTGTATAGATACCACCGCCTACACGGGCAAAGAGCGCCTGGGTAGAAGCTCCCATACCAAATGTCAGCATGGTGGTAGTGATTACACAGAGTTTATGAGTAGGTGTCAGTGCATCAGCAGGAATCACTGCATTCAGCAACAGATACCAAAAAGAAATATCGAGCAGCCCCAGGCCAACGACCACCAGTCCCATCACGGCACCACTTCGGAAAGCAATTCTTAATCCTGCATTCAGAGAAGTACGGGCAGCATTAGCGGTACGAGCGGACGCGTATGTTGCCGTCTTCATCCCCAAAAATCCGGAAAGCCCGGAGAAGAATCCACCTGTAAGGAAAGCAATGGGAACCCAGGCATTCTGTACATGAAAGCCGTATGCCATAATTGAAAACAAAATAACCAGCCCCAAGAATACCCAACCTACTATTTTGTATTGTTGCTTTAGATAAGACATAGCTCCTTTGCGCACAGCAGCAGCTATTTTTATCATTTGGGGTGTACCTTCACCCTCTTTCATCATTTGCTTATGAAAGTAATAAGCAAAGCAGAGGGCTAACACGGAAGCGACTGGAACGAGCCAGAAAAGAATGTTGTCCATAGGGTCAATTTTTAAAGGATTACGGAGGCTAAAAGTATGGAAATCAATCGAAATAAGCAAGTAAAAAAGAAAGAATTTACAGAGTTGAATCATTCTATTTTTTATACGTCTCTTTGGACAAATGAGCAGATGGTAGTTCTTTTTAGACATAAGAACAAAAGAACATAAAAGCTGCGCTTTGAAAATTATTTCTGTTGCTTATTGAACTGCTATTTTATTTTTTTGTTCTTATGTTCTTCTGTCTGAATTAAATTCCCATTTAACCAGAAATTGCCTAGTTTGGGATCAATTGCCACTAATGATTTTATTAGTTATTTTTAAGCAAGCGTTTACCTATTAATAGTTATTTCATTGCCTAACAAATTTTCGTTTGACTATAGTCAAGCGATAGTTCAACATATGTCAAGCGTTCGTTCAACTATAGTCAAACGAAAACTCCTTAGGCAATTGAAAAAATAATATAAGCAAGAGAAAGAAATAAAAGCTGCATACTGACGAGTTATTGCCAGCAATAGTATTGGGAGTTATTTCCGTATAGAAATGAACTAATTTCAGTTCAAATTCAAACAAAGAGATAACGAACAATAGTCAATAACAACTAACTATATGCCATTCTCTACTTATTCTGCTGGGCAAACTCCGTAGAAGTAACTTTAAACTGTTTCTGAAATACTTTGGCGAAGTAAGAAGGTGACTGAAATTCTACCCTGTCACAAATTTCATTGGTGCGCAGTTCTCCCTCCTGCAACAATTCCGCAGCATGTTTTAGCCGGATGATACGGATAAAATCGAGTGAGGAAAGGTCGGTCAATGCCAACGGAATGATCGTAAAAGAGATCCCGCAGATACTTGTCGAACTCGACCCAAGCTACAACATCACGAAAGACTTACGCCTCTAGCTTAGTTTCCGCTATTTCGGCAAGACGTACGCCAATCTTCAGGAAGCGCTCTACTTCAACGGGCGCTGGGAAACGTTCGGAGGAATCAACTGAAACGTAAACAAGCACCTGTCTCTGGGGGCAACAGTCATCAACTTCCTGAATCAGAAAGGAGCCAGCGGAACCATCAACGGTTCGGAACTGATTACGAAAGAAGAAGCTGTCCAATACGCCGGAAATTATATGAGTGGAAATTATTTACGCCCATTCACCGTAGAATTTAGCGCAAGCATCAAATTCTAGTTCATACCAAACGAATTATAACTATCTTTGTGGCATTATATGCCCACAAACTAACTAATACCTAATTAATTATTAAAAAACCATGAAGAAACTTTTCGTATTACTTACGGCATTGTTTACCCTGGCACAAGTGAATGCCCAGGAAAAGAACGTTATCCGCATCGCAACGGACAACACAGACTTAATTCTCCAAGTAGCTCCCAACGGACGACTTTATCAGGCTTATCTGGGCGATAAGTTACTGAACGAGAAAGACATCAACAACTTTTCTCCATACGTGAAAGGAGGCAGTGACGGCAGCGTATCCACCCGTGGATGGGAAGTATATCCGGGCTCCGGCGCCGAGGATTATTTTGAACCGGCTGTAGCAATCACGCACAATGATGGAAACCCGAGCACGATTCTCCGTTATGTATCTTCCGAACAAAAAGCAGTGGCAGGCGGCACGGAAACGACTATCCAACTGAAAGACGATCAGTACCCGGTGGAAGTCACGCTGCATTACATCGCTTATCCGAAAGAAAACGTCATCAAGACGTGGAGTGAAATCAAACATGCTGAAAAGAAACCTGTCACCATCTGGCGTTATGCTTCGACGATGCTTTATTTCTCCGGAAACGAGTATTATCTGACTGAATTCAGCAGCGACTGGGCTAAAGAAGCACAAATGAGCACACAACCTCTATTGTTCGGCAAAAAGGTGATCGACACCAAACTGGGAAGCCGTGCCGCCATGCATACCCACCCGTTCTTCGAACTTGGTTTTGAACAACCGGCACAGGAAACACAAGGACGTGCCATGCTAGGGACGATCGGATGGACAGGTAACTTCCAGTTTACCTTTGAAGTGGACAACGTAGGCAACCTCCGTGTCATCCCCGCCATCAACCCGTATGCATCTGATTATGAACTAAAACCGAACGAAGTATTTACGACTCCCGAATTCATCTTTACTTTCAGCAACAACGGTACGGGCGAAGCCAGCCGCAACCTCCACGCATGGGCACGCAACCACCAACTGAAAGACGGACAAGGCGACCGCATGACTTTATTGAATAACTGGGAAAATACGTACTTCAAATTCGATGAGAAACTGCTTGCCGAACTGATGAAAGAAGCCAAACATCTCGGTGTAGACATGTTCTTGTTGGATGATGGCTGGTTCGGCAACAAGCATCCTCGCAACAGCGACAATGCCGGACTGGGTGACTGGGAAGTGATGAAATCCAAACTCCCGGGCGGTATTCCCGCACTCGTGAAATCGGCCAAAGAAGCCGGAGTGAAATTCGGTATCTGGATCGAACCGGAGATGATAAACCCCAAAAGTGAATTGTTCGAGAAGCATCCTGACTGGGCTATCACACTGCCCAATCGCGAAACATACTATTATCGTAACCAACTGGTGCTCGATCTTAGCAATCCGAAAGTACAGGATTTTGTGTTTGGCGTAGTGGATAACATCCTGACAGCGAACCCGGAAGTGGCTTTCTTTAAATGGGACTGCAACTCTCCCATCACAAATATTTATTCTCCCTATTTGAAGAATAAACAAGGACAACTTTATATCGACCATGTACGTGGTATATATAATGTATTGGAACGTATCAAAGACAAATATCCGAACGTACCGATGATGCTTTGCTCCGGCGGTGGCGCCCGTTGCGACTACGAAGCATTGAAATACTTTACAGAATTCTGGTGCAGTGACAATACAGACCCGATAGAGCGCCTGTTTATCCAATGGGGATTCTCACAAATCTTCCCTGCAAAAGCAATGGATGCACACGTAACCAGCTGGAACAAGAAGACAAGCGTGAAATTCCGTACCGATGTAGCAAGTATGTGTAAACTGGGCTTCGATCTCGGACTGAAAGAGCTGAATGCGGACGAACAGACTTTTTGCCAAAATGCAGTTGCCAACTGGACGCGTCTGAAGAAAGTGATTCTGGATGGTGACCAGTACAGACTGGTTTCTCCATACGATGGTAATCACATGTCTGTCATGTACGCCGCACCGGATAAGAACAAAGCAGTGCTTTATACCTACGATATCCACCCACGTTTCGGTGAGAAGCTGCTCCCGGTTAAACTTCAGGGATTGGATGCGAAGAAAATGTATAAGGTGAAAGAAATCAACCTGATGCCGAATTCTAAATCGAATCTTGCTGCCAATGAGAAGACTTATTCAGGAGATTATCTGATGAAAGTAGGAATCAATGCTTTCACTACCAATCAGGCTTTCAGCCGTGTGATTGAACTGACTGCCGAATAATATTCACCACAGAAGTACGGAGGACACAGCGTTTTATACCATTGATACTAAACAAAGTATATGCGCTGCGTCTTCCGTGTTCTCTGTAGTAAAAAAAACAATAATCAATTAATCCTCTTCAATCTTTACGGCTGTGCCGTTAGCAGTCACCATCAGCATACTGCCACTACCTCCAACTGTCTCATAATCCAAATCAACACCTATCACGGCATTAGCTCCCATTTGAGCTGCTTGTGCCTCCATTTCCTTCAATGCTGTATCTTTTGCCATACGCAGCACTTCTTCATAAGAACCGGAACGACCACCCACAATATCCCGAATACTTGCAAACAAGTCGCGGAATACATTGGCACCTATGATTGTCTCTCCGGAAACTATTCCATAATATTTCACTATTCGTTTTCCCTCAATGATGGGAGTGGTTGTCATCAGCATAGTTTTTTCTTTATTAGTTATCTGTAAGTTATACGTATTTAGTTAGACGCAAGTCCCCCTAAAAAAGTTGCAGCTACACCGTAATTTCTTACGATATAGCTGCGATTAATGTTAAAGAGAGAGAATTTATATAATATGAGCATGGTCTCACGACCCTCCTAATATTCAATGAACATTTTGTTTCTTTACTATTAGACGCACAAAAGCTCAAATCACTGCACTTGAAGGCATCTTTTTTTAGTTAAAGAATAAAAAAAGCCGCCATCCCACAGGAATAGCGGCTTATATTGTTAGAACATCTTGCTGACGCGTTCAATTCCCGCCACCAATGTATCTATTTCCGATTTCGTATTGTACATGGCAAACGAAGCCCGTACAGTTCCTTCTATACCAAGACGTTGCATGAGAGGTTGTGCACAATGATGTCCCGTCCTCACGGCAATACCCAAACGATCCAACAACGTTCCGAGGTCGAAATGATGAATATCTCCTACCAGGAAGGAGATGACTGCTCCCCGTTCGGCTGCTTCACCGAATATACGCATCTGGGGAATCTCTTTCAGCCGTTGCAAAGCGTAAGTTGTCAGTTCATGCTCATGGGCGGCTATCTGCTCAAGTCCATGTCCATTCACGTAATCAAGAGCTTTTGCCAGTCCGGTAGTTCCGATATAGTCGGGCGTACCGGCTTCAAACTTGAAAGGAAGTTCGTTGAAAGTGGTCTTCTCAAAAGAGACATGCTGAATCATCTCTCCTCCTCCCTGATAAGGCGGAAGGCGATCCAACCACTCTTCTTTTCCATAAAGCACTCCGACACCTGTCGGACCGTATATTTTATGGGCAGAGAACACCAGAAAATCAGCATCCAACTCCTGTACGTCCACTTTCATGTGAGGGATAGACTGTGCAGCGTCTATCAGGCAAGGTACGCCGTGCGCATGAGCCGTTGCAATCATTTCTTTCACCGGATTCACCGTACCCAGCACATTCGAAACATGAACCACGCTGACTATTTTCGTTCGTTCGGAAAATAGTTTTTCGTATTCATCCAGCAAGAGTTCGCCTTTGTCATTCATTGGAATCACTTTGATGGCAATTCCCTTTCGGGCAGCCAACAGTTGCCAGGGAACGATGTTACTGTGATGTTCCATTACGGAAAGAATCACTTCATCCCCCTCTTCCATAAATTCGTCGCCAAAACTGGAAACAAGCAGGTTGATGCTTTCCGTCGTTCCGCGGGTGAAGACAACTTCGTTCGTGCTACGGGCGTTGATAAACTGACGCACCGTTTCACGGGAAGCCTCATGCAATTCCGTAGCTTGTTGCGAAAGATAATGCACACCGCGATGCACATTGGCATTAACGGAATAATATTCATCCACCAACGCATCAACCACCAGACGGGGTTTCTGCGTTGTCGCACCGTTGTCGAAATAAACCAAAGGTTTACCGTAAACCGTACGGCTCAATATCGGAAAATCCTCACGTATCTTTTGAATATCCACGTTTATTAATTATTAGTGGTTACTTACAAATGGCACAGCCCTGACATCTATTCAGCTCGCCACGGAAACGTTTCTCTACCAATAGATGCAGGCGATCTTTCAGTGCCTCCAAACGAATGGTATCAATCACTTCATTGACAAATGCGAACATCAATAACAAACGGGCTTCTTTCTCTGCAATACCTCGTGAACGCATATAGAATAATGCACCCTCATCCAACTGGCCTACCGTTGCTCCATGCGAACATTTCACATCATCCGCGTAAATCTCCAATTGAGGTTGTGTGTACATTCTCGCATCACGCGTAGCACAAAGATTCCGGTTAGTCTGCTGGGAGTTCGTATGTTGCGCATCGGGACGCACCAGTACCAGTCCGGCAAACGCGCCTACCGACTGATCGTCGAGTACGTACTTGAACAGCTCATTGCTGGTGCAGTTCGGTACGGCATGGTCAATGCTTGTATGATTGTCTACGTGCTGGTTCTTATCGGCAATTGCCATGCCACAGAGGTTTATCTCGGCTCCTTCTCCTGCCAACAATACTTCAGTGGTGTTGCGGGTAGTACCATTATGCAAGGTCATTCCATTCAACAATACATTGCTGTTTGCCTCCTGCTTTACATACAGGTTACTGATACGAACGGTGCTTGTATGTGTTTCTTCCAGTTCATACATATCGAATACCGTGTTCTCACCTGCAAATACTTCAATCACTTGTGTTGCCAAGAAGTTCACGTTATCCATTGCATGGTCACAAATCAGCAGACGGGCTTGCGCGCCATCCTCCAGGATGATTAGTACGCGGCGGTTCACCATGAAGTTGACATCTGCACGCAGGATATTTACCAGCTGGATCGGTTTTTCTACTACTACATTCTTCGGCACATAAAATACAACACCATCTTGTGCAAAAGCTGTATTGAAAGCAGTCACCCCATCTTTGGAAGTATCTGCCAACTGACCGTAATACTTCTTCACCAATTCCGGATGCTGTCCGGCCACTTCTTTCAAGCTGCCGAAAATCACACCTTCCGGCAGATTGACTTTAGGAAGTGCTCTATTATAAAATGCGTCATTTACCACAAAATACAGGGCGGTACTCATATTCGGCACATCGCACTTAAACACTTCATACGGATTGACCGGAATAGCCAGACGATTCAAGTTTAAACCATAATCCGGTTCAAAATACTTGCTCACATCCGTATATTTGTACTTCTCCATCTTACGAGTCGGAAATCCGAGGCGTTCAAAATCGGCAAATGCAGCTGCACGAGGCGCATTCAGCACTTCGGCGCTATGCTTGCAGATCATTGCTTCCGTCTGTGAGAAGAGGTCTATATATTGTTGTTCAACTATCATAACTTATTATTTGTTATTCTCCTACTTCTTTCTTGATCCAATCATATCCTTTTTCTTCCAGTTCCAGTGCAAGTTCCGGTCCGGCAGTTTTTACGATACGACCTTTATAAAGGACATGTACAATATCAGGTTTGATATAATCAAGCAAACGTTGGTAGTGGGTAATAACGATCGTGCTTGTTTCAGGAGTTTTCAGTTTGTTCACTCCTTCCGCAACAATACGGAGCGCATCAATATCCAAACCGGAGTCCGTTTCATCAAGGATACTCAACCGCGGTTCCAACATGGCCATCTGGAAAATCTCATTCCGTTTCTTTTCACCACCCGAAAAACCTTCATTCACCGAGCGGTTAGCCAACTTATTATCCAACTCTACTACCGCACGTTTCTCACGCATCAGTTTCAGAAACTCACTGGCTGTCAGCGCAGGCAGACCTTTATATTTGCGTTGCTCATTCACAGCAGCACGCATAAAGTTGACCATGCTCACACCCGGAATCTCTACCGGATACTGGAAACTAAGAAAGATTCCTTCATGGCTACGATCTTCAGGACTCAACTCCAACAGGTTCTTTCCATAAAACGTGACCGAACCTTTTGTTACCTCAAAAGCCGGATTTCCCACCAATACGGAAGAAAGCGTACTTTTACCGGAACCATTCGGCCCCATAATAGCGTGCACCTCACCGGGATTCACCGTCAGGTTAATACCCTTCAATATCTCTTTGCCATTAATGCTGGCATGCAGGTCTTTTATTTCTAACATGATTATATGTACTATTTTTCCATTTACTATTTACTATTAAAAACCCATACTACCGACAATTTACCTCCTACAAGCGCGCAGCCAAATAGTAAATCGTAAATTGCCAACTAGTAAATCACCCCACACTTCCTTCCAACGAGATAGTAAGCAACTTCTGTGCTTCTACCGCAAATTCCATCGGAAGTTTATTCAATACTTCTTTTGCATATCCGTTCACAATAAGCCCGATAGCGTCTTCTGTCGGAATACCGCGCTGGTTGCAATAGAATATTTGGTCTTCACTGATCTTGCTCGTTGTGGCTTCATGTTCCACCACTGCCGTTTCATTGTGAATATCCATATAAGGGAAAGTATGCGCACCGCATTTATCTCCCAGCAACAGAGAGTCACACTGGCTATAATTACGGGCATTATCCGCTTTCTCGGCCACACGTACCAACCCACGATAGGAGTTCTCACTATGTCCGGCGGAGATACCTTTACTTACAATCGTACTGCGGGTGTTCTTGCCCAGATGAATCATTTTCGTTCCGGTATCAGCCTGCTGATAGTTGTTCGTTACAGCTACGGAATAGAATTCAGCGGTCGAGTTATCGCCCGTCAGAATACAGGAAGGGTATTTCCAAGTGATGGCCGAACCGGTTTCCACTTGTGTCCAGGATAATTTACTATCCACTCCCTTGCAGTTACCGCGTTTAGTCACAAAGTTGTATACACCGCCCTTGCCTTCTGCATCGCCCGGATACCAGTTCTGAACAGTGCTGTATTTTACCTCTGCGCGGTCGTGCACAATTATCTCAACGATAGCCGCATGCAACTGATTTTCATCCCGCATCGGCGCTGTACATCCTTCCAGATAAGAAACGTATGAATCGTCGTCCGCCACAATCAGCGTACGTTCAAACTGCCCCGTGTTACGGGCATTGATACGGAAATAGGTGGAAAGTTCCATCGGACAACGTACCCCTTTCGGAATATACACAAAAGAGCCGTCAGAAAAGACAGCGGAGTTCAACGCCGCAAAGAAATTATCCCGGTAACCTACCACCGAGCCCATATATTTCTTCACCAAATCAGGATGTTCCCGCACGGCTTCACTGAACGAGCAGAAGATAATTCCTTTCTCCATCAGCGTTTCCTTGAAGGTAGTCTTTACGGAAACGGAGTCCATAACGGCATCCACCGCCATTCCGCTAAGAGCCATCTGTTCCTCCAAAGGGATACCCAGTTTATTAAACGTCTTTATCAATTCAGGATCGACTTCCTCCATGCTCTTCGGTCCTTCTTTCTTCTTCGTCGGATCGGCATAATAAGAAATCGCCTGATAGTCAATTTCAGGGATACGGAGATGTGCCCAAGTCGGCATCTCCAGCGTCAGCCAGTGGCGGTACGCTTTCAGGCGAAACTCCAGCAACCACTCCGGTTCGTCTTTTTTCGATGAAATCAGACGAATGACATCTTCATTAAGTCCACGCTCAATGATGTCTGTATGCACCTCTGTGGTGAAGCCGTATTTATATTTCTCCTCCGCAAATTTCCGGACAAACTCATTATCAGTCTTCTTTTCGAGTTCGTCTTTCTGATTGGGTTTCATTTTATTGGGTTCTTCTTGTTGCATCTTTATTCTCTAATATATATTGTTGCGTCATATTCTTCGCAGCAGGGAAAAAGATCCCCGCAAACGTTTCCATCGGATAATATAACAAAGATTCTTCCTTTTTTGTTGCACTAATTAACTTATTATCGCTGTCCACAAACTCTATCGCACCGATCACTACACTCGTTAACAACAGAAACTTAAGTGCTCCCAGCCCACTCCCTAACCAGCGGTTCAGCCAGTTCAGCGAAATTGCCTGCATTGCTTTTGTCAATAACGAAGCTATCAGTACAAAAATCAACGGCACGGCAATCCAAATCATGATAAAAGCCAACACCTGCGCAACTGTCATCGAATCCGTCACTGTCGGGCAAAGTTTCTCCGCCAAAGAGGCATATAAAGTTTTCGCCGCCAACAGCCCGACTATTAACCCCAAAATAGAAGCCAACTGGCGGATAAAGCCTTTTACAAAGCCTACCACCGCTCCGGCGCCTATTACAATAAGGATAATGATATCAATCGTTGCCACGTTGTGATTTATGATTTGTGATTTATGATTTATGTTTCTATGATTATGATCTGTGATTTATATTTCTGTCAGGTGATAAAACAATAAAGTGGTAAGGTGGTGTCCCATATAAAATAGTACCACATTACCACCCATCTATTGTTGCAACCATTACTTCGCGAATGGCCTTATACCCTTATAATTCATAAATCATAACTCATAAATCATAAAGTCTGTTTCACTTCTATTTCTTCGAATGTCTCGATCATATCGCCTACCTTCATGTCGTTGCAGTTCACCAGACTGATACCACACTCGAAGTTTGTACCTACTTCCTTCACATCGTCCTTGAAGCGCTTCAACGCGTTGATGTTTCCGGTAAAGATGACGATACCATCGCGGATCAAACGAGCCTTGTCGCTTCGTTTCACCTTTCCGGTCTTCACCATTGCACCGGCTACCAAACCCACCTTCGTAATGTTGAATACTTCGCGGATTTCGATAGTTGCCGTGATTTGTTCCTTCAGTTCCGGAGCCAACATACCTTCCATAGCAGCCTTCACCTCTTCGATTGCATCGTAGATGACAGAGTACTTACGGATGTCGACACCTTCCTGTTCAGCCATCTTAGCGGCAGCACCCGAAGGACGTACCTGGAATCCGACGATAATCGCATCCGAAGCGGCAGCCAGAGAAACATCCGACTCGGAAATTGCTCCCACACCCTTATGGATGACATTTACCTGGATTTGTTCCGTAGACAACTTGATTAATGAGTCGCTCAATGCCTCAACAGAACCGTCCACGTCACCCTTAACGATGATGTTCAATTCCTGGAAGTTACCCAAAGCAATACGACGGCCCAACTCATCCAACGTAAGGATCTTCTGCGTACGCAAGCCCTGTTCACGAGCCAACTGTTCACGTTTGTTGGTGATTTCACGAGCTTCCTGATCGCTTTCAACAACATGGAATGTATCACCTGCGGCAGGTGCACCGTTCAATCCCAATACCAAAGCCGGTTCGGAAGGTCCTGCTTCTTTGATGCGTTGGTTACGTTCGTTGAACATAGCCTTCACACGTCCGTAGCTGGTTCCTGCCAGTACGATGTCTCCCACTTTCAGAGTACCGTTAGATACCAATACAGTAGCTACATATCCACGTCCCTTATCCAGTGAAGATTCGATGATGGAACCCGTAGCATTACGGTCCGGATTTGCTTTCAGGTCGAGCATTTCTGCTTCGAGCAATACTTTTTCCAGCAAATCTTCCACACCCATACCTTTCTTGGCAGAGATATCTTGTGACTGATACTTACCACCCCATTCTTCAACAAGGTAATTCATTGCAGCCAGTTCTTCTTTAATTTTATCCGGATTCGCAGTCGGTTTATCTACCTTATTAATTGCAAATACAATAGGTACACCGGCAGCCATCGCGTGATTGATTGCTTCCTTTGTCTGCGGCATCACGTTATCATCGGCAGCCACAATAATGATAGCAATATCCGTTACTTTCGCACCACGTGCACGCATAGCGGTAAACGCTTCGTGACCCGGAGTATCGAGGAACGTGATACGGCGACCGTCTTCCAGTTGCACGTTATATGCACCGATATGTTGTGTAATACCTCCGGCTTCACCGGCAATTACGTTCGCCTTACGGATATAGTCGAGCAAAGAGGTCTTACCATGGTCAACGTGTCCCATCACTGTAACAATCGGAGCACGTGGTTGCAAATCTTCCGGAGCATCTTCTTCTTCAACGATAGCTTGTGCCACTTCCGCACTTACATATTCTGTCTTGAATCCGAACTCTTCTGCCACCAAATTGATTGTTTCCGCATCCAGACGTTGGTTGATGGAAACCATGATACCAATACTCATACAAGTAGCGATAACCTGATTGACAGATACATCCATCATCGTTGCCAGTTCGTTAGCCGTAACGAACTCGGTCAACTTCAATACCTTGCTGTCTGCCATTTCCTGATCTTCCAGTTCCTGCATACGGTTGGAAGCCATTTCACGTTTTTCTTTACGGTATTTGGACGTCTTGTTCTTACCTTTGGTTGTCAGACGTGCAAGAGTTTCTTTTACCTGTTTTGCTACGTCTTCCTCGCTCACTTCCTGTTTGATAACCGGCTTCTTGAAGCGATCCTTATTATTGTTGTTATTTCTTCTGTTATTATTTCCTTGTCCGCCCTGACCGTTGTTATTACCATTGCCGCCTTTACCTTGTATATTAGGTCTCGGTGCAGCAAAGTTGGAAGTCGCAACGTTATTAACGTCTACCTTTTCTTTATTGATACGGTTACGTTTTTTCTTAGCAGCATCCGCGCTTTCTTTCGGACCGTTCTTCACCACTTTAGAATCATCCTTACGGATTTCTTTGATGATGGCTTCCTTCATCAGTTTCTTCTGATCCTGACGGATTTTCTCTTTCTCTTCACGTTCGCGACGCTTCTCCTCCTTCGATTTCTTCTTCGGACGAGTAGACTGGTTCAATGCAGCCAAGTCGATCTGACCGATCACATTGATCTTCGCGCCTAATTCCGGTTGACGGATTTTGAAAACACCATCATCCTCCGGAGCTTTTTCTGCTACCGGGGTTACTTCAGCCTGTGCAGTTTCCACCTTTTTTTCTTCTTTATGTTCTTCCGCCTTCACAGGTGCAGTTTCTACTACCTTCGGCTCTTCTTTTTTCACTTCTTCTACTACTTTTTCAACTTCTACCGGCTTCGTCTCCACTACAGGTTCCGGCACTACTACGGGCTCAACTACCACTGGAGTAGGCTCTACTACAGAAACAGGAGGTATCACCACCTCTTCTTTCTTCACCTCGGGTTCTCTCTTCTCGGGCTCCTTTTTCACTTCGGGTTTAACGACGGGCCGTTCTACAACAGGTACTTCTTGTTTCTGTTCCGGCTCTTTCTCCACCTTTTCAGGTTTACGACCATTCAGTTTATCCAAATCAATTTTTCCGACAGGTTTAAACTTCGGACGTGCATCCTCAGGTACGACTGTCTTAATCACATCTTCCGACTTCTGTTTCTCCGGCTGCTTTTCGAAGCCTTCAATCGAAACAGACGCCTTATTACGTTCCTTATTCTGACGTTCCTGTATGAAACGCTCCGATTCAAGTCTAAGGTTCTTATCTGTACTAAACTCTTTTACGAGTATAGCGTATTGCTCCTCGCTAATTTTGGTATTAGGATTAGCCTCTACGGTATGCCCTTTCTTTTGCAGGAACTCAACTACCGTCGCGATTCCTACGTTCAAATCTCTTGTAACTTTGTTTAACCTTATCGTCATATTTTAAAATTAATGAATAAATGGAGCTTTAAGAAGTTGAGAGTGGAGAATTGAGAGTTGAGAGTGGAATGAGTATGGATTTCTTTCACTCCCAACTCTCAATTCTCAATTCTCAATTTCTTCACCTTCTTCAAACTCCGATTTCAAAATGCGTATTACCTCGTCCACTGTCTCTTCTTCCAAGTCCGTCTTTTCAATCAACATCTCACGAGGAGCATTCAACACAGCCTTCGCTGTATCAATGCCGATAGCCTTGATGGCGTCGATCACCCATCCGTCGATTTCGTCTCTGAATTCGTCGAGATAGATATCTTCATCCGCTACACTCTCATCCAACTCACGGAACACGTCGATAGTGTACTCAGTTAACATACTGGCCAGTTTGATGTTCAAACCGCCTTTACCGATAGCCAGCGAAACTTCTTCCGGTTTGAGGAAAACCTCCGCTTTCTTCTCTTCCTCATTCAGACGGATAGAAGAAATCTTAGCCGGGCTTAAAGCGCGCTGTATAAACAATGAGATGTTCGATGTGTAATTAATTACGTCGATGTTCTCATTGCGAAGTTCACGAACAATGCCATGAATACGACTTCCCTTTACACCTACACAGGCTCCTACAGGGTCGATTCTGTCATCGTAAGATTCTACCGCGATCTTGGCACGTTCGCCAGGGATACGGGCAATCTTCTTGATGGTAATCAAACCATCATTAATTTCGGGTACTTCCATCTCAAACAAACGTTGCAGGAAAACGGGAGAAGTACGTGACAAGATAATCTTAGGATTATTATTCTTGTTATCCACGCGGGCAACTACTGCACGGGCCGTTTCACCTTTGCGATAGAAATCGCTCGGGATTTGTTCGGTCTTAGGCAACAGCAACTCGTTTCCTTCATCATCTAAGAGCAACATTTCTTTCTTCCAGATCTGATACACTTCTGCATTGATGATCGTACCTACCTTATCTATATATTTATTATAAATACTGTCTTTCTCAAGTTCCAGAATCTTGGAAGCCAATGTCTGGCGGAGATTCAGGATAGCACGACGTCCGAATTTGGCAAAGATCACTTCGTCAGTCACCTCTTCACCTTCTTCGTAGGAAGCATCGATCTTCTGTGCTTCGCTCAACGAAATCTGCATATTCGGGTTAGTCAAATCTTCATCGGCCACAACTTCACGGTTACGCCAGATCTCGAAGTCACCCTTATCCGGGTTCACGATCACGTCGTAATTCTCATCGGTGCCAAACATTTTCGCGATTACGCTACGGAACGACTCTTCGAGTACGCTAACCATCGTCGTTCTATCGATATTCTTCAGTTCCTTAAATTCCGAAAATGTATCAATCAAGCTGATTGTTTCTTCTTTTTTGGCCATAACTATTTAAAGCTAATTAAGTATTTAGTATATTTTATTTGCTCATAAGTAAAGGTTTCGTCCTCTTCTTGCAATTTCGGACGTTTTGATCCTTCTAGTTTTACTTTCTTTTGTACGGCTACCGTAAACTTCTCTTCATCGGCATCTTTCAGTATGCCGGCCAGTTTACGTCCGTCTTTAGTCAATACCTCCACTTCCTGTCCGATGTGGATATAATACTGTTGCAGTACTTTAAAGGGCTGTCCGATACCGGCCGACCCTACTTCCAGTTCATAATCTTCCTCTTCACGGTTCAGTTTTGACTCTATGTAGCGGCTAAGCTCCACACAATCTTCGATCCAAACACCTTCTGCATGGTCAATTTCGACCACAATTTTGTCATCCGGGCTCACAGTTACTTCTACTAAAAAGTAGTCTTTTCCTTCCAGCCACTCATCTACAATCTGACAAACAGTTTTCTTTTCTATCATTTATTAACTATATAAGAACAAAAAAAGGAGCTTAATTGCCCCTCCACCTTTCATCCGTTTCCGGTTGCAAAGATATAAATAATCTATTCGACTACAAAAGATTAAAGAAAAAAAGTATGAATTAACAGTGCTATATTCGTATCTTTACGCCACAATTCAAAAAATAACGACTATGGCACATCGTCTCAACACAAATAAACAGTTTATGGTAGGTAACGGAATTCTTGCTTTTGCCGTCATTTTTGTCGTGGTTATTTTCGTATACATGAGTATGCGGCTACAACGGGAAAAGCAGGAAGAACGTCATTTCATCGAAAGCTACACGATCAGTCTGGTAAAAGGTTTTGCCGGAGATTCTATCTCTTTGTTTGTCAACGACAGCCTCATTTCGAATAAAACCATATCGGAAGAGCCTTACACGGTAGAAGTAGGACGTTTTGCAGAACAAAGCGCTTTATTGATCGTAGATAATAACACAGAATTAGTCTCTACATTTGATCTTAGCGAAAAAGGAGGGGCTTATCAGTTTGAAAAAGAATCGGACGGGATTAAACAATTAGCCAAATAATAAAGACATATCCCCCTATTACGTATCATAACGAACCATTATCAGGAATGTATAAGATTTAGAAGACAGCCAGAAATAGGAGCTTACAAGGCTTTACCAAGATAGAATAAATTAAGTTCGTGACAATGCGAGAATATTATCTTGGCTGTAAAGCATTTTATATTTCCGTACGGTACTTTCTCAATTCTCCCCGCAAGATCAATGCTTTTCCTTCTGTAAATTGATTAAGTAACGCCCAGAATCGTTCGCTATGATTCATCTCGCGGGTATGACATAATTCGTGCAACAACACGTAGTCTATCAAATGAGAAGGCAGCAAAACCAGGTAATAGGATAAATTAATAGCTTTTCGAGCCGAACAACTCCCCCATCTGCCCTGACTGGAGTTTATTTTCACACTCGAATAGGGCAATCCGCATTGCTTGGACAAGAAGGCTAAACGTGAAGGCAGAATACTTTTGGCATTTCGTCTCAATGATTCTTCAATAACCTTATGCAACCAGCTTTGCAGTTTTTCATCTGTAAAATCGGCATGAGGCGGACAAACGATCTCCATTACACCCAACCGGGAATTAGCCAGAAACTGATCTTTCTCGCCCGACACCAAGGATAGTTTAAAATGCTCCGCATCAATCTTATAATTCAAATCAATCAACGGACGAGCGATTTTTTGCCGGGAGGCCAGAAGTTTTCCACGCAAATTCTCGATGGCCTGTTTCACTTCTTTCAGGGTGGTACCGGGAGGAACTGAAACATAAACAGCATCACTCTTGGTACGAAACACAAGACTTCTCGCACGTGAATTGACGCGTATCACCAAGCGCCCTAACTCATCATCTTCTATAATCTTATCCATTATAATCCTCCTATCAACAGCCACAAAAGTAATAAAAAAGAAGATGCTAACGAAAAACTTTATGGAAGATGCAACTTTAGATCAAGTTCTTCCGTCTAACCATTATATCAATCATAGAAAAACGTAATTATGAAAACAAGTTTATTGCTCGTATTAGTCACGGGAATGTTTCTAGTACTTACTGCCGGCTCTTGCTTGCAGGGAAAACACATCGTAGGCAGCAAGAATTACATCTCCAAAGAAGTGAAAGCCGACCACTTCAATGAAATCAAACTAGTGGGAAGTGCCAACATCAGTTATTGGCAAGACACATGCAGCCATGTCGAAATTCATGGTTCCGACAACATCATACCACTTATTGAAACGTATGTGGAGGGTAGTACATTCATTATAAAGTTCAAGAAGAATGTCACTATCTGGAAAGGAAAACTGGAAATAAAAGTTTTTGCTCCGGAACTGAATAAGCTGTCGGTCAACGGTTCAGGAAATATAAGATTAATCAATGGGATACAAACCTCTAAAGATATTGAATTCCACATCAACGGTTCGGGCAACATTCAGGGAGAAGGATTCAATTGCCAAAAAATGGCCGTTTCAATTAATGGCTCGGGAGATGTAAGACTACAACAAATAGAGAGTCAGGAATGTCAGGCAAGTATTTCCGGTTCGGGCAATATCAATCTGAACGGCAAAGCCATTCAAGCGAGCTATTCTATTGCCGGATCAGGAAATATTCAGGCCGCCGATTTGCAAGCAGAAAACACAGATGCAAGCATTAGCGGCTCCGGCAACATCAGTTGCTATGCCAGCCAGAAGCTGGTTGCCCGCGTCAAAGGAAGCGGTGATATTGCCTATAAAGGAGATCCTCAAGAAGTGGATGCTCCAAGAAAAAATATACGGCAGATCAAATAAAGACAGTTTAAATAAAGACAGTTTAAAAACATAAAAGGGCTACTGCATCGCGCGGTAGCCCATTTATTTAGTTAGTTTCATTATAAAAATTTGAGAGAATTGAAAACTTCACAGTTTCGCCTTCGTTGTTGTTTTAATTAAGCACACTAACTATATTATATGTTTAAAGCAAATGAAAATGTCTATTCGTTTATAACTTGCACCTTATGGTTGATCTTCGCCAGGCTATCCGCCAAAACCTGTTCCGCTTTCACATCATTTGAGATAGCGACCGACGGTGCAGTTACTTGTTTACCAATGGTATCCGTAGCCAATACACTTCCATCATCTCCGGAGAAAGAATGTTGTGCCACATTCCCCAAAGAAAGGATGATTGCAATTACGGCAGCAGCCTTGAACAGAGGAATAAAACGACCGGTCAGTGTCAAACGTTTCGCTTTTACTACCGTAGGCTCCACCTCTGCCAGAATACGTGCATCAAAGTCTTCGCCCAGTCCTACTTCCTGCTGAACCTGCTGATAAACAAACAGATTCTTATAGCGAAGCAAATGAGCCGGAACTTCTTCCTTTGCGAAGAAGTCGCGCAATGTTGCTTCCTCCTCAACGGAAGTTTCGCATTGCCAGTATCGCTCGAGGAGCTGTTCTATATCCTTATAATCCATATTCGTCAATTTCTAAATACCTTTGTTTTACTTTTTGTCTGGCTCTGAAGAGATTCACTTTGACTTGTTCCTCTGTCAGATTCAGCAAGGTTGCAATTTTTTTATAGCTTTCACCTTCAATGTCCCTCAGTTGCATGATAAGCCGCTGTTTTTCGGGAAGTTCGTTTACCAGTCTATTAATGATATTCATTCTTTCATCATGAATCATCTGGTCGTACGGACTGTTTGCATCAGGTTCTTCCTCCATTTCGGGGGTGAGTTCCACATTTTGAGCTTCTTTCTTTTGACTCCGGTCTATCGCCAGGTTCTTTGCCACTGTCAGGCAATAGGCTTCGACCGATTCAAATTGAGACCACTCATCACGCTTGTTCCACACTCTTATCATGGTATCCTGAACGACATCCTCGGCTTCGGCCCTATCCAGGGTGATTCTGAGAGCCAATCGAAAGAGTTTATCCTTCAACGGCAAAATATCGTTTCGGAAGCTGATTTCTTGCATCTCTATAATAATGACGGGCTAGGATATGAAAAGTTACAGTCGCCCACTACTTTTTTTTGAATTATTTTTTTATTCTCGTTCCTCCAGAGTCGTTAATCGCTGACGCTAAAGTAATTACCACTTCAGAAACTCCTGCATTTATTGCTTCAAAAGAATTTTCCAACTTAGGAATCATACCTCCTTGAATAACGCCATCGGCTACATATTGTCCAAATTCGGCACGGGTGATTTGAGGAATCACACTGTCGTCATCATTCTCATCACGCAACACACCTTTCTTCTCGAAACAATACACCAATGTCACATCAAACAGAGCCGACAACGCTTTCGCTGTCTCCCCGGCAATGGTATCTGCATTCGTATTCAACATATTGCCGTGACCGTCGTGTGTCAATGGAGCCATCACGGGAACAACGCCTTTATGTATCAAATCCGACAATAAAGTGGCATCCACCTGTTCCACATCTCCCACAAACCCGTAGTCTACGTCTTTCACCGGACGTTTCACCGAACGGATTACATTCATATCCGCTCCGGTCAATCCGAGTGCATTGACTCCGCGTGCTTGCAGACCTGCCACAATGTTTTTATTCACCAATCCGCCGTACACCATCGTTACGACTTTCAACGTTTCGGCATCGGTAATCCGACGACCATTTACCATTTTGCTTTCAATACCCAGTTGCGCGGCAATCTTTGTTGCCGAACGACCGCCACCATGAACCAACACTTTATGTCCGTCAATAGCGGCAAAGTCATTTAACAACTGACGAAGGGTGGCTTCCTCTTCTACGATTTTGCCACCCACCTTAATAACTGTTAGTTTTTCTCTCATTTCTTGATTTCTAATAAGTTCACCGAATGGAGAATCCGGCTCCGGCACTTTGCCGATTATTCCAAATAAGTATATCCGTAAAGCCCCGAACGATAGTTGGAAAGGAATTCTTTTCCTTCTTCCAAGGAGATTTTTCCTTCTTTCACTGATTTCGTCACCCAAGTTTCGAGCGTACGTACCAGCTTCTTCGGATTGTACTGCACATAGTCCAATACCTCCGCTACCGTTTCTCCGTCGATAATCTGTTCGATATTATATCCTTTCTCGTTCACCGAAACATGCACGGCATTCGTATCACCGAACAAATTATGCATATCTCCCAAAATCTCCTGATAAGCTCCCACCAGGAACACAGCCACATAATAAGGTTCTGTTTTCTTCAGTGCATGTACAGGCAGATAATGAGCCACGTTACGGGTAGAGATAAAGTTGGCAATTTTACCGTCCGAGTCGCAGGTAATATCTTGTAAGGTAGCCGAACGCTCCGGTTTTTCATCCAATCGCTGAATAGGCATGATCGGGAATATCTGGTCAATTGCCCAAGAGTCAGGAAGTGACTGAAACAGCGAGAAGTTACAGAAATATTTATCGGCAAGCAGTTTGGACAATCCACGGAATTCATCGGGCGCATGCTTCAAACCGGCTGCAATCTGATTAATCTCACGTGTAATAGACCAATACAGACGCTCGATTTGTGCACGGGTTTTCAGATCCACGATTCCATGACTGAACAAGTCCAGCGCTTCCTCCCTGATCTGCTGCGCATCGTGCCATGCTTCCAACATCTTGTTCTGGTTCAGCGAATCCCAGATTCCATATAACTCCTGCACCAATTCGTGTGCATCCGGAGCAATTTCCTCCTCGTCATCCCATTCGGGTAAAGTAGCGGTTTCAAGAACTTCAAAGATGAGAACAGAATGGTGTGCCGTCAATGCACGCCCACTTTCCGTTATGATATTCGGGTGCGGGATACCATTCTTATCGCTCACGTCTACCAGCGTAGAGATAGAGTCGTTTACATATTCCTGAATGGAATAGTTTACGCTACCTTCACTATTGGACGAACGGGTTCCGTCATAATCCACTCCCAGTCCACCGCCAATATCAACAAACTCCACATTGAAACCCATTGAATGGAGCTGCACGTAGAATTGTGAAGCCTCACGCAAAGCCGTTTTGATACGACGGATCTTCGTCACCTGACTGCCGATATGGAAATGAATCAGTTTCAGACAATCTTTCAAACCTTTGCTCTCCAGAAAATCGAGCGCTTCGAGAAGTTCGCTGGAAGTCAAGCCGAACTTGCTGGCATCTCCTCCCGACTCTTCCCACTTTCCGCTTCCGGAAGAAGCGAGTTTGATACGTATACCAATGTTAGGCTGCACATTCAGCTGCTTTGCCATTTTTGCTATCAGCTTCAGTTCGTTCATCTTCTCCACAACGAGATAGATACGTTTACCCATCTTTTGGGCAAGCAGAGCCAGTTCAATATAACTTTCGTCTTTATATCCGTTGCAAACAATCAATGAGTCGGAGTCCGTATTGACCGCAATCACCGCATGGAGTTCCGGTTTAGAGCCGGCTTCCAGTCCGAGATTGAACTTCTTTCCGTGGCTGATAATTTCTTCCACCACAGGGCGCATCTGGTTGACCTTAATCGGATAAATAATAAAGTTCTGGGCTTTATAACCATACTCCTCGGCTGCCTGTTTAAAGCAGGATGACATCTTTTCAATACGGTTGTCCAAAATATCCGGGAAACGCACCAGCATGGGAGATGCCACATCACGCAATTGTAGCTCATCGACCAGTTCTTTCAAATCAACGGATACTCCATCTTTACGAGGTGTAACAACGACATGACCTTTGTCATTAATACCAAAGTACGAGGTACCCCAACCTGTGATGTTGTAGAGTTCCTCAGAATCTTCAATACGCCACTTTCTCATTTTCTGTTATTCAGTGTTTTTAGTAAATAATTGGACGGCAAAAATACGGATTAATCTACATGTTGGCAATTAATTGGACATTAATTGTTTCAAACGGTCCATATAACCACTATTTTCGTTGCGGGCGTCATAGCGAAGTGCCAGCTCTTCCGCCTGCTGATAGAAATAATTGCGAAGCTCGCTGACCTGATAAATTCCATCCGGACGATAAAGAGGGAATTCCTCCGGCAACGACAAAGAGACTTCCGGACGGGTCTCATACTTCAAGGCCTCTACCATATCGCAAGAGAAGCGATATTTCTTCAACGTATTCGTACGCAAACTCCAACCGATGCACCGCTCGGCATACTCCCAGCCTCTTTCCGGCTTCGTCATTATATTATAAGCAATAAACAATCCCAAGTAGAGCAAAAGATATTCATCCTTTTCTCTTCCCTGCAATGCTTCTTCGGCACGTGCACACATATCAGCGGCCACCTCCGGTTTGCCAGCTTTCTGTGCATAATAAGAGAGCTTCAAGTAAGCCCGCAAATTGGCTTCATAACAGGTGACCTGCTTATTAATCAATGGCTGCGCCCGGCTGTAAGCCTCATCAAACTGCCCTGTTTCCAAATAATAATCCAGCATAAAATTCAGTTCGCAAGCCTCACACGACTGACCGTCTATCTTTTCATTCAGCATCTTGTCAATGTATTCTTTTGCCTTGTCATACTGTCGCATCCAAACACATTCCACAGACCAGCGGTGATAATAACTCCGCAAAGAATATCCATTCCGGAGAATACGGGTTTTATAATCCTCACCGATCGCTTTCACCTGTTCCATCGGAATTTCCGGCAGATCGAACGTACAAGCCCAGATCCATTTATATTTCCACAACAAGTCATCTTCTTTGATTACATCCTTGTGATTCTCGTAATCATCCAGGATTTTAGAGAACACGGTAATCTCTTCCGCATCTGCCGAAAGAAGATTCAGTTCATAGATAAGATCCAGTCTCAACTCCGTAGCCCATTCCACATCTTCGTTCTCATCAGCGATGCGGATAGCTTCTTTCAATAGATTAGCTTTTTCACGGGGATGCAGGCTGTCATTCTGTGTCTGCAACAGCAGTTTTTGTATTTCAAGTGTGTATCTCATATTCTTTTTTTAATTCAGGAAATTTATAAAATCATTCATTTTCGAAGTCATCAGTTCGCTAAGCGAACGGTTGAAAAGCTCCATTTCTTCACTGTTCACCGGATATTTACCTTGCAAAAGCGACTGTACATACAATATATGCACCACATGCTGAAACAGTTTATTGTCTCCCTGTATTTGCAATAAAGTCTGCACCATTTCGTTATCCGCATTGAAAGTGAGTGTCGGTGGAATCTGCTTGGCAGTATTCACAGCCCCCAATACAGCCGCCAACGGATTATTGGCACTTTTAGCTACATTCTCCTTTTCCTCCGCCACAAAGATTACCGGAATATCCACCGGAGTAAAATGTTTCAGACGGCAGACACAGCCAAACCGCTTCAACAGCTCGTTTGCTTTCATTTCAAAAGCCTGAAACTCTTTATTCGCCTCCACTTCGCCAAACTGTTCCAGCAACCGTGAAGGAGATATTTCATCCAACGTAAGTTCCGGATTCAGACGGACATACTTTTTCAACAAAGTTTCATCAAAAGTGTAAGCAGCATTCACCACCAACCATCCTTGCGCTCCGGCTATACGGCGCACCTGACGGAAATCTTCCAAATTCTTGGTATAGCATATCACATTGCTTGCCGAACGAATACTTCCAAAACCACGCAGCCCCTTATTTGTTTCAAAAGGAAGATAATCCATAAACAAACGGAGCAATTCATTGTCTTCCGAAGCAATCGCCTTGATATGGAAGTGATGAACATCCAAGATCCGGTTGAACATGGCTCGGTCATTCTGCACCAATCCCCGCAGATAATCCTTGATAGCTACCCCGATCTCTTTCCGTGCATCCTTCAACTGGTCATTGCTCACCAAAGACTCGCGGGAAGCAGTAGACAGCAATCCGTCCGCATTCACCAGACAACGGATAAAGAAAGCCCACGGCGGCAGCAGGTTACAATCGTCCTCACTCAACAGCATACGTTTAAGGTAGACCTTATGAGAATTGCGTACTGAAAATTGTGTTCGGAAAGGCAAAACATAAAGCACCCCTTCTACCTTACCACTTTCAGTATAAATCCGGAAAGCATCAAGAGCAGACGACTGGAATACTTTTGCCCCATAATCCAGCAACTCCTTGCGAGTCGCCTTCGGGTCAAGCCATACAGGCGAAGGCGTATTTACCAACTCCTCTTCCCCCTGATAATGCAGATAGATAGGATATGGCAACACTTCCCCATAACTGACCAGTATCTTCTTAAACGTTTCATATTCAAAAAGATGCATCCAGTCTCCTTTCGGATGCAACACCACCTGCGACCCGATAGGCCGTTCTTCGTCCGATAAAGTCAGCTGATACGTCCCATCTACTTTGCCACACCAGCAAACAGGCTGTCCGCCCATTGCCGAACGACTCTCCACGGTGATTTCATTAGTCACCACAAAACAAGATAACAATCCGATACCGAACCTTCCGATAAAATCGTCCGCATCGGGAGTATCCCGTTTTGAACTCTCTCCGATAACCGTCAGAAAACGATAAACTTCCTCTTCTTTCAGTCCGACTCCATTATCCCTGAACACCACCGTTTTGTCTTCATTCAGAAAGACATCGATACGTCCTTTATAATTCTCGTCGATATTGCGTAGTGCCGTGATGGCATCTACGCAATTCTGCAACAGTTCGCGAACAAAAGTATTCGGGTTACTATAAATGTGCTCTGATAACAGGGCAATCATACCTTTAAGATTGACCTGAAACAGATTATTCCCTTCTTTTTCCATGTTCCTCTTTTACTTTCTCCTCCTTCCGGTAATTTTAAGAGCTTTCTCATTGCCATTCTCTGCGGCCTTTTCGAACCATTCCATTGCAATTTCATCGTTTTCTTCCACGCCTTTGCCCGTCAGATAGGCATTTCCAAGTTCAAATTGCGCTTTGTCGCTATTTTTTTCAGCAGCTTTCAGCAGCCATTGCACCGCAGCTTCCGGATCAGGAGTACAACCTTCGCCATACATCATCATCTTACCGAGATAATAAGTCGCAGCAATATTTTCATTCCCTGCCGCATCCGTAAACCAGCGGTAAGCTTCGGCATAGTTCTGTTTCACACCTACTCCGTTGTAATAGCAAAGTCCGGTACGATACATACTCATCGTATTTCCATTATCCGCAGCCAGCGTATAATATTTAAAAGCTTCCGTTTCATTATCTTCCACTCCGATACCCATTTCATAACAGATACCCAATCCTTCGCTATACCACTCGTATTCGGCAGCTTTCTTGAAATAGGCAAAAGCCTTTTCCGATTCGTTCAGACTGTCATAATCATACAGGTAATACTCACCCATACGCAACATTGCCATTGGAATTTCGTTGGCCACAGCCTTCTCATACCATTCCATAGCCTTTTTATTGTCTTCCAGACAGGGACCGCAACCAAAGAAATAATAGTCTCCCATCTTAAACTGGGCATAACCATAGTCCTGTTCAGCAGCTTTCATCATATATTCCACAGCCTTTTGCGGATTTTCTTCCACGCCATTGCCATTTTCATAAGCCAGGCCCAGCTCTGTCAGACAACGGGACTCTTCCTTCTCCGCTCCTTTGCCGAACCATTCGAGTGCCTTATCCCAGTCTTCTGCCGTTCCGATTCCTTCTTTATAACAGCGTCCCAGAGCAAAGATCGCATCATTATCATCCGCTTCTGCCGCCTTTGTATACCAAGCGAACGCCTCTTCCGGTTTTGCTTCACCAAGAACACCTTTTTCCATATAAAGACCAGAACGGAACATCGCATAAGGATAACCCTGTCCGGCAGCCCTACTAATCAGTTCAAATGCCTTTTCATAGTTCTTCTCCACCCCATCGCCATTCTCATACAAGAACGCCAGTTCTACAAGAGCAAAGCAGGAACCCAGTTCGGCTGCTTTTTCATAACATTCTCTCGACTTATCGGCATCTTTTACACCGCTGTATCCATTAGCCAGGTAAAGCGCCATCCGACAATATCCGTCGGCATTGTTCAGCGAAGCTGCCTTTTCATAATACTCTAACGCCTTCACATAATCCGGTTGTTCAGACAAGAAGCCACGCTCATACATCCAGCCTAGACGATAAGCTGCATTTCCCGAACCCAGTTCAATAGCCTTCTCCAACAATTCTTTCGCACGATTCATGTCCTCTTCCACCAATTCACCGTTGAAATAGATATTAGCCAGTCCTTCTATACCTTGTATATAGTTATCTTCCACGCAACGGTTCAGACACATCAGTCCGCGTTCCACGTTCTTATATTCATCATTATACAGGTAGATCAGCGCCAGTTCATACGCACTGTAAGATTCACAATAAAGCATCCCCTTTTCCAGCCATTCAATAGCTTTCGGCATATCCAGCCATTCTTCTTCCTGATAATTATATCCCAGGAAGTTAGCGGCAGACCACACACCTGCATGCCAGGCTTTTTCCCAAAGTTCAAAGCCCAGTTCTTTCGGTTTATTCAGTTCCGGATAACGGAAATAAAGGGTAGCCAGATTTTTAAGACTATAAAGATTGGGAACTATCTCCAGAGACTTTTCGTAGTAAGCAGCTTCCTCTGCCACACTGCCTTCCGCCCTGTCGAGCGCGTCTCCCAGTGCTGCATATACATGAGCACGCAAACGTTCTCCTTCAGGCAGTTCGGCAAGCAGGTCATTCCGTATCTGCAACGCCTTCGCTTTATCTCCTGTAAATTCTTCGACAAAAGCACGATAATGTTTTCCCCATAAAATAGCTTCGGGAGAAGTGAGAGCGGCAAAACGTCGTTCGCCCTCTTCTTTATTTTGCTCGCAATAGAATCCCATGTATCGCCAATAGGCAACAGTTGCTTCCGCTTCAGCCCAACCCATATCGGCAGCCTTTTCGTAATACGGAAACAAATAACTCATATCCCGCTTTCCATAACGGGCTTCAGAATATTGCGCACCCTTCTGTGCCCATCCCGCACCGCTAAACACAGCTACACGGTCGCATACCTGCATTACCTTCTCCCACCAGAATTCATATTCTTCTGCGTTGAGATCGACCTCTACGTTACAGTCAAAAGCACTGAATATCAGTTCAAAAAAATCTTCTATCAGTTTCTCGTCTTCTTTTGTGTCCAAAGCATATTCACATACAGCCAATGCTTCCCACCAGTTTTCCGCATTTAATAATGAGGCCGGTGTATACTGTGGAAACCATACCCTTGCAGGCTGTCCGGACGCTTTTATTCTAGCGGATAACTCTCCAAATTTCTCTTTTAAAGTTTTCATGATATAGACTTTACCTTAATTTTGTGTTATTAGTCAATAAAAAAAATCTCATAACGAGTGCAAGGTACTAATATTGACTGAATGAACAATAAAGAGTATCAAAAAAATAAAGTCTGATATACAATTTAGGCACAGATTATAATCCAAGAAGTTGTTGCAAACGTTGCACTGATGTTTCAATCTGCCAACGGTCTTCCAGTTCGTCTGCATTAAAGATATATTGTGCCTGGTGATAAAAAGGCGCGCGTTTCTCAAGTGCCTGAACAATGAACGCTTTCAGTTCGTCATCCTCTTTCCCCTGAAGAATAGGGCGTTGTTGTTTAGCCACACGCAAGCGTCTGAACAGCACATCCGGATGCACATCGAGAAAAACCGTCTTTCCGGTCCGGTTCATAAAGTCCATATTATCAAAAAAACAAGGCGCTCCACCTCCCGTCGAGATAACCACATTCTCAAACTCGGCTACTTCATGAAGCATATTCCGCTCCAGTTCCCTGAATCCTGTTTCGCCTCGTTCAGTGAATAATTCTCCAACGGTTTTGTGAAAACGCTCTTCGATATACCAGTCCAGATCAACGAACGGTATATCCATCTGCCGGGCAAATGCTTTACCCAGCGTCGTTTTTCCGGCACCCATATAGCCGGTAAGGAAGATACGAACCATAAATGACTAATTTTGCTCACAAAATTAATCATTTAATGAAGAATGAAGAATGAAGAATGAAGAATTTTAGCCATTATGCCATCCAATTCTTCATTATTCATTCTTCATTCCCGATTTATTTAAAGATTCTCACCCGTTCTTCAAGCGGCTGAAATTCTTTTTCACCCGGTTTGCCAATAGGAAGTCCGAACGGCATTTCCGCAATCAGATGCCAATGTTCCGGCAAGTTCCATGCACGGCGCACTTCTTCATCAATCAGCGGGTTATAGTGTTGCAGCGACGCTCCGAAACCTACATCCTCAAGCATCACCCAGATAGCCAGCTGGTGCATGGCAGAAGTCTGCAATGACCATCCCGGGAAGTTCTCCTGATAAGACGGGAAAGCCTCCTGAAGTCCTTTCACTACCTTTTGATCCTCAAAGAACAGTACAGTTCCGTAGCCACAGGCAAAGGAATGATCTATCTTCTCTTCTGTCTTTGCAAAAGCTTCAGCCGGCACAATCTTCTTCAATGCATCTTTCACGATCTGCCACAATTTCTTATGAGATTCTCCCAACAGGAGCACCACACGTGTAGTCTGTGAATTGAATGCTGACGGTACGTGACGCACGGTCATATTAACGATACATTCGATCTCCTGATCGGATATAGGTGACTGATTAGTAATTGAATAGTAAGTCCGACGTTGTTTCAAAGCTTCACTAAAAGATCTTTCCATCATAGTTCCTTTCTTATTTTATATTCTTAAACTCTCTTTTTTTTATAACAAGTAGCTCCCCTAACTTGTTCAGTTAGAGAATATATTTGTACCTTCGCAGCGTCAATTCATTGACTATCTAAATTTATCGTCAGAAAAATGGCAAAACAAAAATTTTATGTTGTATGGGAAGGCGTCACACCCGGGATTTACACTTCCTGGACAGACTGCCAGCTTCAAATCAAAGGATACGAAGCTGCCAAATACAAATCATTCGATACGCGCGAAGAAGCGGAACGCGCGCTGACAATGTCTCCATACGCTTATATCGGCAAAAATGCAAAGTCTAAATCAGGAGGTTCCAAACCTTCATCAGATACTTTACCCTCTTGCGTGATCGACAACAGCCTGGCAGTCGACGCAGCCTGTAGCGGTAATCCGGGACCGATGGAGTATCGTGGAGTACACATTGCCAGCCGGCAGGAAATTTTTCATTTCGGCCCGATGAAAGGCACGAATAATATCGGCGAGTTTCTAGCCATCGTACACGGGTTGGCGTTGTTGAAGAACAAAGGTTTCGACATGCCTATTTACAGTGATAGTGCCAATGCGATCAGCTGGGTACGACAGAAGAAGTGCAAAACCAAGCTCCCCCGCACTCCGGAAACGGAAGAACTGTTTTTATTGATCGAACGGGCAGAAAAATGGTTGCAGGGAAATACGTATACCACTCGCATCCTGAAATGGGAAACGAAAGAATGGGGAGAAATTCCGGCCGACTTCGGCAGAAAATAAAAGAACATAAATTTCAATCATAAGAAAAGATGAAAACATTGACTTCAAACAAAGCTTTCTGGCTGTTATTAGTCATTTGCGTAGTTACTATCCTGCCTTTCCTCGGCTTGTCGGAATACCACACGAAAGGTGAGCCTCGCGAAGCTATTGTTTCCTATTCCATGCTGGATAGCGGAAACTGGATCTTACCCAGAAACAACGGAGGAGAAATGGCTTACAAACCGCCTTTCTTCCATTGGAGCATCGCTGCTGTATCAGCAGTAGTGAACGGAGGGCAAGTCACAGAAATGACCTCCCGCCTGCCGTCCGCCATCGCCTTGATTGCCATGACTCTCTGCGGCTTTCTGTTCTTTGCCAAAAGAAAAGGAGTGCAACTGGCGTTATTGGCTGCCTTTATTACCCTGACTAATTTCGAATTACACCGGGCCGGAGCCAACTGCCGGGTGGACATGGTATTGACAGCGCTCACCGTTGGCGCTCTATATTGTCTCTACAGATGGTATGAGAAGGGGCTCAAAGGTATTCCCTGGCTGGCCATTCTCCTGATGAGTTGCGGAACACTGACTAAAGGACCGGTAGGTACTATCATTCCATGCTTAGTTGTAGGCATATTCTTGTTGCTCCGAGGTGTCAACTTCTTCAAGGCATTCCTGCTGCTTTCCGCCTGGGCTATCCTTTCTCTCATCCTGCCTATTTGCTGGTATGTAGCTGCTTACCAACAAGGTGGAGAAGAATTCCTCGCATTAGTGATGGAAGAAAACCTCGGCCGTATGACGAATACCATGAGTTATGATTCATGCGTGAATCCCTGGCACTACAATTTCGTGACCTTGTTTGCCGGATATGTTCCCTGGACACTGTTAGCCGTACTTTCTCTGTTCAGCCTGACTTACCGTAAGTTCAATATCCAGCCAGCCGCCTGGTGGAAACGTTTCACTGCTTGGATAAAGAATATGGATCCGGTAGATTTATTCTCTTTCACCAGTATTGTCATAATCTTCGTCTTCTACTGCATCCCGCAGAGCAAACGCAGTGTTTATCTGATGCCTATCTATCCTTTCATTGCTTATTTCCTTGCCAAATATCTATTTTATCTGGTCAAGAAGCAATCCAAAGTCATCAAAGTATATGGAAGTATTCTTGCGGCAATCAGCCTGTTGCTGTTCACTTGCTTCATTGTGTTAAAATGTGGGCTCATCCCTGAAACAATCTTCCACGGCCGTCACGCACAGGACAACATTAATTTCATGCGCGCCATACAGAATATTAGCGGAGCAGGAGCCTTGTTGCTGGTTGCCGTTCCTACCATCCTCGGTATCTACTGGTGGTTCTATCAACGGAAACATGCATTGAGCAACCGCTTCCTGTATGCCCTCGTCGTGCTTACCATGGGATTATACCTTGCATTGGACGGTGCTTATCAGCCGGCAGCATTAAATTCAAAATCCGTCAAATTCGTCGCTGCAGAGATCGAAAAGATTGCGCCGGAAAGCGAAGGGACTATGTACGAATTCATTGAAGAAAGTCTGCATGCAGCAGGTGACCCTGTACATTACTTCGAGATTAATTTCTACCTGAATAACCGTCTCGACAACTTCTACCAAAAACGTCCTGCCAAAGGTTTCTTGTTGATCGGCACCAATGACGCAGAGAAATATCTTCCTGAATTTGAGAAAGAGGGGTATCAGTTCGAACAGGTTTACGAATCTCCTAAACGAGTGCTCCGGCAAATAGCCAAAGTATACAAGTTCATTAAAAACGAACAGCCTGAAAAAACCGAAACTACTCCTATTGTTGAGTAAAAGGGACAGAATTTACCGTTTTTCCATGCTTCACAAGGAACTCTGCCGATTGGAGCATGGAAAAACTATATTCTTTTAAAGGCAAAAAGCGATCATCCATCGGAACGGCTTTCAATTTGCCATTGTCTATATGATAAGTAAATTCCTGCTGCGTCTCGTAATTATAAAGATACAATAACGTATCATTGCGTCCCACAATCATATTGTCGGCAGTATAAAACATACAGGGACGTTCTTCTTTCAGCAAATCCACTCCAAAATTATTCTGTAGATAATCAATATTCAACAGCCCCAATATCGTAGGCTGTATATCTACCTGACCTCCAAAAGTGTTTTTCTCTTCCGGATGAATACGGCTGGAGTAAATCATCAGCGGGATATGGTTATAAGATTCCGGCAGCTCACATTCGGCGTCTCCCACCAATTTGCCATGATCTCCTTCCAATACGAATATCGTATTATCAAACCAGGGTTGTTTACGCGCCTCTTCAAAGAACTGACGCAAAGCCCAATCCGCATACTCAACGATCTGCATCTCCGGTTCACTTGTTTTCGGATGGAAGAAAGGAGGTATCACATACGGCGGATGATTACTGATGGACAGTAAAGTAGCAAAAAACGGTTGTCCGGTGGCAGCCCGCTGATTCAATACCGGAATTGCATAGTCATACAAGAAATCATCCTGCACTCCAAAGCTATTCACAACCTTATCAGCCGGATAGTCTTCTTGTGAAAACACTTCATCATAGCCGTTCGTCCGGAAGAAAGCGTTCATATTATCATACTGCCCTTCATGCGTCATAAAGAAAAGGTTGTAATAGCCGTTTTCTTTCAGTACGGTAGGCAGTCCCGAATAGCGGGGAATGACAGAGCCTTTCATCAGGTTCCGTTTCATCATAGCCGGAAAAGAATACAAGGTGGCATACAAACCATGATTCGTATGGATTCCTGCCGAATAGAAATTACGGAAGCTAATAGAACGGGTATACAGACTATCCAGGAAAGGAGTCAGCGTTTCTGATTGCCCGAAATGCTTCATCAGTTTACTGGACATGGATTCCATCATAATCAAGACGACATTAGGACGGCGTTGTTGCACGCTATCCGCTTTTGCAGCATGCCTGTAGACAGCCAACGGGGAAACATTCGCATCTCCCTGACGGTTGAGCAGAGCTTGCGCCTTAGTTATGGCTTCCTGCTCATCCATCAGATGCAAGTATTTATTTTCAGGACGCATATCATCCATCACACTCGTCAACAGATTAAAAGTCGGACTTACTCCCAATTGATTCAGAAAAGCATCCTGACAGAAATATGCCGCACTCACTTTGATCGGATTATAACCTGTACGCCCCCGAATTCCAAAGATGCAGAGGCCGATCAGACAAGCTCCGACCAGAACCACAACTCCTCTCTTCCAAAATGGGAACGAAGCGGAAATAGTAAGGCTACGACGATGGAAATAACGCGACAGACAGACAAGCCATACTATGAACCCGGCCAAGAAGAGCAGGAATAATCCGATGGACAAGTAATAGGCACTTTCTCCCAATATCATTCCGGCGGTAGTTCCTGCATAACCGAACCATTCGAATATAGAAGAATTGATATGCTTAAAGAAATAGGCAAAGTAGGGTATGTCCGACGCACTGATTAAATAGACCAGCCCATAAAACACACTGAAAAAGATTGTGAAGAAACGGAACAATGCTTTCCCATAATAGTTGCAGACTCCACACACCACCGCAATTGTCAGCGGCAACAAAAGTATGTAACAACCGATCACATTATCAAACCAGACACCATGCACAAAAGCAAGCATTGAAAGGCTCTTATCCGACAAGGCTTCAGAAGTCAATTGATGATAGGATGAGATAAAAAGTACCAGGCGAAACAGTCCTGCGATCAGCAAAGCCGAAATATGTATCGTAAGTATATATACAATAAGATTTAGAAAACGTTTCATAATAGCCTTTTCTTTTTATGAATTAAATGAAAGAGATTTAATAAAATTATTTTCTCCCTTTGTAGATATAAACGAAATGAAGAATTAGGAAATTGATAGGTACTACAATTATCATCACCAGTATCGGCGCCAGAAGTTCGCCTGCCCCTATCCAAAGGAAGAGATTCAATAAACCAATCTCAAGCAGATAATTAATCAGATGACTAAAGCCAAACCCAACCGCATTGCGAGACGAGGGCTTGGAACGAAAAGTAAAAAAGGTAGTCAGGAAATAATTGCAAATAAATCCGACGGCATAACCTGCCGTAAAAGAGATATTGGCGTTTGCAACCAGTAAAACCAGACAATACACTCCGTAATGAATAGCCGAGGATACAGTGCCGACAACTCCGAAACGAACGAATTGCCAGAACTTATCCCGCCAGTCCGGATGCCTGTCAAATATAGCTTTACTTATCTTGGTCATCGTATAGTACTTCTTCCACATTATAGAGCGGACGACGTTTTACTTCTTTATAGATTTTCCCAATATACAACCCGACAGCTCCTATTGACATTAGAACAATTCCACCGACAAACCAGACAGACAACATCAAAGATGCCCAGCCATGCTCTGCCGTACCCGAAATTAAAGAATACAATACATAAATTCCTATCAGTATACTGATAAAAACAAATATAATTCCCAGATAAACAATACCGTAAATAGGCTTCACCGAGAAAGAGGTTATTCCGTCCAAGGCCAGGCTGAACATCTTTCTTACTGTATATTTGGAGGTTCCGGCTGTCCGTTCCCGGATTACGTCATCTACCGTAGTAGAAGGAAAACCCAGCAATGGGATAATACCACGCAAATAGACATTACGTTCTTGATAATGAGACAGCTGTTCCAGTACTCTCCTACTCAAAAAACGGAAATCCGCATGATTGTAGATTGTCTCTACTCCCATCCGGTGCTGTAATTTATAAAAAGCGGTTGCGGAAAGACGTTTCAGCATCGGATCTGCCTGGCGGGATACTTTCACCCCGTATACGACATCATATCCTTGTGTATAAGCATCGATCATCTCCTCAATCGCATTCAGGTCATCCTGCAAATCGGCATCAATGGTAATAACGGCATCACTCCAGTCTTTAGCGGTCATCATACCGGCCATGATGGCATACTGATGTCCTACGTTGCGAGCCAGGTTCATTCCTTTTATATATGGATTCGTCCGGTGCAATTGTTTAATAATGCTCCATGTACGATCTTTACTGCCATCATTCACAAAGAGCACAAAACTGTCGGCGCTGATCTTTTTTTTCGCCACCAAGTCATCAAACAAAGCTGTCAAACGGGTGGTTGACTCTTCCAACACTTCCTCCTCATTATAACAGGGGGATACAATAGCCAATTTAATCATTTTTCGTCCGGTTTATTTAGTTCAGCCAGTTTTATCTGCGCAAACTCCGAGTAAGTCATAAAAGGATAGCCTTTTTCTTTCAGGTTGCGGATAAGCATATCCAAACGTTCCTCCATTCCTTTGCCGGAATGGTTGCGGATGATAAAAGGCATTTTAAATTCAGGGTGTTCACCCAACGGATAGAACTCCCACGGGTGGAAATAGGTCACAAAATATCCGTCATGTTTCAACACCCGGTTTACCAGGCTTTGATAAAGCCACATCGGCAGATTATGACAAGACAACCAAAATAGTGGGAAACGAATCCATGGAGTTACAGAAGCCGGGATCTGAAGTAGTTTACCTGTCATAAAGCAGGTACGCGGCTCTGATAAATGCATATATCTTCCGGGGATAAATGCGGGATTCAGTGAGGAGTTGTACACATACCCCATTCGTTCAAGTTCTGTATCTGATACGGGAAACATACGCGGTTGGCGATAGCCTTCTATCGTTCTGCCGGTAAGACGTTCCAAGATTTCTTTTGAACGGCTGACATCGGAAGCCTGCGGCTGCCAATGGTCACATCCATGCGCAGCCACTTCATGTCCTTCGTCCATAATGCGCCGCATCACCTCCGGCGCATTTTCTGCAAAATTGCTTGTACAGAAGAAGGTAGCTTTCACCCCGTTTTTTTTCAGGCAGTCCAGTATCCGGTTCGTACCATAGACTGATACTTTCATCGCTTCATCCAGCGGAAAGTCTACGCCATGTTCACGAGGTACATCAAATTCTTCTGTATCAAAACTTAATAATATCATTGCATTATCAAAAAATTACAATTGCTGCATTACAGTTGTTGCATATCATGCAGGCGTTTGTAATAGCCGTTTAATTCTATAAGTTCCTCATGCTTACCACGTTCTACAATTTCTCCTTCATATAACACGCAGATTTCATCTGCATTCTTAATAGTAGAAAGACGGTGGGCAATAGCAATCGTTGTACGTGTTTTCATCAAACGTTCCAACGCTTCCTGCACGAGACGTTCTGATTCGGTATCCAATGCAGAAGTAGCCTCATCGAGAATCAGAATCGGAGGGTTCTTCAGGATGGCACGGGCGATACTGATACGCTGGCGCTGACCACCGGACAATTTACCACCACGGTCACCGATATTCATGTTATATCCTTCCGGTTTCTCCATGATGAAATCATGTGCATTGGCAATCTTTGCTGCCTCTACCACTTGTTCCATTGTCGCATTCTCCACACCAAAAGCAATGTTATTGAAGAATGTATCATTAAACAAAATAGCTTCCTGGTTTACATTACCAATCAGACTACGCAAATCAGCAATACGCACGTCGCGGATGCTCGTTCCGTCAATGGTAATATCACCTTCCTGTACATCATGGTAACGTGGCAACAAATCGACTAAGGTAGATTTACCGGAACCAGACTGTCCAACCAGTGCAATCGTTTTTCCTTTGGGAACTGTCAAATTTACATGTTTCAGTACCTCTCTTTTACCATCATAGCTGAAAGAAATATCTTTAAATTCAATCTTGTCATTCAAACCTTTCAACGGTTTCGGATTCGGAATCTCTTTAATCTTATTCTCTGCTTTCAGGATTTTATCAACACGTTCCATAGAAGCCAAACCTTTCGGAATGTTGTATCCTGCTTTAGCAAAGTCTTTCAACGGATTGATTACACTATACAAGATAACCATATAGAAGATAAATGTAGGAGCATCAATCGTGGCATTCTTGCCTAAAATCAATGTACCACCAAACCACAGTACGGCTACAATCAGAATGGTTCCCAAAAACTCACTCATCGGATGTGCCATAGCCTGACGTATAGCAACCTTGTTTGTTGCATCCCGAAGTTCGTTACTACATTTGGTGAAGCGGTTAATCATTTTATCTTCCGCAATAAAAGCCTTGATGATGCGCAAACCTCCCAGTGTTTCTTCCAATTGCGACATCGTATCACTCCACTTTGCCTGTGCTTCCAGTGACTGGCGTTTCAGTTTTCTTCCGACCACTCCCATCAACCAGCCCATTCCCGGCAATACAATAATAGTAAAAAGAGTCAACTGCCAACTAACAGCAACCAATGTCACGAAATATATAATAATCAGGATTGGACTCTTCATCAACATATCCAACGAACTAGTAATGGAGTTTTCCACCTCTCCCACGTCACCACTCATACGGGCTATGATATCCCCCTTTCTTTCTTCAGAGAAAAAAGACATTGGCAGACGCATAACCTTAGCATATACCATAATACGAATATCACGTACCACTCCTGTACGCAATGGAATCATCACAGCTGAAGAAGCAAAGTAACAACCGGTTTTAAACAATGTCATCACCATCAGGAACAATCCCAAGAAAATAAGAGCCACAGTGGGACCATTATCCACTATCATTTGAGATATGTAATAATAGAAGTTATTCTTGGCAACATCTGCTAAATCACCACTACCCCATTCCATAAAATGGTATACTTTATCCGCTCCTTCTGTTTTAAACAGAATACTCAAAATAGGAATCAAAAAAGTAAATGAGAACACGTTGAATACAGCAGACAAAATATTCAGCAAAATAGCCCAGCCGATATACTTCTTATAAGGCGACACGAAACGTCGCATTAGTTGTAGAAATTCCTTCATTATTTACCATTAAAAAAGTTAAGACCGCAAAGATACAATAAAACTGATTAACAGGCAGTAGTTTCAGCTAATTATTAACGCGATTTATCGAAAAGCACGTTTCAACAAACAAAAAACGACTCAATAATTCTCTTTCAACCAAATACCCAAGAAACGATCATATATTTGATACACTCCCTTTTCCTGGGTCACAAAATCCTTTTCTAATAATCCTTTCAATGCTGCCTGCACAGAACTGGCTGAAGCCAGTCTGTATTTCTTTATGAAAGCACCGGAAGTGATAGCTTTCGCTTTTCCCTCTTTAGTGATAGCAATCAGTAACTCCTTTTGCTTTTCCGGCAAACGAAAAAGGATTTCCGAATAAGTATATCTGAATGAATCAATAATCTGCCGAATAGCCTCTGACACCATTTCCACTTTACAGACTCCGTGCTCCGGGGTCATATCATAAAGTGTATTCAATACTTTTTGTATATACCATGTGACTCCTTCAAACTGTTGATAAACTGTGGTAACAGCACTTTCTTCCATTTCTTTGCCTGCACGTTTGAAATGCATACATGCAAAACGAATGTATTCTTCTAAAGGAATACTTTCCAAATGCATCATTGACACACTTTGATAAAAAGGTCTGGAAGGCGTCAAAAACATATTCCCCATCACATGCCGCTGGCTCCCGGCAAAAATGAAACGCGCATTATTACAATGCTGCACATAAGTCCGGAGAGTAGCCTCTACATTTTTCTCTGCATATCCGGTAATCTGCTGAAATTCATCAATGGCAATCAAACAAGGCTTATCCGCTTGCTCTAAATACCGGAAGATTTCATCGAGCGTAGTAGCCGGAGCTTGTATATCTCCTAATCCCAAATTCAAAGAAGGCATACCATTCACATCAAAAGAGATACTGGCCTGCAAAGATTTCACACATTCCCAAAAACCATGCAAAGCTTTCTTCCCTATAGGTTTCAGTACTTCCAAAATCTCTTTACTAAGTGCAAATACCAAGTCGCGCAATGACCGGCTGTCATATATATCAATGAAGAAGGTGTAATAGTCCTGCTTAATTTCAGGAAACTGAAAGCAATGACGGATCAGGCCCGTCTTTCCCATTCGTCGGGTAGAGACAAGAGCCAGGTTATTCCCATTCATCACTTCGCGTACCAACTGTTCGCTTTCCTGCTGACGGTCACAAAAATAATCAGCAGACACATATCCACTTGTTATAAAAGGATTTCTTATCATAGTCTTCGTATATCTCACGTTATTACGCAAAGATAATTATTATAAAATAATAAAATGCACATCTCGTGCATTATTTCATCATCACCCTTGCCCAACAGCCACCACATGATAATAAACTCCGCGTGTTTTCCTGAATGACTTTACTCCCAGCTTCTGCAAAATACGCCCGAAATAATTAACCTGCCCGGAAGAAATCTTCATTTTACTTGCCTTTTGTATCCGCTGAAGTATATCTGCAGCAAGTAACCATTCTCCCTCTTCTTCCTCTTCCGCTACCCGGTAATACACCTGGAACAACTGCTCGATTGCCGGCGACTGCTCAAACTCCCGGTTCGCCTCCGTCATAATAGCCTCTTCCTTCTCATCAAACCAGTAGCGTTCATTACTACGCAGCAGTGCCATTGCCTGCGCATACAATTGCTCATAATCAATAGGACGGACCACATCAATCACTCCTGTCACCTCAACACCGATAAAACGGCGACTACCGGAAGTATCCGTCAGCAAATCTTTATGGTTGCTCGTTCCTATAAAAGAGGCATACCGACGAAGTTCCTCCACAGCCGAAGCATTCGGTCGTCGTGTGTTGACAACGGGCTTTTGCAGAATATGCTTGAGGAAAGACTGCTGATTGATGCCAATCTGATCGAACTCATCCATATTAATCAATAAAAAGCGATTCAAGTATAACTCGGCATCCCGCTTCCGGCTGAAATCAATGCTATCCGTATAATAAGCCTGCAAGCATGGAGGCAAAATCAACCGGCAAAATGTAGACTTACGATAAGCCTGTGGACCTATCAATATAGGAGAAGTGCTATTTGCATGATTCTTTCCCATTCCACGCCAATGCGCTATCATACTAAGAAACCAACGACGAAACAATTGCGCCCAATGAGGATGATCGCAAGGAACTCGCTTGGCAAGATCGCCGATATGGTCCTTACCATCCCAATGAGGAAGGTCATAAAGAAATTCCTCGATAGGCTGATAAACCGGCACATGATCCGAATTCAGGTAACGTACCACGTCTTTATCCCACAGCTTAAGCCCTTCATAATGTGCATTCATTGCAATACTTGCCATCAACCGTTTATCCACCGGATGAAAATAAAAATTAAAACTGTTCCGTTCGCGACATTCCACTTGTGATGTCAACTGGTTGAAACGAAAATCATAACGCCGTTTCATAAACTCATCCATCTGCATGACAAATAATTGTTCCGGCAACAGACTACTTTTACTCGCAAATCCCTCACAAGTGCGGTATACATTCCGCACGGTTCCCCGAACCAATGTATCGTCCTTCGGCAAGCGATAATGAGCACGAGACCATCGCACTGTATCTTCCTCTGGAATACCGGCACGGAAACAATGTCCTGCGAGGTTGATCAACAGCGATTGTTTGTCTCCTTCCGGTTGATAATCAGTCTCTTCATCCAACGCACGTGCAAAAGCAGCTTCGAAAAGGACAGAAAGTGCATTACACTTTTCATATCCCGGCGCAAGCCGTTGCAATGGCGAAGTTTCCGTTTGTACCCGTTCGCGATAAGTCACCTCACCCGGCATAGCGGCAGGCTGCTTCATATAAATAGGCATTGCTTCGGGATTAAAATACAAGTGCGGGTCAAAAGTTAAACGACAATATTGCTCCAACGAAGGTACTTTCAGTTCAATATCATAAGGAAGTTGTGGCTGATAAAATTTCACTGCCAACCGATAGGCATGCGCATGAAAAAGCTCCGCTTCTTCACTAGTTGTCGGCAAACGATCATTGGGATAAGTAAAGCGTACCCATACTTTCACAGACTTTCCGGAAGAACCGGTGAAAGCTAAGTAAGTCTGCGGAAGCTCCTTTACCCGTTCTTTCACCTCATCCGCCTCCATACGTCCGGACAAGTTGTTGACCTGAATCATCACAATTCCGTTGTATTCACTCATCGTCGTTATGCCGCCTTTGCGAAAAAAGGCGGCTGCAGGTATCAGCTTCGGCACTTTCTGTACATAGTCATTTTTATCACCCGGAAGCATAAAAGGCAGGACTTCTCTCATTTTTGAGACAGGCTGTGTTTTAGTTTCCACTTTCATTTGCTCCACGAGCTGTTCAATTCTCAACGTACGCATAGTGTTCACCTTGCCATCGTCTCTTACCAGTGTTATTCTCATTACTTTATTTATTTGTCCTGCATGTGTTTTGTAGGGCGATTATTACGATACAAATATACTGTAAATATTCCACACAAACAACTTTTCAGAGAATACTTATTTCATCTTTCTACTAGAAAAGATTTTTCAATTCTATTTCTCATGTTCTCATAGATTTCAGATAAAGCACATATAATCAAAGAAGTACATTATGAGAAACGTTTTTAAAACAGGTGTTTCTCATACTATCCTCATCGATTTTCTTCAAAAAACCGCTATTTCTCATACTCTTTCAGGGTATTTCTCATAGTCAGACACAACTATTCTCCTGTTTATCCGCCAAGCTTATCTTAGAAAACAGCTAGCTATTTCTTTCATGCAAACAACTAGTTAATTACTTGTTTTTCACCTAATAATGTCGTATCTTTGAAAGAGCATCCCAATCGTTCCACTGGAGTGCACAGACCTGTTCACTACAGTAAAAAGTTCTGTCTACTAGAGTGAAAAGAACCGTTCACTGTAGTGGAACAATCAGGATGGCGGTTGAATAATAAAAGAATAAAAGCAAGATACACTAAGAGCATCAGTACATAACATATAAATAACCATTAAATTAAAACAAAGATGGCAATACAATTCGAGTTTTATAAGAATCCCCAACCGGAAAAAGAAGGGGAAGAACCTAGTTATCACCCACGGGTGGTTAATTTTCAACATGTGACCACTCAAAAGCTGGCAAGAGAAATCCACATGGCAACTACTTTCGGGAAAGCAGAAGTAGAAGCCATGTTAATGGAATTGAGTAGATGCATGGGCAACCATCTGTGCGAGGGAGAACGAGTACATCTGGATGGAATCGGCTATTTCCAGATTACATTGCAAGCTACCGAACCCGTGCACTCGCTTACCACTCGTGCTGACAAAGTGAAACTTAAGTCCATTAATTTCCAGGCTGACAGAGATTTAAAGAGTTTGTGCATGACTAGTCACTTACGACGTTCGAAATACAAGCCACATTCGGCTTCTCTTTCAGAAGAAGAGATCGACAAGAAACTTACTGCCTATTTTGCAACTCATCCTGTATTAACCCGTAGTAATATGCAGTCGCTCTGCAGTTTCACTCAAAGTATGGCCAGTAGACAAATCCGTCGCCTAAAAGCACAAGGCAACTTACAGAATATAGGTAAGCCCACACAGCCTATTTATATACCAACACCGGGCCATTATGAGAAATGAGTTCAACAGGTATGAGAAATAAGCCAAATCAAGGTCTATTTGCGAATAAAACTATGAGAAATACCAATTTTAAAAGTATTTCTCATAGCTTACTTTATTAATTATCTGCTATTTAAATCAAATCTATGAGAATATGAGAAATGAATATCTTATTTCCGGCGCAGGCAATTCAATTTTCGACCAACCACTTCTCTATATTTCTCGTTTCAGCACTGAAATTCACACCAATCTTAAAAAGTTTTCGTGAATCCGTTTCAAATGGTCGGGAATAGTGCTTGTCATTTATCTGTTGCAGAGCTTCTTCCGCTGTACCATTCAGTTTAAATTCCATAATGTAAATGAACTTGTCAGTCTGCAATACCATATCCACACGGCCTTCACTCGTATGATATTCCGCTTTTACATAAAAACCAACCAGTTTACATACAATATAAAGTACATTCTGATAATGTAACTCCAATTCGCGGGCAAGCTCGTATGGAATATCAGAAAAGAAACTTTGCAGACGACGGAAAAAAGATTCGTAATCACCAGCACGTACCTCACGAACGAATTTCTGAATTTCAAAGGGAGATTCCACTTTATCCACGTTCGCATAATAAGGAAGCAGAAAACGGATAAATCCTTCCTCCACTTCGCGATTAGGAAAACCTAAACGGTAAATTCCAAATTCTTCATCATATCCTTTAATGGTAAGGTACCCGCTCTGATAGATTACCGGAATAGGATTGGTAGATTCAGAGTCTATACTGTTCAGTACCTGTTCATCAGTTTCTTCATGAGCCATCCGATGAAGGTCGTAATGGTGTTTCTTCAGCAATTCCACCAAATAAGTGGGAGTACCTGTTTCAAACCAGTAGCTTTTAAACTCATTCCTATCAAAAGCCAAAAGCAGACTGAAGGGATTGTACATTCCTTTGGAATTGTGCGTGAAATGATAACCATCATACATTTCTTTCAACCGGACACATATCTCTTCATACGTCACTCCCTGCACATTGGCAAACTCATGAAGCTCGGCATCCAGATTATCGTATAGTTCCTGTTCGCTCACACCACAAATATCTATATACTTATTCCACATTGAAATGTCATTCAGGTTATTCAAATCACTGAACACACTCACTTTACCGAACTTGGTAACTCCCGTCAACATAGCAAACTTAATACAGCCATCCTGACTTTTCAATGCGCCATAGAAAGCTTTCAATGTACTACGAAAGCTCTTTTGCAAGGCATCATTACCAATGGCCTGCAACATCGGTTTATCATACTCATCTACAAGAATAGCCACACGCTGTCCTTCCTGTCGACAGGCACGCTTAATAATCCCCTCAAAACGCATCGCCAAGGATTTCTCCGAGGGCTCCGCACCATACATCTTCTCCCATTCCACCAATGCCCCATTCAGTTTGTTCTCCAAACTTTCCGGAGTATCATATTTTTCCGTATTAAGATCAAGATGTAAGACAGGATACGTTATCCAATCTTTTTCCAGCTTCTCCATAGCCAACCCTTCAAAGAGCTCCCGCTTTCCTTGAAAGTAGGCTTCAAGCGTAGAAATGAGCAGACTTTTGCCAAAACGGCGCGGACGACTCAAAAAATAATAGCGCCCAGTTTTTACTAACTGATAAATCATTGCCGTTTTATCAATATAAAAATAGCCATCATTACGAAGACTTTCAAAGTTCTGCACACCGATAGGGTAAATCTTGCCACTCATATTTCAATCTGTTTAAGTTCACATCGTACAAATATACATATTATCTCAATATAAAGAAACAAATACCCAAAGAGGAATCACATTTCGTATTCCATACTCAATATCATCTTTCACAACATACACATTCTCCACATCATGCACCTGCTTCTGCGATTTATTCTTTCCACCGACTTCAAAGGTTATCAATTTTCGACCAACCACTTCTCTATATTTCTCGTTTCAGCACTGAAATTCACACCAATCTTAAAAAGTTTTCGTGAATCCATTTCAAATGGTCGGGCATAGTGCTTGTCATTGATCTGCTGTAAAGCTTCTTCCGCCGTTCCATTCAGTTTAAATTCCATAATGTAGATGAATTTGTCGGTTTGCAATACCATATCCACACGCCCCTCACTCGTATGGTATTCCGCTTTTACATAAAAACCGACCAGTTTACATACAATATAAAGTACATTCTGATAATGTAACTCCAGTTCGCGGGCAAGCTCGTATGGAATATCAGAAAAGAAACTTTGCAGACGACGGAAAAAAGATTCGTAATCACCAGCCTCCACTTCACGAACAAATTTCTGAATTTCAAAGGGAGATTCCACTTTATCTACGTTCGCATAATAAGGAAGCAGAAAACGGACAAACCCTTCTTCCACTTCACGATTAGGAAAACCTAAACGATATATTCCAAAACGCTCATCATACCCTTTAATGGTAAGGTACCCGCTCTGATAGATTACCGGAATAGGATTGGTAGATTCAGAATCTATACTGTTCAGTACCTGTTCATCGGTTTCTTCATGAGCCATCCGATGAAGGTCGTAATGGTGTTTCTTCAGCAATTCCACCAAATAAGTGGGAGTACCTGTTTCAAACCAGTAGCTTTTAAACTCATTCCTATCAAAAGCCAAAAGCAGACTGAAGGGATTGTACATTCCTTTGGAATTGTGCGTGAAATGATAACCATCATACATTTCTTTCAACCGGGCACATATCTCTTCATACGTCACTCCCTGCACATTGGCAAATTCATGAAGTTCAGCATCCAGATTATCGTATAGTTCCTGTTCACTCACACCACAAATGTCTATATACTTATTCCACATTGAAATGTCATTCAGGTTATTCAGGTCACTGAATACACTGACTTTACCGAACTTGGTAACTCCCGTCAACAAAGCAAATTTGATACAGCCGTCCTGACTTTTCAATGCGCCGTAGAAGGCTTTCAATGTATTGCGGAAACTCTTTTGCAAAACATCATCACCAATAGCCTGCAGCATTGGCTTATCATACTCATCCACCAGGATCACCACACTTTGCCCCTCTTGCTGACAGGCACGCTTAATAATCCCCTCAAAACGCATCGCTAAAGATTTCTCCGAGGGCTCTTCGCCATATATCTTCTCCCATTCCACCAACGCCCCATTCAGTTTATTCTCCAAACTTTCCGGAGTATCGTATTTTTCCGTATTAAGATCAAGATGTAATACAGGATATTTTACCCAATCTTTTTCCAGCTTCTCCATAGCCAGTCCTTCAAAGAGTTCCCGCTTTCCTTGAAAGTAGGCTTCAAGCGTAGAAATAAGCAGACTTTTGCCAAAACGGCGCGGACGACTCAAAAAATAGTAGCTTCCGGTTTTCACCAGTTGATAAACCAATGCTGTTTTATCAATATAAAAATAGCCACCTTTACGAATTTTTTCAAAATTCTGTATACCGATAGGGTAAATCTTGCCACTCATATTTCAATCTGTTTAAGTTCACATCGTACAAATATACATATTATCTCAATATAAAAAACCAAATGCCCAGAGAGGAACCACATTACGCATTCCGTACTCAATATCATCTTTCACAACATACGCATTCTCCACATCATGCACCTGCTTCTGCGATTTATTCTTTCCACCTACTTCAAAGGTATAACCACCCACCGTAAAATCAGCAACTTCTGATGTGGTTACCGGACAAACAACTCGCAAAGTAGAAAAGAAAAATGTTTCACGCACGTTACCAATATCCGGTGTATTGTCAGAAAGCGCATAAGCCAAATTCGTATTATTCAGATACACCTTGTCCACTTTGCCTAAAAGTCTGACACCTTCCGTCTCTGCCCGAAGCTGATTAATTATTCCAGCCTTTTCCAGATAACACATCAAATCAGAAACCGTATTTCTATTCATATCAAGCAAAGTCGCCAACTTGGTAAAATTTGGTTTAAACGGAACACTTTTCGCTATGATATACAACAGTCTTTTCAATTTCAATGCTGTTGCTATATTCATATTCGCAAAAGTCGGTATATCATTTTCCAAAGTCTGCTTAATGATACTTTGTAAACGAAGCAAATATCCCTTTTCCTGAAAGAAAGGGTAATAGCCATGTTGCAGATACTCCTTAAACAACAAAATAGGACGCGCCTCGGCATAAGGAAAATCTATTTTATGTTTCAGTATATCTTCTAAAGAATAAACTGGTAAATGATACCCATACGAAATGGCAAGGTATTCACGGAAAGACAACCCCACCATACGATATTCCAGCTTTCTACGACTCAAATCAGCCTCTCCGACTTCCAAATCCAATATAGAGGAACCAGTATACACGACTTGCAGTTTGGGAATCAGATCATATATATTCTTTATCTCCCGAGCCCAACCAGCATACTTATGTATTTCGTCAATATAGAGTTTTTTTCCTCCATGCTGATAGAAGTCCATCGCCAGATCAAACAGTTTATGTTCTGCAAAATATAAATCATCAGCTGTCACAAACAGGGTCTCGTTAATATTATCATACAACTTGATATGTTGCAAGAGCATAGTTGTTTTGCCAACACCACGTGAACCTAAAATAGCAATAAGCCTACTACTCCACTCTATCTCATCATGGAGATAACGGATAAAATCAGTAGATATGTTGCTAAGCAACATCCGGTATGACCTATAAAGTGTATCCATCATTTCTTGTTTTGGAGTTATACAGACAAATATAGAGTAATTTGCCGAATAAAACTAGCATTTTCTAGAAAAACTGCAGGTTTCATTCGGCAATTTCACTCGAGCCTTACCATCAACCGCTTATCCACGCTTATTTACGTCCCACAGACATTATGAGAAATGAATATTTTCTACAGGTTCCTCGCTAATACAGGAAGCCGACAATCCAAATCGGCAATTTACACCTGTAAGGTGTTTCTATTCCATCAGCTAAAATATAAGAATCAGACATATCTGTAATCAGATCATACGTTTTACCTTGATAATCAAGAAATAACAAAGAGCTAAATGATAACTTGCATTTGTCCTTCTATATTCTTATTTTTGTAGACTGAAGTACAAAAACGAAAAGCATGATTGACACAACGGCTAAGATAGCTGCAAACGCACAAATAGGAAAAGGAACTATTATTGAAGAATTTACAGTCATCGCTCCCAATGCTAAAATTGGAGACGAATGCAAAATTCATCGTAATATATTTATTGATTCAAACGTAATAATCGGAAACAGAGTCAAAATACAAGATAATGTTATGATTCCTCATGGCGTGACATTGGAAGACGGAGTCTTTGTCGGGCCATCGGCATCTTTCACAAATGACAAATATCCACGTTCCATAAATCCTGACGGAACATTAAAATCATCCGAAGATTGGGACGTCAGCGAGACTGTGGTTAAATATGGCGCTTCTATCGGAGCCAACGCTACAATTTTGTGTGGGGTAACTTTAGGAGAATGGTGCATGGTTGCTGCTGGTGCCGTTGTCACCAAAGACGTCCCAGCATATACCTTGGTAGCTGGAAATCCTGCAAAAATTGTAGGACCTGTAAATTTCTGATCTTTGAACAAACACCTATCAAAACATCCATATTATGGAAAACAATCTAATTCAAGCGACAGTGGACTATGTTCATAATCTGGACTGGAGTGATATCTTCACAAATATTACTTCAAACAAACTTCTCTTTCTCTTATCTATCGCGATACCAGTAATCATTCCATTGTTCAATATCTACAAAAGAATTGTAAGGATCAGAAAAATTGTAATATTAAGAGTTTTGAATTGGATGTTAGTGTCACAAGTCGATCTGGCACGATATAAGATAAGAGCCATATTTGACATTACCCTGTTTGTTATAACAATAATCATTTTCTTTATAACCGATGGCCAATACAGGTGGTATGCAATGATACCAGTCGGAGGGATAGTAATCACCGAATGCTGCGCCAATTACAAGCATATACTACAACGGATACCGTTCAAACGAATAAAAGAATTTCCCTATCTTAAATATGAACAAGCTGCACTAATTATCCCCAAAGGATTAGTCGGTATATTGTCCACCACATTAAAGGAAGTAAAAGACATACCTGCCAATCCCAGAATGATGAAGATTCATTTTGCCACTACTGACGAATCATACGAAACCCGCCAGGTGATAACAGATAAATCTATCATTGAAAGAATCATAAAGAACGAGATTGTTGCCTATTATGATAGTCTGACAGAAAAAATCAGGGAAAAAGGATATGACCGGAGTCAATTTTTCTATCTAGAAAATGAAAATGGGCACAAAGAATTTATATGTGATATATTAAAGGATATATATTCTCTGGAAAACGTTTATAATGCCATTATACAAGTCCAGTCAGATATCACAAAAGATGGTTCCATCCGCTTTATTGGTGATAAAGTGGGAATTAGAGGTTATAAACTGGAAAAAGGCGAACTTTTATTAGATATATACGAAACGGATCATTTTACATTTAAAGTTTTCAAAAAAATATTCAAGGACCGCAGATTCAAGAGAATCTTTCAAGAAATTATATGCAGAACCAACAAAGCAAATGATAACATAAAACTTTTGTTGGTAGAATCGCTAGCCTTCTTGTTTTCTTCTTTCGGGATTGATATAATTATCGGAGGCAGAGATGCCAGCGGAGCTAAAAAAATGTTGGTAGCAGCAAGAAGCGGAAATATAGAGAGCGACAACAGGTCCACTTTGCACGTCCCTGTCAATGAATCCTTTTCCCGGACAGATTTGGTTGAACACGACCAATATTATAGTCCTTATCATTGCGTACTTCGCGGCATTAAGGAAGAGTTAGGAATTCCGGAAGAAATCTGCAAAAAAACATCTGTATCGTTCCATGACTTTGCCATTGTATCCGATGAAGGAGAGATTGGCTTAGGATGTTACGTCGACTTTTCTTTTGTCATGCCGCTGGAAGAAGCGAGATTATATCCGGGACAAGACAAGTATCTTGAACTTGCTGATATCCTGATAGTACCTTATCCGCCTTTCAAATGGTCTCCATCCGCTTATGAAGATTATTTTTATAAAACGACAGGCAACGAAAAATTCTGTATGCAGTGGCAAAGTTTTACGACATTGTTATATCAACGAGCTATTTTAAGAAACGCCGAGGCGTCTATACCCATAATATGGTTAGTGGACTCTACTATTATACTGACTTTGCTTTTCTTATTGACAAATTATACTCAAATTGATTTAACGAGTACGATCATTTCTTTAATATTAGGAGGATTGGCACTCTTTATAATGAAACGATTCAACAATAAACCCGTACACAAGCTTACTTACGGAGAATTCCTGAAACCTTTCGTTCCTCAATGGAATGGGGATGTAAGAGTTTTACAGTCAACAATGCACTCTCAAATCGTCAAAGGATCAAGAAAGGAAACAAATCCCATAGCTGACGGCATCATGTTCGGGCTAAACAGTCCCTCCGGACAGAAACTGAAATTGTCCGACATTCATTTGCTTACTCCCCCATTCTGTACCGTCCGACGTGAATTCGTTAATTTTACAGAATATCCTATCAGCTTTTACTATGTCGCAGAAAAAAATGGAGATATCGGGAACTGCCTGTCTTTTATCAAGATACCATATGCTCTATCCAGCGACGACCTATCTTTGTTGTTAACTGTTAAAACAGAGAAAGGACATATTGTCTCCTACAATTTTACTAAACCCATCCATTCCGATATTATACTGGATTTTACTAATACACTAGATGAAAAACAGGTTAATACATTTAGTAAATATTATAGAATGAACAAAGATTTACTAAAAAATGTACAAATCGCTTCCTTAGATGAGAACTTTCAAAAAAGATGGTTTCCTTTGGATTTGTTTAATGCCGGTAACGACTACTTCTGGTCTGTCATCGACATGGAAGATGAACTGGAAAAACATGACAGTTATGATTTTGACTTTAAAATTGGCAAGAAGACCCAACCACGTGATTTGTATATGAAAGTGATCGCAAAGAACATGGATAGAAGCAGTTTTTCAATCAGACTTAATGGCAATTTAAAGGACATGGAAACTTTTTTATGCGCTTTCACCTCCAGAAATGACAATAGAAGGAAAATGAGTGATCTGGATATTTATATGATGCAGCTATTCCTTATCAGAATTGGAATAGTATATGCAAAAAAGAAATAGGAGCGATTATTTAACATTGAACATTTACATATAAGCAGAAAAGAATTCCCAATAAGGGATCAAGTGATTATTTAAAAAGAATGATTGCATACAAAATGGCTGAGAGAGACCTCAAACGACTAGTTATCAATGAATCTCTGACAACTACCCATTTCCTATTTATTTCCACCCACTAAAAACAGCGATATCCATTAGGCTGATAATATCATCCTCGTGACATCTTCCATAGTAGTATTTTAGTCTTGCATTACTTAGTTACCCCCTAGTATTTACTCATTTTTAATATTCAACCATAGACAAACAACTCGCAAAGTAGAAAAAAAATCAAAAATGAACGACAAAAAGAAACACCTAAGACGGTGCTTTCGCATCGCTGCACACGAATATAAGGATTTTTACCACAATAACAAGCGATAAACAATATTTCTTAAATGAAAAAGCCGTGCTCCACTCAACATATAGTGACACATTTTACCTAATAGATTAGTGACTGAAGCATTTTTTTATCACAGCAGTATCGCAATAAATATAGCTTCTCTGAGAATTTATAATAACGACTAGGTTTTCGATTATTCTCATTAATAATATAATTCATAGTTTGAAGATTGTTCTTCTCTAACACTCTTCTTTCTTTTGCTGACACTGGATAATTTACTATCGGCAGACAGTCTTTCCATTTTGTGAAAAATATTCGTGCATTAGTCAACCATTCATTATCCAATTTTGAATTACTAACATGCTCTATTAGAATATCATACACACATAATGATTTCAACCCCAGCATATAAACCTGCAATGAGATATCAAGATCGTAAAAATGAAATCCTTTGTAATTTATTTCATCAAATCTTATTTTATCAAAAACAGATTTCCTCATGCAAAAAAAACATCCATCCACTGCTACCACTTCTATGGCATTCGCATCTGCAATGGGTTTAAAGCAAGTATTATAAGTAATGGTTGGATCAGCTCTATTAGTATCAATAGAATACTGGCAAATTGCATCCTTTCCTGCATCTGTACTTCCGGGTCCCCACCAAATACCCGGTATTTGACTAATAAAACGTGGTCCAGAAATTCCAATAAGCCCTACTTTCAAATCTCTGAAATGATTTATCAGAAGCTTTCCCCAATCATTAGTGTAATGTAAAATATCTTCATGCATAAAACAGAGAAGTGGATATTGGCTCCTTTTGACCCCTTCGTTATAAGCACTAAATATATCATATTGACTTTTACTGTTATCAATACATATAATCTCATGAACAACCCCAACCGTATTCTCAATATTATCCTTCAATTCCTTAGAGATGGATTGAAACCTACTGCATATTATAATAGAAATCATATTTATTCAAATCAATTTTATATACTAAGATACTTTTATACGAATATCTCTAATTCATAAAAAAATAGTTCACAAAACTAAGGATAAAATCCTGTAAGGACAAACTTAGATTAAAAAAAATGAAAAACTCCAGACTTCCAAAGCTAACAGATAAATATAGATCATCCACCTTTAACTC
>NZ_JH114344.1:70908-106455 GCF_000157095.2 Bacteroides sp. D1
CAACTAATTTATTTATCAAAACGTCTTAGTAAAAGTTTTTTTTGCTTATTTTTGTAAGGTACAATACAATTCTAACAGTTTGGCAAGGACTATTGTATAACTTACAGTTATGATAGCTTTGCGAAATATATTAGTATAAATTATTTTATATATTCTATAAATTATGAAATGCTATATTTGTTTGACAGACTCTATTGTCAACAGAAAAGATTACTTTAACATGTTAAAGGTAACCTTAATTAGTGCTCGTAAAAACACATCTCTTCGATTAATTTGCCTATATGATGGTAAAATTGGCGATCCTGTTTACAACTTACTAAAAGATTTTAAAGTTGAGATCATCATCCATGAATTACCATATAAAAAGGAACTAATGGAAATATATTCTCACGAATGGATGGAAACAGAACTAGGAAAAGATATAGAATATAGTCGAATATTCGGCACATTCATGAGAATGGAGATTCCTATAATAGAAAAAGAAGACGAATATGTATTATACACCGATATGGACATAATCTTTAATGATGATATATTACTGAAAGATCTACCTCATCCTGCTTATTTAGCTGCTGCTCCCGAATTTGAACGCGATACAAAAAGAATGAGTTATTTCAATGCTGGAATATTAGTCATGAATATCCAAGGTATGAGAATCAAATATCAGCAATTTGTAGAGATGATGAAAAAAAGACAAAGATCTACTTCAGGACTTTTTGATCAAGGGTACTTAAACGAGCTGTGTTTTAATGACATGGAAATTTTACCTATTGAATATAACTGGAAACCGTACTGGGGAATTAATGGGAATGCTAAGCTTATCCATTTTCATGGAATGAAACCATGCAGCAACCTCGAAGAAGCAGGATTTGACACCAGAGAATCATTCTTTCGGACTATATTTGACAATAACAGTCAAGGCTATGCAGGGTATATATACTATTTTATTCTCTTTTTTAATTACCTAGGTCAAAAGCAAGACCAATGGTTATGCTATCATTTACAATACATCCTTGACCTATATAAAAAACCTTTAATAGCCCTTGCACAAAAACCAAACTATAAACCCAAATACAGAAAATACAAACGTTTATACTCAATATTCGTAAGTATCTCTATACTATTAGCAATTCTACTACTTACTGCTTTATTTTTAGTATAATCAATATAAATAACACTCTCAAATAGACAAAACCGAAGGTCTAAAAGCTCCTGCTACCGGTAATTCACAGAAAATAAAAACACCTCAAACAAATAATATAAAATAAATCTTTATATATTTGCCAATAATATGAATCAAAACAATAAATAAAATGAGAATTGGTATATTATATATCTGTACTGGCAAATATGACATTTTTTGGAAAGACTTTTATCTAAGCGCAGAACGTTATTTTATGCAAGACCAATCTTTCATTATCGAGTATTATGTATTTACTGATAGTCCGCAACTATACGACGAAGAGAATAATGAGCATATTCACCGGATCAAACAAAAGAATTTAGGATGGCCTGACAATACATTAAAACGTTTCCATACATTCCTTCGCATCAAGGAACAATTGGAGCGAGAAACCGACTATCTATTTTTCTTCAATGCTAATCTGTTATTCACCTGTCCAATTGGTAAAGAAATGCTACCATCCTCGAATAGCAATGGATTACTAGGAACTATACATCCTGGATTCTACAATAAACCCAACTCAGAATTTACATACGAACGAAGAGTTGCTTCTACCGCCTATATTCCAGAAGGGAAAGGTCTATATTATTATGCAGGAGGCCTTTCGGGTGGATGTACAGAATCCTATCTGCAGCTCTGTACAACAATTTGTTCATGGGTTGACAAGGATGCCGCAAACCATATAATACCAATTTGGCACGATGAATCCCTTATCAATAAATATTTCTTAGATAATCCACCAGCCATTACATTGCCGCCCGCATATCTATACCCCGAAGGCTGGTCCCTTCCCTTTAAACCAATTATTCTCATTCGAGACAAAAACAAGCCTGAATATGGCGGACACGAATTCTTGCGAAGAAAAAATTCTTTATGGGTAAAGATTAAGCTAATCTGCCAAAAAATTAAATTAGCCGATTAGTCGGTCAATTTGCCTCTATATTATAGAAATATAGAATTATAGAAAACTCCTTTCCACTGATATTCAACTTTATCATCACAAAGAATCACTATTTTATCTGAACTATCTCTCAATAAAGCACCATACTTTCCCAAAGTACCTTTACTTGTTATCTGATGTTTGCAATAAGCTATCAAAAACAAATCCATATACCCCTTATCTGAACCATTTATATCCACCACCTTATAATTCTCATTTGCAAATTCAAGATAGGGAATAAGTTCTGATGCCACCCATTCCGGCTCATCTGAGAAGAAGTAAAAAAAAGGCGTAACAGTCTCTTTTTCCATATAATCAACAGCCCTTTTAAAATAGCTCAAAGAAGCAGGCTTCCCATACGCTCGAACTTCAACACTTAAATCACCCCGTCGAACATGCACTGCTACAGGATTGATATTCTGTTTTATTTCTGACATTAACATTTTGCTACCCTCATCAAATATTTCAGATGAGATTCTATAAGTAGACATAAATGCGGGTACCCAAATATTTATCGGCAAATGATAATATCCACCTAGATAAATAGGGGGATTTTTTTCCAAAAATGAAAAATCATCTATCCATTCCGATGTATTATTCCCAACATAGTAAAAATGTCTCTTATAATAGGAGATTTCGAACTCTGTTGCAATTGTTAACCCCAAATAAGGAAACACTTTCAACAAATCAAAATTGCGAGCAAATTTATAATCCATGTCACTTCCCCATTCCTTATAAAAGGATAGATCATACACAACCTTACATCCACGCTTTCTAAAAAATTCTCCCAACAAATATTGGAGCATTTGAGAACAAATACCACCATCCATCAACACTACAACCTTAGGAGTAACTAAGTGAGCCTTCAACATTCTTTTGTAACAACTTCTTTGCCACTTTCTAATAATACTCATTTCTTTATATCTTATTTTATCAACTATACCGCTCTCAACGTCTTAATTTATCTGAACACATTACAGTTTATGGCGCATATTATAATATCTAAGTTTCAAATCTCCCCAGAAACCTGATACTCTATAAGCATTCACAATCTTACGTTCTCTTTTTGACAAGTTATTTATTAAACAAGGATAGGATTCCATTTCATTAACAAGCCGTTTCATATCCTTCCTAATACCAGCAAAACGTTTCCAATAAATTCTTCTAAAAGCATTTTCAAGATGGAAATGAGCAAGTGCTTCCTTCATCTCTTCCCCCAACCCTTTTTTATCAATATAATTTTCAATCCATATTGTATAATTCACAAAGTCTCCATACTTTTTATCATCAAAATTCGCAGGATGTGACATTGACGTATTGGTAAAATTATAGTCAATGATTATATAATCAACTGAAACGACTTTTTGTAAGTATAACAATAATTGTGTGGAAAGAACGACATCTTCACCAAATGATATATCCGGTCTTTCTATCTCATTCTGATATAATGATCGAAGATGAAATTTTGACCATACACACCAATAAGCCTTTTTTAAAAGAATATTTTTCAAAAACTCCACGCCTGACAACTCTACAAAATTAAAAAAAGTTGATTTATGAGACTCTCCATCATAGCAAAACATAAAAGGGGCCACTACCATATCCGCTTGCGTTTCCTCTGCTTTATTAACCAGTCTAGTTATTGCATCCTCATGCATAATATCATCACTATCTAAATATTGGATATATTTGCCAGTAGCAATATCTATACCCGATTTACGCGCCTGCACTAATCCCTCGTTTTGTTTATCAAATACAACAATCCGGGGATCTTCAACCGCATACGTCTTTATTATATCTAAACTTTCATCTGTACTTCCATCATTCACTACAACAATTTCAAGATTAGTATACGTTTGATTAATAACACTCTGCAACGTTTTAGCTATCGAATTGTGCGCATTATAAACAGGAATAATAACCGAAACTAAAGGGGATTCTTTTTCCATCATGTCATTTTTTAATTCTTTTTCTTGGCAAAGTGAGTCCAATAATAAATCGACCAAAAATAAGTTATCTTACGTAATCGTTTATAATATTTAGAAGACAATTCTTTTCTTGATAAAAAACGCCATCTACTCAACTTATTCCTCATATCTTTAATTTCAACAGGATACAATTGATGATTAGGATCCGTCATAAACTCTTGAAAATGATTAAAGCAATTTTCCACAATCACATTGACGGCATCACACCAATCTCTACCTTCAAACAATCGCCGCTCCTTTGCAAACTCCAATCTTGAATATTCAGCCAAGAAATAATGATAACGTTTTATAGAATTGATTGTATGGCAAATACTATCACCTCTCTGTATATAATGATAATAAGCAGCATCAATCCAAACTATTTTATCACAAATACTTATCCAGCGATAAATAGTCGCATGATCCTCAAAAACATACCTATAGGAAAGCGATAAGAATCAAAAAAAATCTTATCAAAAAGTTTGGTACAAGCTGAACTACTTACCTTCTCAAAAATAATATCCCGCTGAACATCTTGACTAGTACGTACATACACATTATCTGTATTAGGATACATTTGTTCTATACGGCCATCTTCATACTCAAAGCAAAAGTTGCAATATACCATATAAACTTTGTTCTGTAGCATGGCTGACAACATGTTTTCATACATTGTCGGTTCAATATAATCATCGCTATCTATAAACCCAATATATGGAGCAGTCGCTATTTCAATTCCTGCATTACGAGCTATGGACAAACCTGCCTCATCAAGATGCAGCACTTTTACTCTAGAATCAATATTAGCATATTCATTACAAATAGAAGGAGAATCGTCGGTCGACAAATTATCCACTAATATAATTTCTATATCTTTCAACGTCTGATTACGTACAGACTCTATACAACGTCGCAAATACGGAGCTGTATTATGAACAGGGATGATAACGCTAACCGAGTATTGAGATTCCATATTTGAATATTCATTTTCTACTTGCAAAAGTAAGGAATAATATCCATAGGAAGTATCTAAAAAGAGATTGTTTACAAATAGAGCAGAATTTCACGCTTGCAATTAGTTATTATTAACAATACATACATGTAATCTGAAAAATCAAAAGAGAAAATTCTATGGATTATTTTGCAATCAGCAACTTGCTAGTATAGTTTTCCATCACAAAAGTTTGCAAATACAATATTTAAACAAACCGAATGTGTATATTTGCAAAACCTAATTGATAGCAATAAAATGAAAAAATTAGCAATTATCATACCAGCTTATAAAGCACGTTTTTTACAAGAAACACTTGATTCTATCGCTAAACAAAACAGCCACGAGTTTACCGTATACATTGGTGATGACGCAAGTCCCTACCCATTAAAGACCATAGTAGATCATTACAAGAACAAGTTTGACATTATATATCATCGTTTTGAGCAAAACATGGGCAAAAAAGACCTACCCGGTCATTGGGAACGATGCATATCATTGTCAGAAGAAGAACTTATATGGCTTTTTTCAGATGACGACTTAATGCCCTTTGACGGAGTAGCACGTATAATTCAAGCCGCACAAAAACATTCTGAAGGAAAATATATATTCCGTTTCCCTTTAGAAGTTGTTGACGAGCATGGTAAACTAAAGTATAAAAACCCTCCTTTTAAAACCAATTTAACTTCTGGATATGAATTCCTATTGGACAAATTATCTGGAAAAATTAGTTCTGCCGCCTGTGAGTATGTATTTAGCCGAGCAGTATGGGAACAAACGGGAGGATTTATAAAGTTCCCTTTGGCTTGGTGCACCGATGATGCGACATGGGCTAAATTTGCAGATTTTACAGGAGGAATCATATCTTTACCAGGCAATCCCGTCAGTTGGAGAAATGCCGAAGGAGAGAATATATCAAACTCCACTCATTTCAATAAAGAAAAGATTAGAGCAACAATACTTTTCATAGAATGGATTGGCATAAACTACCATTCTCACCTTAATGAAAGAAAATTCAAAAAAGCGATCAAACGTTATATATATAAATTCTTACAGCATTCGCTAAAGAACGACTTTAGCTTACACGACCTTTTACGTTTATGCAATGCTCTAAGAAAACTCACACTAAATGTGTCTTTGCAAGTTTTAGTTCATCATGTTTGGAAGAAACTGTAAACGACTATACTCTCCAATTATTTCAATAAAGATGACAAGCTAGCACAATAATTATCGATAGAAAACTGCTGTGCTTTTTTCAAAGACATTTTTTTTAACGAATTGAGCAACTCTCGATCATTTGCTAAGATCATAATTTTCTCTATAAAATCATCGGGAGAAGAACAAAAACATGCATTGGTCTCATCGCAATAGTCCCGTATAGACCCAACATCACTAACCACCATCGCCAATCCTGTTGCCATTGAAGTACAAATTACATTACTTCCAATAGTATCCTTCATCACATTTAATGAAATATCAGAATCATTCATATAATGCTTTAGTTCCGCCTCCGGAACATACCCCACCAATGTTACATTCTTTAAACCTGAAAACAAATAATCAATATTTTCTCGCCCTTTGCATATATAAAAATGAATTTGCGGAAGTCTTGAAACAATATAAGCGATCTGTTCAAAGTCACGCGCCAAGGCACCCATTACTATCACTTTGACATCATCACTTCTGTTATAAAGGTTTGCAGAAGGAGTATAATAATTATTATCGACATAATGAAATGAAGTATAAACATTCTCTATTCCTAAATTATTAAGATAGCATGTCAAACTACTTCCCAATGTTACAATTTCTGTAACAAATCGTGAACTCTTCTTTATTTGTGCTTTTGAATATCGCCTTTCCAATTTTTCAGGAACAAGATGCACCATAGCATATACAGGTGCTTTAGGACGTATAAAGCGTATTATTTTTGCAAACAATATTTGATACGAATCTCTATGTAAATATTCAGTAAGAATAAATTTATCTCCTGATTTATATGTCATTGCTAATTTAAGTGCCGTAAAAAACACAGAGATTTTCTTCCCCCTTTTTCCCTTATCCAAAAAACACCTACCCATATTAAAAGTATACATTTTATATAATTCAGGATTTCTTTTTTGAATATATTCATAAAGATACCTCATTCCTGTATGATTTCCAGATGTTGAAGGCCAATCATAACAAATAATATATACCATATTATTAAAATTTAAATTAAAGAACAATAGTCTTAAACAATAGAGGAATTGCAGAATTTACATCAGTCCCATTATTTAGACAAACATAATATTCTGAACAAAGGTAATGAAAATAATCCAAAGTTTTATTCTAATGAAATTATTCTTTTCTATACAAGGCAAGCTCGAGATAAGAAATCAATAAAAAACGAAATAACTTTCATCATTACAAATATTAAAGTAACTTTGTAATCACCTAATATTATTTTGTTATAATGATTAAAGAAAAGTATGTGCCTAATAACTCTCTCAATGCCTATTTATAATGTAGAACAATACATTGAACGCGCCTTATTATCCGCATTAAACCAAACCTATCAAAACTTAGAGATTTTGATAGTAGACGATTTAGGGCATGATAACAGCATGAATATAGTCTACCAACTTAAACACACACATCCTAGAGGTAACTGTATCCGTATAATTACACATAAAAAAAATCTCGGTTTGGGAGGAACGAGAAACACAGCAATTGAATCTGCTCAAGGGAAATATCTATACTTTATGGATAGCGACGACGCCATTGTTCCTGATTGCATTGAGACTTTATATAATATTATTTCACAAGAAAAAGTAGACTTTGTTGCAGCTGGAATCAATCAAATTGATGAGAATGAAAATTCACTCAAAATTACTAATTACCCTAATATAACACGAAAAGGTAAATTATGTATGGCTCAATACTTTTATGAAGAAAAAAATGATATATGGGTAACTACATGGAATAAATTATATAATCTTTCTTTTTTAAGAGAATTTCATATTCATTTTTTGGAACATGTGTACCACGAAGACATAGTAATGCATGCCATGCTCGCTTTAAATACCAGATCATTTACCTTAACCAGCCAAACAACATATCTTTATAATTGCAAGAGAGAAGATTCTATTACAAATATGGAACAAGGCTACACCTTGAAGCATCTAAATGATCTTACCATAGTTTTTAGTGAAATCAGGAGATTGATACAAGCAGACAACAACCTTAGCAAACATCTTCAAAAAGAAATAAACTTATATTATTTATTTGAAATTTATCATCGATACCTACCAGCGATGTACTCGAACATTAAAAGGGTTGACTTAATAAAAGGATTAGCAAGACTCTCTCAAAACTGTCTCCCTCCTATTTTAGAAACTCGACTAACATTCAAATCTATAAAACGTTTTTTATTCCTAAAACTGCCCTTTAACATTCAATATCTAATTAAAAGTCATAAATACAAAAAGAGCAGAGCTTAAGCGGAAAAAACTATTAACAAATAGTACACTATAAGTTTCTTAGAAAATATCATTTCCATTTACAAAATTTCCAGTTCAATACTTCCTAAAAACACGAGAGAAGCCCCCCTTTATTCTTAGTCATTTACAAGAGAAGTATTGCCAATGATATTTTACATATAATAGAATGTAATACGGCCTTTTGGAAAGAAGATTTATACAAATCCAATGGTTATAATGAAAAGGTGACTCGCCTGGGATACAAAGATAACGAACTTGTATGTATACTTATTAATTCCAGAACAGAAAAAAAGAATCATAAAATCTGATGCAGCTACCTTGAAAAAGCTCTCAATGCTTGTCACAACCAAATAAAATGTATACATTTGTAGAATTTTAGTGCAAGCCCCCTTAACTATTTAACTAACTTAGTAATAATTATATGAATAAACCAATGGCGAGCAACATAAGTACATCGCTGATTATATCCACCTATAATAGAAGCGACGCGTTAGAATTATGCGTTAAAAGCGTGCTACGTCAATCTCTCCTTCCTGATGAAATTATCATTGCTGATGATGGTTCTAAAGAAGACACAAGAGAGCTAATTCATCAATTGGCTGCTTCCTCCGAAGTTCCCATTATTCATGTCTGGCATGAGGATCTAGGCTTCAGACTAGCCTCCATCCGCAACAAAGCTATTGCGAAAGCATCTAAAGAATATATTATACAAATCGACGGAGATATCGTCTTACACAAAGATTTCGTCAAAGATCATGCACGTTTTGCCCAAAAAGGTAGTTTCGTAACCGGTAGCCGTGTATTAATCCGGGAAGGTTTAACAAAAAAAATGTTAGCGGAAAAAAACTGCATAATTTCCATTCACGACAAAGGTACTAAAAACACAATCAACGGAGTGCATTTACCTTGGTTGAGTCCGCTACTTCAACATTATCGACAATGGGATATTTCATATTCCAGAGGATGTAATATGGCTTTCTGGAAAGAGGACTTATTAAAAGTTAATGGATATAATGAAGCTATTACCGGATGGGGAAGCGAAGATCATGAATTAGTATGCCGCCTCATCAATAACGGTGTACGCAAGCGTACCATCAAATTTGCGGGAATTGTGTTCCACCTCCATCACGAACTACATGGAACGGATAATTTAAATAACAACCGCAGTATTTTGAACGAAACGAAAGTCAGGAAACTAACCTGGTGCGATAAAGGAATCATACAAAACTAATATGGAAAAGAATTTGAACTTTTTAGATCGAAACGAATTTAACTACAGTCCATCAAAAGAAGTAGTAGAGGCTTTAAAAAACTTCGATATAAATAAACTTTGTTTTTATACCCGCATTTATGATGAAGGAAAGAAAAGTATATTATCCGTTTTCTTGTCCGAACTATACGATATAGATGAAACTCAAGTTTTATTGGGATACGGCGGAGAAGATATCCTGAAGCAAGCCGTTCATTACTTCCTGACTCAAGAAGATGGAAACAAAACGATGTTGATTCCCAAGTTCTCATGGTGGTATTATAAGTCAATTGCAGATGAGGTGAATGGTCATACTTTGCAATATCCTCTTTACGAAGACGGAAACACCTTTAAATATGACTTTGAGACGCTGAAAGATATGATTCAGAAAGAGAATCCGAAGATTCTTTTACTGGCTTCTCCCAATAACCCTACCGGCAATGGTTTAACTCCGAAAGAACTGGATGAACTGCTTGCAGAAGTACCCAGCCAAACAGTGGTACTGATAGACGAGGCATACGCTTCTTTTGTTTCAACTGATACCAGTTATATCAAAAAACTGGTTAATAAATATCAGAATTTGATTATTTCCCGTACTTTATCCAAGTTTTATGGATTGCCCGGTTTACGTATGGGATTCGGATTTATGAGTAAGGAATTGGAAAAATTCAGCAGATACAGCAATAAATATCTGGGATACAACCGAATATCCGAAGATATCGCCATTGCAGCTCTTAAATCGGACGCACACTACCGCAACATCGCCAAACTGATGAACGAAGACCGTGAGCGTTACGAAAAGGAAATTGGCGTATTACCCGGATTCAAAGTATATGAATCGGTTGCCAATTTCATTTTAATCAAATACCCGATAGAGCTAAAAGAGGCTTTACAAAAGGCTTTTGCCGAACAAAGTTATAAAGTGAAGTTTATGAATGAACCGGATATCAACACTCATTTGCGTATCACATTGGGACGCCCAGAGCAGAACCGGATCGTTATAGACACAATTAAAGAAATCGCATCCAAATGAAAGCAGTAATATTAGCCGCAGGAATAGCCTCACGCTTACGCCCGCTGACCGATACAACGCCCAAATGCCTCCTCAAGATAGGAGAACGATGTCTACTGGAAAGAGCTTTTGATGCTCTGATACAAAATGGATTCGACGAATTCATTATCGTCACGGGGTATCGCCAGCAGCAAATCGTTGATTTTCTGCAGGCACGTTATCCTGTCCAAAATATTACTTTCATCTATAATGACAGATATGAATCAACCAACAATATCTATTCATTATGGCTTACCCGACCATATACAGACGGGGAAGAAATATTGTTATTAGACAGCGATATTGTTTTTGATCCTCAAATTGTAGAGAAACTGCTTGATTCAGATAAAGCCGACATATTGGCATTAAATCGTCATGAGCTTGGAGCGGAAGAAATAAAAGTCATCGTAGACGACGCACAAAAGGTTGTTGAAATCAGCAAAGTCTGTTCTATATCCGATGCTATCGGAGAGTCTATCGGTATCGAAAAGATGTCAGCTGAATACACCAAAGCTCTATTCCGGGAACTGGACATTATGATTACCACTGAAGGACTGGACAATATATTCTACGAACGGGCTTTTGAGCGACTGATTCCGCAAGGATATAGCTTTTACGTCATGGATACCACCGAGTTCTTCTCGGCCGAACTGGACACCGTAGAGGACTTTCAACAGGCACAGAAGCTGATTCCAGCCAGTCTTTATTAATCAAATTCAGATAGAAATGGCAAATTACGATATCCGCCCTCTACAGCTTCGCATATTAAAGAATTTATTAGCTGTTGACAAAGTTTGCAAAGAACATAATCTGCGATATTACATCATGGCAGGCACCATGCTGGGAGCCGTCCGCCACAAAGGATTTATCCCTTGGGATGATGATCTGGATATCGGTATGCCAAGAGCCGATTATGATTTATTAATGGCTAATGCCAAAGAATGGTTGCCGAAACCATACGAAGCTGTATGTGCTGAAAACGACAAGGAATATCCTCTTCCATTCGCAAAAGTACAGGATGCCGACACCACTCTAATTGAACGTATGCATCTCAAATATTTGGGAGGCGTATATATTGATATATTCCCACTGGACGGAGTTCCGGAGAGCCGCATGGCGCAAAGAATGCATTTTGCAAAGTACGAATTCTACAAACGTGTACTTTATCTGATTCATCGCGATCCATACAAGCATGGAAAAGGTCCCAGTTCATGGATACCGCTATTATGCAGAAAGCTTTTTACCCTTACCGGAGCACAGGAAAGTATCAGGAAAGTAATGAAAAAGTATGATTTCGACCAATCCGCATTGGTCTGTGATTATGATGACGGAATGAAAGGAATCATGTCTAAAGATATTCTGGGCATCCCTACTCCAGTCTTATTTGAAGATGAAGAAGTATGGGGAGTACAGAAATATGATGCCTATCTGTCACAGAAATACGGAGATTACATGACCATACCTAAACAAAGTGGGCAAAGACAACACAATTTCCATTATTTAGACCTGAATAAACCTTATCGGGAATTTGAAGTCTAACTATAATCACATAAAGGTAAGAAGTAGAAATGAGAATAGGTTTTGACGGAAAACGTGCAGTACAGAATTTCACCGGTTTGGGTAATTATAGCCGCTATATAGTGGATATTCTATGCCAATTCTATCCGGAGAATGAATATGTATTGTATGCCCCCAAGAAACGGGAAAATAAAAGGCTGAACAAATTAACGAAGCAATATCGGCAACTACAGCTTTCTTACCCCACTACTTCTTTCTGGAAAAAGTTAAGTTCGTTATGGCGAGTGTTGGGAGTCACCCGCCAATTGGAAAAAGAAAGAATTGATATTTTTCATGGACTTAGCAATGAATTGCCCCTGAATATCCATAAAAGTGAGGTAAAAAGTATCGTGACGATCCACGATCTGATATTTCTGCGATACCCACAATACTACCATTCGATCGACAGGAATATATACACATACAAATTCCGCAAAGCCTGCGAAAATGCTGATAGAATCATTGCTATCAGCGAATGCACCAAACGTGATATTATTGAGTATTTCGGGATTCCTGCCGATAAGATAGAAGTTGTTTATCAGGGATGTGATACTTCATTCACGCACCCTGTAACAGAAGAGAAAAAAAGAGAAGTTCGAGCTAAATATCAGCTACCGGAGCACTATATCCTCAACGTAGGAAGTATTGAAGAACGAAAGAATGCCCTTTCGGCGGTACAAGCACTGACGATGCTTCCTGAACAAATTCATCTTGTCATTGTAGGACGTCATACAGAATACACTGATAAGATTGAACGTTTTATTAAGGAGAATAAGCTGGAAGAAAGAGTGCACATCATCAGCAATGTTCCTTTTGATGATCTGCCGACTTTTTATCAGCTAGCTGAAATTTTTGTATATCCTTCACGCTTTGAAGGCTTTGGCATCCCCATCATAGAAGCTTTATACTCCGGAATTCCGGTAGTAGCCGCAACAGGTTCTTGCCTGGAAGAAGCCGGAGGTCCCGACTCAATCTATATACATCCCGACGATATCAAAGGAATGGCCAATGCTTTCAAACAGATATACTCTGACCCTGAAAGAAAGAAAGTAATGATTGAAAAAGGGCAAATATTTGCCAAAAGATTCTCTGAAGAAAAGCAAGCGGAAGAGATCTTAAACATCTACAAGAAATTAATGAGATGAACATACTTAAACACACAATAAAGAAATTTATATATGGCACTCTCCCATATTATTTCATGAAAGGATATAAGCCCGGCTCTCCTTATCTGAAATACTATGAATATATTAAAGAACATGGATATTCAAGACACCTGTATGAATTCAAAGATGAATATGCAAATATGCCCGTTGACGTACAGAAAGACGAGGAGAAAGGTTTATACTATGTTCAAAAAGAAGAGAAACGGCTCTATTTCAGAAAGAGCACTCCGGCCAGGAAAATTCAGAAATATTACAGGGCTTTGAGCATGGAACAAGACAAGCGCTCACCGCACCATTACTTCAACAGCGTTAAAGAAGTGACAGGAAAGGTATTTGTGGATGTTGGTTGCGCCGAAGGATATTCTTCATTGGAAATCATCGAAGAAGCTAAACATGTTTACTTGTTTGAGCAGGACGAACAATGGTTGGAGGCCATCAGAGCGACCTTTGAGCCATGGCAAGATAAAGTTACGATTGTCCAAAAGTATGTAAGCGACCATAATTCTTCGAGAGAACAAACCCTGGATGACTTCTTCAACAATCAAACGGATGAGCATCTATTTCTAAAAATGGATATCGAAGGAGCTGAACGGCATGCATTGGCCGGATGCAAGAACTTATTTCAGAATTGCCAGAAGTTGGATTTTGCAATTTGCACATACCATCTACATGATGACGAAGCAGTCATTTCTGCATTTTTGGATAAGCATAACTGCACATATACCAATCAGAAAGGTTTTTTCAGGCATAAAATCCGCAGTGTAGTCATGCGCGGAAGTAAGAGTTAATCATTGATAATCAGCAGAAAGCAATTCGCAATAGTCATACTTACACAAGTATGTATCATAAATGCGCTTTTCTTTTTTCAATAAGAAACGTGAGATATGCGGTTCCCAGGAAAAGAACTTACGTACGGAACGGTATAAACGGAAGAATAAAATCAGGGATACAATATGCCTTTCTTTTTCTTTTCGTGCCGCACGACGATAAATATAATGAGTAAAGAACTGATCGCTATAACGAAGAGCCAGACTAACAGTAGATTCTACATCCCATCCTCTCAAAGAAGCGTATTCTGTCATTATATAAGTCAGCACTTCACGAGAGATACATAAACGACACATATTACGGCACACAGTATCACAATCAATATCCGATAGCAACTGCATGCGATTCACGTCGACCAAGGAAAAACTATATTCATTCGCATCATTCTGATGGATCAATATATTGCCGGGAGAATAGTCCAAATGCAGGATACCTGCCTGATGCAAAGCAGCCGTGTAGCGCGCAAAAGCAGAAAGTTTATCTTCATTTCCTTCCACTTTCCCATCCATCAGGGAACGGACTGTTTCGCCACCATCATAACAACAAATGTAATAGCTATGTGAAAGAAGACCACTTTGGAATTGTTCGATCATAGCAACTGGCTCCGGAGTGTCAAAGCCATGTTGTTGAATTTCCATAGAGTAAATATAGGAACGCTCTGCTTTTGATTGCCGGAAAAACGAATATACAACACGATTGATGATGTGAGGCTTCTTAAAGCTCTTCACCACAACATCAATGCTGCCTAAGCCAATTCGTTTTAAAACATTACGCCCATCGTACACCACATCTCCTTTTTCCTGGAAGGACCTTGGAATTTCTTCTATCTCCTTCTGCAGATGCGCGTACTTGGGATTTACAATCACTCTCATTACACTCTCCTATATAATACTAATTACAAAGATGGAGCAAAGATAAAGAAATTAAGGCATATTCCGACTATATTTTTTTCTTTTCTCACAAAGATTGGCTAACTCTCTATACATATAAGTACTGTTGCGAACAACTTTAGTCGTTTTTTCTTTTTTCTTTTCATTTATATTTAGACATAAATGCTTTTTTTTAGCTATGTTTGCACGATAAAAAGCATAAAGAAGTCAAGCATGAAACCAATCAAAAAAATTCTGATTATTCGATTTAGACAAATAGGGGACTCTATTCTGGCTGTTGCATTGTGCAGTACGCTGAAAAAAAGTTTTCCCGATGCAGAAATACACTTTGTGCTGAATAAAAATATAGCATCGCTCTATGAGGGTCACCCGGACATAGATAAGGTTATTACATTTGACAAGAATGAGAATAAACCATTCACTGCTTATATAAAAAAAGTATGGCAAGTGACGCACCAAAACAAATACGATGTCATCATCGATATGCGTTCTACGATCCGGACTCTTTTTTTCTCTCTTTTTTCATTAAAAACCCCTTTCCGGATAGGGCGTATCAAGGGATACACACGTTTGCTATTAAATTATCGGACAGACACTTACAGCAATAGTCTAACAACTGATATGGTAAAACGCAACCTATTGCTTGCAGCGCCATTAGAGAAAATCAAGCCTATTCAATATACAAAAGAATTCAGGTTATACCTCACTGACCAGGAGAAAAAAGACTTTCGATATTATATGGAAAAGGAGGGGATAGATTTCGCGCGCCCTGTATTCCTAATAGGAGTCACCACCAAGCTCCTCCATAAAAAATGGAATACGGAGTTTATGATAACCACACTTAAAAGAATATTGGAAGAATACAAGGACATACAAATGATCTTCAACTATGCACCGGGGTATGAAGAAGAAGATGCAAGAAATATCTACAAGGAATTGGGATGTCCGGAACGCATCAAGATTGATATACAAGCCTCTTCATTACGACAACTGGCAGCACTTTGCGCCAACTGCTCGTTTTATTTCGGAAACGAAGGAGGAGCCCGACACATTGCGCAAGCCCTCGAAATTCCTTCATTCGCTATTTATTCGCCAAGCGCCTCTAAATCAATGTGGTTACCTGCAAATTCCGTACTTGCCCGAGGTATTAGTCCCGACGATATTCTTCCGCCGGAACAACAAGCAACATTAACTTATGAAGAACGTTTCGCATTAATTACCCCGGAAAAGGTATACGATCAATTAACTTCGACATTAAGACAATTGAGCTAACTCGCGATATAAATCAAGATAAGCTTGTATATGCTTCTCGTAACTGAATGAAGCTGCATGTTCTTTCATTCTGGTCAAGCGTTCCTCATCTTTATAGAAATCAGGCAAATGCTCCCGGATACTTTGCACCATAGATTCTGTATCCAAATGCTCCCACATGATGGCATGTCCATTACAAACTTCCGGTAAACTAGTGCGATTAGCTGCAAATACAGCCTTTCCAAACTGCATAGCTTCCACCACAGGGAGTCCAAAACCTTCTCCTTCACTAGGAAACAGGAACGCCTCACAGTTCCGATACAACCATATCTTTTCACTTTGAGTGATTACATCTGTCAAAAACACATTAGTGACTTGCTTCTCACGAATCAGATTACGCACTTCTTCAGCATAAGCGAAATGGGCATCTCCACAAATATACAAATCATATTCCGGGAAATGGCGCATTACGTCAACCAGGAGATGGAAATTCTTTTTCCTACGGATCTGTCCAATCGTAAAAAAGAAAGGACGTCCCGTCGCAAAAGACGGCTGGGTACCTTCCAACATATCGATCCTCTCCACCCCATTATAGATGACCCGGATCTCTTTCCCCTTCAAATCTATATGTTGACGAATGACATCTGCGACATAATGAGAAATCGTTGTGACTACTGCTGCCTTATTGACCTTATTCTGCATCCGACGAAGATACATTTTAGCCTTCCAAGGCTTTTTCTCCGTTAAGAAATTAAAGTCATGTATAGTAAAGATAAACTTTGTACCACCGGCAATACGCAACAACTTCCGCTGCTGATTCACCGCATGCCATACATCTACTTTAGGAAGGGTAAAAGGAAAAAACTTATTGATACGACGTACCGGAACAGAAGTCACATTCGGGCCAAATTCCTGCATATATTTCTGTCTCAACAAATATACAAAATGAAGATCCTCTATCGGCATAGACGAAAAAGCGGCCGCATAGTTGGCCGCAATCTGTCCGAAACCAGCTGTTAGACTACCATAATTCGTAAGATCTATCAGTACCTTTTTCTTTCGTTGTATCTCTTTTTCCATCATTATTTGATTCTACACTCTTTCGGCTCAAAAACAACTAAATTGAATTCCTGCAAATATCAACCTACAATCCCTTCTATTTTTGCAATAACCTGTTCCGGCTTTATATCTCTTAAACAGGCATAATCACCACGCCAGCAAGGCTTCTGTCCATATACAGAGCAGGGACGGCATGACAAATCAAGTTGCACGGTATTAACCGGCAATTGCTTCCAGCCCATAAAACCAGCATAAGGATGAGTGGCCCCCCAAATAGAAACAACCGGAATATTGACCAAGGACGCCAAATGCATATTGGCAGAATCCATTGAAAGCATCACATCCAAATGGCTCATCAGGTTCAGCTCGGTACGCATATTCAGTTTACCGATCATTGAAACAACAGAAGGATATTTAGCAATCCATGCGTCAAACACTTCCTGCTCATTTTTGCCGCCTCCAAAAAGAAACACTTTCACTTGTGGGTTAGCCGCAAAATGTGCTATAACCTGCTCTTGCAACTCTAACGGATAAATCTTACCTCTGTGTTTGGCAAAAGGAGCTATACCAATCCATTTTTGACCTTCCTTAGGTCCTGTGACTGGCTCTATCTCTGCAAAATTACCTTTTCCTTCGCCATAAATAGAAGAGAAATTTAATAAAACCGGCAAACCTAGCTTCTCAAGCACATCGGCATAACGGCGAAAAGAACTCTTCTGATTCTCCATCACCTTATCATGACGACGAACCAGTTTCTTTTTACCGGCCCTTCCCTTACATATAGAAGCTACCGGTTTATTGGCAAGACGGAATCGCAGACATAAATATTTGGAACGAAGCACATGATGAAAATCAGCAATGTAATCAAAATGCATCGTTTTCAACTCCGAATAGAGGCTATTCAAGCCCCAAAGCCCCTTGTGTTTGCCTGTTAAGTCAGCTCCGACAAAACCTACATTCGCAGGCAGCCCCTGAAAGAGCGGCTGCCATACAGCACGACTTAACACTGTTATTTCGTGCTGCGGGTATTGCACAGCCAGCGAGTGTATTACCGGTATTGTCATGGCTACATCGCCAAGAGCTGAAAAACGAATAATGAGAATACGCGCCATTCGTTATTTTTTTGCATAAAGCACCGGATTCAATGCCGGGTCATTATACATTTTCATCTGTTTATATACTTTCATATATTTTCTCCCGGCTTCGATATCAGCCAATAACTGCTCAATAGCCGCAGAGAGGTCTTTACGTTGTTCCAGCAGGATATTCAGCTTAGTCTGACATTGAAGACGGTGTTCCTCTGTAGTATCCGTACGTTCCACTTCCTGCTGCATGTGGTAAATTTTCAATGCAAGAATTGACAAGCGGTCAATAGCCCATGCAGGACTTTCTGTATTGATCGTTGCGTCAGAAAGAGGTTTTACTTCTTTGTATTTGTCTAAGAAGTAACTATCGATTAATTCCACCAAGTCTGTACGATCCTGATTTGATTTATCAATTCTTCTTTTCAAAGCCAATGCTTCTACCGGATCAATCTGCGGGTCACGGATAATATCCTCAAAATGCCATTGCACAGCATCAATCCAGTTCTTTAGATATAAATAATACTCAATAGTTTTCAACTCGTAAGGATTGTTCATCGGAGCATCCACACTATCCGTTACATGGTAATCTGTTGTCGATTTCCAAAAAATCTCGTTGCAAAGGTTACTAAATGTCATAATCTTAACTAGCTAATAGATATATAATAGGGCAAATCTATGTAATATTTTTCAGACAAGCAACCGTTTCTTACTTTTTTATTTGTTACCTTTGTGGGTATAAAAGATGAATTGTATATGAAAATTATTATCGACAATAAAATACCATTTATAAAAGAAGCGGTTCAGAGAATAGCCGATGAGGTGGTTTATGTACCGGGGAAAGATTTTACTCCGGAACTCATACGGGATGCAGACGCACTTATTGTCCGCACCCGCACACACTGCAACCGGAATTTATTGGAAGGTAGTCGGGTGAAATTCATAGCGACGGCAACTATCGGTTTCGATCACATTGATACAGAGTATTGCAAACAGGCAGGTATAGAATGGACAAATGCTCCGGGATGCAATTCTGCTTCTGTCGCCCAATATATACAGTCATCGCTTCTGGTGTGGAAATCTTGCAGAAACAAAAAGTTAAACGAACTGACGATTGGAATCATAGGAGTGGGAAACGTAGGGAGTAAAGTAGCTAAAGTTGCCCGGGATTTTGGCATGCGCGTTTTACTGAATGATTTGCCACGGGAGGAAAAAGAAGGAACAGAGCAGTTCGCTTCACTAAGTAAAATAGCAGAAGAATGTGATATCATTACCTTTCACGTACCTTTATATAAGGAAGGGAAATATAAAACCTTCCACCTGGCAGATGAGAACTTCTTCCAGTCACTCAAACGAAAACCGGTTATCATTAATACCTCCCGAGGAGAGGTTATTGACACTGATGCTCTTTTAAAAGCCTTGGACAGCCGGATCATTTCGGATGCTATCATTGATGTGTGGGAGCATGAGCCGGAAATTAACCGTGAACTACTGGAAAAAGCATTCATCGGTACCCCCCACATTGCGGGTTACTCTGCCGATGGAAAAGCAAACGCCACACGCATGTCACTGGATGCCATTTGCAAATTCTTCCAAATAGAAGCTGATTATAAAATAAACGCACCGGCACCCGCCTCTCCTATTATACATGCCAAAAACCATGAAGAAGCAATCCTCCAAATATATAATCCAGTCGAAGATAGCACCCGATTGAAAAATCAACCGGAACAATTCGAAACCTTACGCGGGGATTATCCTTTGCGGCGAGAAGAAACAGCTTATTTAATCAAGTATTAGGTATTAAGTATTAACCGTAGCGACCGAGAACTTCATGAAATTCCGTCAAACGATTATCTGCATGGAGTAATACTTAATTAATACTTATTTCTTAATACTTGTTCTATGACTTGCGGGAAGTGTTCATATTCCAAGGCATGCACTTTTTTGGCTACATCATCCGGAGAATCTGTCGGAAAAACAGGACAAGTAGCCTGGAAGATTGCATTTCCTTCGTCATAATGCTCATTTATATAATGTATAGTGATACCGCTTTCCTTTTCACCGGCAGCCACTACCGCTTCATGAACCCGGTCACCATACATTCCTTTGCCTCCGAATTTCGGCAGAAGGGCAGGATGTATATTTATAATTTTATCGGGATAAGCATGCAAAAGCAAGTCAGGCACACGAACCAGAAAGCCAGCCAGTACGACAAAGTCGATGCGGTACTCCTGCAAAATAGCCAAAATTTCATCTCCGGCTATCCAGTCCTCCTTTGGAAACACGTTACAAGGCACTCCCAAACGATGCGCACGTTCCAAAACGTATGCATCACTTTTATTAGAAAGTACCAACGAAACCTGAACGGAATCGTTTTTTTGGAAATACCGGATAATATTCTCGGCATTTGAACCGGAACCGGAAGCAAAAATTGCGATGTTTTTCTTCATAACCCTCAAATTCGATGCACAAAACAGTGAAAAATGTGCAAAACTTTGCATTTATTTAGTCAAATATTTGCGCAAAACGATAAATATTCATTCCTTTGCACCGCAAATTTAAAGAAATAAAACTAATTATTAATTAAAAACTTAAAGTTATGTCTGAAATTGCATCAAGAGTAAAAGCGATTATCGTTGATAAATTAGGCGTAGAAGAATCAGAAGTTACAACCGAAGCAAGCTTCACTAACGACCTGGGAGCAGATTCTCTTGACACTGTAGAACTTATCATGGAATTCGAAAAAGAATTCGGTATCTCTATTCCTGATGACCAAGCAGAAAAGATTGGTACTGTAGGTGATGCTGTATCTTATATCGAAGAACACGCTAAGTAATTCGATTTCATCAATATGGAATTAAAAAGAGTGGTAGTAACAGGCCTTGGCGCCATTACTCCCGTTGGCAACAGCGTTCCCGAATTTTGGGAAAACCTTGTGAACGGGGTTAGTGGAGCAGGGCCTATTACTCATTTTGATGCGTCGTTATTCAAGACCCAATTCGCATGCGAAGTGAAAAACTTCGATGCAACGAAATACATAGACCGTAAAGAAGCAAGAAAGATGGACCTGTATACTCAATATGCCATCGCTGTTGCCAAAGAAGCGGTGAGTGATTCCGGTCTTGATGTCGAGAAAGAAGACTTGAACAAAATCGGTGTTATTTTCGGCGCCGGTATTGGTGGTATACATACATTTGAAGAAGAGGTAGGCAACTACTACACTCGTCAGGAAATGGGTCCGAAGTTTAATCCGTTCTTCATTCCAAAGATGATTTCGGATATTGCAGCCGGACAGATTTCTATCATGTATGGTTTCCATGGTCCTAACTACGCGACTTGTTCAGCATGTGCTACTTCAACCAACGCTATTGCAGATGCCTTCAACCTGATTCGTCTGGGTAAAGCAAACGTAATTGTATCCGGTGGTTCGGAAGCAGCTATCTTCCCGGCAGGTGTGGGCGGTTTCAACGCTATGCACGCACTGTCAACACGCAACGACGAAGCTTCTAAAGCTTCACGTCCGTTTAGCGCAAGCCGTGATGGTTTCGTTATGGGCGAAGGTGGCGGTTGCCTGATCCTGGAAGAACTGGAACACGCTAAAGCTCGCGGTGCAAAAATCTATGCAGAAGTTGCCGGTGTAGGTATGTCTGCAGATGCACATCACCTGACAGCTTCTCATCCAGAAGGTCTGGGAGCGAAATTGGTGATGAAAAATGCACTGGAAGATGCGGAAATGGATCCGAAAGAAGTAGATTATATCAATGTACACGGTACATCTACTCCGGTTGGTGATATTTCAGAAGCAAAAGCAATCAAGGAAGTATTCGGTGATCATGCGTTCGAGTTGAACATCAGTTCAACAAAATCAATGACAGGTCACTTGCTGGGAGCTGCCGGTGCGGTAGAATCTATTGCAAGTATCCTTGCTATCAAGAACGGCATTGTTCCTCCGACTATCAACCACGAAGAAGGTGACAACGACGAGAATATCGACTATAACCTTAATTTCACGTTCAATAAAGCACAGAAACGCGAAGTTAATGTTGCCTTGTCCAATACATTTGGATTTGGCGGTCACAATGCGTGCGTTATCTTCAAGAAATACGCAGAGTAATATCGTGTTACGTAACGAAATAGATAAGATAAGGCTCTTGTTCCGCAAGGATAGAGAGTCTTATCTTTGTTTTTACCGGATACTCGGGTTCTACCCGCGCAATATCCAACTTTATGAGCAGGCTCTCCTGCACAAATCGACTTCTGTCCGCTCCGACAAGGGACGTCCCCTCAACAATGAACGGCTGGAGTTTTTAGGTGACGCCATCCTCGACGCCATCGTAGGAGATATTGTCTATAAACGTTTCGAAGGGAAACGGGAAGGTTTCCTGACCAACACACGTTCTAAGATCGTACAACGGGAGACTTTGAATAAGTTGGCCGTTGAAATCGGTTTGGATAAACTCATAAAGTATTCCACCCGCTCTTCTTCTCACAACAGTTATATGTACGGAAATGCTTTTGAGGCATTTATCGGAGCTATTTATCTGGATCAGGGGTATGAACGCTGCAAACAGTTTATGGAGCAACGGATCATCAACCGTTATATCGACCTGGATAAAATATCCCGAAAAGAGGTTAACTTCAAATCCAAACTTATTGAGTGGAGCCAAAAAAATAAGATGGAGGTTTCCTTTGAATTAATCGAGCAATTTCTCGATCACGACAGCAACCCTGTTTTCCAAACCGAAGTACGCATTGAAGGACTTCCGGCAGGAACAGGTACGGGATATTCCAAGAAGGAGTCTCAACAGAATGCTGCCCAAATGGCTATAAAGAAAGTAAAGGAACCCGTATTTATGTCAACTGTCGAAGAGATCAAAGCACAACATTCAGCAACTACAACAGAACCGGAAGTTGAACTTGCAACTAACTCTGAAACAGAATTGGCAACTGAACTTGAGAATGAATTTGAGAATGAACTTGAAGCCGAACTGAATGTAATTCCCGAGACAAAACCGGAGAATGTTTTAGAAGAAAACACCTCCGATAATGAAATTTCTACGGTACAACCTACTATGGAAGCCGAGGAGACTAGCCAAAGCAAATCCCCATGCGACGCCCCTGAATCACCAAATCGTGATCTTCAGTAACTAATTTCAGTTTTCCTGCAACTTCTTCAAGAGGGATAGATGCAATATCGTCCCCTTTTAAAGCTACCATACGCCCGAATTCACCCTTGGCGATCAATTCTGTCGCGTGGCCGCCCATACGGGTAGAAAGATTGCGGTCGAAAGGAGTAGGCGAACCACCACGCTGAATATACCCTAGAACTGTTTCGCGAGTTTCTATACCAGTTTCATATTCAATCTCTTGTGCTATATATTCAGCAGCCCGTTTGCGCCCGTCTGTCCTAATACCTTCTGCTACCACTACAATAGAATAAGGCTTGCCCTTTTTCAGTCTTTCCAGAATCGTATTACCAATATTTTTAATGTCATAAGCAATTTCAGGGAGAAGAATCACATCCCCTCCTCCTGCCATACCGGAATACAAGGCAATCCAACCCGCCTTGTGCCCCATCACTTCAATCACCATCACCCTTTTGTGAGAACTTGCGGTGGAATGCAAACGGTCGATGGCATCGGTAGCAATACTTACTGCCGAGTCGAAACCGAAAGAAATATCTGTGCCCCAAATATCATTATCAATGGTTTTAGGAACAGATACGATATTCACTCCCATCGCAGCAAACTTCGCCGCAGTCTTCTGTGTTCCATTTCCGCCGATACAAACGACACAGTCGAGTTCCATTTCCCGGATATTCTGAAGGATTAAAGACGGTTTGTCAACATCAGAGACAACGCCTCCTTTTTTGAAAGGCTTCTCACGAGAGGTTCCTAACATCGTTCCACCCAGATTGAGCAAACCGGAGAGCGACTTGTCTGTAATAGATTCGACATCTTTAGTCAGCAAGCCCTGAAAACCGCTGTGAATACCTACTACTTCCATCCCGTAATAATTGATGGCAGTTTTGCACACGCCACGAATCGTGGCATTAATACCGGGACAGTCCCCGCCGGATGTTAAGATTCCAATTCTCATTGTCGCATTTTTTAGTCTAAAACTCGGGATTTATATGAAAGTCGTCAATTTTTAACGATTATTTCCGTCGTAAAGATAGAAAAAAAAGATAAATAAGTTACTTTTGCACGACTAAACATTATTATGTTAAAGCAGAAATGAATATTACAAAAATTATTAGTAAGACTTTCGATTCCCGTTTAAAACAGATAGACCTATATGCTAGTCAGGCTAGTGAGATACAGCATCGTGTGTTAAGCCGCTTAACACGCCAGGCCGCTCAAACTGAATGGGGAAGAAAGTACGATTATTCCTCTATCCGTAACTATGAAGATTTCCGTAAACGTGTTCCTATCCAGACATACGAAGAAATTAAGCCTTATGTAGAACGTTTGCGAGCTGGGGAACAGAATCTGCTTTGGCCATCGGAGATACGCTGGTTTGCAAAATCCTCCGGAACGACTAATGATAAAAGTAAATTCCTTCCCGTCAGCAAGGAAGCGCTGGAAGATATTCATTACAGAGGAGGAAAAGACGCGGCAGCTCTTTATTTCCGCATCAATCCGGATAGCCATTTTTTCTCCGGCAAGGGACTGATTCTAGGAGGAAGCCATAGCCCGAACCTCAATTCCAATCATAGTTTAGTAGGAGATTTATCCGCTATTCTGATTCAAAACGTAAATCCGCTTATCAATTTCATTCGCGTACCAAGCAAGAAAATTGCATTGATGAGCGAATGGGAAACCAAGATAGAAGCAATCGCCAACAGCACTATTCCGGTAAATGTGACAAGTCTATCTGGTGTACCGTCGTGGATGTTGGTACTTATCAAACGTGTTCTTGAAAAGACAGGAAAGCAGACACTGGAAGAAGTATGGCCTAACCTGGAAGTCTTCTTCCACGGTGGAGTGGCTTTCACACCGTATCGTGAGCAATATAAACAGGTGATTACAACACCTAAAATGCATTATGTAGAGACCTACAATGCTTCGGAAGGATATTTCGGAACCCAGAACGACCTTTCCGATCCTGCCATGTTATTAATGATCGACTATGGAATTTTCTACGAATTTGTTCCATTGGAGGAAGTGGGAAAAGAAAATCCACGGGCTTATTGTCTTGAAGAAGTCGAGCTCAACAAGAACTATGCAATGGTTATTTCTACTTCCTGTGGTTTGTGGAGATACATGATTGGTGATACAGTGAAGTTTACCAGCAAAAATCCCTATAAGTTTGTCATCACGGGAAGAACGAAGCATTTCATCAATGCATTTGGTGAAGAGCTGATTGTCGATAATGCTGAAAAAGGCTTGGCAAAGGCTTGCGCCGAAACCGGAGCACAAATTTGCGAATACTCTGCGGCGCCGGTGTTTATGGATGAGAACGCAAAATGCAGGCACCAGTGGCTGATAGAATTTGCCAAAATGCCGGATTCCGTAGAAAAGTTCGCCGCAATACTTGACGCTACGCTGAAAGAGGTTAACTCTGACTATGAGGCCAAACGATGGAAAGATATTGCTTTGCAACCATTGGAAGTGATCGTTGCCCGTCAGGGATTGTTCCATGACTGGCTGGCACAGAAAGGAAAACTGGGAGGACAACACAAAGTACCCAGATTAAGCAATACACGCGAATATATAGAAGCAATGCTGGTGCTGAATAATAGCGCTCATCCGGAAGAATAACCAAAAACCAAAACATAACCACTACAAGTTTTTTTCCATTACAGAGGTTACTTGTATAAGGAGAGAGCGTCAAAACAACTCTCCGATTTCTTTCAGGCACGGATTACACGAATTACATGGATAAGTTTATTCTCTTTCCTTGTTTATTCGTGTAATCCGTGCCTTAGTTATGTCGATTAGCAAGCTAAGTTTTGTTTTAAAAAACTTGCGTCAGAGCGTTCATCTTCCCAATATATAAGATTACCGGGCGTTGACTATGATTCCTCCTCCTAGTAGCAATCCGTCTCCATAGAATGCAGCAGCCTGCCCGGGAGCAATGGCTGTTAATGGTTCATGGAGCTGCACGTGCAGTAAATGATCCGATGTGACGGTAATCGTGCCATAGTTTTCCTGCTTGCGATAGCGTATCTTCACAATTATGTCAGAGCGTCCTAAAGTACGCTCCTGATTTACAAGATTCCAATCTTTCAACCACATTTCTGTTTTTTCCAACGATGAAAGAGAAGCCAACATCACTTCATTCTTTTCAGGATCAATCTCTTTCACAAATACAGGACGATTCAGATGAATGCCCAAACCGCGTCTCTGCCCAATAGTATAAAAGGGATAGCCTTCATGCCAGGCAATAAAATTTCCCTTTTCATCGACAAATCTTCCTCTTCTGATTCTGTCAGACCAGGTCTGTTTATCGCTGCCCGATGTCTGACTATTGTTGATTGATGCCTCACTATTACTGACCGACATCTGACCATTTCTGACCAACCAGTCTTTTAAAAAGGTCCGATAGTCCATCGGGCAAAAACAGACACCAATACTATCCTTTTTGGTTGCCACCTTTCGAAAACCATGTTCAGCAGCCCAGGCACGGGCTTCAGCTTTCGTAATATCGCCCATCGGCAACAGCATCCTATTAAGAATATCCTGTTTCAATCCCCATAAGAAGAAGGTTTGATCCTTATCCGAATCGGCGGCGTACGTTATATAAAAGGTTTCATTTAGTTGTATATTCTGCGCATAGTGTCCGGTAGCAATATAAAAAATTCCCATTTCATCGGCAATCTTAGCAAGCAAAGGCCATTTCAGATAATTATTGCACAAGGTACAGGGGACCGGAGTACGTCCTGCCAGGTATTCCTGCACAAAATATTCAATAATCTGCCGGGCAAATATTTCACGGGCATCGTATGTTATATGCCGTATTCCTAAACGTTCTGCCAAATTACGGGCATCTTCCAAGTATTCTGTCGAACCATTCAATTCATAAAAACGGAAGGTTACCCCGATTACTTCATAACCGGCTTCCAGCAATCGCATAGCAGCAACAGAGCTATCTGTACCGCCACTCATTCCAAGCAATACGCGTTTGTTTTCCTCTATCATGCTGCAAAATTAAGTATTTTCCCGTATCTTTGTCAGTTAAAGCCTAAAAGAGAATGAAAGAGAGACCAACTAACGGACAAGTTATAATCGTTTTCACAGAGCATCCGATACTCGGCATATTACTGATTCCGTATATTGCGGAAAGGCTGAACGATGGCACCTTGCAATTAGTGGAGCAAGCGTTTCACGCCTCTCCGGAAGCTATGAGCATAATGAGCGAAGCGGAAAGACAAGCTATCGATATCGCTTCATACTATACAGAAAAGTATCTGATGGGCCTCTACTCCCGTGAAAAAACAGTATCACGCTTTCTACATAAGCTATCCGAAGATCCGGAACGAATTAAAAATAATATTCGCCCGTTCATCGAAAAGAAGCTGTTGGAGATGCTGGCGTTGATACGGGAAAATGGACTGCCTTTTTATCAGAAACAAGCCGGTAGCAAAATCTTATACGCCCATCATATTTATCATATCAACCCTCACGACGTAGAAATTCGCGTAACGTTTCATGTTGACAGTAAAACGTTCCGTTATCAGTTGCAGTGTTATTATGAAGGGCAACCGTTCTCTTTGAGTGAGTTAAAACCGGTAGTTGTACTGACCTCCTCGCCGGCCACTCTATTATTGGGAATGGAGTTATATTTCTTTCCGCACATTGAAAGCGCACGTATCTTACCTTTCACAAAGAAAAGATCGATTAGCGTAGACGCTTTGCAGATTGAGAAATACATAGACAACATCGTTATTCCAATTGCACGTTATCACGATATCGAGACTCACGGTTTGAATATTACTGAAGAAGAATGTGCCTGTGAAGCTGTTCTCTCATTCGAAGATGCCACATACAACGGACAAGCATTGCAACTTGTCTTCCGCTATGGAGACCAGACATTTGCACCAGATAGTGCTAATGAAATGAAGAAAATCATTTATCGGAAAACATCCGGTGAAATCGGCTTTTTCCGACGTAATATCACAGTGGAAGAACAAGCAGTCCAACTCTTAACGAATGCCGGTCTGCAACAACTCAATGCCACACACTTCCAACTATCCGCCAAAGCTCCGGAAAAGACAATTGTCGAATGGATCAACAATCATCGGGAGATGTTGCAGCAATCCTTTCACCTTACCAGTAATGTAGGGAATGCGTTGTATTGTCTGGATGAGATACGCATCGAGCAAAGTTGCGACGATGAAGTTGACTGGTTCGAACTGCACATCACTGTTGTTATCGGTAATCTGCGCATTCCTTTTTCACGTTTCCGCAAACATATCCTCGAAGAAAAGCGGGAATATCTGCTACCTGACGGGCGTATGATTCTCCTGCCTGAAGAGTGGTTCAGCAAATATGCGAACTTACTGGAGATGGGAGTACAAACAGAAAAAGGAATTCGGTTGAAACATGCATTTATAGGTGCCGTACAGACAGCTTTGGGTGAGGATGGAGTGAAAAAATTCCCCGCGAAGCAGCAAATACATAACGTTGCCGTACCAAGAACGCTTAAAGCAACGTTACGCCCCTATCAGCAGAAAGGATTCTCGTGGATGGTACACCTCCATAAACAAGGATTTGGCGGATGCCTGGCAGATGACATGGGACTCGGGAAGACTCTTCAGACTCTTACCCTGCTACAGTACATATATAAGCCATCCGCTCCCAAACAACCCGCTACCCTAATTGTAGTCCCCACATCGCTACTTCACAACTGGCGACGGGAAGCCAAGCGCTTTACAGGGCTCTCAATGATGGAATACAACAACACCGTGGCTATAGACAAGAAACGTCCGGAAAAATTCTTCGGTCATTTTCACTTGATCTTTACTACGTATGGCATGATGAGAAACAACATTGATATACTCTCTTCCTACCATTTCGAATATGTCGTGCTCGATGAAAGCCAGAATATCAAGAATAGCGAATCGCTCACCTTCCGGTCGGCAATTCAACTGCAAAGCAAACACCGACTCGCACTGACAGGTACTCCTATCGAGAACTCATTAAAGGACCTGTGGGCTCAATTTCATTTTATACAACCGGACTTACTGGGCACGGAAAGTGCTTTCCAAAAGCAGTTCATAATGCCGATTCGCCAGGGAAACGAACGTGTACGAGTGCAGTTGCAACAACTGACTGCCCCATTCATCCTCCGCAGAAGCAAGAAAGAGGTAGCTCCGGAACTTCCTGAACTTACGGAAGAAACAATCTACTGCGACATGACTGAAGAGCAGAACACGTGTTACGAACAGGAGAAAAACAGCCTGCGCAACATACTTCTCCAGCACCCTCAAAGTACGAACAGGCTCCATTCGTTTAGTGTACTAAATGGCATTTTGCGTTTACGACAACTCTCTTGTCATCCGCAACTCATTCTTCCTGATTATACCGGAACATCCGGAAAAACCGCACAGATAATCGAAACATTCGATACATTACAAAGCGAAGGACACAAAGTCCTAATTTTCTCTTCATTCGTCAGACATCTGGAGGTCTTGGCTGAAGCTTTCCGAGAACGAGGCTGGAAATATGCCCTATTAACAGGAGCAACCAACAACCGGCCCTCCGAAATCGCCCATTTCACCGAGCAAAAAGATGTTCAGGCATTCCTTATTTCACTAAAAGCAGGAGGTGTGGGGCTCAATCTTACACAAGCCGACTATGTATTCATCATAGATCCCTGGTGGAATCCTGCCGCCGAATCGCAAGCCATCGCCCGTGCCCATCGTATCGGTCAGGACAAGCAAGTAATTGCCTATCGCTTCATTACACAAAACAGTATCGAGGAAAAGATTCTGCATCTGCAAGATGAGAAACGAAAACTGGCGGAAACATTTGTTGCCGACAGTGAGTCATTGCCTATATTAAGCAATGAGCAATGGGTAGACCTGCTCTAATAATACATAAAGCCTCAATCTATCACAGAGGTGTGTAAAATGTATTATTTCATCGTATTCCTGAATTTTTTTATCCATATACTCTTATTTTATCCGGTTATCTTTGCCACTGTGAAAATCATAAATAACCCGAAATAATAAATGTATGAAAAACAGGAGCATTACCTACCTATTACTATTTGGTATTTGCAGCATGTTGGCAATCATGCAATCATGCCAAAAAACAGACGACCTGGAAGCAGACATCAATTCTCTGAAAGACCGTGTCGCTGCTTTGGAAAAAGCAACGGAAGGACTGAATACTTCATTTGCCAGTCTGCAAGCCCTTATGCAAAAAAACAAAATCATTATCGGAATTACTCCGACTAAAGATGGCTTAGGATATTTGCTGGAACTTAGTGACGGAACAAGCATTAAAGTCATGGAGAGTGAAGCAGTACAAGCGTCTGTCCCTGAATTTTCCGTAGACGAAGAAGGCTACTGGATATATAAAACAAGTAATGATACAGATTTCAAATATCTGCCAGGAGCCGATGGAGAGAAAATATCAGCCTGGCCCCGTGATGGAGAAGGCAATGTGGTGGCAACTCCATTAATCAGCGTATCTTCCAGTGGATATTGGCAAGTGAGCTACGATAATGGACAAACATATACAAGCTTAGGAACTAAGGCCGAAGGTGGAAGTCAGGGAGGAACCAGCATATTCAGCAAGGTAGAATATAATGAAGCAAACCATACTTTCTCATTCACCCTGGCTGATGGTGAAAAAACATATACTTTCCCAGTAGACGACAGCTTCGGACTGATCATTTATGGTCTCAATGACGCTGAAAGTGAACAAGCTGTGCAAGTTTTTGCCCCCAATGAAAGCCATAAAGAGTATAAAGTAGAACAGAATGACGTGCAACAAGCTGCAATACAAGCTCCTAAAGGATGGGATGTTCTTTTATCCGAGAACTTATTAACTATCACACCACAAGCAACTGTTGTAAAAGACGTAGAAGAAACAATTAAGATTGTACTTACTTCATCAAAGAATTATATCCGTATTGTTTCTATTGAAGTGAAACAACTTTCCAATGAAACCGGAGCAAAAGCCTGGCAACAATTTGTAAACGCAGATCAACAAAATGTATTATTGGACTTTTCATACGCCGGATATAAACATGGTGAAGTAGCTCCTCCTGAAATAGAAACATTAATAGCACAAGGATATAAAGTATACGATGTTACAGATCCCCAATATGGGGCTATCCCCAACGACGGCAAATCTGACAGAGCAGCTTTCATGAAGGTACTGGAAGAAATAGCAAGAGAAACAAAGCAAGAAGATCTCAATAATATGACAGATCGATATATTAAGGAAAACGCTAAAGCTATTATCTACTTCCCAGAAGGGAATTATATTCTACAAGATAAGGATTCTAAGGATCGCAGGATTCGTATATCGATGAGTGATATTGTTTTAAAAGGAGCCGGAAGAAACAAAACAACACTCGAAATGACTGCTGCAAATAATTCTCCCAAACCTACTGAGGAAATGTGGAATGCTCCTGTTATGATGGAGTTCAAACATAATACAGGATTAGGAGAATCAATTGGTGCTATCACTGAAGACGCTCCCATAGGCAGCAAAACCATAACGGCCAGTTTAACAGGAGTAAGTGCGGGCAGTTGGGTATGTCTCGTACTGGGAACCCCCAAGTTGGGAAACACGGATAATGATGTTATTAATTCCGAACTATCGCCTTATCAATGGCAAGATATTAAGGTACAACAAGGCATTACTCCCAATATCAAAACAAATGGTATTCAAATATTCGAATACCATCAGATTGAAAAGATTAGTGGTAACAGTATTACCTTTAAAGAACCCATCATGCATGCTATTAATAAAGATTGGGGATGGAATGTACATAAATTCGCCAATTATGCCAATGTTGGCGTAGAAGACCTTACATTTAAAGGACATGCCAAAGAGAAGTTTATTCATCACGGCTCTGACATAGATGACGGTGGTTTTAAGCTTATCGATTTTGTACGTCTGACCAATTCATGGATGCGCCGGGTTAATTTTGAAAGTGTTAGTGAAGCCATGTCAATCACAAGTTCTGCCAATTGTTCTGCTTATGACATCACTATTGGTGGTAATCGTGGACATGCTTCTATCCGCTCGCAAGCTTCTTCCCGTATCTTTATTGGAAAAGTAACTGAAAGCAGCAATGGCTACACACTTAGAAAAGGAGAAGGTGAAAGCACATTGATGGAATATAAAACAAACGTTGGTCAATATCACGCTTGCGGTGTTTCAAAGCAAAGCATGGGTGCTGTAATATGGAATGTGAAATGGGGAGATGATTCTTGCTTTGAATCACATGCCACACAGCCACGTGCAACATTAATTGACTGCTGTACTGGCGGTTTCATGCATTGGAGACAAGGAGGAGACTCTGCTCAAATGCCAAATCACATGGAGAATCTGACAATATGGAATTTCTATGCAACAAATGTACAAACAGATCAGGACATCGATACAGAAGGTAAATTTACCTGGTGGGATAGTAACGGCTTTTGGTGGAAATTTATGCCTCCTATCATTGTCGGTTTCCACGGAAGTCCTTTAGATTTTGATGCTACTCAAATGAAGCGACTCGAAAGTAACGGAACTGCTGTGGAACCATATTCACTCTATGAGGCTCAATTACGTAAACGTTTGGGATATGTTCCTTCCTGGCTATCCTCTTTAAAATAATAACTTTAAAACAATATAATCATGAAAAAAGTATGGAGTATGTTCATGTTATTGGCTGTATGCCTGGTAGCATGTACCAACATTGACGATTTGGAAGATGATGTAGACGCACTGAAAAAGCGCGTTACCGCACTCGAGACACAAGTACGTGATATAAATAGTAACACAGAAGCTCTTCGCGAACTTTATAATGAAGGAACATTTATTACTAATATAGAGGAAAAGTCTGATTCCTACACACTCACTTTGAGCAATGGAAAAACAGTAAATCTATATATGAAAAACGATAATAACCTGTTATGCCCTATTATCGGTATCGATTCAGAAGGCTACTGGACTGTTCTTTACAACAAAAATGAAACTCCGGAGCGTCTGACTGTAAACGGACAACCTGTGAAAGCTAATGGAGAGAGTGGCAAGACTCCTACATTTAATGTAGATAGTGAAGGCTACTGGCAGGTTAGCTATGATGAAGGAAAAAACTATGAATATATATACAAAGAAGGAACTACTGACAAAGTCAGCGCAACTGGTGACGGTTCCGCTCCGGCAGAAGACAAAAACTTCAAGAGTGTAACAGTAGAAAACAACGAACTGGTCTTAGTACTTGCGGGTGAGGATGCTCCAACCATACGTATCCCTATCATCAGCGACTTTGAATGTAGTTTTGCGGCTGAAGATTTAGAACAAATACAAGAGTTTTCTGCAGGTGAAACGAAAGAATTTACCATGACCATGAGAGGAGTAAAAAATACAATGATTACTGCTCCAGAAGGATGGAGTGCTAAATTCTCTAAGGAAGCTGGAAAAGAAAATGTATTGATTGTTACTGCCCCTGCATCAAGCGCAAAGATGATGACTCGTGCAACAGCTGATAACAGTACTGATATTGCGATATTGGCAACAAGTGGAAAGTATGCTATGATTGCAAAGATTCAGGTTAGTATTAAGAATCGTACGGATTATAAAGCCGATTTTGATCATGGTAAAGACATTACTATCGGCGGCATCACCATCAACAACCAAATTTATTCAGATGCTGACATACAAATATTGGATGCAACAGATGCCGATGTGGCACTTGACACTTACTTTAGTGCTACAATGAGTAAACCTGTTATACTGTTCCTCACAGGTACAGCACACAATTTCACCACAACCGGAGTAAAATCAATCAGCAATGATGTTATTATCATCGGTCGATATGATGACGAGCAAGTAACACTTCGTCCTATTAATTGCTGGAAATCATGCAAAGGAAAGCTACTTTTTAAGAATATAAAAATAGATTTAAGTGATCTCAATGGAGGTAGCAATGCTGGTTATTTTATAAATAATGCAGGCGTTATCAGCAAGGGAGACTTTACTGACATCTGCATTGACAACTGTCTGATTGCGAATGTCTTGAAACCAATTTATTACGATGCAGCACAAAAGACTTACTTTGGTATAGACAACATCTCTGTTCAAGACACTCGTATTGAAGTTAATGCTATCAAAATTGCCTTGATAAATATATATAAAGGCTTCAATTTAGGAGATTATAAAACTTTCAACTTCAAGAACAATATAGTGTATAGCCAGACACCTCAAGAAGGCGTGCAAATATTAAACTGGGCTACTGGTAATATACCTTTATCAGATGGTGTACTTTCTGCCGAAATTATAAATAATACTTTTGTCAACATGATAGGTAGCAATATATTCTTCAGATATCAAAAAGGAACATCATTGACTATAAGCAAGAATATCTTTGACGTAAGTCCGGAAGCAGAATTCGGTTCCTACTATTATTCTTTCTTAGAAAGTTGCACACCTCAAATAGATGTAACCGACAATATCGTATATGGCTTAACCAAAAATTGGAATTATTATCATACAAGTTCTTTAGTTAAAGAACCAACAAGCGGTAATAACATAACCAAGCACGCAACAGCTCCTATTACTCAATATGATTATGTAAATGGTATATTTACATTAGCTAGCGATGTAGCTGGTTATGGAGCAACAATTGAATAAAACTCTTTTACCAGTTTAATAATAAAAGCCGCATAACTTTACGTTT
>NZ_JH114344.1:106555-175881 GCF_000157095.2 Bacteroides sp. D1
TAACTTTCGTTATGCGGCTTTTATTTATCTAAATGTCATATCATCAATCAAGAAATCAGAAACAGGAGAAGCTACTACATCCGAAAAATACGAGTCTGGTTCAAAAAGAAAGTCCCTGCATCTGATGCATGACAGCACGACGACTCAGATCTGAAGCTTCTTTATTAATATTCAATACTTTACAAAAACATCTGCCAAGTTGAACAAACGATGGCTGGCTTAGCTAAAGCCACATCTTTTCCCCCACCACCTTGCGGAAAAACTTTTTTAATCTATCTTTGCACCCAAAACAACGCTACATGAAATACAAACTTATCGTGCTCGACCTTGACGGCACACTCACCAATTCTAAAAAAGAAATCACTCCCCGCAACAGGGAAACTCTAATACGTATACAAGAGCAAGGAATACGACTCGTATTAGCTTCCGGACGACCTACTTATGGTATTGTACCATTAGCCAACGAATTACGGATGAATGAATTCGGAGGTTTCATCCTCTCCTATAACGGAGGTGAAATTATCAATTGGGAAACAAAAGAGATGGTATATGAAAATGTGTTACCTAATGAAGTTGTTCCGATGCTCTATGAATGTGCCCGTACCCACCAACTAAGTATATTAACCTATGACGGAGCAGATATAATAACAGAAAACTCTCAAGACCCATACGTACAGAAAGAGGCCTTTCTCAATAAAATGGCAGTACGGGAAACAAACGACTTCCTCACAGAGATCACGCTTCCTGTAGCCAAATGCCTCATCGTGGGAGACGCAGATAAACTCATTCCGCTTGAAGCAGAACTTAGTCTCCGGCTACAAGGACATATTAACGTTTTCCGTTCAGAACCCTATTTCCTCGAATTAGTTCCGCAAGGAATTGACAAAGCTCTTTCTCTTGCTGTCTTATTGAAAGAAATAGGAGTAGCACGAGAAGAAGTCATAGCAATGGGAGATGGCTATAATGACTTATCCATGATTAAGTTTGCAGGACTGGGAATTGCTATGGGAAATGCACAAGAACCTGTAAAAAAAGCAGCAAATTACATCACTCTAAGCAACGAAGAAGACGGTGTAGCAGAAGCTATTGATAAGTTTTGCAGTCAACAATAACCAAACATTTACTTTCATGCCGACAAAATTTTAGTTTCTCGGTGAGAAACCTTTGGTTTCCCGTAATGAAACCATTGGTTCCCCGGTGTGAAACTTTTAGTTTCATACCGGGAAACTAATAATATTACCAGTAAAACAGCTCAAGAGCTAAAATCAACTCATCAAAGATAGAGCGCATATTCAGATTTTATACTAACTTTGCAGTTCCAATAAAACAAATATAAAATGTTATGGAACATCAACTTACCATTTACAACACCTTAGATAGAAAGAAAGAGTTGTTCGTACCGCTTCATGCACCTCATGTAGGCATGTATGTGTGCGGACCGACTGTTTACGGAGATGCCCATTTAGGACACGCCCGCCCGTCTATAACCTTCGATGTGTTATTCCGCTATCTCACCCACCTAGGATATAAAGTACGCTACGTACGAAATATTACCGATGTAGGTCATCTGGAACATGATGCCGATGACGGAGAAGACAAGATTGCCAAGAAAGCACGTCTGGAAGAGTTGGAACCAATGGAGGTTGTTCAATATTTCCTGAACCGCTATCATAAAGCAATGGAAGCACTGAATGTACTTTCTCCGAGCATCGAACCACATGCTTCAGGACATATCATTGAACAAATCCAACTGGTACAGAAGATTTTGGATGCCGGATACGCCTATGAAAGCGAAGGCTCCGTTTATTTCGATGTAGCCAAATACAACAAAGATCACCATTACGGAAAACTTTCCGGACGTAATTTGGACGACGTATTGAATACCACCCGTGACCTCGACGGACAAAGCGAAAAACGCAATCCCGCCGACTTCGCCCTTTGGAAAAAGGCACAACCTGAACATATCATGCGCTGGCCGTCTCCATGGAGCGACGGTTTCCCCGGATGGCACGCCGAATGTACCGCTATGGGACGCAAATACCTAGGCGAACACTTCGATATTCACGGAGGAGGAATGGACTTGATTTTCCCTCACCACGAATGTGAAATCGCACAATCGGTAGCCTCACAAGGTGATGACATGGTTCACTATTGGATGCACAACAACATGATTACCATCAACGGAACCAAGATGGGTAAATCACTCGGCAACTTCATCACTTTGGACGAATTCTTCAACGGTACTCATAAGCTGCTGGCACAAGCCTACACACCAATGACAATCCGTTTCTTCATCCTGCAAGCTCATTACCGCAGCACGGTAGACTTTAGCAATGAAGCACTGCAAGCATCCGAAAAAGGGCTGCAACGTCTGATAGAAGCCATTGACGCATTGGATAAGATTACTCCCGCACCGGCAACTTCAGAGGGAATCAACGTGAAAGAACTGCGCGCTAAGTGCTATGAAGCAATGAATGACGACTTGAATACACCGATTGTCATCGCACAGCTTTTCGAAGGTGCCCGCATTATTAACAATATCATTGCCGGCAATGCCACCATATCCGCCGAAGACCTGAAAGAGTTGAAAGAAACATTCCATCTGTTCAGCTTCGACATCATGGGATTGAAAGAAGAAAAAGGTTCTTCTGATGGCCGTGAAGCAGCCTACGGTAAGGTAGTAGATATGCTACTGGAACAACGTATGAAAGCGAAAGCCAACAAAGACTGGGCTACTTCCGATGAAATCCGCAACACACTGACAGCACTCGGATTTGAAATCAAAGATACTAAAGACGGTTTCGAATGGAGGCTGAATAAGTAATAAGAAAAGAAAGTGCTCAACGCACCGTGCAAATACAAAGAAGACCGGCTCACCACGAACCGGTCTTCTCTTTTTTCATAGAAACATGATAACTAATACCTCTCTTTAAATTCTTGTTTTCTCTTATCTTATTCACTAATTATTTAACGTGAGTTCGATATAAATCAATAAATATATCATTGCAAAATAGGCACATAGCGATAAAAGTATTAAATTTATAGTGACAAATTATAACATTTAAACGATTACCGCTATGTTTTCAGAGGCTAAAGTTACAGAGATTTATTGTATGGCAGATGATTTTTGCAAGGAATTTACATTGCAACAGAAAAAATATATGATTGAAGACAAAGGACATAAGCATCGCAACAAGCCGAACCGTATGAACGATGCGGAAGTTATGGTAATTCTCATCCTGTTTCATTCCGGTGGATTTCGATGTTTTAAACATTATTACAAAGAGTACGTCTGCAAACATTTGAGAGGCTTGTTCCCCCGATGTGTGTCTTATAATCGTTTTGTGGAACTGGAAAAAGAAATACTTCTTCCTCTGACCATTTTCATCAAAAAGGTTCTGCTAGGCAGTTGTACCGGTATCAGTTTTGTCGATTCCACTCCCTTACGTGTCTGCCGTAACCAACGAATATTGATTCACAAGACTTTCGAAGGACTTGCCGAGCGTGGAAGATGCTCTATGGGATGGTTCTTCGGATTCAAGCTGCATCTGATAATCAATGATAAAGGAGAGATCCTCAATTTTATGTTTACTCCCGGCAATGTGGATGACAGGGAACCATTGAAACAAGGAAAGTTTCTGGAAAACATAAAGGGAAAATTGTATGCGGACAAGGGATATATCGGTCAGACTTTGTTCGAGAACCTCTTTCTTAATGGTATACAGACGATTACTAAGGTCAAGAATAATATGAAGAACTCCTTGATGAGTATCGCTGATAAGATATTGCTTAGGAAAAGAGCTCTGATTGAAACTGTTAATGACGAATTGAAGAACATTGCACAGATTGAACACTCCAGACACCGTTCATTCAATAACTTCATTGCAAATGCATTGTCAGCGATAGCAGCCTATTGTTTCTTTGAAAAGAAACCCGCCATTGATGTGAAATTTGTCAATGACGGGCAACTGGCTATGTTCTGATTATATCGAACTCACGTTATTTATTTTCCATGAGCATTTCAACCGGCTGTCCATGCTGACAGGTTACCGTCAGTACGGTCTGGTCTCCCTGCTGTTCCAACCGGACATTTTCCATCGGGCTTGTCAATCTCCAATGTCCTTTAAGCCGTATCTCCTTAGTAATAGGACGACTGGGCTCTTTCGTTGTATACGTCTTCTCTTCTATATTCAGATTCGGATCACAGACGCTTAAACGGATACCCTTATCAGATTCCTTTGCATACATCACCATTGTTTCCGCAGGAATAGCCACGAACACTTTATCAGCGGCAGGCTGATAAGCTTCAAAAGCAGCATACGCCGTGATACCTGTCTTTTTATCATAAACAACGTGAGCAGTCTGATCGCGTTGCAACACCTCGTATGCAGGAGTTTTGCGCAGTTCGTCGAGATCGGAAGCAGAAGGCTGTATCAATACCATATATTCATAAGTCCCCTCTTTCGGCGCCTTGCCATGTTCTATCCAGGCAGAAGAAAATTTTCCTTTGGTTATTTCACGCGTCTTTTCATGCCGTGATTCCTGTTCTGCCACCTGTGCGCGAACGGTTCCGTCCACTACATGATAATAATTGTCATAACCATCATGAAGCCAATAGTTATCCTCTCCTACTTTGGGCTCCTTACCATTATATTTTGTCTGGAAAAGAGTCGTTTCCGTAGGATAATCCGCATTGGAGTTCGCAATACCTGTTCCCAGGCAAACCATCCGGTTATCAAAACAGAAAACGGATTTACGGGCCACAAAGTCTGGTGTGAAGTTCTCATAATCCCGTTCTGCCAATTTCATAGCGAACATTCCATTTTTACCATCTAAAGAACTGCTTCCGGAGAAATTCTCTTTGGAGCGTGCCATAGTCGTTCCTTTCAATGGGCTATCAAGCAAGTTGAAAGGCAAATGAATGGTAGTTGTGCCCGGCAAACGGTTCCAGTCCCATCCCTCCTGCACAAAACCGCTTCCGGCACGTGACACGGGATTTCCTTTCCCCATAATCTGCACGGAGCCATAACTCTGATAACGTCCGTAACGGTTATCTTTCGTATAAATTTCAGAGCCCCATACGTCAGTGGTATACCCTTTCAATGTCACCATCCAGTCCGCACGACGGAAAATGCCTGCCGAACCATAGTTGTAAACGAAGAATCCCTGTGGAGCCTGTGCCGGTTGAATACCTTCCTTCTTGAAGAAACGCGCATTCGGAGTATCACTATTGCGTATCAGACGTAAATAGTCAGCAGCCAGACCACGATCAAACGTATTTCCCTGACCGGATAAATCACCGGATAAAGCTATATTGGCAAATGCTTCGATATCATCGCTTCCCATCTTCCCTCCAAAAGGATGACGGCCACTGATTCCGATGCCCCATTCATAGAAATTGCAATAATTGCGCATAGCAATAAAGGCTGATTTCATGTGTTTGCGCGCATCTTCGGTCAGTTCAAAACTTGTACCATTGGTAAATGCAATATATTCTCCTACAGTCGCAAGTACTCCAGTGGTATATCCCGGATAGAAACCGCCATGATGGAAAGTCGTACCGTCTACCTTTATACCACCGATCGTTCCCGGAGTATAACGCAAAGAAGAAGATAGCCAACGTGACAAGCCGCTCAAAGCTTGCGCCTGTTCCCTTGCATCGGGAAACATCATAGCGGAAATAAATTTCGCCATCAATAACGTATGCCAGGAATCCAACAATTCATCACGTGTTGGAGAACATGGCTGACGAGTTTCTTGCAGAGCCGCCCAAAAACGCAATGTGGAGAGATAAGCATCCCGATGAGGATGTTTATAGATAGCATCACGCATCAGCCAGGCAGTTGTATATATCTTACGTACCTGATAACCATAATGATGATTGGTACCCATACCGCTACCGTATGCAAATCCCTGATCGATAGCATAGTCGAATACGGTAAAGTAGTTTTTCTTTGATGTTTCGTTCTGGTTATAATAAGCATCATAGGCAAAGCCGGAAAGCATCGTTTCAATATCGTTCCATGACATTTCTCCTTTCTTCTTGTCCTGTTCATCAGGAGCAACAATAGGAGTTCCTATAAATCCCGTCCCAGCGATGGATGGACTGATAGCCGCTTTCTCAAATGTTTTATAGGCAGCATTAATCGGTCCTTGCGGAGCCTTTTTCACTTCCAGAAAGTCAGTCAAACGTTGTTCGATAGTCTTCAGCTCCTTCTTTTGTTCGCTTGTCAATTTAGAAGGCAGAGGAATATCATACGACTGTTGTTCCCATTTCCACACGAGACACCAATGCCACAGGTCACGATTAGACAGCCCATTATTGGTAGGCAACTGTTGGTCGGGAGTGGTACGAAGATTCATTTTCTTTTCCGGAAAAATCAGACGGTCAAGAAAGATACGTCCCTTCCGTTGCGGGGCAACCAGCCGATAGGCTACGATCTTCTTATCTTTCTTGTCGCCCTGCATATACTCAAAAGAGATCCAGCAAGCCCGCCAGCCTGCTGCCTGCAAACGATAAGAGAACCAGTAAGAGACTTCTCCCTCCTTATTCAGAAACTCAAAACGAATAGAATCCTGCTGCGGTTTCTCATTATAAATCCACAAGGTAATGCCGAACTGCTTCTCGTTTCTCGTATTCAACGATAAAGGAGCAATTTGAACATCCAGCGTAGAACCGGGCTGAAAGTCCCATTCCAGACTACTTTCACCCTCCTTGTAAAAAAGAGAAGAGATTTTCACTTCTCCCTTTCCGGAAACTTTAAATGCTTCGGGTACTTCCTCTTCAAATCCGATGAGTTGGGCGAAAGCTGAAGGAATAATTCCCAAAAGGAATAATATTATAAAACAACTGCTTTTCATTACTGAATTGTTATCTTTTTTAGGCACGGATTACACGGATGAACGCGGTTACTTTGCAACAATGACAACACTAAAGACCGTGAATCCGCGTGATCTGTACCTAAATGATTATATAAGAATACATAAATCGTTAATAAGGAATCCTGTCCGACAGAATCTTTTCCGTATACCAAGGATCATTAATCTCCTTTAGCATAGCTCCCATTTCACCGCAAAGTTGTGCCACAATCTCCTTATTTTCTTCCAAAGGCAAGTTATGCAGTTGATATGGATCTTTTACATCATCGAACAAAAGACTTTTTTTCAACTCCTTCGTATCACGGTCGATATATAAAGCCAATGTATATTGAGCCGTCTTGATACCTCTTGAAGAAGGGAAGTAAGTTTGCACCAATCCATTTTCATCTTTATCACCGTCTACATTCTGAATGTACAGCGCACCGGTAGGACGAACGATTTCCGCCTTTTCATCGAAGAAAAGAGGAGCAAAATTACGTCCCTGCACTTCTGCCGGGATAGAATCACCCAGCCCGCACAAGCCAAGCACCGTAGGCATAATATCAGGAGCGGAAAGCAATAAATCATCCACCCTCGGCTGAATCTTACCGGGGAAACGAACCAGGAACGGAATATTCATAGATTCGGAATAAGGGGAATTCTTCGGATCATCGGTACGCTGGCTGCACATCGTTTCACCATGATCGGAAGCAAAGATGACAACTGTGTTCTTATCTAATCCCATCTCTTTCAATGTTTCCAGAATCTGACCGAAAGCACGGTCCACACCGGTTACGGAGGCGAAATAATAACGGGCGGATGCTGCCTTCTTCATCTTCAAATCTACATTCGGGCGAATCAACAGACTATCCAAAGGCTGGTCTTTATAAAGATTGAAATCTTGTTCCTCGCAGTCATTCAAAGAACGGTACGGGCTGTGAGGAGGATTCATACCTACCATAATAAAGAAAGGTTTCTTGGTATCGCGTACGTTACCGTCATTTTTCAGATAAGAAACAACCTTGCCTGCTTCATGCAGGGGCGACCATTCTTTCGGATCATGCCTCTTGCCGTCCGTATCCCAATAATGCGGGTTCTTATGTTCATCAAATGTACCGTAAGAATACCAGTAATTAAAACCATGACGACGTTCTTTCGGAGTATAAGCATCCCATGCCGGACGTTTCTCTTCCACATATTGTCCCGGATGTTCGGGATCGTTCGGAGTTGGGAAGTCGGCATGAAGTTTGCCGAAATAGGCACAGTCGTAACCTGCTTTACTAAATACATCACCAATACATTCCGCATCTTCGCGTAAGGAGCTGATCGGACGTGAGGAGTTACAATTCAATGGTACACCACTTTTATTCGGGTACATACCAGTCAGTAACATTCCACGATGAGGGCTACTCAACGGGCAGTTACTCTGTGCAGACGACAGTACCATCGATTCACGCGCAAACGCATCTAAATTGGGAGTATGCACGGGGTCTCCTTTAAAATTTACTTTATCCCGAAATCCGTCCTGGCTCCAAAAGCCCATTGCCTGATTACGGTATTGATCGGGAAATACATAAATTATATTGGGATGTTCTGCTTGTTGGGGCACTTGCTTCGGAGCCTTGCAACCCTGTGCGGCAAACAGCGTCAGGCCTCCTACAAGAAGGTTAATAGGTTTATTCATGATAGTTTACGATAAATGATTTAAACAGGTTAGTAATAAATGATAAGAGAGGAATAATAAACAATCAATGCTGAATGATAAACGGTAAACATGTTACGTTAGAATCTGTAGAGTATTCATCGTTCACTGCTTACCGTTCATTATTTTTTATTATTTCTTATTCCTCATTTCTTTTCCAAATCTCTTTTACGCATCAGTCCTTCCAGGAAGTAATAGTCAGCATAGTTCAGAGGGACATCGATTTCCTGACCGTGAGGAATACTACCTACTGAATGCATCAGGATAAAGTTTCCATTTGTTCCAACCTTTGCACGATAAGCAGGCGACCCTAAACTCTCCATAATCTTATCAGCGGTTTCCTTGTAGTGATTATCCGGCAGGTAACCATCCAGTTCGTAAAGGGCAGAAGCTGTACAAGCGGCAGCAGAAGCATCACGCGGTTCGTTTGGAATATTCGGAGCATCGTAATCCCAGTAAGGAACGAGATCTTCCGGCATATTCTTATTATTAAATATAAAATTATATACTTTTTGTGCCTGGTCGAGATATTTCTTGTCTTTCGTGTAACGATAGCAAGTAGTGTATCCGTAGAGTGCCCAAGCTTGTCCACGGGCCCAAGAAGATTCATCCGCATATCCCTGTGCAGTTTGTTTCTTACGCACTTCACCTGTCTCCGGATCGTAATCTACCACATGGTAGCAGCTATTGTCCGGACGGAAGTGGTGAGCCATTGTTGTATCAGCATGTTTCACTGCAATATTATAAAAAGTAGAATCACCTGAAAGAGCGGTTGCCTCAAACAAGAGTTCGAGATTCATCATATTATCAATAATCACCGGACATTTCCATCCACGCGTTCCCTGCCAGCCTCTATCGGCATCCCATGACTGGATAACGCCTGCATTCGGGCGAAAACGGGTAGAAAGCGACTTAGCTGTTTCAATAATTACATCTTTATATTCTTTCTTGTCCGCCAAACGGTATCCGTTCAGATAACTGCAACCGATCATAAACCCTACGTCATGATGCCATTTCAGATATTTTACCGAATCAAGAGCTTCCGTATATTTTTCGGCCAATGGTAACCATTTCTGATCTCCGGTCAGATTATATGTGAGCCACATACTGCCGGGGAAGAAGCCGGAACACCAGTCTTCGATAGGTATATAGGATATACTACCGTCTTTGTTGATAGTTCTTGGATTCAGGATCTTACCGGATTTCTCAATAATGTCCGTTTGAATCGTGTTTTGTGCAACTGCGTTGTCGATGTTGTCTTGAATAAAGTCTACTTCAACCTTTTTTTGTCCGCCGCAACTCGTTAAGATCAAAAGGGAAAGTCCTAATGCGCTAAGAATTGTTTTCATAATACATGGATTGTTTATTAAGTGATTAATTTTCTTGATTGCAAAAATAGTGCATTTAAAGAGAATAGACCGACCCAAATAATCCAAATGAGGAACTATTTTGGTACATTTGCAAAAGATTTTGGATTTATGAATTATGATTTATGCCTGAATGACATTTTCATAAATCAGAATCCACCCCATAAATCATAAATTATAAATCATCATGACACCACAAGAATTCTTTAAGAATGACATATTTGCCAAAAATGCAGGTATAATTCTGCTGGAAGTAAGAAAAGGGTATAGTAAAGCCAAGTTAGAAATAAAAGCCGAACATCTTAATGCAGGTGCCCGCACACAAGGAGGAGCCATCTTTACGCTGGCAGACCTTGCGCTTGCCGCAGCTGCTAACTCGCACGGCACACTAGCTTTCTCTCTCTCGTCCACTATTACTTTCCTGCGTGCCAGCGGCCCCGGAGACACTCTCTTTGCCGAAGCACGCGAACGCTATATCGGCCGAAGCACAGGTTGCTATCAGGTAGATATAACAAACCAAGACGGAGAGTTGATTGCAACTTTTGAATCCAGCGTATTCCGAAAGGATCAAAAAGTGCCTTTCGAAGTTCAGGAATAAAAACAGGAAGGTGCATCAACACTTTTAAAAGTATACCTTTTAGACACAGATAACGCGGATGATACGGATAAGAAGATAATAAATCCGTGTCATCCGCGTTATCCGCGTCTAAAAAATAACAGGTTGGCAGGTCAATTTACTTCTGATATGCCTTCGTTTTTTCTCTATATCTATTTAACGATAGAAGTCAGCGGATGCCGGTTACCGGTCACATTATTCAGGAATGCTTTTGCCGAACCGAAGTTCAGGAATAAATCCAAGCGGACAGGAAGATGGTTCAAGTCGTCCGTCACGAAGAAAGTAATCACCTCCTTTTCTTTTCCTTTCTTATCATATTCTACCAATGAGAAGATCAGGCAACGGTAAGTAACTCCATTCTCCGCTTTTACATTTTCTTTCCCACGGTAGATAAGCGTTTGCTCTTCCACTTTACGGCCCGTAGCCATCGGGAACTTAATTTTGTCTCCTACCTTATAATCCGCAGGGTCGTAAGAACGTGCCTGCGCCAGAATGCTTAACATATCGTATATACAGCGGCTATCGCTAGCTTCAGATTCATCAAACGCTCCATCCCGGTAAGTACGTTTCTGGTTTACGAGGCAAAGACCGTCCTTATAAGAAAACCAAGCCTCATCGACCGTGTAACGTTTTCCCTCTTCGGCACCTTTGCGGAAATAGCGTGGTTCCAGTTTTTCACCGATCACACAAGTCAGCGTATCGCGCATCTTGAAAAAGAAATCTGCCCGTTTGCTACCTAAAGCAAGCAGGTTGATCCGGTAGGCTGGCTGCGAATGATAAGTGGTCGCATTCGTTGTCAGACTGGCGAGTCCGGCTTTCACCCAGACAAACTTCCAGTTGAAGTATAAATCATACATTACATGTTCGCCGGATTGAAACGCATCATTCTTCGCTTCACATTGGGCACTGGCAGGGAGGGCGAAGATTCCCGTCAGTAATGCCACCAATCCAATAATAAGGTTACGTCGAGCGTCAACGACGGCGGTTCTGATTATTTCGATCCCTATCTTTCTTTTTCTTGTCTTCATCTGGTTTTTGTTTTTTAAGTTCGTCCGGTTTCTGCTTATCTACTGGAGTCGCATGAATATCCCACGGTTGGGTCACATCCCACAACGCTTTATATTCCAATATCGTCGGATAGTAGTAAACAGCCTCCGGCTGGATGCCTTTAGCAAAGTCTCCCGTGTCCCATTCACCATTTCCATTTGTGTCATTGATTAGTCGGGCTGCATATTTTCCCGGATTCAGGAAGTAGAAATCGACCATTCCGTCCTCTTCCACTCTCCGCTTACGGACCACCTTGTCCTGGGCGTCAAGCAATTCGACAAAGGCCAGTGAGTCTGCTCCCGTCACATTGAAATGAAGTGTGAAATATTCATCTTCACTACGCACCTTGAATCCTTGTTTTATCTTATCGGTAAATAATCCGTATATTCCGTGGAAGGCAGTCGAGTCTACTGAGAATTCATATTCCAATGTCGGTTCCCAGTCATAATACAGATTAAATTTCTTCAGATTCACTGAATCCTGCTCAAACTCGAATGGTATATCTTTCCAGAGCGTATCTACTTTTTGCCGCAGATGTATGGCAGCAGTGTCATAACTGGCTATCGGTTCTTCAAAATTCAAAGAAATATAGCCGTATACATCCATTGACGAAGGGGCACTAACATTCACCGGCAAGAACTTCGTCGGTTCGGGTTCATCCTCTTCCCCTTTCTTTTTCTTCTTTTTCTTTTTGTCCTTATCCGGCTCCTCTTTCTTATATTTCTGTTTCGAAACAAGGTTCAGCGTATCCGTACGGGGCACTAGCTGATTCAAAGTATCCGTATAAAGATAAGTCAGACTCATGGCCAGCGTATCCTGCTTGAAGAGCAGAGAATCTTTCACCCAATAATGGATCGTATCGTTCCGCTGATTCTTTTCGATGACAAAAGCATCCTTTTCATCGAAGTTCAAGCCTTTCAAGACAGGCAAAGTGTCCGCCTTACCGGCGAAATAGAAAGTGAACTTTTGAGGAACCAGCCTTTCCGACTTGATAAGGTATTGTGAATAATTGAGTTCCTTAAAAGCACGGAGAATGACATCATCCGGCAAATAATGCATATATTTCTTCTCAACAATCGTGTCGTAAGTTAACGAGTCCACCCAAGCCGTATCCATGCGGATGCGTTCTTCCATGCGGGGGATAATCAACGAATCGTGGAAAGCGATCATCTCGCTCTTCTGGTTGAAGGCAAAGTTCTGGTCGGCATCCATCAATCCATAGATACGATATTTGCCGGGAGCTACACCACGGATGGAGAAACGTCCACGGCTGTCCGTACGTGCCACACGGTCGAAAGGCAATTTGTTGAAAGCCGAATCGTTCAGGTTGGAATGTAGTCCGACAAGCATACCTTTAATAGGCTCCAGGTTAGAGGCATCGAGCATTGTTCCTGCTACTTCCATCGTATCGATTTCCGTACCGGTAGAGAACGTAAATGCAAAGTTACCCAACGGATTACCTTCATTATTGTCGACAATTGCATCCGAGAAGTCAATCGTGTAGGTCGTGTTAGGTTTCAGAGAGTCGAGCAGGTTGACTTGTATTCTCTTGCCGGAAGCCTTGATTTCCGGTTGCTGTATCTGGGGAGGGGAAACAACGACTTTCTCGGTCGCTTTCTCCAGCTTAATAAACTCGTCGAACATCAAAGAGACTTTAGTCCTTTTATTATTCAAAGCCCCCGCCTCCGGAGTACTGCCGATGAAACGGGGCGGCGTCTCATCGTATGGTCCACCGTCGGGCCGTCCAATACTGGCGCAGGAATATAACATCGCCCCCAGCGTTACTACCGGAAGCACCTTGCGAACTATTTGCTTTATCTTTTGATTCTCAAATTGTAACATGCTGCAAAAATAAGCGTTCTTATTCAATAAATACCACACTTTCTAGCTAATTTATTAAAAAAGGAAAGGGTGACTTAAGGTAATAAACAATATTTGCGACGTTTTTATTTTTTTCCTGCTAATATAATTAGTTTTATTGCCTAAAGAGATTACCTTTGTTGCCTAATCTTTTTTCGTTTAACTATAGTTATACGCAAAGATAACCATAGTCTTCCTTGCGTATAACTATAGTCATACGAAAGGGAGACTATAGTCAAACGAAGTAAGAATAACGAATGAAACAAATCCGCGCAGGCAATCGGATAGATAAAAGTGCCGATATAAAACAATTCTGATTATGAGTATACATTACGACCTTTACGACACGCCCGACATTCAGAAGAAAGGCGAAGAACAACCGCTTCATCCCCGTGTTGTTTTCAACGGAACGATCGATCAGGAAGAATTTCTGGATCGTGTTCACAAATTCACCGGAATAAGCCGTAGCCTACTGGTAGGTGCCATGCAGTCTTTCCAAAATGAATTGCGAGATTTGCTTGCAAACGGATGGATTGTAGAACTGGGTGACATCGGATATTTTTCCGTATCTCTACAAGGACCTCCCGTAATGAAAAAGAAAGATGTGCATGCACAATCCATCAGCTTGAAAAACATCAATTTCAGGGCAGGCAAACAGTTCAAGAAAGAAGTGGCCCAACAAATGAGACCGGAGCGCGGAGCATCGTTCACCCGCCCTCACGGGAAAGGACGCAGTGAAGAAGAATGTCTGAAGCTAATCAATAAACATCTCCAACAATTTCCCTGCCTGACCCGTGCAGATTATTGCCGAATGACAGGACATGACAAACAACGGGCGATCAATGAGTTAAACACCTTTATCGAACGTGGATTATTGATCCGTTATGGAGCGGGTAAACTGGTGGTTTACGCAAAGAAAAGTGAAGAATAAATTACAATCATTAGCGGAATGACCAAAATTCTGCACTGGACAAAAAACAATTGTTCAGTGCAGAATTATTTTTATATATTCTATAGAAAGAGGAGTTCTTAAATAAGAAAATAGCAAAAAACAATTAGAGTTTCTCTATTTCTTCTGACGACAAACCGGTAACCTGTATAATAGTATCAACGGGGAGATTGAGAGATTTCAACTTACGAGCAGTGATTGTTTTTTCTTTTTCGATTCCTTGCTCAATGCCTTGCTCAATACCTTTTTCAATGCCTTCCTTAATGCCTTCCTCAAGTCCTCGTTGTCGTCCTTCTTCAAGTCCAAGCTGGTGTCCTTCTTCATGCCCTTCTAATTTAGCAGTACTCAACACATCATTCTGTATCATTACCGCATCTATATGGCGATCGTATGCCAGCTTTTCAGCCTTATCCATATTATAATAAACCAGTTTCTTACGAGCCTCTTCAAGTCCGGGTGCCTTTGTATCGGGACGTATGCACCCTGTCTTCAGATATTCGATCCATTCTTCCAGAGGAGTAACAGCTACTTTATTAAACTCATTCACACGGATAAGGAAATATTCTGGAAAGATTTCAGCAGGCAGCTTACGAACAATAGCTCCCTGTTCTTTGGTAGTAACTTTCAGATGATCGCCCGTGTGTACACCTAAGAATGTATTCTGTCCATGATAAAGGTAATCACTTCCTTGCCCAATGTCGAAATAAAGAATACTGATAGAATATACTTTCTTCACATTAGAGTAGATTTCGCCCAGATCAATATGTTCGGTAATAGTCTTAGCTACTCCATACAGGATTCGCTCCAGATAATAGAGTTCACGAGTATTTTGAACTTCGACAAGAATTATTTCATCTTTACTATTGCGGGCTTTAATATCAACACGATTAAATTTATCATCCTCCCGTTGCTGATTACCTTCACTTTCTAAAATTTCAAGAATATGAATCTCCTCACCTAATAATACTGTGAGGAAACCTTCAAGCACGCCAAAGTTAGCCTTATTGCGTAAAAGGCGCTTGATTGCCCAGTCAAAACGAATATATTTGTCTTTCTGTTCCATAAGAATACGTTTTTAGCAAAGGTAAGAATTATATTGGTAAAAGGGATAAATTTCAGCCAAAAGTATTATAGAATCATAACCCTTATCAGTATATATAGAAATTACTTGTGAAAGTAGTCCTTCCGTTCCATCTTTTTTACATAAAATTCCCCAATACAGCAGCATTCTACTTATTAACTAATTTATTAACGCACAATTCTTTTTCAGCTTGGTCATGAATTTCGGAAACCATATCTTTGCATCGTGATCACAAAACAACAATAAAACAGATTAACTAACTATTAAAAGAAGAAAGACTATGGCATTAAAGTATGTTGTCAAGAAAAGAGTTTTCGGCTTTGACAAAACAAAGACTGAAAAGTATGTAGCACAGAATGTAATTACCAATACGGTAAATTTCAGAGATTTATGCAAGGAAGTATCCATGTTCGGTATGATTCCCGAAGGCGCAGTGAAACACGTGATTGACGCACTGATTGATACATTGAACACCAATCTCAACAAAGGATTGTCTGTACAATTAGGCGATTTCGGATGTTTCCGTCCGGGCATGAACTGTAAAAGTCAGAATGAAGAAAAAGATGTAGATGCCGATACCGTTCGACGAGTGAAAATCGTATTTACTCCGGGATATAAATTTAAGGATATGCTGGATAATGTAAGTATCTACAAGACGGAAGGAAACGGCGGCACCTCTTCCGGAAATGGAGGGGGAAATAAACCGGAAAATCCGGACGAAGGCGGTAGCGGTGAGGCCCCGGATCCTGCAGCATAAAACTGGAACAAGGGACCACACATAGAAAAGGACTTCTTCCCATAACAATGAACCCTAAAAGTTAGACAAAAACTTTTAGGGTTCGCTTAGTCATAGTTACCAGCCTGTATTTTGACCTAAATTAGGATTCTTATAATATTCAGTCTGTGGTATAGGATATAAGTACATCTTATCATCCCAGTTACGTGTTTCAAGCAATTCTTTCTTATAAACAGGCAAGCCGTTTTCCATAGTGATCTTGATGCAATAAATAGCTTTGGTTTTATCACCGATTTTCCAACGGCGGATATCCCAGAACCTATGGTCTTCGAACGCAAGTTCCACTCGTCTTTCACGACGGACGCTTTCAGTAAACGCATCGCCGCTTGTTGTAATGGCAGGCATATCAGCAGCAGCACGCACCTGATTCAGTGCCGCACGTGCAGACAACGGATGGTCATTATCCGTATAATCAGCGTCTTTCCAGGCATCCATTGCTTCCGCATAGTTCAGGAGAATTTCCGCATAACGGAATATGATGAAATGGTGCGGTTTCTTTTTCTCATTGGAAGGAGCTAGAGAAACAGTCTCATTCATATACTTCTTCAAATAATAACCTGTGGTAGTCGCTCCGGTTGTTCCGGCACCGTCTTTTCCTCCTTCATAAGACTGGATGGTCGAGTTCATCCATGTATCGCCATTGCAAAGCACCGTTTTATAGAATCTCGGGTCTCTGCCTTCATACGGATTCTGCCCCGGTGTAATCTGTTCCCAGTCAAAGTCTTTTCCATTAGTCATCTGGAAGGCATCCACCAGGTTCTGGGTGGGCACGTTGCCTGTTTTCCCCTTTTCATAACTGATGGGCAAATTGTTAGCTTCAAAATCAAAGCTTTCCCCATTTCTACGTTCAAAAATTAATTGCGGAGATTTCAATACATCGTTTCCACCATTCTTGTCATACAGAGGATCTACATTCGTCTTCGGCAAACTGTACCAGTTCTCTTTTATGATAGCATAAGCCGCATCGGCAGCCGCTTTCCATTTATCGGCATCCTGTGCGGGATTATGCAACAAACTCGCCGCATAAAGAAGAGCACGGGATTTCAATGCCAACGCTGTACCTTTGGTCACACGTCCCGTCTCCGCCCAAAAGTCCTGATGACTGACAGGCAGAGTTTTGGCCGCGTCACTACATTCGTCACAGATATATTTTATCACTTCATTGAAAGAAGTCTTTTCCACGCCGTTGATTTCATCCAAAGCATACGTACGTGTCAAAAGTGGAATATCACCGTATCGTTTAGCCAGTTCGAACAGATAAAAAGCTCGCAACACCCGTAATTCTTCACGATACATGGTAGCTTTGGCAATGTCTTCTTCATACGTGTCGTTCCAGCGGAAACGCTCCAGTTTTTCCTGTGAATAGTTTTCAAGGAATGAATTGACGGAACGGATAGCTCCATAGCACTTCGACCACATATTATCGACTGCATTGTTGGGACTCCAGGCATTGTTATAAAAGTCGTGAACACTATTATCACTCCAGACATAAACAGAATTATCCGTTGCAGACTCCCTCAAAGCCCCGTCGAGCACTCCGAGATCTCCGGGCAACTGGCTATAAACATAGGTAGCCAAACCTTTCACATTGCTAAAGTAGGAATAGGCCTCTTCCCTGTCCAAGCCTGTCGATTCGTCCAATTCGAGCAAGCTACACCCCGATACGGATAATAGCAAACCTGTATATAATAGGATATATTTTCTCATGGTCATCTCACATTTTAGAAGTTAATATTCAACCCGAAATAAACAGAAGTCATATCCGGATAATTGATTTTCAGATCTTCACAGTTCATATGCTTCACATGATCGAGCGAAAAAAGATTATTAGCTCTCGCATATACCTGAATCTTCTCCATTTTCACTTTCTTCGCCCAAGAGGAAGGAAGGTTATAGTAGACATTCAGGTTACGAAGTTTGAAATAGCTCCCGTTCTCCAACCACTGTGTACTGTTTCTGAAGTTATTGGCATTATCCAGCGTGGTCAGGCGGGGGACATTTGCGATGTCTTTCGTTTCTTCCGTCCAGCGGATTCTGTCATTCAGATACCAGTTGGAAATATTCGTGTTGTTTCTCAACGGCCAGTATACGCTGGCAGTGTTCAACATCACACTATAATGGGCTACTCCTTGAAACAGAGCATCCACGCCAAAACCTTTATATTCAAATCCCAAATTAATGCCATAATAAATCTCCGGTATGGCAGTGGAATATCCTATCGCCTTCTGGTCATTGTTGTCAATCACGTTATCGCCATTCAGATCCCTGTACTTGACATCACCTGGACGTACTTCCGAGAATTTCTGCACCGGACTGCTCTTTATGTCCGCCTCATCTCTGAAATAACCGATAGCCTCCCAGCCAAAACACTGCCCGACAGGGTAACCTTTTTTAGACAAATAGCCATACGGCTGATATCCCTCACCATTTTCTACGACTTTACTTTTGGCATAGGAGAAGTTGGCTCCGATATAATAGTTGAAGTCCTTGTATTCCTTTTTCCACATGGCAGAGAGTTCCGTTCCTTTTGTTTCCACTTTTCCTGCATTCATCTGCGGAATAGTAACCCCGATTGCCGATGAGATCAGCCCACTTCCGTCAATCAGGATATTAGTACGCTTGTCATAAAAACCGTCAATAGAAAAAGTCAGTCCCTTGAACAGGCTCATATCCAAACCGATATTATATTTATCCGCAACTTCCAGATCCAGTTGTTCCATTGCCAACACTCCTTCCTTCAGGCTACTTCCGGCAGAAGTATTTCCGGCCTGAAAATAGTAAGCACCGCTTCCTACCCAATATTGCTTATCCATGTCATAATCATAAATATCATATCCGGAGCGTCCGTAAGAAGCACGAAGTTTCAGATAGTCAAAAGCGGAAATTTCTTTCATGAAATTCTCGTTCGAAAGTATCCAGGCGGCAGAAATGGCGGGATATGCACGATACTTATCGTTCTTCCCCAATACGCTACTTCCAAAACAGTTGGCTACGATATCCACCATATAACGGTTGTCAAAATTATAACCTGCGGTTCCGATGATGTATTGACGGTAACGACTGTTATTAGCCCCTGTCAACGTCATTGATTCTTGACGAAACATAGCACTGGCCGTAAAATCATGTTTATCCCATGTCCGGTGATAATTGACCTTCGCTTCAAAATTGGCATGTATGTATTGATTGGCCAATCCTTTGTTGCTGATTTCCAGTTCATCGTTAGGATTTCCGTAATTCGTGTAAATCGGTTCTCCGTCTGTGCCTTTTTCAATGGTCTGGTACATAAAACTTTTCTTGGCTGTTTCCTGATAGGTCGCATTATTATCATAAGCAATAGCGAGTTCCGCACTCAACCCGCGAGTCAATACAGACAAATCCTGCACCAACCGTAAATCCGCCTGCAACATACGCTGATTCAGTTTATAATAACCTACGTCCGCCAGATTGGCTATCGGGTTTGTTTTCAGCACATTGTTACTGCCCCAGAATCCATTCTGTGTCTGCACGGGAAATGCGGCGGACGGGGTGTTGAAAATCTGTTCAAACAAAGTAGCTTCCGACGTGGTGGGACGCTTGGTCTCTCGCAGCATACCGAGCATACTCAATTTCAATTTTGTCGCGTCCGTAATATCCACATCCAGATTCATGCGAAGATTGAGGAAGTATTTCTTCATCTGGGAGTTATAGCGATCTGTATAATCAGTGTACTTGCTATTCAGCAGTCCCATATCGTTTTTGTAATTGAGGACACTGAAATAACGAAGCCGCTTGCCACCCCCGCGGAAAGTGATGTCCAGTTGATGACTGGTTGTATGATTGCGTAACGCTTCTTTCTGCCAGTCCACATTCGGATAAAGATCGCTATTGCCTCCGGACAGGAAAGAAGCTTCATCCATGTCCGGTTGCAAGCCATCATATCTCAATGCTTCATTACGGGCTTTGGCATAGGTATAAGCATCGGCAAATTCCGGCTGATTAACAGGGAAGCCTAAACCAAACTTGTAGTCTACTTTTATATCCTTCTGGCTATATATACCGCGTTTGGTAGTTATCAATACCACTCCGTTGGCGCCTCTGCCTCCCCAAAGAGCAGTAGCAGCACCGTCTTTCAAAACGGATATTGATTCTATTTCCGAAAGGTTAATATATTCGAGAGGGCGTGCAAAACCATCTACTACAAATAAAGGTGTATCTCCATTCAAAGAACCGCGTCCCCGCACATTGAGACGAGATTTATCTGTGCCCCAACTAGTGTTCTGCATCACACTCAATCCCGGCAACAAGCCATAAATGGCATTGTAAGGACTAGTGGCAGCATTTTTATCTAATTCATTCGAATAAATGGTAGAGACAGCCTGTGTCTTCCGTAATTCGGTGGTCGTCTGTGTGCCCAGATCGATTACCTTATCTTGTCCTTCATTATTTTGCGCTATACCCGTAGTGGCAAACGCCAACGAGAAAGCTACGATATAAAGTGATTTATTCATAATCATTCTTCTTATTGTTCAACGATTTGATTATTACCAACCCGGATTCTGAATCAATCCATATTTCTTGTTTATCTCATCTATAGGCAGAGGCAACAGGAAATACTTGTCGTTCCACTTTTCAGGTTTTGCATACTGACGCGTTTCCGCCATTGCATGAGATACGGTATAAGAAAAGCCGCTTGGCTCACCGGCCGCTTTTTTAATAATCAGACGTGACAATTGTCCGGTAAATATATCTGAGCGTTTCCAACGTACCAGATCGAAATAACGTACTTCTTCATAGCCGAATTCAATGGCTCTTTCGCGTAATATTGCTTCACGCAACGGTTTGCCGGCCGGAACATCTGTTGCCGAAATCGCAGGCATACCCGCACGCAGTCTGGTTTTATTCAGATAATCATAAGCCGTATTACCAAACTCATCACGGACTTCCGCCTTATTCAATTCGTTCATCGCTTCGGCCATATTCAAATAGACCTCCGGAAGGCGGATCAACGGACAAGAATAAAATTTACCATTCACTTCGTCATTGAAGTTCCGTATGAATTTTCTCATGGCAACCCCATTGTAACTCATTCGTCCGTCTTTATAAGGCGCCTGGGTGGCTCCTTCGTAAATTTGCACTTTCTGGGCGCCCCTAAACTTATCTCCATTCACAGCAACCGTTTCATATAAGCGGATGTCTCTTCTGGGGTTTCCGTCCTTATCAAAGAAAGGGAATTTTTTATGGTCCGGATTGTTCCAGTCGAATTCTGTTCCGTCTTTCATCTGAAACATATCGACATAAGTCAATGTAGGAGAAGCAACTCCATAACGTACCTGGGCAAACGGAAGCTTTCCCGTAGCATAAGTGGTGAATCTTCTGGAAGAAATCAAGACTTCACCGTTATGGCGATTGAAATATCCTGCTGCAAAATCATCGCGGGGATTACCTGTATTCACCAGTTGATAAGCGTCTGAGTTCTTTTTATTAGCCCGCATAAATTCTAATCCGGCATCCAACGCCTTCTGCCACCTGTCCGGTGAATAGTTGCCATACCAAGTAAGGAACTGAGACGAAGCATCTCCTTCCAGATAGGGCTTTTCAGCATTAAATAAAGGACTCGCCACAAACTGAAGCACTCTGGACTTTAACGCTAAAGCAGAAGCAGCCGTCATTCGTCCGTCATTATCTGCATTCACCTGCCAAGGCAGTACAGAGGCTGCCGCATCCAGTAATCCAACAATCTTCTGTACGGTTTCTTCTACTGTCATACGGGGAAATTTCATCGCATCTTCTGCCATATATGCATGGTCTATCCACGGCATACCACCATAATAACGGAGCATTTGAGAATAATGATAGGCAATGATTACTTGCGCTTCCGCTTTTCCTATCGCTTTCTCATCCGCAGTCATATCCGGCACTCTATCCACATTCTCAATGTAAATGTAGGCTCTTCGAATACCATAAACCGGCCCTACTCCTATCGTAGTATTGGCGACATCCAACCGATATGGAAGATGTTCCAGATATGTATTTGTTCCGTCCACTGTTCCTGTATAGAATTTAGGCGCTCCCTTTTTCGTCCAGTCACCCAGATCGGTTAGCATTTCCAGAACGCCATATCCCAGACGTCCTTGCATCGGCAGATAATCCGGCAGGGAATGATAAGTTTCCGCCAGTGCCTGCTCAGCATATACCTTTTTGTTAAAAACAGAATCGATATTCTGTTCGTTACTTATCGGCTTATCCAGAAATTTCTCTCCAAATTTAAGGTCTTCGCACCCTATCAGTGTCAATACAGAGAGAGAAAGACAACCTATATATTTTTTATAGTTTTTCATTGTCAGCACTATTAAAAGGTTAGATTAATACCTAAATTATATATTTTAATGATAGGGTAAGAATCCGCATTATTCGGATTACATTCAGGGTCCATGATGTCAAACTTATCAAAAGTCAGCAGATTATAGCCTGTCAGTTTTATGCCTAACTGCTGGATACCCAGTTTCTTCAACATCTTCTTATCTGTGAAGTTATATCCTATTGTCACATTCTTCAGCTTCAAATAAGAACCGTCTCGCACCCACAAAGAGGAAGAACGCATATTATAGACTGCATTTGTCTCTGTAAACCGCGGTGTAGTAGCTGTATTAGCTGTTTCCGGTGTCCAGCGCGTATCTGCATGGAACTGCATCAAACCACGGATTTTACCATTACCAAAAGGTTCTCTGAAAGCTCCGTCCAGCAACAAAGAGCGTTGTGCAGCACCAGTCCAGTTCATCGTCAGGAAAAAGCCTTTGTAATTGATACCATAATTCAATCCGAATGTATAAGCCGGACGAGTCGGGTTTCCAATGATAGTCTGGTCGTCGGAAGTTATTTCCTCATCACCGTTCAAATCCCGGTATTTCACATCACCCGGCTTCACGGACACACCCGGATCGGGCAGACCTGCCACCAGTTTGCCGTTCTCTCCGAAATCCGCTTCTGTATAGAAACCGTCCGCCACATACCCGAAGAGTGTTCCGACCGGATTTCCTGTCCGCCACATATAAGGTTCATTAGGCTCAACCTCGTCTTGGAAAATAATCTTATTCTTTGAATAGGAAACGTTTGCCTGAACATTATACTGAACCTGCCCGATCTTGTCATTCCACCTCACTTCTACCTCATATCCACGGTTTTTCACTTTACCCATATTTACAGCAGGTAGAATAGATGAAGTCAATCCCGTTAATAAAGGTACTGTCTTACGATTGATGAGAATATCCTTACGTTCTTCGAGGAAATAGTCCAAAGAGATTTTCAGACGGCTCTTCAAGAAATGAACGTCCAATCCATAGTTCTGTTTCAGCGCAGTTTCCCAAGTCACGTTCGGATTGCCCAGACGCTTCTCCAATGCACCCAGAATTAACGCCTTGCTGTTATAACCAAAGTTGAATCCATACTTATTGTTATTCCACCCGTCTACTCCGCTCAGATTCACATCATAAGAATCCGGCAAGAACAAAAAGCGGTTATTTCCAAGATTGTCATTTCCGACCAAGCCGACAGAAGCGCGGAATTTCAGATAATCAACCACCTTCTGTTTTTTCATGAAGGCCTCTTCTGACAGGATATAACCGATGGAACCGGCAGGAAACGCACCGAATCTCTTACCCGGAGCAAAATTCTCAGAACCATTATAACCGAAGTTAACTTCTGCCATATAACGAGATTTGTAATCATACGTCAGACGGCCTACAAAACCGATGTAAGCAGACGGTACTCCCACCCACTGAGCGGGATAGTATTTCTTACTCTGATTGTACAAGAACAATCCCCCGACATTATGAAAACCAAACTTACGGTTATATCTCAAGCTTGCTTCCAGATACCAGTCTCGTGCCCGTGACGAAGTTTCCTCATATTGCAAGCTCTTATTTTCTCCTTTAATCTTATAAACAATATTCTTGTTGAAATCCGGCGAATCATAACCAAGTGACGGATCTTCCAAAGAAGATTGATAGAAAGGCATAAATTGTTCCACTTGCCCTTTACGCTTTTTGGTAAAGCCATAACTCGTATTATAAGCACCTTTTATTTCAGCCGACAACCCTTTGGTTATGAAGTCTAACTTCTGATTCAACAGAAGGTCCAGATTCATCGTATTATTAATAGCTGTTGAGTAACCTGTCCCATAACACTTAGGCAAAGCACTATTGCCCAGATTGATTTTATTATCAAAACGTTCTTCGGGGGTAACTATGAGTTGTCCGTCAATCACACCCGGACTACTGAACGGAGTTGTCTGATTAATCAGTGTCCAAATCGAATTAGTCGCATCATTAATCATCGGCTCATTTCGGTTACCTACAATCCCGCCGATACCGATCTTCAGCGTGGTAGTCTTAGTTACATTAAAGTCTAAATTCGCGCGATAATTATATCTTTTGTATTTATAATTATTATCATACCCCACTCCTTCAAACTGTTTCAGCAAGCCATTCTGATATAAGAAACCTAAAGATATGAAGTAACGTATATCCTTTGTTCCTCCGGAAATATTAAGGTTATGCTGCGTTTGCACAGATGTTTTATTAAGCAGGTACTTTCTCCAGTCGATACTGGGGTACATAATAGGTTCATCATTCAATCTGAACCGTTCAACTGCATAATTATTAAACACCAAATCGTTCTCGGTAGCATTTGGCTTATCATTTGTTATAATCTCATTTCTCAAAGTAGCATACGTATAGCTATCTGCCATTTTAAGCATTCGGGTAGGCATCTGGATACCAACTGAAGAATTCACTGAGATTTTCGCTTTACCTTCTTTACCACGACGTGTAGTCACCAAAATTACGCCATTTGCACCACGCACACCGAACACGGCAGTAGCAGAAGCGTCTTTCAGAACCGTCACGCTCTCTATTTCATTCGGGTCCATTTGATAAAACGAACGTTCTATACCATCCACCAAAATCAAAGGAGAGGAAGCACTTTCTGTTAAGGAACCCACTCCGCGAATAAATACCTTAGGGTCCTCCTGCCCCGGCTGACCGCTAGTCTGAACGGATGAAAGTCCTGTAATCTGGCCCGCCAGCGAATTGGCCACACTTGCATTCGGCGAACGTATCAACGCCTCATTGTTTACAGCAGAAATAGCTCCTGTCAGAGTTTCTTTCTTTTGTGTACCATAGGCCACAACTGTAACTTCCTGAAGTTCATTGGCCGTTTCTTTTAAAATAATTTTCAGTTGTTTGCGTCCATTTAATGGCACTTCTTGAGGTTCATATCCCATGAACGAAATTTGCAGAACTGCTTTTTGAAGATTGCTTACTTTTAAATGGAAAACACCATTCATGTCAGTAATAGCACCGTTAGCCGTGCCTTTTTCCTTTACATTGGCACCAATCACCTCTAAGTTGGATTCATCCAATACAGTTCCCGTTACTGTATTTTGCGCCCATGCCAAGAGCGAACAACACATAAGCATTAACGTACTAATGCACCTCTTGCATCTTTTTAGTCTCGTTAGTTTGTTCATAATAATAAATTTAAGAATTTGAAATAGGTTTGTTAAAAACACTCGCCGCAAAATAAGTGAATATAACAGTTTTTAAGATACAATTATCATACTAAAAAGGGACAAAATAGTACAAAATAAGAAATAAAAAGCATTAAAATTAGCTGTATTACTCATAGTATCAGGATGTCACGCTAGAAAAATACAGCCTATTCATCGTTTCTTCTTTACTTTACCATACTCGAGAGGTGATACTCAAAAAGTTAATTTACCAAGTTCTTCTTTCATCATAAATCTATGCCAACTTCACATACCATTACCAGACTCCATTGAATAGTTCATAAATAAATTAAAATTGAACTATTGACATACCTATTAGACTTATTATTCTCCTTTATTAATCAAATTATTCCCTATCTTTGACTCCAGAAATTCAAACCTAATACAAAAAACCCATGAAGAAACAACTACTCTCTTGCTGCTTGGCTGCATTGGGACTGACAGCAATTCAAGCGCAAAGCTTCAACGAGTGGAAAGATCCGGAAGTGAATTCCGTAAACCGTTCCGCTATGCACACTAATTACTTTGCTTTCGCATCGGCTGATGAAGCTAAAGCCGGCATTAAAGAAAATTCCGCGAATTTCATGACCCTGAACGGTCTTTGGAAATTCAACTGGGTGAGACACGCAGACGCGCGCCCGACCGATTTTTATCAGACTAATTTCAACGACAAAGGTTGGGATGACCTTCAAGTTCCCGGCGTTTGGGAGTTGAACGGCTACGGTGACCCTATCTATGTCAACGTAGGATATGCCTGGAGAAGTCAATTCAAAAACAACCCTCCGCTAGTGCCGACAGAAAACAACCACGTAGGCTCTTACCGCAAAGAAATCATCCTTCCTGCCGACTGGAAAGGCAAAGAAATTTTCGCACATTTCGGTTCGGTAACGTCCAATATGTACCTTTGGGTGAACGGACGCTACGTAGGATATAGCGAGGACAGCAAACTGGAAGCTGAATTCAACCTGACTAACTACCTGAAACCGGGTAAGAACGTCATCGCCTTTCAAGTTTTCCGCTGGTGCGACGGCAGCTATCTGGAAGATCAGGACTTCTTCCGCTACTCCGGCGTAGGACGCGACTGTTATCTTTACGCACGCGACAAGAAATACATCCAGGATATTCGCATCACTCCCGATTTGGACAGCCAATATAAAGACGGTACATTGAATATAGCCGTTGACCTGAAAGGAAGCGGCACAGTAGCTTTAAACTTGACAGATGCTCAAGGCAACAGCGTAGCGACTGCCGACCTGAAAGGTTCGGGCAAATTAAACACAACCCTATCCGTCTCCAATCCGGCGAAATGGACTGCTGAAACGCCTAATCTCTATACACTGACCGCTACACTGAAAAACGGCAACAACGTAGTAGAAGTAATCCCTGTTAAAGTAGGTTTCCGCAAGATTGAATTGAAAGGCGGACAGATACTCGTAAACGGACAACCGGTACTCTTCAAAGGAGCCGACCGTCACGAAATGGACCCGGACGGCGGTTATGTGGTTTCTACCGAACGTATGTTGCAGGATATCAAAGTGATGAAAGAACTCAATATCAACGCCGTGCGTACCTGCCATTACCCAGACGACAACCGTTGGTATGACCTGTGCGACCAATACGGTCTGTATGTAGTAGCCGAGGCAAACGTAGAATCTCACGGAATGGGTTACGGCGACCAGACACTGGCAAAGAACCCAAGTTACGCCAAAGCTCACATGGAACGCAACCAACGCAACGTACAACGCGGATACAACCATCCGTCCATCATCTTCTGGTCACTGGGTAACGAAGCCGGCATGGGACCGAACTTTGAAAAATGCTACACCTGGATTAAGAATGAAGACAAGACACGTGCCGTACAGTACGAACAAGCAGGAACCAGCGAATTCACCGATATTTTCTGCCCGATGTACTATGACTACGACGCCTGTATCAAATATAGCGAAGGTAATATCCAAAAGCCGTTAATCCAATGTGAATACGCACACGCTATGGGTAATTCACAGGGAGGATTCAAAGAATACTGGGACATCATCCGCAAATATCCGAAATATCAGGGCGGATTTATCTGGGACTTCGTAGACCAGTCCTGCCACTGGAAAAACAAAGACGGAGTAAGCATCTACGGCTATGGCGGCGACTTCAACAAATACGACGCTTCGGATAATAACTTCAACGACAACGGTTTGATCAGCCCCGACCGCGTACCCAATCCGCATGCATACGAAGTAGCTTATTTCTATCAGGATATATGGACGACTCCTGCCGATCTTGCCAAAGGTGAAATCAACATCTTCAACGAGTATTTCTTCCGCGACTTATCTGCTTATTACATGGAATGGCAATTACTGGCAAACGGAGAAGTAGTGCAAACAGGCATCGTATCCGACCTGAAAGTAGCGCCCCAACAAACTGTGAAAGTGCAAATTCCATTTGACACAAAGAACATCTGTCCTTGCAAAGAATTACTGCTCAACGTGAGCTACAAACTGAAAGCTGCCGAAACACTGCTGCCGGCAGGAGCTACCATCGCTTACGACCAACTAAGCATCCGTGACTACAAAGCACCGGAATTGAAACTGGAAAACCAACAGGCATCTAACCTTCCGGTCATCGTGCCCACCATTTTGGACAACGACCGCAACTTCCTGATTGTGAAAGGTGAAAACTTCTCTATGGATTTCAACAAACACAACGGTTATCTCTGCCGTTACGACGTCAACGGCATGCAACTGATGGAAGATGGCAGCGCACTGACTCCTAACTTCTGGCGCGCACCGACCGACAATGACTTCGGAGCCGGACTGCAACACAAATATGCTGCCTGGAAGAATCCTGAACTGAAACTGACTTCTCTGAAACATGCTATTGAAAACGATCAGGCAGTAGTTCGTGCCGAATATGACATGAAGTCGATTGGCGGAACATTATCGCTGACTTACACCATTAACAACAAGGGAGCAGTGAAAGTTACCCAAAAGATGGCGGCAGACAAAAGCAAGAAAGTTTCTGACATGTTCCGTTTCGGTATGCAAATGCGTATGCCGGTCAACTTCAACGAGATAGAATATTACGGCCGTGGTCCGGGAGAAAACTATGCCGACCGCAACCACGCGGCCATGTTAGGTAAATATCGCCAGACAGTGGAAGAACAATTCTATCCTTACATCCGCCCGCAGGAAACCGGAACAAAAACGGATATCCGCTGGTGGAGACTTCTGAACATCAGTGGCAACGGACTGCAATTCGTATCGAGTGCTCCTTTCTCCGCTTCTGCCCTGAATTACACCATCGAGTCATTGGATGACGGCGACGGCAAAGACCAGCGTCACTCACCGGAAGTAGAAAAGGCAGACTTCACCAACTTCTGTATCGACAAGGCACAAACCGGACTTGCCTGTGTCAACAGTTGGGGAGCTATCCCACTGGAAAAATATCGTCTTCCTTATCAGGATTATGAGTTAAGTTTTATTATGACTCCTGTATATCATAAAATAAAGTAAAAAACATAGTTAAAAAACACGGTATCAGAGAACAAGAATACCGAATTTAAAGTACTTTTGCAACCGGAAACTAAATTATCTAATTTAGTTTCCGGTTTTTCTTCCTTAACCCCCTTATCTATATAGATGAACAGCACACTGGCAACAAACGCATTAAATTAAAAAACAGATATTTATAAGTATGAAAAGTAGAATTGTTTTATTTGCATTTTGCGTAGCCCTCTTGTCTAGTTGTGGCAATAAGGGCAATGACACAGGAAAGGTTCCTGAATATGCAGTACAAGAGTTACAAAAAACGACTGCCAATTTAACAACTGCCTATCCGGCTACAATTAAAGGAAAACAAGATGTAGAAATCCGCCCCCAAGTATCGGGCTTCATCACGAAACTCTGTGTAGACGAAGGAGCAGCTGTCCGTAAAGGACAAGTGTTGTTCATTGTTGATCCGACTCAATACGAAGCAGCTGTACGCACTGCCAAAGCAGCAGTAGCTACAGCAGAAGCAGCAGTGAGTACTCAACAGATGACGTATGACAATAAGAAAGAGTTGAACAAAAAGCAAATCATCAGTGACTATGACCTGGCAATGGCAGAAAACTCCTTGGCACAGACTAAAGCCCAGTTGGCACAAGCAAAAGCGCAACTGACCACTGCTCAACAGAACTTGTCATTCACACAGGTTAAAAGTCCGTCAGATGGCGTTATCAACAATATCCCTTATCGTGTAGGAGCATTGGTAAGCCCTTCTATCGCTACACCGATGACTACTGTTTCCGAGATTGACGAAGTATATGTATACTTCTCAATGACAGAAAAGGAATTGCTGGCAATGACTAAGTCCGGTAGCACTATCAAAGAAGAAATCAGCAAAATACCGACTATCAAACTGCAATTAATCGATGGTTCCACATACGATATAGAGGGTAAAGTAGATGCTATCACAGGCGTTATCGACCAATCTACCGGTTCGGTAAGCATCCGTGCTATCTTCCCGAATAAGGAACATGTATTGCGTAGCGGAGGTACTGCAAACGTTCTGATTCCTTATACCATGGAGAATGTAATCACTATACCGCAGTCTGCAACAGTAGAAATCCAGGATAAGAAGTTCGTTTATGTTTTGCAACCGGACAACACGGTAAAATATACAGAAATCAAAATCTTCAATCTGGATAACGGAAAAGAGTACTTGGTTACTTCCGGTTTGAATTCAGGAGATAAAATCGTAATCGAAGGAGTACAAAACCTGAAAGACGGTCAGAAGGTTCAGCCTATCACACCGGCGCAAAAAGAAGCAAACTATCAACAACATTTGAAAGACCAACACGACGGTAATTTAGCCACAGCCTTCAACTAATAATCAGATAATCATTATGAAATTAGATAGATTTATTAACCGTCCGGTACTATCAACCGTTATTTCTATCCTGATAGTCATCCTGGGGGCTATCGGATTGGCGACACTGCCTATCACGCAGTATCCGGACATCGCGCCTCCTACCGTTTCGGTAAGAGCCACCTATACGGGAGCCAGTGCATCGACCGTATTGAATTCTGTGATTGCTCCGTTGGAGGAACAAATCAACGGTGTAGAAAACATGATGTATATGACCTCAACTGCGTCAAACACGGGTTCCGGTGAGATATCCATATATTTCAAACAAGGAACAAACCCGGACATGGCCGCCGTCAATGTACAAAACCGTGTTTCTATGGCACAAGGTCTGTTGCCGGCCGAAGTAACTAAAGTCGGTGTAACCACTCAAAAACGCCAGACTTCCATGCTGGTAGTATTCTCTCTCTATGACGAGACAGATACATATAGCGAATCGTTTATTGAAAACTATGCTAAGATCAACTTGATTCCTCAAGTACAACGTGTACCGGGTGTGGGTGACGCCAACGTTTTGGGTCAGGATTATTCTATGCGTATCTGGTTACGACCGGACGTCATGGCACAATACAAGCTCGTTCCCGGTGATGTTTCCGCTGCTCTGGCAGAACAGAATGTCGAAGCTGCTCCAGGACAGTTCGGTGAACGCAGTAACCAGACTTTCCAATACACCATCCGTTATAAAGGACGCTTGCAACAGCCTGAAGAGTTTGAAAATATCGTTATCAAATCTCTTCCTGACGGTGAAGTACTCCGTCTGAAAGATATAGCAGAAATTCAGCTGGACCGCTTGGGATATAACTTTACCAACCGGGTAGACGGTCACAAATCTGTGACTTGTATCGTATACCAGATGGCAGGAACCAATGCGACACAAACCATCAGTGATATTGAGGCATTGTTGGATGAAGCATCAAAAACGTTGCCTACCGGATTGAAACTGAACATCTCCATGAATGCCAATGACTTCCTTTTCGCTTCTATCCATGAAGTGGTGAAGACGTTGATCGAAGCATTTATCCTGGTGTTTATCGTAGTGTATATCTTCTTGCAGGATTTACGTTCCACATTGATTCCGACTATCGCCATTCCGGTAGCTCTGATCGGTACTTTCTTCATCCTGTCCCTGGTAGGATTCAGTCTGAACTTGTTGACGTTATGTGCGCTCGTGCTTGCTATTGCGATTGTGGTCGATGATGCGATTGTGGTCGTCGAGGGTGTGCATGCCAAGCTTGACCAAGGTTATACATCTGCCCGTCTGGCTTCTATCGATGCCATGAATGAATTGGGTGGTGCTATCGTATCTATTACGCTGGTTATGATGGCCGTATTCGTTCCGGTAAGTTTCATGGGAGGTACAGCAGGAACATTCTATCGTCAGTTCGGTATGACTATGGCTATCGCTATCGGTCTGTCCGCATTGAACGCATTGACTTTGAGTCCGGCTTTGTGCGCCGTTCTTCTGAAACCTCACAAAAAAGAAGATGGAACAACGGAAGACTCCACATTGAAAGAACGTATGAAAGTAGCCTATACGGCAGCCCATACAACTATGATCAACAGATATACCGAAGCTATCGGAAAGATGTTGCATCCGGGAATTACACTTACTTTGACGCTTATTGCCATTCTCGGCATGATCTTTGGTTTGTTCAGTATCAATCCGATAGTCACTGCAATTTTCGTAGTGCTTAGTATTCTGGCACTGATCGGAATGAGTACGAAGAAGTTTAAAAACAGATTCAACGATACATACGAATCAATCCTGAAACGTTATAAGAAACGAGTACTGTTCTTTATCCAGAAGAAATGGTTGTCTATGGGATTAGTTGTCGCTTCCATTGCGATACTTGTATTCTTCATGAACACCACTCCGACAGGTATGGTGCCTAATGAAGATACCGGAACGCTGATGGGAGCAGTGACATTACCTCCGGGTACTTCCCAAGACCGTTCTGAAAAAATCCTGGCACGTGTAGACAGTCTGATCGCTTCCGATCCTGCGGTATTGTCACGTACCATGATTTCCGGATTCAGCTTTATCGGTGGCCAGGGACCATCATACGGTTCTTTCATCATCAAACTGAAAGACTGGGACGAACGTTCCATGATACAGAATTCAGACGTTGTAGTCGGTTCCTTATATATGCGTGCACAAAAGATTATCAAAGAAGCACAGGTATTGTTCTTCGCTCCTCCTATGATCCCGGGTTACTCGGCATCTACGGATATTGAGGTCAATATGCAAGATAAGACCGGTGGTGATCTGAACAAATTCTTCGATGTGGTTAATGATTATACGGCAGCATTGGAAGCACGTCCGGAAATTAATTCAGCAAAGACTTCCTTCAACCCGAATTTCCCGCAATACATGATTGACATTGATGCGGCAGCTTGTAAAAAAGCTGGCATCAGCCCGAGCGATATCCTCACTACTATGCAAGGATATTACGGAGGTTTGTACGCATCCAACTTCAATCGTTTCGGTAAGATGTATCGTGTTATGATTCAGTCAGATCCGTTATCACGCAAAAACCTGGAATCTTTAAAAAATATCAAGGTGCGTAATAGTGCAGGCGAGATGGCCCCGATTGCCCAGTTCATTTCTGTGGAGAAAGTATATGGTCCGGATATTATTAGTCGTTTCAACCTTTATACCTCTATGAAAGTAATGGTAGCTCCGGCAAGTGGTTATACATCCGGTCAGGCATTGACGGCTCTTGCCGAAGTTGCTCAAGAAAACCTGCCTACCGGTTATACGTATGAACTAGGAGGTATGGCGCGTGAAGAGGCTCAAAGTAGCGGAAGTGCTACCGGACTGATTTTTGTACTCTGTTTTGTATTCGTTTACTTATTGTTGAGTGCACAGTACGAAAGTTACATTCTTCCATTGGCCGTATTATTATCCATTCCGTTCGGTCTATTAGGCAGTTTCCTGTTTGTGAATGGTGTAAGTGCTATCGGTAATATTTCGGCATTGAAGATGATTCTGGGTACGATGTCAAACAATATCTATATGCAGATCGCGTTAATCATGTTGATGGGTCTGTTGGCGAAGAATGCCATCTTGATCGTAGAGTTCGCCCTAGATCGTCGCAAGATGGGTATGAGTATCACTTGGGCAGCTGTATTGGGTGCCGGTGCTCGTCTCCGCCCGATTCTGATGACATCATTGGCGATGGTAGTCGGTTTGCTTCCGTTGATGTTTGCCTTCGGTGTAGGTGCCCACGGTAACCGTACACTAGGTACTGCCTCTATCGGTGGTATGTTAATCGGTATGATTTGCCAAATTTTCATCGTTCCTGCCTTGTTTGTTATCTTCCAGTATCTGCAAGAGAAAGTTAAACCGATGGAATGGGAAGATATTGACAATGCAGATGCCGTAACAGAGATTGAACAATACGCTAAATAATGAAATTCGATATGAAGAAACAGATTCTATATATGTTGTGCGCAACTGCTCTCTTGAGCAGCTGCCACATCTATAAGTCGTATGACAGACCCGAAGATATCACTACTTCCGGCCTGTATCGCGATCCGGTAGCGGATAATGATACACTGGTTTCGGATACAGCCAACTTCGGTAATCTGCCGTGGAGAGAAGTCTTCACCGACCCGCAACTCCAGTCACTCATCGAAACGGGACTGAAACAAAATACTGACCTGCAGAGTGCAATACTATCAATCAAAGCAGCCCAGGCTCCGTTGTTGGCAGCCAAACTAGCCTATGTTCCAGCTCTGGCCTTGTCCCCACAAGGTACTATCAGCAGTTTTGATAATAGTAAAGCAAGTAAGACTTATTCACTTCCGGTAACCGCCAGTTGGGAGATTAGTCTCTTTGGAGGCTTGCTAAATGCCAAACGAGGTGCAGATGTTGCCGTTAAGCAGGCCAAAGCTTACAAACAAGCTGTACAAACGCAGATTATTGCCAATGTTGCTAATCTGTATTACACTTTATTAATGCTTGACCGCCAACTGGAAATCACCAGAGAGACAGCAGAAATATTAAAGCGTAATGCCGAAACAATGGAAGCAATGAAAAATGCTGCTATGTATAATATCAATTCGGCAGGTGTCGAACAGAGTAAAGCGGCTTATGCACAAGTGATGGCCTCTATTCCGGAAATAGAACAGAGCATCCGCGAAGTGGAAAATTCTCTATCAACTCTTCTTGGAGAAGCTCCCCGCCATATCCAACGCGGTACCATCGAAAAGCAAATTCTACCATCCGAATTTTCAGTAGGCATACCTATCCAATTATTATCCAACCGTCCGGATGTAAAAGCGGCTGAAATGTCACTAGCTTCTGCTTATTATAACACGAACTCCGCACGTTCCGCTTTCTATCCACAAATTACACTTAGTGGATCTGCCGGATGGACAAACAGCGCAGGCTCTGCTATCATTAATCCGGGAAAATTCCTGGCTACTGCCATCGGCTCACTGACACAGCCTCTCTTTTATCACGGAGCAAATATCGCTAAACTGAAAATGGCCAAAGCGCAGGAAGAACAGGCGAAACTCTCCTTCCAGCAAACGCTGTTGAATGCCGGTAGTGAAGTCAGCAATGCGCTAAGTTTATACCAAAAGACGAGTGAAAAGGTAGAATCTCGTCAAATGCAAGTAGAATCTGCCAAAAAAGCTTCGGAAGATACAAAAGAATTGTTTAACTTAGGGACTTCAACCTACCTGGAAGTATTGTCTGCACAGCAGGCTTACTTGAGCGCACAAATCTCACAGGTTTCCGATTGCTTTGATCGGATGCAGGCTGTAGTAAGCCTTTACCAGGCACTGGGTGGTGGAAGAGAAGAATAACTTTAAACATATACTATTATGATTAGTCCGTTAGCTTACGTAGATCCCGAAGCAAAGCTGGGCAAGAATGTAACCGTTCTGCCTTTTGCCTACATTGAAAAGAATGTAGAGATCGGGGATGACTGCGTCATCATGTCTTACGCTAGTATCCTGCAAGGTACTAAAATGGGAAAAGGAAACAAGGTACATCAGAATGCTGTCCTCGGAGCGGAACCACAAGATTTCCACTATACTGGAGAAGAAAGCAGCCTGATTATCGGAGATAATAACGATATTCGTGAGAATGTAGTAATCAGCCGCGCTACATTTGCCGGCAATGCTACCAAAATCGGAAACGGAAACTACCTGATGGATAAAGTACATCTTTGCCATGACGTACAAATCAACAATAACTGTGTGGTAGGTATCGGCACCACTATTGCAGGAGAATGTACGTTGGATGATTGCGCTATCCTAAGTGGAAATGTCACTTTACATCAATATTGTCACATCGGAAGCTGGACACTGGTACAAAGCGGCTGCCGTATATCTAAAGATGTACCTCCATACGTTATCATGTCAGGAAATCCGGTAACATATCATGGTGTAAACGCTGTAGTTCTTTCTCAACATCACAATACATCGGAAAGAATCCTTCGTCACATCGCTAACGCATACCGTTTGATTTATCAGGGTAATTTCAGCGTTCAGGATGCCGTACAGAAGATTATCGACCAGGTTCCTATGAGTGAAGAAATCGAGAATATTGTAAATTTCGTGAAGAACTCGGAAAGAGGGATTGTGAAATAAACAATATAACATCTATAAAAAGAAAGGGTGATGCTCAAAAAAAGCGTCACCCTTCTTTTTTATAGATGGATGACGCAATAGATAATATTTTTACAAATGGAGGATACTTCAGTGATTCAGCAACACTAGTGATTCATCTTCAAATCCAGAAATTCAATTCATCATTCAAATTCCAAAGTACCGAAAAAATCGGGGCGATGGAAATCCGGTTGGTCAATCTCTATCGGACTCCATGAAAGAAAATGAGGAGTCTGCAACTCATCACCACACTTATAGAAATTAGCTTTTATCTCCTTTCCATCGAGTGATTCAATCTGATGCTTAAAGAATACAGCATACGGAATGATGAGAGCAACTTCCCAGTCTGTCTCCTCGACACGTTCTGCAAAAGGCTGATTACCCAGACTAGACCAACGTTGTACGAGAGCAGTCACTTCTTTCGGTGCATGTTCCCGGTTGTTACGAACTGGGCCGGCACCTATCAGGATAGTTCCGATGCAATTACATTCTATATTATAATAGATCCCGTCGCCTGCAGGTATAGAAAAGAATTCCACACAAGAGTCAGTCCATACAGAACCGTTATCTTCTCCATACTTGGCACGTACACTCTCCTCTTTCACTTTAAAATGTAGCAAGATTGAGTTCTGCGTGTGAGCAATTCGAAAACTCACTTTAGGTTTGTAAGGATATTCAGCCCAATTGACACACTGGATCGGCTGAAAATCTATTTTTTCTTCATCGAATAGTTTAGGAAGCGAACAAGCCTCCACGTTAGCCGCACTAATTTTCTTTACTTTCATATATCTTTCGTTTGAATGATACAAATATAGTTACTTTCTTCTAATAAGGTTCACTGAAATCGAATAAAAACAATATATTTGCATAGATGTAAACACCTTAAAAAATAAATTAGTGAGAAAAGTAATTCTTTTATTTCTGCTATTTTTAAGCGTAGCTGGAGTCCGCACACAAGGTCAAAACATCACTTTTAGCCACTTGACCACGGACGACGGACTCTCCCAATTTTCTGTCAATAGCCTTTATATTGATGAACGGGGGATTATATGGATTGGCACGCGTGAAGGACTGAACCGGTATAACGGTAACGATATCAAAAGTTTCAAACTTAATAAAAACGATCCGAACAGTTTGTTCAGCAATACAGTGCTGCGTATCACCGGAAACAAAAACGGGAAGGTATACCTGCTCTGTACGGACGGGGTAGCAGAGTTCGATCTGACCACACAAAGATTCAAAACGTTGCTGCAAGGCAATGTGGATGCTATTTATTTCAACGAGAAATTATATATCGGGAAAAGAGAAGAAGTGTTTGTATATAATGAAAGTACCGGAAACTTCGATCTCTACTATCATCTTGCCGGAAAAGATATCACCCTCTCCTGCCTCCACCTGGACGAAAAGAAAAATCTGTGGATGGGAACTACCAGTAACGGACTTTACTGTTTATCGGGAGACAAAAAGATTTCCCAACCTGTCACAAGAGGTAATATCGCGAGTATTTACGAAGATTCGTCTAAAGAATTATGGATCTGTACCTGGGAAGAAGGACTCTACCGGATAAAAACAGATAGTACCATTGAGAACTTCCGTCATGATCCTAAAAATCCAAACAGTATTTGTGCCGACTTCGTAAGGAGTTGCTGTGAAGATAATGCAGGAAATCTGTGGATAGGAACCTTTCACGGGTTAAATCGCTATGAAAAGAGCACAGGTAAATTCCAACTTTACACTGCCAACGCGAACAAACCCGACGGACTTACCCACTCCTCCATCTGGTGCATCGTCAAAGATGAACAAGGAACAATTTGGCTGGGTACTTATTTCGGAGGTGTCAACTATTTCAATCCGGAATATGAAATCTATACCCGCTACAAGACAGGAGATACAGAGAAAGAAGGTCTAAGTAGCCCGATTGTCGGCAGAATGACTGAAGATAAAGACGGAAACTTATGGATTTGTACCGAAGGCGGTGGCGTGAATGTGTACAACCGGAAAAATAACACCTATCGGTGGTATCGCCACGAAGAGGGCAAAAATAGTATTTCCCATAACAACGTCAAAGCAATCTATTACGACCGGACTAATGAAATCATGTGGATAGGTACACACTTGGGAGGATTGAACAAACTCGACCTGCGTACCAACCGTTTCACAGTCTACCGGATGAAAGCCGGAGATCCAACCTCGCTACCTTCGGATATCGTCCGAGACATTGTACCTTATAAAGACAAGCTGGTTGTTGCCACACAAAACGGTGTTTGTCTTTTCAATCCGGCAACAGGCGCTTGCCAACAACTCTTCAAAGAGACGAAAGAAGGAAGAGGTATTGGCATGGTAGCCAGTCTTTATATTGATAAAGACGGTACACTGTGGATTGCGGCTACCGGGGAGGGTGTTTATTCTTATCGGTTCGACAGCGGTAAACTTACTAATTATCCACACAATCCCGCTAATCCGAACAGCCTTAGCAACAATAATATCAACAGTATCATGCAGGACAGTAATGGTAATCTATGGTTCTGCACCTCCGGAAGTGGTCTCGACCGTTACCGCAAGGAAAGTGATGACTTCGAGAACTTTGACGTACAGACAGATGGTTTATCCAGCGACTGCATCTACGAAGTATGCGAATCGTCCATACAGAAAGGAGACTTATTGCTGATTACCAATCAAGGCTTCTCACAGTTCAACTATCCAAGCAAGAAATTCTATAATTACGGTACGGAGAATGGATTCCCGTTGACTGCCGTCAATGAAAACGCACTATTTGTGACACATGACGGAGAAGTATTCCTTGGCGGTATTCAGGGAATGATTTCTTTCTGGGAGAAGAAATTACATTTCACTCCCAAATCATATAATATCATTCTTTCCCGCCTGCTTGTCAACGGAAAAGAAGTAGTTCCGGGAGATGAAAGCGGTATCCTGGAACAGTCGATCTGTCATACTCCGGAAATCAGTCTGAAAGCGAATCAATCGATGTTTAGCATCGAATATGCCACTTCCAACTTCATCCCTGCCAACAGAGATGAAATTCTCTATCGCCTGGAGGGTTTCTCAGACGAATGGAACCATACTTACCGGAAGCAAACGCTGATTACTTATACAAACCTGAATCCGGGTAAATATACCCTTGTCATCAAATCACAGAGGGAAGGAATAAAAGAGGCCAGACTGCTGATTATCGTACTCCCTTCATGGTATGAGACATGGTGGGCTTACCTGATTTATACCATTGTCACTATCAGCCTGTTATGGTATCTTATTCAGAACTATAATTCGCGCATCAAACTCCGTGAGTCTTTGAAGTACGAAAAGAAGCATATTGAAGACCTCGAAGCATTGAACCAGTCGAAACTCCGTTTCTTCACTAACATCTCACATGAATTCCGCACACCGTTAACGCTGATTGTGGGACAAGTGGAAACTTTGCTGCAGGTGCAGACATTTACGCCTAACATATATAATAAGGTGTTGGGAATTTACAAGAACAGTCTCCAATTACGGGAACTGATTACGGAACTACTTGATTTTCGTAAACAGGAACAGGGTCACATGAAGATCAAAGTTAGCCAGCACAATCTGGTTAACTTCCTGTATGAGAATTATCTGCTCTTCCTCGAATATGCGAGCAGTAAACAAATCAACTTCAAGTTCAACAAACAGAAGGATGACATTGAAGTGTGGTATGACCAAAAGCAGATGCAGAAAGTGATAAACAACCTGCTGTCTAATGCAGTGAAGCATACCAAGGCCGAAGATACAATTTCGATTAATGTATCGCAGGAGAAAGACCATGTCATCATTGAAATAAAAGATACAGGTACAGGTATCGCCGCTGCCGAAATTGATAAGATATTCGACCGTTTCTATCAGACCGAACATCTCAACTCGCTGAATACCGGAGCCGGTACAGGCATCGGACTGGCACTGACGAAAGGTATTGTGGAACTTCATCACGGCACAATCCGGGTGGAAAGCGAACCGGGCAAAGGAAGCAGTTTCATTATCACCCTCAAACTAGGCAAGGAACACTTCACAGAAGAGCAAATAGCGAAAGATGATACGGAAACCATCCAGCAAACAGAGACTATTGTTCCTTCAGTAGAAATAATCCCTGATTCGGAATGGAAAGAAGAAGATAACAAGCGTATCGAAGACGCCAAAATGCTGATAGTGGAAGACAATGAATCTATCAAACAGATGTTAGTCGGTATTTTCGAAACATTCTATCAAGTTAGTACGGCTTCCGACGGAGTAGAAGCATTAGAGATGATACAGAAGGATATGCCGAGCATCATTTTAAGTGATGTCGTAATGCCACGCATGTCGGGTACGGAACTTTGCAAACAGATCAAGACGGACTTTAACACTTGCCATATTCCGGTGGTATTATTAACCGCACGTACTGCTATAGAGCACAATATCGAAGGTTTGAAGATTGGTGCGGATGATTATATCACGAAACCGTTTAATACCAATCTTCTGATTTCCCGCTGCAATAACCTGGTTAATTCCCGCCGGCTATTGCAAGAGAAGTTCAGCAAACAACCACAGGCTTTTGCCCAAATGTTGGCTACCAACCCGATGGATAAGGAGATGCTCGACCGCGCGATGGCCATTATCGAACGTCATCTGGACAATACGGATTTCAACGTTAATATCTTCGCCCGCGAAATGGGTATGGCACGTACGAACCTATTCACTAAACTGAAAGCAGTTACAGGCCAGACCCCGAATGATTTCATCCTAAGCATACGTCTCAAGAAAGGCGCTGTCATGTTAAGGAATAACCCGGAGCTGAATATCACGGAGATCTCTGACCGGATTGGGTTCTCCTCCTCCCGCTATTTCAGTAAATGTTTCAAGGAGATTTATCACGTCAGTCCGCTGGCTTATCGTAAAGGAGAAGAGAGCGAAGAAGAAGGAGACGGAGAAGAAACAGATTAGCAGGCAACTATACAAGCACTCTTGCAAAATAATCTTATATTATTAGGCACGGATCACACGGATTTCACGGATTAAAAAACGATGAGTATGAAAACAACAGCGTTAATCCGTGTAATCCGTGCCTAAATTTATGATATAAACGGTTTCTTAATCCGGACATCTTCGCCCGAATAAAGAAGGTAACCTCTTAAGTGTACTATTTTGTACTTCACTTGTACATTCCTACTCATTCTTTTTCTTCCATTCGCTTATCTTTGTGTTCATTACATTATTTCCTAAAACATTCAGCATTATGAAAAACGTTTCGCGTCTACTTCCCCTATTGTCCGGCATCGTCACGCTGTCAGGATGCAGTCATGCACCCCAAAAGAGCAATGGGCAGAACAACCAAAAGCCTAACATTATTTATATATTTGCAGATGATCTCGGCATTGGTGATTTAAGCTGTTATGGAGCAACGAAAGTGAGTACTCCCAACATCGACCGGTTGGCAGGACAAGGAGTACAATTCACCAATGCTTATGCAACTTCTGCCACCAGCACTCCTTCCCGTTTCGGACTCCTGACAGGTATGTACCCCTGGAGACAAGAAAACACAGGAATCGCTCCCGGCAACTCCGAACTCATTATCGACACTACCTGCGTCACCATGGCAGATATGCTGAAAGATGCAGGATACGCAACCGGTGCAGTAGGCAAATGGCATCTGGGACTCGGTCCGAAAGGTGAAACCGACTTTAACAACCGGATTACCCCTAACGCACAAAGCATTGGTTTTGACTACGAATTTATTATTCCGGCTACCGTAGACCGTGTACCTTGTGTATTTGTAGAAAACGGACATGTCGTAGAACTTGACCCCAATGATCCTATCACCGTAAACTACGACCACAAAGTAGGCGACTGGCCTACGGGAGAAGAGAACCCAGAGCTCGTCACTTTAAAACCCAGCCAGGGACACAACAATACAATTATCAACGGCATTCCCCGTATCGGCTGGATGACCGGAGGAAAATCCGCCCTTTGGAAAGATGAAGACATAGCCGATATCATCACCAACAAGGCCAAGAATTTCATTGCATCCCATCAGGAAGAACCCTTCTTCTTATATATGGGTACGCAAGACGTACATGTACCACGCATCCCCCACCCACGTTTCGCAGGCAAAAGCGGACTCGGCACTCGTGGCGACGTCATCCTGCAACTGGACTGGACCATCGGTGAAATCATGCACACACTGGACAGCCTCCACATCGCAGACAACACCATCCTGATCTTTACCAGCGATAACGGTCCTGTTATCGACGACGGCTATCAAGACCAAGCTTACGAACTTCTCAACGGGCATACTCCGATGGGGATCTACCGTGGTGGGAAATACAGTGCTTACGAAGCGGGGACACGCGTTCCATTTATCGTCCGCTGGCCTGCCCGAGTAAAGCCGAACAAGCAACAAGCTCTTTTCTCTCAAATAGATGTGTATGCATCGCTCGCCTCCCTTTTGGACCAACCTTTACGTAAAGGAGCTGCTCCCGATAGTCAAGAACATCTGAACGTACTCCTCGGCAAAAATAATACAAACCGTGAGTATGTCGTTCAACAGAATCTCAATAACACACTTGCCATCATAAAAGGTCAATGGAAATACATCGAACCGAGCGACGGCCCCGCTATCGAGTATTGGACGAAAATGGAGTTAGGCAACGACAAACAGCCTCAACTTTACGATTTATCCTCCGATCCATCGGAGAAAACGAATGTATCAAAACAATACCCCGACATAGTGAAAGAATTATCTGAATTACTAGAATCCGTAAAAGAAAAATAGTTTATGAGAACAGGAAAATTGTATGATTTTGCACCAATCTTGAATAATTCTATCCATATTAGAATATTCAATCCATCTATCTTTGCAAGCGTAGATTCAATAAAATCACTTAATTTTTAATATATGAAAAAACATTTATCCACTCAAACTAGAAAAAGGATGCTCTCCTCCATCGGACTGATCCTGTTTTCTGTTTCTTTTATACTTGCACAGGTACTTGTTAAAGGTACAGTGAAGGATAACTTAGGAGAAGGAGTGCCGGGAGCCAGTGTCCAGGTAAAAGGTACTTCGCAAGGAACAATCACTGACCTTGACGGTAAATTTGCTTTTAACGTGCCCAATAAAAATTCGATATTGGTTATTTCTTTCATTGGTTATGTCACAGTAGAAATGAAGGTGGACACTCAAAAGCCAATGGTTATCACATTAAAGGAAGACACAAAGACACTGGACGAAGTGGTAGTAGTCGGCTATCAGGAGATACGCAAGAAGGATCTGACTGGCTCTGTTGCCAAAGCCAGTATGGCGGAACTACTTAGCACTCCGACTGCTTCTTTCGGCGAGACATTGGGCGGACGTATTGCCGGTGTCAACGTAAGTTCGGGCGAAGGTATGCCGGGCGGACAGATGAACATCGTCATCCGTGGTAACAACTCTTTGACACAGGACAACTCTCCTCTTTATGTCATTGACGGTTTCCCGGTGGAAGACCCCTCCATAGCCGCAGCCATTAATCAGAACGATATCGAGTCACTCGACTTCCTGAAGGATGCCTCTGCTACCGCTATCTACGGTGCCCGTGGTGCCAACGGTGTCGTGATGATTACAACCAAGAAAGGAACAATCGGCCAACCTAAAATTAAATACGACGGAAGTTTCGGTATTCAGCATATCACCAAAACGATCCCGATGATGGATGCCTATGAATTCGTCAAACTACAGGCAGAACGTAGTCCCAAAGATATGGAAACTACCTACTTCATGAATTATGACGGTAAGAAATGGGGACTGGAAGATTATAGAAATATCCCGCAATATAACTGGCAGGATGAAATCTTCCGCAGCGCATGGATGCAAAGCCACAATGTCAGCCTGACCGGTGGTTCGGAAGGAGTTCGCTACAATGCTTCTTTATCTTATTATGACCAGGACGGTATCTTGTTGGAATCAAACTACAAACGTGTACAAGGCCGTATGGGTACTACCATCCAAAAGAAGAAACTGAAAATCTATCTGACGACCAACTATTCCAGTACTACAACTACCGGTGGTTCTCCTTCCCAGAACTCATACAGTGGTATGAATAACCTGTTCTATAGTGTATGGGGATATCGCCCTGTGACCGAACCGGACAGACCATTAAACTCGTTGATGGATAACATCATGGACGACGCGATAAACAATACCAACGACTATCGTTTCAACCCTATCATGTCTTTGAAAAATGAATATCGCAAGACGTACGCGAACTATATCCAGTTCAACGGATTTGCAGAATATGAATTTATCAAAGGATTGAAGTTGAAAGTTTCCGGCGGTTACACATTCGATACCCGCAAAGGGGAAACATTCAACAACTCGAAAACTCGTTATGGTAATCCGAAATCATCCGATAAGGTGAATGCAGAAATCTACCATTCTCAACGTGCAACGTGGTTGAACGAAAATATTCTAACCTATCAGACCAATATCAAACGGAAACATTTCTTCAATAGCATGGTAGGTGTAACCCTGCAGAATTCCGACTATGAATACTATTCATACAAAACGGTACAGATTCCGAACGAAGCACTCGGCATGGCGGGAATGAGTGAAGGAACTCCCAGTACGACTAAATCATTAAAGAGTTCCTGGTCTATGCTTTCTTTCCTGGGCCGTTTGAACTATAACTATAAATCATTGTATTATGCAACGGTTTCTTTCCGTTCCGACGGTTCTTCCAAATTCCGTGGTGATAACCGTTTCGGCTACTTCCCTTCCGGTTCATTGGCATGGGGATTCATGGAAGAAGATTTTATGAAACCATTGAAGTCTGTTGTTTCTTCAGGTAAATTAAGAGCAAGCTGGGGATTGACCGGTAACAACCGTGTAGGCGAGTATGATACGTATGCTTTATATCAGATATTAAAAGATAAAGTCGGAGATTTTATTTCGATCGGTAGCCTACCGAGTGGTGTATATCCGTTCGAAAACAGCCTGACAAGTGTAGGTACAGTGCCCACTTCCTTAAGAAACAGAAAACTGAAATGGGAGACTACCGAACAGTGGAACCTAGGGCTGGACTTAGGCTTCCTGGACGAACGCATCGGATTAACCGTAGACTGGTATCGTAAAACGACTCGTGATTTGTTGCTGAATACTGCACTTCCCACCTCTTCCGGTTATTTCAGTGCCATGAAGAATGTAGGAAAGGTACGCAATCAAGGTATCGAGTTCACATTGAACACGACCAATATCAAGAACCGTCATTTCTCATGGACTACTAACTTTAATATCGCATTCAACAAGAACAAAGTATTAGAATTGGCCGAAAACCAATCTTCTCTGTTGAGTGCAGCCAAATTTGACCAGAACTATAACTCTCAATACAGCTACATTGCCAAAGTGGGTTATCCGATGGGAATGATGTACGGATTCATCTACGAAGGTACATACAAATACGAAGATTTCGACAAAGTAGGTGATACATATACACTGAAACGCAATGTTCCGTATTTCTCTTCCGAAAGTAATACACAACCGGGTATGCCGAAATACGCAGACCTGAATGGTGACGGTATCATCGACGATAACGACCGCACTATGATCGGTAACGGTATGCCGAAACATACGGGCGGATTTACCAACAATTTCGAATACAAAGGATTTGACTTGAGCATCTTCTTCCAATGGTCGTATGGAAACGATGTATTGAATGCCAACCGCCTGTTCTTCGAGAACAGCAATAAGACACGTGACTTGAACCAGTACGCAAGTTATGCAGACCGTTGGACACCGGAAAACCCGGAAAGTAATATTCCGAGAGCTACCGACTCCGGTTCCAACAAAGTGTTCTCTACACGCATTATCGAAGATGGTTCTTTCCTTCGTCTGAAAACCGTATCTTTAGGATATACACTGCCGAAACAACTGACCAAGAAATGGAAGATAGACAATGCACGTGTATTCGTTGCCGGTCAAAATCTATGGACATGTACAGGATATTCCGGTTATGACCCGGAAGTATCTATCCGTGAAGGCGCACTGACTCCAGGACTGGACTTCTCCGCTTATCCGAGAGCCTACTCTATCAGTTTTGGTATAAACTTAGGTTTTTAATCAATCATCCTTCAAACAATTACGTATATGAAAACAATAAAAATAATCATCATATCACTTCTTATCGGACTTAACCTGACTTCCTGCGATTTCCTGGAAAAAGACCCGACATACACCACTCCTGAAAACTTCTTCAAAAATGAAGCGGACGCTACCTCTTGGCTGACAGGAACCTATGCCATTCTGGGACAAAGTTCCTTCTACGGAAATGAATTCTTATACCTTGTAGGAGGTGACGATCTGGGACACTATGGTGGTGCCAACCGCGGACCTAACAAAAGTGGGTTGATCTGTAACAATGCCAATACAAGTGATCCGGCCGTTGCAGCATTGTGGTACACATTATACTCCGGCATCAACAGAGCCAATATTTTCCTGGAAAATATTGATGCAGTGCCCGATATGAACGACGACACCCGCAAGCAATACAAAGCCGAAGCCCGTTTCTTACGCGCATTCTATTATTTCACTTTGGTAGAATGTTGGGGAGATGTACCTTTCAAAACTAATTCTACAGAAGATGCTTATAACCTCGCCATCCCGCGTACAGACAAACAGACGATCTATGATTTCATCATCAGAGAGATGTACGGTTCTGCCGAGGATCTCAAATCCGCCCAAGATTTGAACTACTTGCCGGGACGTGTTTCCAAATCGGCAGCTTGGGGTATGTTGGCACGGGTATATATGTTCAGAGCCGGCGAACCTAAGCGCGACAAGGAAGTAGGTTTAGCCAACAGTACGACAAATGCAGAGATTACAGAATACTTCAAGAAAGCGAGTTACTATGCACAGTTAGTCAGAAACGAAGGACATTCACTGACTGCCAAATATTGGGATTTCTTTATCGACATTTGCTCTGATAAGTATAACACAGCTCTCAATAAGGATGGTGCCAAGGCTAATGAAAGTATTTGGGAAGTAGAATTTGCAGGTAACCGTTCAACGGATGTACGTGCAGAAGGTAGAATCGGTAATATCATTGGTATTCAGGGTAAAGATCTTTCTTCCAAAGCATCCATCACCGGTAAAGGTGATCCGGGTTATGCATACGCTTTTATCTGGAATACTCCTAAACTGCTCGAATTGTATGAAGCAAACGGTGACATTGACCGTTGCAACTGGAACATCGCTCCATTCACTTACACCCAGTCAGCAGGAGAAGGTACTCCGGTAGACGGTCGTGAATTTGTAAAGGGAAAAAGAGATGAAGTGGAACAACAATACTGGGACAAATCCTTCAGCTATGGTAAAACAGAGCCGGGTTCCACTTACGGTGATCGTGAATCGAAGAACGATGCCAATAAGAACCGCAACAGAGCTGCCGCCAAATATCGTAGAGAATATGAAGCAGACAAGAAGAGTAAAAACGATACTTCCATCAACTTCCCTCTTCTCCGTTACTCTGACATTCTGCTAATGATTGCAGAGGCGGAAAATGAAGTCAACCATGGTCCTAATGATCTGGCTTATGAATGTATCAACGCAGTAAGAGAGCGTGCAGGAATCAACAAGCTTGCTGCAAATCTGGATGAAACCAACTTCCGGAAGGCTATCAAAGACGAACGTGCAATGGAACTCTGTTTCGAGTACACACGTCGTTTCGACCTGATCCGTTGGGGAGACTATTACAAACTGATGCAGGAACAAGTGGACAAGGCACAGGCTGACGAATCCTGGAAGTTCGGAATCAATGTATATACTTACTTCAATATTCCGAAGTCTTACAATTATTTCCCGATTCCTGCCAATGAAATAGGATCAAACGGTGCTATCAAGACGAATAATCCGGGTTGGTAATTCTCTTAATAACTTTAAAAAGAAAAGGACATGAAAACAATATATAAAAGTTTGATGACTATCGCTTTTGCCGGACTATCCCTGGCTTCATGCGACAAGGAATTAAAAGAAGAAACAGCAATGGAAGTGGGTGTGGTGACAGACAGCAATGTCAGCTTCGATGGCAAAACTGTGACTGTAAAAAAAGGAAGCCCTGTAACGTTCAGCTTCGATGGCGACCCTGATTTTATCAGCTTCTTCAGTGGAGAAATAGGCCATGAATACAAACATCGGGACAGAATTGAAATGCAACCGGAAGACGTAGAAAAATGTGAAATCAATTTCTCTATATTATATGACTATGGCAATGCGAAAACCATCGAAGGTTCTACTCACATATTAATATCCGATCGATTTGGAGGAATTAGTGGCAACAACGTGGAAAAAGACAAAGAAGCTGTTACTAACTGTGACTGGACGGAACTTGTCAGCCAGGAAGATCTTCCCAAAGCAACCAAAGTTACTAAAGACTATTCTTGCCCTTTGACTTCTTACTTGGGCAAGGAAATCAGCATTGCTTTCCGCCTGAATCCCCTTGACAACAGCGCTACAATGCCTGTTATACATATTAAAGGATTACAACTTAATCTAGAATTCAACAATGGGAAATCAACCACAATTAATGCAAAGAACTTCGAATTCTCGGCTTTAAATGTAACCTACAATTTAGATGATCTTTCAAAAAACAACACTCATCTTACCAAACTGAAGGAAGCATTAGGAAACAAAAATCTCACACTTGAAGAAATGAAAAGTGCTGAATATGCAGACAAGATAGCATACACCACAGTGGATGGTAATATTCCTTATTTTTGGAGAATTAGCCAACCAAACGATTTCGTAACTAGCGGGGGTAGCAAAGATTATACCAAAGGAGATACTTGGCTTATTTCCAATCCAATCCTCCTCAATGGTTCCTGCGATCCTGACGCTGGTGTAGCCATCAAAAATATCTCGCAAACATTAGAGATATACTCACATACCTACGAGGAGGCCGGAACATATACCGCTACCTTCGTAGCCAACAATGCAAACTACGTCCATCAAGGTGGTCAAGTAGTACGTGAACTGACTATAAACGTTGTAGAATAAAAGCATATCCCCCAATTTTTCTAACCTTCAATCATAGAAAACGTTTATAAAAATCAGACTTTAATCAATTTAACATCAGAAAGAGAGGGACCGCGAGGTTCCTCTCTTTTACTTTTACCATATCTTTCCACCCTCTTCCCTTTCTTCTCCTCCGAAAAAGCATTTTTCTTTACTCAACTAGCGTATAAATCAACATTTATATATAAGTTTGCACAAAAATAAAAACAATGCAAAAGACTCTTCCTATTCATTTTGCCCCATTACAAGGGTATACCGACGTGATTTACCGTAATGCTCATGCTGCCTGCTTCGGAGGTATAGATACTTATTATACCCCATTTGTACGACTCGAAAAAGGCGGATTTCGCCATAGAGATGTCCGAGGAATCGAGCCCGGGAATAATCAAGTACCCCATCTGATTCCACAACTGATAGCTCCCTCTTTTGAGAAAGCAGAAAAAATCTTATCCCTACTCATTGAAAAGGGATATAAGGAAGTCGATATCAATATGGGGTGCCCTTTTCCCATGCTGGCTAAACGCCACAATGGTTCCGGTATTCTTCCTTATCCCGAAGAAGTGCAAGCGTTACTTAGCTGGCTGATTACGGAATATCCGCAAATTAGTTTTTCTATCAAAATGAGGTTGGGTTGGGAAGATCCGGAGGAATGTCTGAAACTGGCTCCGATTATCAATGAGCTCCCCCTACGACAAGTGGTTATGCATCCCCGCTTGGGAAAACAGCAATATAAAGGAGAAGTCGACCTTAAAGCGTTTGAAGCCTTTCAGGGAGTCTGCAAACATCCGCTCATCTATAATGGGGATATCAATAGTGTAGAAGATATTCACCGCATTCAGGAACAGTTTCCCGGACTAGCCGGAATGATGATAGGACGGGGATTACTTGCCAACCCGGCATTAGCTTTGGAGTATAGACAAAACCGTGCACTCGAGTTCGATGAAATGAGAGAAAAATTGCAATCTATGCACAAATGCGTATACAATCAATATGCAGAACAGTTGGAAGGAGGAGACGAACAACTTCTGAACAAAATGAAAACTTTCTGGGAATATTTAATGCCGCAAGCAGACAGAAAATTACTGAAAGCAATTCATAAAAGCACAAGTCTCAATAAATATAATCAGGCAATCCTTGCCTTTTTTAATCAACGATGAACTGATAACCAGTAATTTTACGTAATTTTGCGCCCGTTTACAAACATGCACATTATGAAAAAATACATTCTAATCTTTCTTTGTCTGATAACCGTATCGGGCAGTTTCGCACAAATGCAGGATTTCAAGTTCAAATTCTACGGACAGATTCGTACTGACTTCTATTATAATAGTCGTGCTAACGAAGAAACCGTAGACGGATTGTTTTATATGTATCCAAAAGACAAAGTGCGTGATCCGGAGGGGAACGATTTGACCTCAACACCCAACAGTAACTTCTATACTTTATATTCACGCCTTGGAGTAGACGTTGCCGGTCCAAAACTGGGAACAGCCAAGACGTCTGCCAAAGTAGAAGTCGACTTCCGCGGCACAGGCACTTCTTATTCGGTCATTCGCCTTCGTCATGCTTATTTGAATCTGGATTGGGGTAAATCGGCTTTATTGCTCGGGCAAAACTGGCATCCGTTATTCGGAGATGTGTCTCCGCAGATTCTTAATCTCTCCGTAGGAGCACCGTTCCAACCATTCAGCCGTGCGCCACAAATTCGTTATCGCTATACAAACAAGAATTTCCAACTTACCGGAGCCGCAGTGTGGCAATCACAATATACTTCACAAGGACCGGAAGGGAAAACACATAAGTATCTGAAGCAAAGCTGTATTCCCGAAATTTACTTAGGATTAGACTATAAAAGTAAACAATTGCAAGCAGGAGTAGGCGTCGAAATGCTTTCACTGAAACCTAGAACGGAAGCAATACTCCATCATTATTTTACAGACCCGTATACCGGCTATATGCATTCAATGGAAACAACCTTCAAGGTGGACGAACGCATTACCACCCTGTCCTACGAAGCCCATGTAAAATATACGAATAAAGATTGGTTTATAGGTGCGAAGAGTGTATTAGGATCCAATCTGACACAAGCTTCCGGTTTGGGTGGATTCGGGATCAAGTCTGTCAACGAACAAACGGGAGAACAAGAATATACTCCGATACGTTTCTCCAGCTCTTGGTTCAACGTTGTCTACGGACAGAAATGGAAGCCGGGAATCTTCGTAGGCTATGCCAAGAATCTGGGAACAAGTGATGCACTATATGCTCCCAAAGGAAATGATGCAAAACTTTATGGAACAGGAACAGACCTTAACCAATTAGTTACGGCAGGAGCAGAACTGACCTACAATGTCCCCCACTGGAAATTCGGGTTGGAATATACATTAAGCTCTGCATGGTATGGTTCGCTCAATACGTCCAATGGGAAAATTCAAGATACCCATGCCGTATGTAACAACCGTATTGTTGCCGTTGCCATGTTTATGTTCTAACCTCTCTATACAATTATTTTAATTATATATCTGTCACCTGTCACCGATTGCTGCTTAACGGTTTGATTATTAACAATTAACACCGTGACAGCAATAGGTGACAGCAGTGTGACAACAATAATGCTGTCACCAGAAACAGATAAGCTACATTTCACAACGCGGAGGTATTCACTCCGGAAGCTCCAGGCAATCCTATTTATTTCATGAATGCATTACCCTTGTTTCTCGTAGGGAAACTTTTAGTTTCAAGGCTTGAAACCAAAGGTTTCGTACCGGGAAACTAAAGTTTCAGCATTGGGAAACTGTAGTTTCAGCACCTAGAAACAATAGTTTCAACGGCATGGAAACTATGGTTTCTCCAAGAGAAACTACTGTTCCCCTATCAGGGAAAGCAAATGATCTCCTATTGTCTGACTTTTATCTCCTTAACTCCACTTCAAAGCTAGCACCATCTTTGCAACTGAACTGCAAAACTGTTTGCTTCTTATCAGAAGAAATCACCTTGCAAAAGGGAGTTTCTTCTACATTCCATTGCCCTTTTATCGTTACAGTCACAGGTATTTCACCACTGGCATTTTCAATCCATGGTCGTGAATAGATACTACGTTCGATACGTTTCCCATCTTTATCAAACGCTTCATCGCTTGGACCGCGATACAAAGCCAAATCCGGTTGTGCCACCGTCAACTTAATCTTATCAGCAGATTCTTTATGAGTCATAACCAAACAGGAAGTATCCACACGTTGTAATAAGCCACCCGGCAATGTCGTTTCAGAAGTTTCAAACAACACATAAGAAATGATCTGTTCGGAAACGGACTCAACAATATGTGCATTCCTGTCTTGCCGTAATACCTTATAAGTAGGCTTCTTTGCAAATTTCTTCATCAGAGCTTCATTCGTCTGAGGCAAAACAGCGTATTCATAACTTCCGTTTTTCGGTACCTTTCCATGATCTACAACCAAAGAAACCCAATCACCCTTTGTTTCCTTTCCTGTATTTTGCATTCGCGAGTATTGAGGAAAGTTCTTCTCAAACCGGATGGGAGTTGGAACATAATAACCCGTTCCCAAATGATCTACGTATACTTTCTTATCTCCTTGATAATTTTTCCAATAATCATGCCCTGCTTTATCAGTAACTGCCAATTGGAAGATAGTCGTTTCTGTCGGGAACTCCGTATTTGTATTTTCAATATCCGAACCAAGACAAACAATCATTCCATCGATGAAATGGTAAGATTTACGTGCCCGATGTGATCCGTTGTACTTATCATGCTCATGTAACTTCATTCCGAAATTACCATTCATCTTCTGTTGAGACAAACCACCGGCAAAAGCCTCGTCGGAGTAAAGCATCTCTTCCATTCCAGAGTAACTATCCACATTGAGCACCTTAGCCTGCAATTGCTCCAATGGCAAATGAATAGATGTCACTCCCGGAATACGGTTCCAGTCAAAACCTTCCTGCTGCCAGCCGCTAGTGGCGGGAGTTACTGTCTGTCCCGGTGCAGCAGTCAATATTTGCAAACTGCCGTGTGCCAGGTAACGACCGTATAGATTTGCTCCCAGATAATGCTCTGCCGCCCATAGATAACGGGAATGTCCGCGTGCCACAGCCGACCAGTTACTACGACGTTGGACAGAGACGCAACCATATCCCATCGCTATATTTCCCTGCGGGTCCGGTTCCGGACGGAAACCTTTCTCCACAAGACGTTTTGCCACCTTACGTTCTTCAGCATTTGAAACCTTAGGCATATATTCGGGAGAGTCATTTTCAATACTTGGGTCTGAAATCAGACGGAGGTAAGAAGAAGCCATTTCACTATCATATTCCTCCTTTCCATCGGGAGAACCGGCTAAAGCCATCATAGCAAAATGCATAGGAACCAGTTTACCTTTTCCATCTGGATGACGACCGGACATGGGAAGAGGGAAGTTCAGCTTATTGCAATAGAAACGCATGGTCAACAGTACATTTTTCACTGTTTCATGAGCTAACTCGGAAACAGCAAATTCCGTCCGGCTGAAAAGATAGATCATATTGGTTGCTCCATCGAGTCCGCCCACAGCATAAGCCGGATAGTTATTTCGATGATGGAAAGCACCTCCGTCTACTTTAAACGAACCGGACAATCCCAATGCAGGACGGCAACCAAAATCAATCCAACGGGAGAAAGACCGGAGATATTGTAGTTTTTCCGGTGTATCTTCCATCATTAAAATGCTGGCAATGCGTCCTGTGGTCTGTGTATTGAAAGAGTCCATATCAATTCCATTGACTTCCGGTTTAGGGTATACTTCGTTAGTAATCGCATACCAGCGTAATGTCCGTTCGGCTTCCTGAAGTTTCCCGGTTTCCCTAAGCACATCTTTCATCAGAAAATATGCCAGGTACAGACCGCGAACACTATAGCCATAATGATGGATATTTCCCCAACAACTACCATAAGCTACCCCCTGATCGGTTATGTGATCGTACATTGCTAAGAACTTCTTCTTCATTTCTTCCCGAATCACCGGATTTACCACATTATTATATGCAACGGCAATTCTTTTCATCAGGTCGAAATAAGCACGCATTTCCACTCCCATTTTAGTCAGCATATCTTTATCCCAGTTCGGTATGATCCGTTCATAAGCTTCTGAAGCACGTACCATGTAAATAGGTACTCCCGATACTTGACCATTCTTGTAAGTTATCTGATAGAAATCATATTTCTTGCGGATGGTTTCTACTTCTTTATCTGTCGTTTTCCCTTTCGTGTAGATCATATCACGAAAACGCTTTTCCAACAGTTGCATTTCTGCTCTTTGCTTATCGTCTACAGGAGTCAATTCAATATCCGGTTTCAAAAGCGAGTGTTGATAGACAACCAGCCAATGGTTGGTGGTTCCGGCATTGACAAAAGGGACTTGCAGATCGGCCGTCTGTTGACGTGCATCAACCTTAGTAGCCGTAATCAAATGATCGATGAAAAGGCTTCCTTTTGAATTTGGAGCAATAATCCGGAGTTCATTCATACCTTCTTCCGGTGTGCCTTGCATATCACGTTCATAGCAAACCCATGCGGCGCGCCAACCACTGAAATTAATACCAAAAGGGAAAGATGTGCATCGTTTGCCGTCTTTCAGAAACTGAAACTCAATGATCGTATCTTGGGGAACTTCATTATAAACCCACACAATAAAAGCCGAAAGATATAAATCCTTGCCGGTCGGATCTTTCTTCTCAAACTTCAGGTCTTTCTTGAGTTCCAATATACCACCCGGTTCAAATGTCCATTCCAACGAATGTTTTCCATCTTTATAATGCAGATCAGATACCGACAGGCGGGAATGGGTAGCGGTGATGCAATCCGGTATTTGCGGTTCTTCAAAAGAAAACATCCGTTCATCTGTTACAACTTGAGCATGAAGGAATGCTGAGCACAAAAGAGAAAACAGAGTTGTCACTCCAAATTTAGTAAAAGGTTGTTTCATCATGGAAATATAGTCTTATTAGGTTTTCAGTATATAAGTCAAAGTATAGTCGCTTTAAAATCTGTAAAGAGTACGTGATTCTGCAAAAGACGTAAACCGAAGTGTCCGTCACCTTCACCACCCGCAAGGGTATAGCGGAACAACTCTTCATCATTCACAGAATAAGTTGTGATTCCCTTTTCCACTCGAATCCGAATCTCATACCACTGATTGGGGACGAGTAAATGAGAGGCATCGGTATATTCTTTCAATAAAGGTTTCACCTTGTCATCTGCCACTCCATAATATTCTCCTTTGTATCGACGGAAACGGGTCGTTGAATTATCATTTCCTCCGTATCCAACGTAGAAAAGGTTTAATGTGTTATAGTTTTTAAAGATGCCGTCACGCCACTGACTACGGGCAAAAAGATCATCAGGGTATTTAGGATCATTGGCAGCCCAGAAGCAGTTCAGATCACTCAAGCGGTCATACTTTCCACCTTGCATCACCATACAAATACGATAACATATTTCATAATCGCCCGTCAATCGTTGCCGATACCACATAGTCAGTCCGTCCGGAACTATCAATTCTAATGTATCTGCACGTTCTATTATCTGCAAAGCATGGGATGCATCTTCTATTTTCCATTGCTGCACAAAGGAAGCTTTGTGCTGTGCCAAAAGCACCACACTATTTAAGAGAAAAAAAGTAATCAAACTGTAGCCTATAAAAAATCGCTTCGTCATTACGGTATTAGTTTAAAGATTATTCTTCCGAATACAAAGAAACCCCTCTTTTCGAAAAAAGAGGGGTTCAAATTGTACAAAATAACTCAAATAACGTATTGACAGATAATTTGCATTACCAATATCTTATAGTTTTTTCATCAACAAAGTTCTCATACCATTTCTGGTTTGAAGCACCCTTACTATCTACCCATTTAGTAAAATCAGGATATGCTTCTCTAAATGGTACACGTTCATAAGCATGACGTGTGCCAACCGGAAGTTTAACTCCCCAAGTGGAACCTTTGGTATTTGAATAATAAACATTTGCATCCAGTGTAGTGTCACCCGCAACCAATGCTTCATATTCTGCTTTGTAAGCAGAAGTCGGTGCATAACCCCTCATGTGTATTTCTTTACCACCGTTCACCTTAATAAAGAAATTCTGTCTATTAGTATCTAAAATCAACTCTCTAAATGCTGCAAGCTGAGCATCTCTTTCGGCTCCAGTTAATCCTTCTTTACCAATCAGTCTAACTTCAGCACGCAACATAGGTAGTCCTTCTCTTACTTTTCCTTGTGTTACCTGAAACATATCCTGATTATTATCCATCAAAGAAGTTAAACCATCCAGTGTAATAACAGTTCCTTCCGCTTGTGCTTTATCCACTGTCAATATTGCGAAACGCGGTTCTTTGCGAGTATCATTACTCCAATTCCAATTTTTATTTTCAACTTTCACTATATTTTTTGTAGAAAGTTCCTCTTTAGCTAAGTCTGTCATTGTTCCCTGACCACCTTTTAGTACAAGGCTTGCAGTAATCCGATCAACATACTCGCTTTTCAAACCATCCAGTACAACACCTAACACAGTCGGGTATATACCACCTACAGCACGAACATCCAAAGTCAACAACAATTCTTCTTTACCTCCTACAGTCTCCATCATCTGTTGACTATGACATTCAGTCACCTTCAAGTCATACTCGAATACAACATCGTTGAAATCTTCATCATACCATGAATCCAGTTGAATAGGCCAACCATCTTCGAACATCACCACACCTGTGTTATGATAGAAAAGATAGCCTTGGTCCGTTTCATTTGTCGGCTGCACTGCATCTTCAGGAAGCGCAAGAGTTACCGATGCCAGACGGTTTGTTTCAAAATTGAAACCAGTACTCTGATCTACACCACGACTAACAGGAGACAAAGCAAATTCTTTTGTAGCTTCTGTTCCCGAAACTGTATTGTATTTCATATACACTTTCTCGCAAGCAGCAGGAACATTCAACGTAAGAGTACGGGAATCTTTCACTAATACATCTCCCACAAGCAGACTCGCTTCAGAAGCACTTTTATCGGAATATACATTCACAAGTGTAGAAGCATTTACCGGGTCAACAGTTCCCGAACCATCGTTACCTTTTTCCAACTCATTATCAGAGCAGGAAGTAGTAACCAACATTGTCCCCATAAGGACGTACATCAAACTTTTAATTTTCATCTTAATCTAATTTTTAAATTTATTGTTTGTTTCAGTTTCCCATGAAAGCTCTACCTTATCACACCCAATATCCGAGCTCTATATGTTAACTTATCAAAAATATATTTAACGATTAATAGTGTTTTTGACGTTCTCATTCGTAATTTCAATCCTTTCCATCGAAAATAATCACAAGAGTCAAAATATGGTTCAAAAGGCCTGTTCACGAACAATGGATAATATATACAAGTTATTTCGTATATTTGCATTAGACAGAACATTCAATACAACAAATATAGAACTTTTATTCCGAATATACAAGTTCTATATATAAATATATCAAGGGAAATGGATCAAGTACTGTATGGTATAGATTACATAGAATATTATTTCTATTGGATATATTACAAGTTTATTGGCTATCCTTTAATCATAAGAATATGCTCAATTGCTGTAATGTTTTGCATTATTGCGTACTTGTTTCTCCTATTCCATATTATATATGGTATATTTAAAAGGCGGAAAGAGAAGCGAAGATACAATAAAGCTTTCGATAAATATTACGAGGAAATGAAATCTATCTCGCTAGATTCCAACACATTGAGTGAAGAGGAAATCGCAGACAGATTACAGTATGATACGAAAAAACGTCCCAAGCCTAATGAGTTACGTATTATCACTCAACTGTTAACAGAAATCAAGAGTGTGCATGAAGATGAGATCAATGAACTAAACTATCAAACGATTCAAACCGTATTCCAAATCACACGTTTCCTTGAACGCGAACTTCAATTCGGTTCCAAAAGATCAAAGATACAAGCTCTGAAACTTATTCAGTCCATCAATGGCTATGCCTCTGAAGCGGTATTGGTGCGTTTCCTCTATCATCGTGAACTAGAATTAAGAAACTCGGCACGCTATACTTATATGTGGTTAAGCCAGGGTGACCCGTTCCGCTTCTTCGACGAAGACATCGGCATGAAGTTAAGGCAATGGGACATGATGGAGTTGCATGCTATTCTGGAACACCGTAAGAAGGTGGGATATAATACACCCAGCTTTATTAAATGGGTGAATACTTCGGCCGAAGAGAATGTTAAGATATTCTTTATCAACGAAATCCGGTTATATAATGAAACCGATAGTGCCCCAATTCTCGCGAAGCAACTCAATGCCCGTTCTGTGGAAATACGGGGTGAAGCGATCAGAACTTTAGGAAAACTAAAATATAAAGAGATTGAGCCCAAACTGATTGAAATGTATCATGTGCAACCGGAAGAAGTCAAACGACAAATCATTTCGGCTGTTGCAGACCTGAAAACAGATAAGGCATTAGGATTTCTTTACAATGCTTATGATGAAGCAGACAACTGGGGAACAAAACGTATCATCCTGAAGTCCCTCTATGAATACAGTGCAATGGGAAGAAAAACATTCGATCAATTGGAGAGAAAAGCAGATTCCCACACAGCTATATTGTTTGCCCATACCAGGCATCCGTTAATCAACCAGTTAATTTAGAGAATATGAGAGATATAATATTTACATTCTTCAATTATTTCGTATTCTTTTATACGAGCATGCTGGCGATATTCTTCATCACATTCGCCTTCCTCTCTTTCATTTCTCTAAAACGGAGAAAGGATTACTATGTGGAAAGCTATATGCGGAAAACAATCAAGGAATCCCCCTATACACCGGGCATTTCGGTAATTGCTCCTGCCTTCAATGAAGAAAAGACAATCATTGATAATGTGAACTCCATGCTTGCATTGGAATATCCGCTTTTCGAGGTGGTTATTGTAAATGATGGAAGTACGGACAGTACATTGAAAAAGATGACCGAATATTATGAACTGGTAGAAGTGCCCTATGCTTATATCGAGCGAATCAAAACCAGACCGTTCCGAAGACTCCTCAAATCCTCCAACCCGAAATACAGCCGACTCATCGTTGTAGACAAAGAAAATGGAGGAACCAAAGCGGATGCATCCAATGCGGGTATCAACGTTGCTTCTTATCCTTATTTTATCTGCACGGATGTGGATTGCATTTTGGAAAAGTATGCTCTTTATCGTTGTATCTCGCCCATTATATCTTCAGAAAAACAAGTAATTGCAGTCAGCGGAACGATGTTGATGGCGAACGGATGCGTTGTGAAAGACGGACAAATCGTGGACGTGAGAACTCCCCGTACTCCGATTCCGCTTTTCCAGAATCTGGAATATATGCGTTCCTATCTGATTGGCAAGATGGGGTGGTCCGCTATCAATGGCATGCCGAATGTTTCCGGTGGATTCGGTCTTTTCGACCGTTCGGTAGCGATTGCTGCCGGAGGATATGATGCTCCCTCTTTTGCCGAAGACATGGACCTCATTACCCGCATGGTAGGATATATGTGCGATTTCTCCCGTCCTTATAAAATCGTACAGATTCCTGATACTTGCTGTTGGACGGAAGGGCCTCCCAACCTGGCAATGCTTTACCGGCAACGTACCCGTTGGGCACGGGGATTGTTCCAGACACTTAGTATCCATCATAAAATGATCTTTAAAAAGACATATAAACAGATGGGATTATTAACCCTGCCTTATATGTTCATTTTTGAGTTTCTGGCGCCAATCATCGAGCTTACCGGTTTGATCGTATTTATCTATCTGGCCTTTACAGGGGCGGTCAACTGGAACACGGCATGGATGATTTACCTGACGATCTATACGTTCTGCCAGTTCCTTTCCATCGTTGTTATTACCTACGACTACTATGTCGGGATGCTATATAAAAGAGGATATGAATACCTGTGGATTATCATTGCGTCCATATTGGAGCCTATCTTCTATCATCCCATCATCACTTTCTGTTCATTGAGAGGATACCTCAGTTATCTGACCAATAGAGACTTCAAGTGGAAGAACATGGAACGTAAGGGATTCAAGCAGAAAGAAGAAAGTGCGGACAATACTGATACAACGCCAATGAAGCCCGAACCTGCTACGATTTAAACAAGAAAGAAAGATTAAAGACAAGATAGAATGAACAGAGAATTTCTCCATAAGATCACCATATTAGGTTGTCTGTTTTTACTGATAACCTCTTCCTCCGGGACCGACAACGGATTCCAGACACCGGAGCAATATGCCCAGATTGTACAGGAGCATTTTGCGAACGAGGAATGGGAAGCAGGGAAAGAGCTGTTGGAGGAGGGCCTTCAGAAATACCCGAATGTTTCTGACCTTGAATGGCTCATGGGAAAATACTGGTTCCACGAAAAGAACTATGACCAGTCGCGTTATCATCTTGTCAAAGCGATAGATGACAATTACAACAACGTCAATGCCAAACATCTGCTGGTAGACGTAGAAGATATCACCGAGAATTATTCCAGTGCCATTTGTTACGTTAATGAGTTGCTGGAAGTAAATCCGTATTGGAGAGGCTTATGGCGAAGGAAGATTGAACTATACCGCAAGCAGAACAACGATGTGGAAGCGGATCGCCTGTTGAAACGAATCAATCAGATTTACCCGAACGATACCATTCTAAGGAAGGATTATATCTACAGCATGGAGGTAGGCTACCAGCAAATGAAAAAAGGCGGTAACCGAAAAGAGGCTATCGAAAAGCTGACGGAGCTCATCAAAGTATCTCCTCAAAACGAAGAATATTATCTGGACATCATTAACCTGCATTTACAGGAAGGAAACCGGGAAGCTGCTCTAGGCTGGTCATCCAACGGTTTGGCTGCCATACCGGGAAGCGGTGCGCTTATCGTCAAAAGGGCGAGTATCCTTAGTGAATTGGCACGTTATCCGGAAGCTCTGGTGTTTATACGCGAGCAAATGCGAAGAAACAACAGCCCTGCCATACGGCGTATGTATAACGACCTGTTAATGGAGGCTGCCCGAGCAGAGAAGCAGCGGGATCCTTATGTATTATATGGCATGGCCTACGAAGGAGGTAATAAGAACAAGGAAGCATTAGACTACCTGCTGAACACTTCCGTCACTCGAGGATATACCGATGATGCACTCTTCTATATCAGAGAAGCTAAAAAACAATATGGCAACAATGATAAAGGAATTCTTTATAAAGAATATATGCTTTATCGCCAGATGAATGAGGATGATCTTGCCTATTCAACGCTGAAAAAGATGTATGAGATGTATCCTGATGATTATGATATTACGCTTGCCATGAGCGCACAACACATGAAGAAAGCTGAAAAACTGATGGAACTCGGTCTGTACGCAGAAGCATTGCCGCACGTATTGTTCGTTTCTCAAAAACATGTAGACGACAATGAAGTGAACGGTGCCGCATGGGAAAAAGCCTTGAGTTGCTATATCAATATGAAACGTTACAATGAAGCACTTGCCACATTGGACACCATCACTCTTCACTTCCCTGATTACGAAAACTGCACGTTGAAAAGGGCATTTATTCTCGATAAAATGGATAAAACCGAAGAGGCTTTGCAACTATACTTGTCTGCCATCGAGCAGAGCGACGAGGATATGCGTATCTTCTACGTCATCGGATACGAGGAACTGGCAGTGCCCTACATCAAAAAGTGCATGGAAGCCGGAGCTACGAAGAAAGCATACGAAGAAGCCATCAAACTGGTTAGCCTGAATCCATCGAGCGATCTCGGATTACGGTATGCCATCAACTCGTCCGGTTTACTCGGAAAATACGATGAATTCGAGAAATATACGGCTCAAGGGATCAATTATTATCCTGAAGAACCGTTCTATCAGGCAAAGAGGGCTACTGTCCTTGAGCGTGACAAGAGATACGAAGCTTCTTTGGAATTCCTGAAACCGATACTCAATAAATACCCGAGTAACAAAGAGATTATAGGCGCATTCTCACAAAGCAGTGAATATCGTGCCCTGCAACTGACAAAGGCGAAAGAACCGGAAAAGGCTCTCGCTGTTCTTGATACAGCTTTGCTTTACGACAGTCAGAACAAATCATTGAAGTACACCAAGGGAGTGGTATATGAAGCCAACCGTCAAGCGGATTCAGCCTATTATTACCAAAAGTACTACGAGCCATCCATCATGGAATATCGCTCTTTCCAACGACACTTATCGGGCCTTAGAAGCATGATGCTCAAGAATGAGATTGCTTTGACCTACCTGCGTGCACGCTACGGAGAAGAAGACATCATTACCTCCGTTGCCACCGCTGAATACACCCGAAAAGGCCAGAAGAACAGCTATACAGGACGTCTCAACTATGCAGGACGAAGCGGCTCGGCAAGCGACAGCATGGAGGCTGAAGAACAGACACCGGGAGGAGTCGGCATTCAGGTACAAGGTGAGTGGACGCATCACTTCTCACCGAAGTGGAGCCTCACGGCCAATGCAGCCTTTGCGACCAAATACTTCCCGGACATAACGGCTGATGTCGCTTTACGGCATTATCTCAAGAATGATTGGGAAATAGGCGCACATGTGGGTTATAGACGGGTAGCCGCCTACACAAAGCGTTATGAATGGAACGATGAATTCTTTGCAGGCGGCACCGGAGACAATGGCTATCTGTTTACGGGTTGGAATGAGTCAAAGACTAACCTACTCACTGTAGGCGGAGAATTAGCCAAGACCATTGAAGTGGTTCGTCTCAACACGAAGATCGATATGCACTTCTTCAACTCTAACTTCTATTACAATGCGCAGATTGGCGCCAAATACTTCCCGGCGAGCGATACAAAGACAAATATCAACGCCATGGCAAGCATCGGATCGGCACCGGAAACGGCCGTACTGGACTATGCGCTGCCCGGCTCTTTCTCTCACACCAATACCATGGTGGGATTGGGAGGTCAGTATATGGTCAGTCCCAACATTACCATAGGCTTGATGGGCACTTGGAACACCTATTATAACCAAACCAATACGGTGCGAGGGACAAGTCCGTCCAACCAGATAGAATCCATATCGACACGCTATAAAAACTTATATAACATCTATGCACAAGTTTATATTTCATTCTGATACGCTTGGCCCTGTATTGGCAGGAATGATATGTATTTGCTGCCTTTTATCCGGCTGCCGTATGCAGGCACGCACGGAGATGTTCCCATCTAAAGAAGGGTATCTCGTCACCATTGGTGAGGATCCGACCGACAGAGACACCCGGTGGGCGAAATACCTGTACGAACATCTCAAGAAGCGTGCAAACGACGATGAAATAGTAGCTTTTGGCGTTTCCGAAATGGACATGTGGCGCATCATCATACAGATAGACCCAACATTGCAGAGAGGATTCAAAGTAGCCTGCAAAGGCTCTGATATCAGACTGACCGCAAGTGACGACAAACAAATGTTATGGCTGCAATACCAACTGATAAAGAAGATCAGCAAAGAAGACCCGCGTATAGACGGTTCGGATCTTCCTCCCGCCCTTATCAATCTCAACGATACTTGCGGAGCTTTTGCATTTGACTATCAAAGTATTTATTCTCCATACGGCCTGAACGCCGATCATACAGGCGTTATCGGCCTGAACAACTTTGATGACAGCTGGGGAATATGGGGACACAACCTGCGAAAAGTCTTGGGAAAAGATGCAGAGAAAGTATATGCCACCATTCACGGGAAGACAGATGACTCACAACTGTGTTTCTCTTCCGAGGATATGTATCGCCAGATAGAAAGTTACATCGTAGATAACTTCGGTGAAAAGGGGAATTTCCGTTTTGTAATCGCACCGGATGATACTCCGTACGCCTGTACGTGTGCCACCTGCACCGCATTGGGAAATACAGAGAAGAACGCAACTCCCGCCGTTACGGAACTGATCCTCCGCCTGTCGCAGCGTTTTCCCAAACACACGTTCTTTACGACTTCCTACCTGACTACGCAACAAGTCACAGACAAGCAGCTCCCGCCTAACGTCGGGGTAATTGTCAGCGCTATCGACTACCCGCTCCGCCGGACAGACGGCAAGGACGAGCAAGACAAGAAATTTGCGGAACAACTCGACAACTGGAAGAAAGTAACGAACAACATCTATATATGGGACTATATCAACAACTTCGACGACTACCTCACTCCTTTCCCCATATTAAAGATAGCCCAGCAAAGACTCCAACTTTTCAAACAACACGGAGCCAGCGGCATATTTTTCAACGGAAGCGGTTACAGCTATTCTTCCTTCGATGAAATGAGGACTTTTGTATTATCAGCCCTTCTTATCAACCCGGAGCTTCCGGTTGATGAGTTAATTAAAAGCTATTTCAATCAGGAATACCCGGTATCCAAAAAATGGCTGTACGATTACTACACAGAGCTAGAAAACAACGCCCAATCCGGAAAGCGGCTCGGACTTTACGCCGGTATCAGAGAATCGGAAAAAGGATTCCTCTATCCGGAGAAGTTTATCAAATTCTATGATGAAATGGGAGATTTTGTATCCGAAGCAAAAGGGAAAGAGCGCAAAAAGCTGCACGAGCTCCAGACCGCCTTGTCTTTCACGCGCATGGAATTAGCACGTGACCACAGTTTCGACGCTTACGGATATGCCAAGCGGAATGGAAAGGATATTCAACCGCTTCCCCAAGCTCGTAAATGGGTCACCCAGCTCAAAGAGCATCAAGCATTTGCCGGAATGGGATATTATAATGAGTCAGCTTATGAGATTGACTATTATATAAAGGAATGGGAACAATATATACTTGCTTCCGACATAAAGAAAAGTTTGTTTCTGGGAATGCATCCTTCCGCAACCCCTAAACTAAATAAAAATGATTCAAAGAAACTGACCGATGGCACTCACGGTTTACCCGGAGACTATCATTGCGGTTGGGTTATCATTCCGGGAGAAGAATGTACCATCAACCTGCCGGTTAAAGGACTCAATGCATCAGGAACATTCTATATCAGTTTTTTGAATCTTCCCCGCCATCGCATCTATGCTCCACAGCAAGTTCAACTGTTGAAAGACGGAGTAGCCTATAAAACAATAGACCTGAAACCGGAAGACTCCCCAGAAAAAGGAGAAATGATGAAAGCCACCGTTCCGGCAGACTTGAACGGAACAGAACAATTAAGCATAAAAATCAGTTGTTTAAAGAAGCCGGGAACGCAAATGGGTATCGATGAAATTGCATTCATCCCTTAAATGCTGAAAAAGTGATATAACAAAAATAAATGGCAACAATGAATAAATCTATATTCTATATTTTACTACTGACGGCACTTCCGCTCTACTTTACAGGGTGCAGAAAGGAAGTACGTCCCACCAGCATGACGATAAAAGATTCCGTCAGGCACTATTACCCTATCAAGCAAGGTCAGCAACTCGATATCATGTTTACCATCACCAACACGGGAGACGCTCCGTTAATCATTTCAGAAATGCAACCTTCCTGTGGCTGTATCATTCTGGATAAAAGTTCGCATATCATCATTCCCGAAGACGGTATCAGGCAATTCAAAGCAACCTACAACAGCATCAAGAATGTAGGCGAAGTGGTTCACCGCATCCGGATTTTCGGCAATATGCTCCCCGACGGGAGAGCCGAACTTAAATTTGATGTTAACGTAGTCCCCGATGCAGACTATACACGTGATTATGAAGAACTCTATCAAGAGTTCAACACCAAAAATGGTATTGTCAGAGAGATGGTGGATGGAAAAGAATCTGAACTGGGATATTATGTCGGAGAACCGTAATCGATATCATGTATCAAGTATCAAATATTAAGTATTAACATCAAATGACTGGCTAATACTCAACACTTGATACTTAATACTTATTTCTCCTTTCTAAGGATGTATTTCTTTGAATGCGGCATTTTCTTCTTTCACATTCTGAATAGTCTGCTTTAACTCTCCAATCGGCAAGTCATATCCATACCAACCTGTATAGCAATCTACCACATACCATTTCCCGTCCGACTGCAACTCGAACTCGACACGCAAATCAACCTCGGATTCTTCATAGCCTGCCTCAAAGATTTTATGCTTCGGTTCATTCAACGTAAACTTGGAAACATAAATACCTCCCTCTTCCTGGGTGATACGTTCTTCCTTCATGGTTTCGCTATCCAGCAACGGCCACTTTTCCCGAGTGAAAGGGAATGTTTTCTCGGTTTCTCCGTCATCTGCCAACAAAGTGATCGGAGTCTTTAATGGGAACTTGATACGAGTATACTGGAAGGCTGCACTGGAAGTAAATTTATCCAGAAAGGATTTGAAATCTTCACCGTCTTGTGTAGTCAGTTCACTATCGGCTTTTGCCTTGGAACTATTACCGCAGGAGATAAACGAAACACCTGCGAGCAGCATCATAGCCAGCAAGCAGCATACAAACTTTTTAGCTCTCATAACACTATATAAATTAATAGTTTAATTGACGGCGCAAAGATAGTAACAAGTTTGGTTTTGCAATACTTTTATACATTAAAATTGGTTCAAATCAAGGCACAAAAGAAACTTCGTTATTACGTTCTAAATAAAAGATTTTAAAGAAATATCCGATTCCATTCGTCTACGGTCAAATAATGTACGTTTTCATCCTACTAATGTACCATTTACTCATACCTAAATACTTATTTCTCCTCACCTTTGTAACAACATACAAACAAAGAATACACTTTAACATTATAATACTATGAAAACAATTTACACCGTATTTTTACTTCTCTTGTTACTCAGTTGTACTTCATCCAGTGAAAAACTAGCATGGGAAATAGCAAACAATTCTCAAACAAATAAAAAGGAACTTACTCGCTTTTTAGAACATTATAAAACAAATAAGGACAAAGATAAATATAAAGCTGCTTGCTTTCTGATAGAAAATATGCCTAACAAATATTCCATCAATGGCAAAGAACAGAAAATATATGATATTGATATAGTAAAAGCTGACTCTCTCATAAAATCACTAGAGCATTCATTCTTTTTAAAAGAAAAGAGTCCTTATTTGAAAAATTATACATTCGAACAGTTCTGCGAATACATCTTACCATACAGAGTCGCTGATGAATCATTACAATATTATTGGAAATGGGACTGTAGTAGAAAATTTGAGAAACAATGTACCAACGATATTATTCAAACAGCACAGAATATAAATGCTCAAATTAAAATAGAGCTATCTCCCGAATTTTACAAAGATACATTAAAATCATATTCATCAATAATAAAGACAGGATATGGTAAATGTGATGATAGAACAGCATTAGTTACTATGGCCTTACGGTCAGTAGGAATTCCTGCCGCATTTGAATTTGTACCTTATTGGGGAAGCAATAACAATGGACATTCTTTTGTTTCAATTATATTACCAGACAATAAAATATATCCATTACAAAACACAGACAAACAAGCAAACGGAGATTATTACCTATCACGTAAAACTCCTAAAATATATCGTAAGATGTATTCAATACAAGATTTAGCCAAACACATCGACAATATTCCCGAATTATTTCGTCACAATGACCTACTGGATGTTACAAAATTGCACAACATCGGCTCTTGTGATGTTACAGTCTCGACTAATATAAATAAAGAAAAAGAAAATTTTTTATCTGTATTTTCCCCAAAAAGATGGGTACCTGTTGCTTTTTCCTCTTCTCAAACATTCCATCACATTGGGACTGGAAATATATACAATGTTGATCGTAATAAGGAAGCTATTGATTTAGGTGATGGCATAGTTTATCTCCCAACTCACTGGGTAAATGAAGAGGCCATTCCAATAGGCAGCCCAATAATAGTATCGGAGGATTCAGTAAGGGAAATAAAACCAGACACTAAACATCTTGAAAGAGTAGTATGTAAACGCAAATTCCCTTTGAATATGCGAATTGTTGATTTCTCAAAATTGATGATTATGGGAGTTTTTGAAGGGGCAAATAAAGCAGACTTTTCTGATGCAACGGAACTTTATAAAATAACAAAAACTCCGGAAAGCAAAATGCAAAAGATAGAAATATCTGCAGAGAAAGCCTATCGTTACATACGTTATAGAAAACCAAAAGGGACCTTTAGTATCGCAGAATTTTGTTTATATCAATCTGATGAAAAGCTTCTACCATTCCACCCTATAGCTTGTGATGCTATATACGAAGACAGTACTATGCTTAATATTTTCGATGGACAACCACTTACCTATTATCAAGTGAGTGGTGGCATAGACTTATGGGTTGGTGTGGATTTATATAAACCTGTGAAGATTTCAAAAATTGGATTTGCTCCACGTAATGACGATAATGCAATAGTTTCAACAGACACTTATGAACTGTTTTATTGGCAGGATCAATGGATAAGTTTAGGCCGGAAACGACCAATAGGTGATAGTGTCGTTTATGATAACGTACCTCAAAAAGCTCTGTTATGGTTGCGCAATTTGACTAAAGGCCGTGAAGAACGTCCATTCACTTATGAAAATGGGAAACAGATATGGTGGTAAAATTATTTCTAACTATTAAATAATAAAATTATGAAAAAAATTACTTTGTTTTTGTCCTTACTTTTAATAGGAAGTGTGGGCTTTTCACAAATTATTCCGGGCGTAAACATCGGTAAACGCAAGGAATATATGATGAGAACGTATAAAATCAATAGTCAAAAGGCAGATGAATACGAACAAATTCTATTCTCCTTACAGAAAGAGAATGACCAGCTAAAGAATCGGAAAATTAGCTCTACTCAATTTAAAGCGGAACAAAAAAAGCTTTATAAAAAATATGGTACAATAATCAGCCAAGCATTTTCTGGAGGAAAACATAAAAAAATGGAGCTCTTG
>NZ_JH114344.1:175981-242007 GCF_000157095.2 Bacteroides sp. D1
CCCAAGAAATGGAACGTTACCAAATACTAAGTGAAAACAAATTTATTCCATATGAAAAAATGCGTGCTTTGTATAAGGCCGAATCGGAATGGGTCAAAGAACGAGATAAAATGCATAAAGATACTGGAGAAGCATGGGAAAAATATGAAAATAGTGATACTATGGTATCCGAGCTAAATATTAAAATAAAACAAATATTAGGAACTGAAAATGGGACTTGGTATATCGAATATAAGAGACTGTTCTTCAGAGCACTTGACAATATGGACAAATATGGAGTTACATACAAAGATGCCTTTACCATAGCAAAAATAGAAGATACGTATAAACAAAAACGTGCAAACATACTCAATAGCAATAAAAAAAATGCCGAAAGGGAAGTGGAACTGATGGCTATTGATGATGAGATGGCAAAAAAAATAGCAAAGACTGTTCCGTCTGTTTCTGTAAAGTGGAAAAAAGTAAATAATGCAGCATTAGATCATACTTTGAAATCAAGATATGGGCTAAATCAGGAGCAAATAAACAAATTCAAGACAGCTTATAATAAGTATGCAATTGAAGAATATAAGATTCTCAATCAGAAAAAACTGTCTGATAGCGATAAATACGACCAACTCTCCCAATTAGGTGAAACCTTCTGTAAGACAGTAAATCCTTTATTCAAGGTTGATAATTATAAAAAATGGTATGGTTGGTGGAAATACGATTTTGAAAGAAAAATGAAAAGAAAAGGATTAAAATGATTATTTTATGAAAAAATCAACTTATATTTATACTGTTTTATGTGTAATTGCAATTGTCATTAGTATAGTAAATTGCAAAGATGAAGATTTGCTAGAATCAGGTTTACAGACTGACATGAAAGATTTTAGTTTGCAAGAAGCTAAAAACTTTTTTCAAACTCAAGCTCATGCTAATTTAACATTAAGTCGTTCATTGGATAACAAAAGGAATAAAACAGTTTCCCCCGGTGATTTCGTACCTAACTGGGATGCAGCAGTCAGTTCTACCAACAACGGACTCGCTTGCTATGATATTCCTATAACTCCGACTTATCACTTTAAAGCAATTTATGTAGATGAAAGAAATGGCAAGCCTTCTGCAGGAAAAGTCAATGTATATCAGAAACTAGTGATAGTAAAAGATGTAAAGAGCAATAGAATGGATCAATACATCTTAACTTTGATACCCTCCAAATTATATGATAGTAGAAATGGTGCACAAACTTGTAACAACTTTATAAATTGTGCAGACAAGGGTGGTTTTTACAGGAGTAGCATTATATTCCTGTGTATATTCACAAGTTACAGCTCGTATAAGTACTTTTAAGAACGGAGTAAAAACGAGAGGGGTATTTCTATTAAATGCTTCAGGGAAAACTAATTTATCAGATAAGTATGAGCAGGCTCGCGCATTAGCATCTACTGTATATATTCAAAAGAAAAAGATGGTCTTAACGCGTGGAGAAGATGACTATAACTACGATTATGATTATGGTAATGAAGATGATTACACTTATATTGGTGAGACACTTGAAGAAGTCATAATTACTCCAGAATCAAATAATAATGAAACAAGTGGCGGAAACGATGAATGGGAAATCATAGCACCTCCCGATAGTGGAACAATAGACCCCGAACCGACAGAACCGGAATCGACGAGTACGGAAGATGATACTGTGACAGAAAATAATAATGGTGACCAGAATTCTGATGAAAAATCTATTCCTTTATCTACAGCTGAAAAAAAAGCAGTAAATAGCCTTTTAATCCAACTAGAAAAGCTTAAGAATATTGATCGAACGAAATACACAATTGAAAAACAAAACTATTGTCGTTCAACTGCACGTACAAGCAAGGATGGAGTTCTTCAACTATGTCAATTATTTTTTAGCTCAGATAATTTAACAGAAATAGATAGAATAGCCACAATATGGCATGAGATGTACCATATTGACCATAAGCATTATGGAAAACTTGAAATGACTATTCTCGAAAAAACAATTGTCCTAAATCCTCCACCATATATTGAAAAGATATTGAATGAAAGATTAGATATAATGTATGGCAAATATATAATGACTCCCGAAACAAGAGAAGCTGATTTTAAGCAAGAATTAATCATTGATCGCTATGGAACAATAGAATATTATAAAAATGAATTAGAGACGCATAAAGCAGAACGCGAAAACTTTCCAGAGGTATCACATTATTATGAGAATGAAAGAACTTGGTTAGAATGGACTTATGAACAACTTCTAATAATTGCTACAGAACAATCATCAAATAAATAAAATTATGAATACAATTAAATCTTTTTTTATAAGTATATTATTGTGTATGTCAATTCCTAGCAAGGGACAAACACAGGATTTAGAAATTACTTTTGCTTATAATAGACAAGACAATGCTTTGATTCTAAAACTTTTCAATAATACGGATAAAGAAATAATAGTATTGAATCAAAGCCTATTGAATGAATCATCTGGAAGCTGCATTATTTTAACTGAAAAACATGATAATGGACAGAGTGATCTAATCATCTCGTTATATGACTATGAAGATGGACAGTGGATCCGTTCTAAAACAATAAACCCTAACGAAAGACTAGAACTTTTTTATTCATTTGAAGCTATCCCTGCAAATAATGTTACAAGAGCTAGATTATTCCTCTCCACATATTTTAGAGATAGGAAGACAGGAAAATTAGTTAGCAAAAGATATAAAAATGATTTACCCATAAAACAAATTAAATGATAACAAGTAAACATTTATTTATAGGTATTGTACTTTTGGGCATTTCTATTTTTTGTACCGCCCAAGAAGTAAAAATTGAATTTTCTTATGATAAACCGAATAATTCTTTAACCCTTATACTTACTAATAATATAGACAAAGAAATTTTAGTTATGAATCAAGGGCGGTTAAGTGAATTTAGTGGAAGCTATATTGTTTTAACAGAATCTTCTAATGGGAAAAGCGCGGATTTGACGATTTGTCTATTTACTCTTGAAAGCGGGAAATGGATATTACACAAGAGTTTATCTCCAAAAGGAAGAATAGAACTCTCCTATCCTTTGGATTCTATCCCAGCCAATAATGTAGTAAGGGCACATTTGTTTCTTTCAACATATTCTAATGATGAAAAAACAGGAAAACTAACTTCTAAAAGATATGAGAAGAATTTATATATAGATTAAGAAGTTTTATTATTATACGGTACAGTTCTGTAAAAATTAGTGCCGATCGATTATGAAAATTATTATTTTCCAGCATTCTTTGTGTAAAACAAAACCAAGAGTGCTGGAAAATTTAGATTACACATTGCTCATCTTTAGGATAAATCATATATAAATATATTTCCACTTAAATTAAATGTACCTTATAAACAGTATGAAAAGCTATTCTATTGAAAACATCAGAATACAAGATATATTACTTATATCAATTTGCATATTACTGTTCTTAAATAGAGCTGTACCTATTGACTACTCATCAATTTGGCGAGTGACTGTATTATGCCTTATATATACGTGTATACGCATTATGCCAAAACGACAGTGCTATTGCCTATTATACATAGTCTGTATTTGGGGAATTACCGAAGTAATCATTTCAACACTTCAAAAAGTGAATTATTTAGAGAGCAATCATCATGATTTCGGAATCACAGGAACGTTTGGAAATCCAGGACCATTAGGCGGATTATTAGCAGTATGCTGGATAGTATCTATTTTTTTCATTTATGAAAACATACAAAACAAGCATCGTATATTAACATTATCATTTTGCATGATAGCCTGTTTTATTTTATATGGTTTACTATTATCTGGTTCACGCGCCGGGTGGACAGCTGCATTGGTAGGAAGCATGATATTCCTATGGCAATGGTTAAAAAGAAAACATACAATCAAAGTCAAACCAACTCTTTTGAAATCAGGTTTTCTGCTTATCATCACCGTTTTTATCATATCAATCTACTTTATAAGAAGAGATTCGGCAGATGGCCGATTGCTAATATGGTATAACACAATAAAGATGATAGAAGATTATCCTCTATTCGGTATTGGGACCGGAGGATGGCAAGCTAATTACATGCTTTACCAAGCTGAATATTTCTTACAAGCTACAAATTCTCCATACACATTATTAGCTGACAACATTTTTTATACATACAACGAATTTTTTATATATAACAGCAGAACAGGGAATAGTTGGATTAGTTGTTGTTTCATGGTTGTTTTATGCATTATTTAGTTATAAAGAAAAGAATAATACTGACCATTGTCTGAAATCCGCCTTAACCACTTTCCTAGTCTTCTCTTTTTTTTCTTATCCTGGCCAGGTTTTTCCATTAGAAATATTATTCATCAGCATAATAGGAATGATGAAAAGCAAAACCATAAAAGTGTTTACAATATCTATTTTAGCAAAATACATCGTTAGAAGTATAGCCTCCATCTCTATTATATGTATATCAATCTGGTCCTATCATATTTACCATAAAACTTTTACCACAATTATCAGGATAGTGGATAAAAATAAAATATCCGAAGAAGCCCATTCTCAACTATCCACATTATACCCATTATTTTGTTATAATCCACAGTTAATGTACATCTACTCAAAAAGTAGTTTGGAAGATTATCCTTTAAATACAAAACCACAAATATTACAAACAGCTGCCCGAATTGCTCCTAATAGTGAACTATATATCAAGATGGGAGATTTTTGGAAACAAAAAAGAGATTACGCTCAAGCTGAAGCATGCTATCAAACGGCTGCTGCCATGATTCCACATCATATCACTCCTTCGTACAAATTATTCCAGCTTTATATAGACAAAGGAAATATAAATGCAGCCATCGACATGGGAAATTATCTTTTAAAACAACCGATAAAGAAAAAAGGAACAAAAGCTTTACGAATGGAAGCTGAAATTTTAGAGTTTCTTCATAAAGAAAAGAATATAAAGAAAACACAATAAGTATCTACCACAGTACAAGTCAGCTATCACACATCTGCCATCTGTAACCCATTAGATTACTGAAGAAAGTCTATAAGCAGACTTTGGCTTCCTTGATAGAGACCGCAATATCTAATATTGGGGACTAAATTTTTTTCCTTGAAATTGTCTTTTTGCACAAATCTTTTCTTTTAATATCCCGCATACATTTTATAGAGTTTATCAAAATAATCTCTTGAAATATTACTATTCTTTCCGGCCATATTTTTGTAGTAATATAACATTCCTTGGTAATAAGCCTTATAGTCAAACAGTCCTTGATTATTAAATGGATAGTTCTGTATCGTTCCATCCCCCTGAATGAATCTATATGACGTACGCATCGGATTAGCTTGGAGGGCTATAAAATATTTACCGAAAATATCATAATAAGAATACTTACTGGATTGATTTTGTTTTCGCGGTTGCTTATTTACCCCAAATGAATAAATCGTTCGTACTGCGCTTTCTCCTTGCATCGCAGCGATCCATTTTGTTCGAGCGATAGCTTCTGTTACAATACTATCAGTTTCCGCGTCCGGACTGTTTGAAATTTCTATATGACTAGTCGTACCATCCTTTTCTATAACAAACGAGCCATTCAGAACCATTTTTTTATCAACTATAACATCACACATAATATTTTTCAAGAAATTACCCTCTTCATTGTATTTTGCCTTTATTTCTGGATTAAAAACGATCATATCCGGATCAGTTGGTTTGCTTCTTGTATTACAAAAAACATCATCACGATACACTATTAATGGCAAAAGCATTCCATCATTATCGGTTTTTATAATAATCTTATCACATATAGTAACATCAATTGGAGTTGTTCTATCAGCAATGGCCGGTTCCCATTTAGGAGATTTTTTTAATAAATCCTCTATCGCACATTTTACAATATCATTCTTACACTGTAATATAGATATATTATTTACCTTTCCTTTTTTAGTTATTGTATACTGAAAAAGTAATGTATCTGAATAACATTTCAGTGTTGATGGTATTTGAATATTGTTGTGTATCCATTGAACAAACTTGTCCCTGCTATTAAAAGGACTCGTAGGAATATTCGATAAACGCGGTGGAATATGCATAGTTACTTGTTGTATTTGTTCCCGTTTATCTTCAGGAATATATTGATGAAAATCAATTAGCATATATTTATATATATCTTTAGGTTGACTTCCATTATATCGACATCGAGGAGCTTTACTTATGACATCCATAATTTCTTTCTCAAAAGCAGGATTTAATGTATTCAGTATGCTTGTTATGAAAACTTTTCCATCCCAAGATGCACTAATACAAACTTGTTCAATGCCAGCTATTCCATATTTGTACGCTTCTTGAGGAAATTGAATATTACTTAAAATCCATGATGGCATCTCGTCAAGAGTCATTAAAGATTCTTTGGTACTTCCTGCATTTATCTGAGCAGAAGTATATACATTAAAAAATACAGCAATGAAAAGGCTAATAATTTTATTCATAATATTGTTCTTTCTATAAGATGTTTTGTTTATTGCACAATGTAAAGATAGTGATAAAATAAAAAAACGTATACATAGAAAAATACACTAACGTGGTAAAATTATACATATTTCATCGACCAAAGCCTTTTTTTCGAAGCTACTTTTTCCTCAAATATTCATAACCGAAGCGACAGTACAGACACTTTCGCTTATCACAGTACTCTTTTTGCAACTGTATCAATGCCTGACTATCCGCCGCACTGACAACCGGAAGCCCGGCATCGCTCCACGAGCGGATAATATGATTACTCTCCGCCTTCAATTCTTCCAGAAAACGTCCGGCACGTTCACACATTCGTTCATCTGCCTTATGCAGACCGTATGTATAAAGAAAAGGAACCACTGTATTAATGATAATCAAATCCTTGGAACGCTCTCCCATCGTCTTCTCCTTTTGTGAAGACGGTCGCCCGAATAAATAATGATTTTCCCAATAGGGAGACGTACGGGCATCCAGTAAGTTTCTCACATCCACCAGAGTTTCCGCTTCCAACAAACGTGAAAACAACTTATCCCCTTTCTGATAGAGATAAGCTAATTGCGCCAAGCGAATATGCGGAAAGTTTTCCGGACGAAGCCGTAGAAAACGCCATAACGTAGCGTCCATCCCCTGCCTGATTTCAAACTTCCGCTGCAAATAACGGAACTCCTTACAAAGACGGAGACTATACTCGTCTTCCTGTTCCTTTTTCAGAAACGTTTCTTCCAACAATCCCGCCAAACCATAGAAAAAAGCCTCTATCTGAAACAAATCATTCCGGTGCTTATCCATCGCACGAAACGGCAACAGTCCCGCCCACGTTTCAAAAGCATCTCCGTTCAAGCCAAAACCGAAATTACGGGCAAGGGTGATAAAGAATGCATCTTCCCAATTACTGTTACAATGTTTGAGACGCTGTGTGATTAATTGCGCTTTCTGCTCCAAACGTTCCGTTTGCAAAGCGGTCAGCCAAGAATGAATGGTAAGTTTGGGAAGAGAGGCAAGGATGGGATGGCAAGCCGGATACTGATCGGCTACACAAAGTTCGTGGTAATGTAATTGCACATTGTCCGGACAGGTAAGTAATAGTTGCGGTATCTGTTCACCGTTGGTACGGGTTATTTCCGTATCTGCTTCACTCACTACATGGAGAATCACAGAGTCGTATGCTTTGTCAGAATGATGTCCGTGGCGAAACCAGTCGGAAGAATGTGTATGTATTTCTATATTCCCTACCCATAAGGCACCATCAATCTTTAGTTTCGCGTTAAAAAAGTCGGGACCGGCGTTGGGATTTTGCAGACCGGAGTCAATCACTTCTACCGGTAAGCCGTTGGTGGTTTGCAGTACTTTCAGGGGAAATAATTTATGCTTCCACACGTAGTGGAGAAGATGTTCCATGTTAACAAGACGTTAATGTGCGCTGCAAATGTAATAAAAATCTTATCTTTGCGACTATTATTTTGAATATAAGTCAGAAAACAATGAAAATAGCACTGATCGGTTACGGAAAGATGGGCAAAGAGATAGAAAAGGTTGCCCGTAGTCGCGGACATGAAATCGTCTGCATCATTGACATCAATAATCAGGATGACTTCGAATCGGAAGCATTCAAATCGGCCGATGTGGCCATTGAGTTTACCAATCCGATGGTAGCTTACAGCAATTATATGAAAGCATTCAAAGCCGATGTGAAACTGGTATCGGGCAGTACCGGATGGATGGCCGAGCATGGCGAAGAAATCAAAAAGCTCTGCACTGAAGGAGGCAAAACACTGTTCTGGTCGTCCAACTTCAGTCTGGGAGTCAGCATTTTCTCTGCTGTCAACAAGTATCTGGCTAAAATCATGAATCAGTTCCCTGCTTATGATGTCACCATGAGCGAGACACATCATATCCACAAACTGGATGCTCCCAGCGGAACAGCCATTACATTGGCGGAAGGTATTCTGGAAAAGCTGGACCGTAAGGACAAATGGGTGAAAGGCACTTTCCTTGCACCGGACGGAACCATTAGCGGAACCAACGATTGCGCCCCTAATGAACTTCCTATCGCCTCTATCCGCGAAGGAGAAGTGTTCGGCCTTCATACCATTCGCTATGAATCTGATGTAGACAGCATAACTATCACGCATGATGCCAAAAGTCGTGGCGGATTTGTATTGGGAGCCGTACTGGCAGCCGAATATACTGCCACACACGAAGGTTTTTTGGGCATGAGTGATTTATTCCCATTCTTGAACGACTAAGATTTCAGAAGCTAGTTCTAAACAAATATAACATTATGAGACAAGCCACACGCGCACAATGGATCAAATGTGCCATTGCTATTCTACTTTACCTCGTCTTCCTCCTCTGGGTACGGAGTTGGTGGGGATTGATTGTTGTTCCTTTCATTTTCGATATTTATATCACAAAGAAAATACCTTGGTCTTTTTGGAAGAAGTCGAAGAATCCGGCTGTCCGCAGTGTGATGAGTTGGGTGGATGCCATCGTATTTGCGTTGGTTGCCGTCTACTTCGTCAATATCTACATCTTCCAGAATTACCAGATTCCTTCCTCTTCGCTGGAAAAATCATTGCTGGTAGGCGATTTCCTGTATGTAAGCAAGATGAGCTACGGTCCCCGCGTACCGAACACTCCCCTTTCTATGCCGTTGGCACAACATACGCTGCCTGTATTCAATACTAAATCGTATATCGAGTGGCCACAATGGAAATACAAACGGGTACCGGGCTTCGGCAAAGTGAAGCTGAATGACATTGTGGTTTTCAACTTCCCGGCAGGAGATACGGTGGCAGTGAACTACCAACAGACAACGGACTTCTATACGCTGGCTTATGGTGAAGGACAACGCATCTACTCCAAACAGATTGAAATGGATAGCCTGACACGTTCACAGCAACGTGCAATCTATGACCTCTACTATGACGCCGGACGTAAACAGATTCTAAACAATCCGCGTACTTACGGTGAAGTACTGTGGCGTCCGGTAGACCGTCGCGAGAATTATGTGAAACGTTGTGTCGGCTTGCCCGGTGATACATTGCAAATTGTAGACGGACAGGTGATGATTGACGGTAAGGCGATTGAGAACCCCGAAAACCTGCAATTCAACTACTTCGTACAGACTACCGGCCCGTACATTCCGGAAGATATGCTCCGCGAATTAGGCATCAGCAAGGATGACACCATGCTGATAGAAGACTCTGGCTGGGAAGGCGGATTATTGGATATGGGACTGGACAACCGGAATGCGCAAGGCAAACTGAATCCGGTATATCATCTTCCATTGACTAAAAAGATGTATGACACTCTCCTTGGCAATAAAAAGCTAATCAGCAAAATAGTAATGGAACCGGAAGAATACGCCGGACAGATGTATCCGCTGAACCTTTATACCAAATGGAACCGCAACAATTACGGTCCGATCTGGATTCCTGCCAAAGGAGCTACCATTACCCTCACAGAAGACAACCTGCCTATCTATGAGCGTTGCATCGTAGCCTACGAAGGCAACAAGCTGGAAGTGAAACCGGACGGTATCTACATCAACGGTGAAAAGACCAATGAATATACCTTCAAAATGGATTATTACTGGATGATGGGTGACAACCGTCACAACTCTGCCGACTCCCGTTATTGGGGTTTTGTACCCGAAGATCACGTAGTGGGCAAGCCGATTGTCGTATGGCTGTCGCTTGACAAAGACCGTGGATGGTTTGACGGTAAGATTCGCTGGAACCGCCTCTTCAAGTGGGTAGACTGATAAGTGTACGGATAGAATAGAGTGATAAGGTGATAAATATTGATGAACATTCGTAAATTCAAATGGATACTAGCATTTGCCGGAGCAGTAGTCGTAGTGCTTCTGCTCCGGGGATTTGCTTTTACGTCCTGCCTTATCCCTTCCACCGGTATGGAAAACTCCATTTTCCAGGGTGAACGTATCTTAGTGAACAAATGGAGTTACGGATTGCGAGTTCCTTTCATGTCGCTCTTTTCTTATCATCGTTGGTGCGAAAGTCCTGTACGGCAACAAGATATTGTAGTGTTCAATAATCCGGCTGGAATCCGGGAACCTATCATCGACCGCCGGGAAATCTATATCAGCCGTTGCCTCGGAGTTCCGGGAGATACATTATTGGTCGATTCTCTTTTCTCCGTTATTTCTCCAGAGGCACAATTCAATCCGGATAAGAAAAGGCTTTATTCGTACCCCGCGTCAAAAGAAAATCTGATAACCTCACTGATGCATACTCTTTCCATCACCAACGACGGATTGATGGGAAGCAATGACAGTACTCATGTGCGTAGTTTCAGCCGTTACGAATATTATTTGTTGGAACAGGCAATGAATGGGAAAGAGAGTTTTGTCCAACCTTTGTCAAACAGGGAAGATGCCGAACCGAATCCGCTGATTGTTCCCGGAAAAGGGAAATTTATCCGGGTCTATCCCTGGAACATAACCTTACTGCGGAATACCCTCGTGATGCACGAAGGCAAACAGGCAGAAATAAAGAACGACACTCTCTACGTAGACGGCAAACCTACACAACACTGTTATTTCACTAAAGATTACTATTGGATGGGGTCTAACAATACCGTCAACTTTTCCGACTCACGGCTCTTCGGGTTTGTCCCGCAAGACCATATCATCGGGAAAGCCTCCATCATTTGGTTCTCCAAAGAAAAAGAGACAGGCTTGTTTGACGGATACCGATGGAACCGTTTCTTCAGAACGGTGAAATAATCTTCCGGAACATAAAAGAAATAACTCCTTAATAATATCCTTAATTAATATCCTTATTATAGAGCCCCCTAAACGTATTAAAATGAAAGAAATGAAAATAGCTTATTTATCTTCAGCTTATCTCGCTCCCGTCGAATATTACACCAAACTTCTGGCTTATGACAAAGTGCTTGTAGAACAACACGACCATTATATCAAACAAACCTATCGTAACCGGTGCACCATTGCCAGCCCGTCCGGCGAATTAGTCCTTTCTATCCCAACCGTAAAACCCGACACATTGAAGTGTCCGATGAAGGATATCCGCATTTCCGACCACGGCAACTGGAGACATCTGCACTGGAACGCCATCGAATCAGCCTACAACAGTACTCCTTTCTTTGAATATTACAAGGACGACTTCCGTCCCTTCTACGAAAAGAAATACGAGTTTTTAATCGATTTCAACGAAGAACTATGCCGGATGGTCTGTGAATTGATAGATATTCACCCCACTATGGAGCGTACTAGCGAATATAAGATGGAGTTTGCTCCCGGAGAATTCGATTTTCGGGAAGTTATTCATCCCAAAAAAGATTTCCGAGAAGTGGATACAGAGTTTATTCCGCAACCTTACTATCAGGTTTTCGAGCCCAAACTGGGTTTTCTACCTAATTTGAGTATCATAGACCTGTTGTTCAATATGGGACCGGAAAGTCTGTTGGTACTAGGCAAGTAATGACTCCACTCTTCTATATGTATGTAGCCAACAAAGGTGCACCATGTCGTCACATTATTTATACTCGTACAGTTTGACGTGTAAAATACTGAATTCTCCGACAGGAATACGTACATGCCTTCCCTGATGGTCCTGATCGCCATTCAGGCGCCGGATATATTTCAGTGAACCATCTTCGTTCACATTAACTTCATCTACAGAACCGATACCTGCTCTCATACCACCTTGCCAGCTATTTTCCGTTTTTGATGCCTTTCCGCCCACACTGGCAAAACCATCCTCGCCCAATGCCGGTGAACTTTTCATTTTATTTTCCCCCTGTTTCTTAAATTCAAGTACCAAGCCACTGCCGGCAACGATATACTCATCTGGAGCCAGACGCAGCAAAACACCTCCCCCTTCAGGCCATACAGTGCCATCCCGGGCACGTGGGTCCCATGGCAGAGTGAAGTAATGACGGCAGGTAATCTCCAAATCATCGTATGAAAGTATTCGTTCTTTATTCTCTTCATCAAACAAAAGACCGTTCATCACTCCTTTGCCCTGATATTTTGTCAATAAAGGCATCAGTTCTTTCAATTTAATATAGCTCTGTACCAAAGGGGCATCTGCTCTATCCGAACCGCTTTCAACAGAGAAAGGACAGAAGCCAATCGCATCATGCTCACCAAACACATAGAAAGCACGTACTCCATCATTCTCTTCCAACCGAATTTCAGGTATAAAGAGAGGATTATTGTGCAGTTTATACTTTGCCACCCAATCAACGAAACCTTTATCATATAAATCCGGAGCCAGAAAATCAATGTTGGGTGCTGCATAATGCCATACATCTATCAAATGAGCCAATGGTCCTGCCGACGGATATTCTCCCGGTTTCCGCCCCCTACTGTTCATTGCTGCATTGACATACAACGGAATATTATAGATAGAACGTGCTAACTTTGCCATTCGTTCTACATACTGCGCATACGACCAGGCCATAAAAATTTCATCCGTATACACGTCTGCACCAAACACTTCCTGCCACGTACCTTTCTTCTTGAATCCCTGGCTCTCCCATTTTGCCAACATTTCGGGATGCAGAGATCTCTTGTTCTTTTGCAAATAGCCGATGAAAAGGGACGGAACTGGTGCATAAAACAGTTTATCCGCTTCTTTGGAATAATCGCGGGCATCTTCCAACATTCCGATTTCGTTTTCTATCTGAATCATGATAACCGTTCCCTCTTCCTTATCCACAGAAGCAATGTGTTTCATCCATTGGGAAAAAGCACGGCTATCCGCCTGAAACACATTCTCCGAAAAGGAACTGGCTATTTCGAGGGGCTTCCCTGCTTTCGTATAGGCACGCGGGTATTTCTTATAATCTTCCTTAAACCAGATCGGAGCGTAGCAACTCATTGAGTTTTTCCACGCACCGAACCAAAGGAAAACCACCTTCAAATCATTCGCGCGAGCCTGTTGAATCACTTTATCCGTCAGAGTAAAATCAAATTTACCTTCCTGTGGTTCTGTTAAATCCCAATATGCAGGAACCAGTACCGTATTCAGCCCCATACGTTGCAATTTCGGGAATATACGTTCAATATCTTCAATAGAGGAAGCTGAAGAATTTCCCAATTCACCGCCAATCACCAAGAATGGCTTTCCATCTACCATAAGTTGTGTGGTACTTCCCTGTTTCTGCAAATACGGAAGTTTCTGATGTGCCTGAAGAGGCAAAATAAAAAGGAATAGAATCCCAAAAAGTGTGTTTCTCATAACAATCAGCTTTATCATATTATCTGAAAGCAAAGTTACAACAATATAAAAAAGGAGCACAACGTCTTGTGTTCCTTTTCTATCGGGCAGGTTACAGATGCTTTATGTTACGTTACATTTGCCTTTATCTATACATTATCTCCGATTCTTATACCCTCTATTTGCGTTTCCTAAGTAATTTTTAGAGAAAACTGTTTATATCGCTACTTCTTCACAGTTCTTCTCTTCATTAGATTCTGCCGCATCCAGCCGATTCAACAAATAGCGTACATTTTGAAGATGTATATCATTATTCCGATCCATTTTCTTAAACTGCCAACTGTTTTTAGTGGTATTCAGTATGCAATTCATTAACGTTCCCACGGCATCGGCACTTTGGAAACGATTGGTATTGGAGATTAGCGTATTCATCATGTGCGCCCCGAATCCTCTAATCACCTCTTTCACACTTATCGACTTATAATTACGGATGGCTTCAAAGGCTGCCACATTACTACAAAGCGTACTAGCTAAATCCTCCAGTCTCTTTCGATCTGTTCGTTCCACTAGATAGCTTTCAGGATTCATAAAACGATTGAGAGTCAGATAAAAAGACATCATTTCATCATCGGATGAAAAGATAACGTGCATGAGTTGCGTCGCGTCCCCCGGACGAGCCTGCTGGTTGCTTAAAACTTCTTCCATAAGAATTTTAATTAAATGGTGAATAAATTAAGTTCAATGGGGCGATACAGAAGGGTAGTTTTAAGAAATAAAAGAAGCGGTTCCGCCTGTCCCATTGCTCTTCACCATCCACAACAGGCAGTAGGTGCATTAACATCCTACATGGGGGTACGAAACCGCCATATAGAATGATAGGACAAGCATAAAAAAGCCTGCCACATTGATACAGCAGGTTCCCCTGCTGTGGATTTTGATAAAGAGCATTGCAAAGATAGAATATAAAATCAGAAAAGAGAAAAGAAAATCAATATAAATTGAAGTTTACAGCGATCAGCAAAAGACAAAATCTTCTAAAGCTACTTGTAACTATAAAATTCATTTAGGAGGTTCACCGGTTTCACCTTTAGTTGAATGAGTATAAATCAGATGTTTATGGTGAAAGAGGTACATAAAATAATAAAGAATCATCCTTCACCTCCTTCACAAAATAAAAGTAAGCGTCTTTTAGTTTTGCACTCGAAAGAGAGACTTCTTATAAGCTTTAAGATTGTTAACGAAGAACTAGTAAGCCCCCAAGTTTAGATAGCTTTTTATCGATATAGCTCCTTAGCAGATATTAACAAGATTGTTTCTCTTTCTTTCAAATAACCAGACTAAAAGACGCTTATATCGTATAGATTAAGGGTCTATACACCCTATTTGTTGGGCATATAGATCCAATGTATTGGTCATATAGATCTAACACGTTGGATATATATATCGTGCGTCTTGGGTATATATAGCCAACAACTCAAGTATTAATAGCCTAAATACAAAGTATTAATAGTCGATAGCTCAAATGTTAATACTTGATGGAGCGTTTGCTATGAGCTTATTAATTTTAGCTGATAGCATATTCGTTTTTGCTTATAGCATATTTACTTTAGCTTATGGCATATAAAAAGAACAGTGAAGAGTGTGAAGGATGATTCTTTATTATTTTATGTACCTCTTCCACCATAAATATCTGGTCTATAACTATTCAGCTAACGGTGAAACTGATGAACCTTTATTTAAAACTATTAGAGAATTACATAAGTTCGATATTAATAAATGCAACCGCCGTTACTGTAATGGTGATTTCGTTAATGAAAAACAACACAATATACAATGGGTGGAAGTCTTATCAAAAGAAGCCCTACAAGATTAAAACATAAAACTAAATCCTTTATCGTGAGAAGCTTTATATTTTTGAATTTCCAAAGACAGTGATTTTTTCAATTGCACCGCCATGAAATCCAAAAAAGGCTGGTTGGTTTCATCATCTTGCGCCTGTTGTAAAGAAAGGATATAATCTGCCCTATCCTCCTTAAAAATCTTAGCGGGGAAAAGATGATAGCAGAATTGAATATAGTTCATCAGTAAGCGAGCTGCTCTCCCGTTGCCATCCACCCAAGGATGAATAGTCACTAAATTGAGGTGAGCATTAAAACTTAATTCGTATTGTTCACGGAACGTTTCCACATTCTTTTGCCGTTCCTGCAACAAGAAACAAAGTTCTTCTACTTTAACAGGTACTTTTTGATAACCCATATAAGAACGCCCACCTACACCAGCCGTAACGCCACACAAACGGAACTCACCTCTGGAAGAATCGAAAGAGCCGCCTATTGTATTATGCCTTCCCCCTGTTGTCCGCATCAAAGTAGCGTTTAACTTCTGCAAAAAAGCAGGAGTTATAACAGTATTGCGTTGCGCTTCCTTTTTAGCAAGCTCGTATGCTTTCTTCAAGTCCTCATTCATCAGATGATATACCAACGGCTTTCCTTTAGCTGTTACACCTTCATCGAAAAGAAGCTGTGCATCCATTTCGGTTAGTGTAGAACCCTCAATGGCTGTAGAATGGGTAATAAGAGAATAGAGGTAGTACTTCTCATAGTCCACCGACTGACTGATACCGAGTTGCTGAAACTCCTTATACAGTTCCTCTATTTCCAGCCAAATACCTTTTTCCATAATTAGGTTACCTTAATTGTTATTTTTCCCAAAATTACTTCTGATACAACACTTTACCAAGCGAAACGACTACTTTCTTACTATTTTTTTGCAAACGCTGGGAAAATTAGGCAATAAAAAAACGCTAAGTCGATTTGTTGCAATCACTTAGCGTTTTCCGAGTACCCAGACTCTCTGTCATCTCCTTAAAAAAATCTCTAACCAAACATCTACCTATTTCAACTCAAATGGTACAGTACCTTTAATATCTCTGGATGAACTACCGATGATTGCCTCAAACTTACCCGGTTCGGCCACCCATTCGTGTTTAGCATCATCGAAGAAGCTCAATGCTTTCTTATCAATCGTCAGCGTTACCGCCTTCTCTTCTCCCGGAGCCAGTTTCACTTTCTGAAAACCTTTCAACTCTTTTACCGGACGAGGGAGAGAGGATTTCTTATCACTGATATAAAGCTGAACAACTTCCTGACCTTCACGAGTTCCTGTATTCTTCACATTGACCGTGAAAGAGATAGTATCATCTACTGTCATTGTTTTCTTGTCAGCCGAAGGCTTTCCATAAGCGAAAGTAGTGTAGCTCAATCCGTGTCCGAACGGGAACAGCGGTTTGATTTTTTCTTTATCCGCCCAACGGTAACCTACAAAAATATCTTCCCGATAGATTTCATTAATCGTATCTCCTCTATGTTTAGACTGTGCCAGTTCCTCCTTATTGCCCGGATATTCGCCCAATTTATGAGCCCCTACATCTTCCAGTTTTGCCGGGAAGGTGAAAGGAAGTTTTCCCGAAGGATTGGCGTCTCCTACCAATACGGAAGCAAGAGCTGTTCCGGCTTCCGAACCCAGGAACCAGCCTTGTACAATGGCCGGCACTTCATTTACCCAAGGCATAGCCACAGCATTGCCGGAGATATTGACCACGATCAGGTTTTTATTCACCTTTGCGAGTTCACTAATCACTCTATCCTGTGCGTATGGTAAACCTAAAGAAGCACGGTCCGAATCTTCACAATCCTGATGATTGCTCTTGTTCAAGCCACCGAAGAAGACTACATAGTCGGCATCTTTAGCCACTTGCAAAGCTTCTGCAAGCAATTCATCTTCCGAACGGTTATCTTTCAAGTCCTGACCGGTTTTCACACCGTTATACTCTCCTGTCGGGTCGCCTACATACCCACGGGCATATACTACTTCTGCTTTTGAGCCCACACGACTTTTCAGTCCATCCAATGGAGAAATTTCATATTTCACTTTCAAAGAAGAACTACCACCGCCCACAGTCATCATCTTAATGGCATTTTCACCGATAACGGCTATTTTCTTAGCTTTATTCAAATCGATAGGCAATAAGTTACCGTTGTTCTGCAACAGTACAATCCCTTCTTCTCCAATCTGACGTCCGGCTTGCCCGTGTTCGGGAGAACCTAAAGAGCCAAATGGTTTGTGCGGGTCCATTGAAGTACGGAAAATCAGACGAAGGACATTACTAACCTTTTCATCCAGTTCCTTTGTTCCTACTTTACCCTCTTTTATCAGTTTCAGGTAAGGGAAAGCAAGGTAATAATTATCATACGCATTTCTCGTTCCGGCAGACAGTCCGTTCGTCCATGAACCAAACTCCAAGTCCATGCCATTGTGAATAGCCTGTTCGGTGTTGTGCACACCTCCCCAGTCGGACACTACAACGCCATCAAAACCCCATTCATCACGAAGAATATCTTTAAGCAGACGTTTGTTGTGACAAGCGTGCTGTCCCTGATAAAGATTATAAGAGCCCATAATCGACCATGTTCCACCTTCCTGAACAGCCGCTTTAAAAGCAGGCAGGTATATTTCATAAAGAGCACGATCACTCAATTGCACATTGGTGGTATGACGGTTGAACTCCTGATTGTTCAATGCATAATGCTTCACACAGGCAGCTACCCCATTCTCTTGTACACCTTTGATGTAAGGAACCACCATAGTGGCGGACAGATACGGGTCTTCTCCCATATACTCGAAGTTACGTCCGTTCAAGGGAGTACGGTAGATATTCACACCGGGCCCCAACAAGATGTCTTTCTTGCGGTAACGCGCCTCTTCACCGATACTTTTCCCATAAAGATGCGACATTTCGGGATTCCATGTAGCAGAAAGACACGTCAATGCCGGATAGGCAATACAGGAATCGTTTGTCCATCCAGCCTGATCCCATTCATCCCACAACACTTCCGGACGGATACCATGAGGACCGTCGGTAGCCCATACTTCGGGAATTCCGAGGCGGGGAACGCCTGCCGAACTAAATTTAGACTGTGCATGAATCATCTTCACCTTTTCTTCAAGGGTCATCCGGTTCAATGCATCTTTCACTCTCTCTTCGATAGGCTTACCAGTGTCCAGATACACGGGCTTCTGCGCAAAGGCAGGCAACGCAGTTATCACAGACAAGCCAAGTAACATTGCTTTGAATTTCATGTTCATTTATGATATAAGAAATAAGTTCATACTTTATTTATATAGACTCCCAAACAGGGGATATTTCCTAGTTGCGGACGAGTTTATTAATGTTTTTTACATTATTCCGACCAAAGATGAATCCTGAAAGGGTACAATTCATCATACCCTTTCAGGATAGTTTCAATAAAAATCCGGCATTAATCTTCAGATCAATTTATTTTCTCAACCTTCAGATCAGCATTTGCATTGCCATTCGTTACATCAATGGTAAATCGATAGACAGCTCCTTCTTCAAATGCTTTATTATCCTGCATTTCCAAATTTCCGGAATCTGCAAGTTTAAGCTGTTCCACTAAAATAGAGCTTGCATAATTGCCGAATTCTCCTCCCCAATCATTTTGATGGAAGAACTTAAAACTAATCACTTCCGGGTCACCACTAGTCTTCAACGTTTCCCCGGCTTTCAAGGTTAGCTGATACTTTTTAGAAGCAACTTGCGCCAGACAGAGCGCTTTACTTGGCTCCCAACCTACTTCGGAAGACGTAACAGAAGGCTTACCGATTCCTTTTCCGATAGCCCAGATTGCACCCGTTCCGTCATCTTGCAATTTGGCCGGTTTACCATCTTTCAAAGCCATTACAGAAAAATACTTCAAAACAGCATTAGCTGTCACCCGATAATCTCCGTTAATCGGCAGGAACTTCAATGCACCATCACTTTGTTTCTCAAAGAAGTCAGGATCGATCCACCATTCATTCAAATTATCAATGCCTGTAACAGTTATCATTTGTCCTTGTGTAAACGCCTGATCCGACTTATATATATCAGTATCTGTCACCTCCATCTTATCATTACCAAAGAAAATATCCGGTGCAGGTAAATCTACCTTCCCTACTTTCTCCACTGTCAACACAGCCTTGGTATTGCCTTTCGTCACATCAACTGTAAACCTGTAAATACCTCCTCTTTCGAACTTTTGACCTTCTTCCAGTCCCAAGTTTCCGTCCGATGAGATTTTAACCAATTCACTCGTTGTAGAAATAGCATCACCCTTAAACTCGCCGTTGTCCCATTTATTGATATGGAAGAACTTAAAGTTAATATCATCCACTTTCATGGTAACGCCAGCTATAAATGTCAGCTGATACTTCTTCGCAGTAAGCTGTGGCATACACAGACCGTTTTCCGGAGTCCACCCTACTTCAGAAAGTGCCACCGACGGTTTACCGATTCCTGTTCCAATAGCCCAGATAGCACCTGTTCCATCATCCTGCAACTTGGCAGCCTCACCATTCTTCAAAGCAATGACAGAGAAATACTTCATTTTACCATTGGCTGTTATTTGGTAACTTCCGTCAATCGGCAGGAATTTCAATGTTCCATCTTCCTGCTTTTCAAAATAATCCTGGTCTATCCACCAATTATCATAATCAGGCACCCCTTCAAACGCTAGAATGTCATTCTTCTTCAAAGTCAACTTGATTGCATAGATATCATTCTCTACCAATTCCATATCTTCACCGTTCACCTTTAACTTGGCAAATGGTTCTGCCTCGTAAGTCAACGTATTAAACTTGATAGCATAATTTCCCGGTTCCGTATTAGAAAATGAGATAGCATTAGTAGAACCGGCTTCAATCGTTCCATTCTCCCAGCCGAAGGTCAATTCGTTCCCATTCTCTCCCACTTTCGGAGTCTTGATATACGCTTTCATCTTTTGCGAGAAGTCTCCTGTCACACTATACTTGTACATGGCTTGCCGTTCCATCCGGTACTCTTTTCCTTCCTCATCCACTAATGTCAGATAGGGGAAGTCCGGTCGTGCCAGAGCGAGTTCTTTCGTCATTTCTGTGGTAGTAAAATGAATGTTCTGAAGAATATATTTCAAAGTTGCCTTTCCATTAGGAATATTAGCATAATAAGGAACAAAGATTTTACCAGTATAGTCATTTCCGCTTGTCTTTGTACGGATGACCGTTTCAGACACTTGTTCTTCTCCATAAAAAAGCTGTGCTTTCAACGTAGAAAGAGGCACATCCACATCCGAGGCTTTAATCGTAAACGGAAGACTGTCACCAAAAAGAGCATCTGCATTCTCTGCTTTGATTTCCATACTCGGATTACCGGGCAAGAATTCGTCATCATTACAGGAGTTCATGGATAACATTCCTGCCAAAGCCACTATAATATAACTGTTTTTTTTCATTGTCTTGATCGTTTTAAAGTTCTTATTCCGACTTTGCCCAACGATAGGAAGTCACAGATTTGCCCGGAACATCATAAGCAAAATGACGCTTACCATCACTTAAGGTTATCTTTTTAGTCTTTTCATTATTATTCATCAGTACAAAAGCGTATGTTCCATCCGGATTCTCGAAAGCAGAATACATGATATTGCTATCAGCATAGCCGGATGCACCGATACGTACCGCTCCCGGTTTCACCACACTTGAGAGATGGGCGATGATATAATAATGTGAGTTGCGGATAATTGTCTTATAGTCGCTATTACTGATATCCACCGCTCCGTAGCAAGTCTGGCAACCGCCTTCACGGTTAGGAGCACGGTCATTATCAAGCATCAGGTTCCACACTATAACTCCCCGACACCAGTTGTTGATCGTCCCCAATGCTACTTCTTTCATATCTTCCAGCAATCGTTTCGACAAATCACGTCCGCTATTCCATGTTCCGATAGAAGTCTCCGTGAAAAGAAGTTCCTTTTCAGGATAGGCTTTATGTATATTTAAAAGCTCTTCGCGATTCCCGCCATAGTTGTGATAAGCAGCTCCGGCCAGGTATTGGGAAGCAGCTGCGTCCTCATACATCTTACCAGGGTAGTTCTTTTCCGTTTCAATATCACTATAATCATAGTTATGATCGTATGCATAAATTTTCGTAGCCAGTCCGGCTGTTTTGAATTTAGGTCCGAGCGCTGTTTTCACAAAGTCCCTCTGTTCTTCCCAACTCATATAAAGCGAAGCGGAATTACCACGGTTCAACGGTTCGTTCTGGGGAGTTACAGCATAAATATCAATGCCTTCGGCGTTGAATGCTTGTACCCATTTCACAAAATAAGTGGCATAGTCCTGATAATAGGCTGGATTCAGTTGACCGTTTGTCCATGAATCCAGCGGAGTAAGATCTGTGAGACTCTTTACTTTCATCCATTTTGGACAAGTCCAGGGAGCGGCAATGACTTTAATAGAAGGATTGATGCTCAAAATCTCTTTCAGAATCGGAAGGATATAGTCTTTCTCTTCACTTTGCAAAGCAAAATGTTCAATACCTTTCGTATCACAGCAGGTATATTCGCTCAATGAAAAGTCGGAGCAGCCGATGGAGATACGGATATAGCTAAATCCGAAGCCTTTGTCGTCAGAGAATGTTTCCGTAAGGAAGGCGTGACGATCTTCCGGTTTCATTTGCAGAAGATTAAAACAAGTGGCGCCTGTGATAGCAGCTCCGAAGCCGTCCATTGTCTGATATTGTTCAGTTGGATTCAATGTGATTGAAGTAGGTGCCAAATTATCTTTCGAGCTGAAATTAACGGCATCACGGGTCAAATCGCGAGTCAGGCTGCTAGTGGTCGCATAAATAGTCACATCTCCGGTCGGAACAGGTGTAACCGGTTTCTCCGCATCGTCACTGTTGCTGCATGCAGCTAATATGGTGAAGCATCCTAAAAAGGTCAATGCTATATTTCTCATGTCTATCATAATCTTAAGTTTTCTATGTTTTTAGTTGAATTAATAACCCGGATTCTGGTGAATCTTATCATTCGCGTCGATTACCGACTGCGGAATTGGCAAACGATAAGAGTTCTTATCAAAAGTGTAAATCTGCGCTTTGCGACCTGAATCCTTGGAATACACTGCATTCATCACCTCTTCTACCTTGTCCAGACGGACCAGATCAAACCATCGTTGTCCCTCAAAAGCCAGTTCTAACCGACGTTCTTTAAGTAAGGCATTCAGCAGGACGTTTTTGTTTGAACGGACAGAGGTGGGAAGTGCTCCCAATTTGGCACGGTCGCGCACTTCATCTATTATATCGGCGGCTCCTTCCAAATCCGGCGTATCCTGCATAATCAGTGCTTCTGCTTTCAGCAACAGGACATCGGCATAACGGTACTTGATAATACTGCTGTTGGCAGAGCGGCATTTATACATGAACGGATAATTATCAGACGGATAATAGTTGCTCCAATTACAATCGTAATAGACTATTGATTCTTTGAAACGGACTTCATCCCCTTCCTGTTTGAAAGCACTAATCAGGTCACGGGACGGAGTCACCCATTTCGCCCACGTGAAATTGTTATTCCAGTTCACGAGATCACGCCCGAACATCCATGTACACCAGTTACCTGCTCCGGATGTAAATTGTGCTTCAAGAATCGATTCTTTTGTATTACGCATCTTTGCATCTGTTCCCGCAGCATTCATTCCAAACAAATCACTGAAATCATCTACCAGATCAAAACCGTCTGCTTTCACCTCATCACAATATTGGATAACTTTCGTATAATCACGCAAAGGTTTCTCGGCATATATTTTAGCCAATAAGGTACGAGCTACAGATTTGGAAAACAACGTCTTATTCCCCGGCGTATTGTCCGGAGCATACAATACTGCATCCAATAAATCCTTTTCAATCTGCTGATAAGCTTCAAGTTCCGTATTTTGTTTGGGGAAATATTGTGGATATACCTCATCAATGTTTTCAGAAGTAATATCATCAGCCACCGTTGTAATCACAGGGAAATCACCCCACAGACGTACCATGTCGAACATTACCATGGCACGGAATATCTTCGCTTCTGCTTTGTATTGCGCCCGTTCGGCAGTAGTCAACGAATTATCTGTCACCAGGTCAATGTTACAAATGAGTTTATTGGCACGGGCCACATCCTCCAAATAACGGTTCCAGTCACGTTCCAACACAGAATTGGAACCTTCAATAGAGTTATTCTCAAACGGGACAACTTCCGCTCCGGTAGTACCGGCATAAGCATTATCCGAATGGGAATCTGAAATCAAAAGTAAATCCACATACCAATGTTCCTGACGGTCACGCATTTGATTATAAAGCGTTGTCAGATGACTTTCAACTGCAGCTTTATCCTTGAATACGATTTTTGTACCATCACTTGTCACTCCTTCCGTCACATCCGAATAGGTGTCTAATGGCTCATAATTCAGCGAGCAGGAAGAAAGTCCCAATAGCAAGCCGGAGGTTAATCCGTAAAATATAGTTCTTAGTTTCATAATCTTTCCTTTCATTAGAATTCAACATTAATACCAAACACGTATGATCTGCAATGCGGGTAAGTACCCCAATCGATACCTTGTACCGTACCGCTGTTACCCCATTGGTTTACTTCCGGGTCCATTCCCGAATAGCTGGTCCATGTCAGCAGGTTAGTAGCCGTGAAGTAAGGTTGCAAACGGGTAATTCCCCATTTCTTCAATAGTTTACCTTTAACGTTGTAGGACAAGGAAACATCCTTCAATCTTAGATAACTGCCATCTTCTACAAAATAGGTAGAATTGAGCAATTTGAAATTAGCCTTAGGCACGTCTGTTATCTGTCCGGGTATTTTCCAACGATTCAGTACACGAGCCGACTGATTCTTACCATCATACATACCTTCCGTTTCAATACGTGAAGCATTATAAATATCGTTTCCATAAGAACCTTGGATAAAGATACTCAAATTAAAGCCTTTCCATGAAAAGGTATTAGTCATACCATAGGTGAAATCGGGATTCGGATCACCGATATAGGTACGGTCGGAAGATGATATTTTACCGTCATTGTTCAAATCACGATACATCAATTCACCGGTTTCAGGATCTACCCCATCACTTATATAACCGTAGAAACCTCCCAAAGCACGGCCCGGCTCATTACGTACCACATAGTCATTCACCACATCCGCAGTTTTAGCATCGTAATAAACTTTCTGTAATTCCAGTTTTGTCAATTTATTCCGGTTAAAAGAGATATTGAAGTCTGTATCCCATGTAAATGCTCCTCCACGAAGATTTTTCGAACTAATAGAAAGCTCAAAACCCTTATTTACCATTTCACCCTCGTTACGGGCAATAGACGTAGCGGCTGCGGCACCGGCAGGTAATGATACATTCATCAACATGTTTTTGGTCTTCTTATAATAATAGTCGGCATTAAACGTCAATCGTCCATTCAATATGGTCAGATCCAGACCTATATTGGTCTGTGTCGTGGTTTCCCATGTTAAATCAGATGTACGCAAGTTGGCCTGGCTAATGGTAGGAACAGCATTTGCATAATCAGTAGAATCACCTTCGCCGCCTTTCTTAAACCATTCGATACGACCGATATTGTAACGCTGCAAATATGCATAGTCACCAATGCCCGACTGGTTACCGGTTTGTCCCCAACCACCGCGCAATTTTAAATCGTCAATCCATGTAAGGTTCTCCATGAACTTTTCTGAAGAAATACGCCAGGCTGCAGAGAATGAAGGAAATACGCCCCAACGATGATCAGGATGCAATTTAGAAGAACCATCGGCACGAAGATTAGCTGTTACCAGGTATTTACTGTCGAAGTTATAAGCTACACGTCCGAAGAATGACATAATCCCCCATTGAGATGCACCCGTACCCGTATTATCCCAAGATATTTTATTGGCAGCATTCAATGTTTGAATCTGATCGCTACGATAGTGGGAGCCATTGATCCAGCTATTTGAATAGTCTGAATCCGTCCATGACGAACCGGCCATTACTTCCAAGCCATGTTTCTTGAAGTTTTTATTATAAGTCAATACATTATCAAATGTCAGCACTGTGTTCATATTCCGATTGTCCGAAGCCTCACCGTACTGATTGCGGCCCCAAGCAGTAGAAATCGGATCAAGAAAAGTGGTATTAACGGCGTTGCGACGGTCAAGAGTAAGAGTAGACTTAAACTTCAGTTCCGGAAATGGAGTCAGCAATATATTACCCGATGCCAACAAGCGGTTTTCTTTGTCTTTGTTATTTTTCGCACGGGCCATATTTTCTAATGGATTGGTGATATTCCCCACTCCATAGAAGTTATTGTAATACTGATTAGGGTTCAAAGCATCCCACACCGGCGCATAAGTCGGTGTATTGATAACAGCCAGAATAACACCACCCCGATTCGAGCCTGTTCCCATTGCTCCGCCTCCATTGCTTGTATAATCTGAATAAGAGATATTAGCACTTACTGTCAGCCATTTACGAACCTGATTTTCCAGATTTACCCGGAAATTGTAACGCTTGTAATAAGAGATGTCCAACACTCCCTGTTCTTTGAGGTAACCCGCAGAAAGGTAATATTTCATTTTCTCATTACCATTGGATACAGCTACCTGATAATTTTGAGTCTTTCCGGTCGTATACGTTTCATCAAACCAGTCGGTGCGGTCGGGTAATCCGTCCGGCAAAGACACTAGTCCGATTTCATCCTGCAATTCTTTATATTGTGCTGCATTCAGGGATTCTACTTTATCGGCCACTTTGTTCAAACCGAACTGGGCTGTCAAAGAAACTTTGGCATTACCGGCTGCACCGGCCTTCGTAGTAATTAGAATGACTCCGTTAGCAGCACGCGAACCGTAGATAGATGCTGATGAAGCATCTTTCAATATCTGCATACTCTCAATATCATTCGGAGAAAGGAACTTGATATTGTCTACAGGCACTCCATCTACTACATACAACGGGTCATTACTACCATTCATTGAAGTAGTACCACGAACACGGATAGACATTTCACCGCCCGGCGTTCCGTTAGGCTGAATCACCGAGACACCGGCTGCCTTACCTTGAATGGCCTGCCCTGCCGAAACAATAGGCCGCATATCCAAATCCCTGGTAGATACGGAAGAGATAGCGGTAGTCACATCTTTCCGTTTCACCGAACCATAACCGATGACCACCACTTCATCAAGCACTTCATTATCTTCCTGAAGTGTGATCTTCATCTGTTGGGCTGCCTTTACCTCCTGCGACTTATAACCCACATAAGAGAATATCAAAATGGCGTTTTGCTTAACGTTTAATGTGAAGTTGCCATCTAAATCGGTAATTGCTCCGTTAGACGTACCTTTCTCTTGTACACTAACACCGATTAGCGGTTCTTTTTGAGCATCCAGGACCTGACCGGATGCAGTAATTTGCTGTGCGGATGCACTCAAAGATAAAAACATTGCCAAGATAGCAAAGAAAATCTTGCGACTCCCCGAAAGGATTTTTCGCCTGTTTTTTTTCATGCGTACTAAGTTTTAAAGTTAATAATAAGACGCTCGTCAGCAATGGGCTATTCTCATTACTTTCGAAGCACAGGTCAAAAGTATAAAGAAATTAAAGTGAGCTAACAAGGAGGGGGCAATAAGTGGATTACACAAAACGATAATCCACTTATTTTCATCTATTTACATTCAGAACGTATACCTAAAAAAGTGGTTGATTTACAGTCCGAATTAGCGAATTTTTCGCACTAAATCGTCAAAATCCTCTCTCGATCCACGGGCTTTATTCCTTACTTTCGCCCGATAATTATAAATTGTATTCACCGAATAACGAAGAAACTCCGCAATTTGTGAACTGTCTTCAATACCCAGACGTATCAAAGCAAAGATGCGCAGTTCAGTATTCAATAACTCGCCTTTCTTCGGTAAAATCTGTTCATTTTCCTGTAATAAGTCATTGAATTTTCCCACAAAGTTAGGGAAGAGATGCAAAAAGGCTGTATCAAAGTTAGCATACAATTCTTCCAGTTCTTCGTCAAGAGCATCTTGGGAACGCGTTATCTTTAATAACTCCGCAATTTGTCCGGCAGACACTTTCTTATTCACCATCCGCCGGTAAGCGTCTAAACGGTTGATATAAGTAGAACACAACTTGATGAAACGGGCAATATACTCTTCCTTGATCTGATTGGACTCCGAGAGTTCGATATTGGTAGAAGACAAGCAACTATTCATTTGCCTCAACTCCTCATTCAATCCGTTTAACTGCTTATTAGCTACCTGAAGATGATTTCTTGCATCTGCCAGCTTTTTCATCTGACGGTAGATATATCCCAAAGCTACAATCAACAACACCAATAGTGCAGTGATAAGCAGCAGGTTCTGTTGAAGACGGTCGTTCTGCTTTTCAATCATTGCCTGATAGGTTTTATCAATCAATGAAAGCACGTCAGCACTCTGCCAACTACGCAGACGGGCATTGTAGAACTTGGTCGCATTCCACGAAAAGCGCATATATTGGTACGCACGTTCCATATCACCATCTTCGTAAAGTAGCTGGGCAAGCATCCACAACGAAGCATGGTCCTTAATGGCAGAACGAATATCCGATATAGCAGAAAGACAAAGATTCCGTTTCTCTCCCAGACTATCATTACTGTACTTGTAAATCAAAGAACGATGATAAGTAGCCATCGCATATTGGGGAGTATATGGTTCTATTTTCGTCAACCGAAGATCATTCACTTTCAGGGCTTCCTCATACTGGCGTTGATCGCGAAATGATGCTTCACGCATCAGCAGGTATTCTTCCGATTCCGGAGGCAATATAGCATATAATGAATCTCTATATGCCTGCGAGATACTCCAATAACGTCCCGAAAGGGTTTTATCCTGTGTATAAACGCCCAACTCGCCATACACATGGTCAAAGCAGGTATAATAATCGGCTATTAAACGAGGAATGATTTTCCGACGGTCTACCGATTCCAGCACATCAAGAGACTCTTTATACATTCCAGTTGATGATAATAATAGCGAAAGCTGCAACTGACTTTCTATCTGCCGGTCTGCATCACGCAAGCGCTCTGCAATCCGGATATTTTCATTCAAATAGTGGATGGCAGAGTCGCAAATAAAGGCTTTATATTCTTTGTATATCTGACTGTTCAGATTGTACTGTTCCGCGGAATTAGGTTCTATTCCGTGTGTCAGTTCTTTAAGGTGCTTGATACGTGATTCTCGTTGAACCACATAAATTTCATGTTCCTGAATCGTCAAATCAAGCACATTCAACAGTGAGTCCAAGGTCTTATCGGCCCGGGTATATAGTGGAAAAGAGAGAAGTAAAAGAAATATCAGGTACTTTTTTTTCATCGGAGTATTAAACTTTAATAGAAGATTACAAGACTAATAAAGACAAATGTAGAGAAAATCTTCGTAATCTGATTACAAATGGCTCATAAATTAAAGGAACAAACAGCCTATCTTAAAAGCTATATAAAGTATATGTTATATTATCATCAATAAAAACCAGCTTTACTCTATCAGACAAATCCATTCCCAGATACAGACCTGATGAAAATAAATACCATATTACCAATCCAAGCTCTTACCAATAAAAGTATTATCTTTGTTGCATGAAAAAATTAGTCATTGTAGGATGTGGACGACTTGCAGGAATCGTTGCGGATGCAGTTGTCAAAGGCTTATTACCAGATTATGACTTGGTAGGTGTCTATTCGCGTACGGCTTCAAAAGCAGCGCACATCGTTCATAAAATGCAGCAACATGGCAAGCCTTGCATTGCTTGCGCCACATTGGAAGAGTTATTAGCATTAAAACCAGATTATCTGGTGGAATCGGCCTCTCCTGCCGCTATGCGGGAATTGGCTTTGCCAGCATTGAGAAACGGAACCTCTGTCATTACCTTGTCTATCGGTGCTTTGGCAGACGAGACATTCTATCGGGAAGTGGCAGAAACCGCCAAGGCAAATGGCACACGAATCTATATCGCATCCGGAGCTACCGGTGGATTCGATGTTTTAAGAACTGCCTCTCTGATGGGAAATACGACGGCCCGCTTCTTCAATGAAAAAGGTCCTAACGGACTCAAAGGAACTCCCGTTTATGATGATTCCTTGCAAACGGAGCAACGTACTGTTTTCTCCGGAAGTGCTGCGGAAGCTATTCGCCTCTTTCCAACCAAAGTGAATGTTACAGTTGCCGCCTCACGAGCTTCTGTCGGTCCGGAGAACATGCAGGTATCCATACAATCTACCCCCGGATTTGTGGGAGATACGCAAAGGGTAGAAATCAAAAATGACCAGGTGCATGCCGTAGTAGACATTTATAGTGCTACATCGGATATTGCAGGGTGGTCAGTAGTGAGCACCCTGATTAATATCACATCACCCATTGTATTCTGACAGATTGGCCAATACTTTTGCGCTCAGGCGGTCAAACGCCTGACGCGTGCGGCCAGTAGACACCTGCATACAACGTACATGCGGATGATTGAGCAGTTGCTCACTCCCCAACGCGCCTATCGTGTCACAAAAACAAAGGTTGTCACCTTCCAGCCATTCAGCGAAAGCTGCCTCATCCCATGCCGGCGACAAACCGGTATTGAATAAGATTTTCCGATTACCCATCTGCCTGAATTCCTCTTCATGCAGCAGAACCGTATTTTTATTAAGGCAACAGCAAATGACTTCACTCTCTGCAAGGAGTTTCTCCAACGGCAAAAAGCAATATCCTTTGGCAGTAGCCGCTTCTTTCTCACTGCGGGCATAATATGAAATATCAGCACCAAAGAACTTCAAAGCGTCCGCTATCATGCCGCCCGACTTACCCAATCCGACTATTCCGACTTTTAAGCCGGTGATCTCACGAGGTAACTCCTCCCACGATTCCTGCCCGAAGCCATGCAAACAGCGCACCAACTCACTGACGACATATTCTACCACTCCCTCATCACCATAATCCCGGATACCTGTTACCGTGATACCCCGTTCATTGGCATAGCGAATATCGACATTCGCACTTTCGGGAGAATAGAGCGAGCAACACATTCCAATGTATTTCACATTCAGACAACATTCAAGTACATACCGGTTGATACGGGAGGTATAACTCAAAAGCACCGCATCGGCATCTCCGATACGGGCAATGATTTCATCATCACTCGCGGGTACATCAGGATACATCACCACCTGACCGGCAAATGAATACAACGCTTTTTCGGCCGACGGAACCAGACTGACCGGCTCTATAGCTACAAGTTTCTGAAACATCGTTTTTTTATTTTAGAAGTATTATAAAAACAAACATACACGGTTACCGGATTAGCAACCCAACATGGGCGCTAAGATACAAATTTCTAGCCATAATATCATTTAATGATGGACGATAACAGTATGTTTTAGACACACGAACGCAAGTTAAACATATCCAATCAGAGTTCACTACTCGCCATCCGGTTCCTTTCGTGGCAGTGCTATAAAATGCATCTGATTACCCCGTCCCTCCCGCTTGATAATGCCTTCGGCCGCAAAAGATTTAAGATCGTCCAATGCAGTATTCTTCAAACGCCCGGTAAGTTCTGTATAAGTGGTTCTTGTGATGAAGCCATGCTCCCCGATATATTGCAGGACGAGTTTCTTCAGGTTCTCCCTGTCCCACTTACATGAAGTATTGAAATCGACACACTTTCTGCGCTCCAAATCTCCGCGAATACCTACACGCATACTCTTGGAAGCACGGAAATTCACCCCGTTGAAAGCTACGGATTCAGAACGAATATCATTCTTATTTGCTACCAATCGGGAAGCTTTCACTTTGGCTGAAAAGAAACCGAACTCTCCCAATTCGACGCGGTATCCTTCACCCAGATATATGATTGTAATATGATTGCAAAATAAAATTCATCTGCCAACTACCGGACATCGGTTTCTCTTTATTTATTCACATAGATTTGTTTATTTCTAAATTATTTCAGTACATTTGCCTGACCTACTTCTATTACAGAAAGGATGAAAATAGACGAAATACAGTGCATAAAAGAACTACGCAACGGCTCTTACCAGGCTTTTACCCAGATTTATGAAGCCTACGCCGACCGACTTTACAGCTTTGTTCTTAAACAACTAAAAAATCGTTCCCTGGCACAAGATATTGTTCAGGATACCTTTTTACGCCTATGGGACAACCGTAGCCAACTGAATAGCTTTGGCAACCTGCAAGCCTTTATTTTCACTATTGCCAAACATCAGGTAATCGATTATTTCCGCAAACAAGTCAACGAACTACAATTCGAAGACTTTATGGAGTATTGCGAGAACCAAGAGAGCGATGTATCTCCAGAAGACCTATTATTGTATGATGAATTCCTGCAACAACTGAAGAAATCAAAGAATATTCTGTCACAACGGGAACGAGAGATTTATGAACTAAGCAGAGAAGAACATATTCCAGTCAAACAGATTGCCGAGCAACTGGAGCTTTCCGAGCAAACAGTAAAGAACTATCTGACTTCCGCTCTGAAGATCCTTCGCAGCGAAATAATGAAATATAATATTCTCTTTATTTTCTTCTTATAATATCGTCACTGCAACACATCACAAGGGGAAGGCAATAATATCTTCTCCCACAAAAAAGATCTCTATCTGATTTTTATGTTATAAAACACAAAGAAATCATAGTACTCTCTTATTCCATTCACGTATAACCAATAGAAACACCTATAATATGGCTACACATTTTAAAGATTTATACCGCCGATATATGGAGAAGGGACTACCTTCTTCTGACTTGAGAGAGTTCAAAAAAGAACTTGAACACATACCGGATGAAGAACTTTGGAATACCATGATAAACATGGAAAAAGATTCTGCACCGGAAATCGGGATGCCCCCCATGATGAAAAAGCAGATACGTAAAGAACTTCATCAAATCATCTGGAGAAGACGCTGGTATCAATTTGCGAAATATGCCGCTGTCATTGCTCTACTCGTCACCTCTTCCTTCGGCATATATTCCTTATTCGATACTCCAAGTTCGCAACAAATGATAACTGCCAATGTAAAACCCGGCAGCAAATCAGAGATCATATTGCCGGACGGAACAAAAGTGCAACTGAATGGTGCCACTACCATCAGATATGACATCAATGATACAGAACAACGACTCGTACATCTATCAGGAGAAGCTTTCTTCGATGTAGCCAAAAACCCGGACTGTCCTTTCAGAGTCATGGTAAATGATTTCCAGATCGAAGTATTGGGAACTTCTTTCAATGTGAATACATATAAGAAAGATGTCATCGAAACCTCTCTGCTTACCGGAAAAATTAAAATATCCGGCGGCTCTCTCCCGCACGAATATACGCTTACTCCCGGTGAAAAAGCAACCTACTCCAGTGTAGACAAAGCCCTCAAAATTACAAAAGCTGATGTGCATGTAGAAACAGGCTGGTGTAATGATTATCTAATTTTCGACTCCGAGCCTTTAATTGATGTTATAGAGCAAATAGAACGGTGGTATGGAGTAGAAATAGAACTAAAATATCCACAGATTGCACAAGATTTACTGTCCGGTTCTTTCCGCCATGAAAATATACAGAATGTTATCCATTCATTGAGCCTTCAGTATAAATTCAAATATGAGATACATAAAGATAAAATCATTATTTATTAACCTCAAAAGAAAGGAGCCTATGAAAGATATAATATAAGCTATTTAAAGAAAAACAACCAAAGAATCGCCCAATCCTTTGGTTGTATGAAAGTCGATAAAATTAATCCATTAAAACATGAAAAAATAGTATCAACTATGAATTACACAAAGTTAATTTTTTCCTTTAAAAAGAGGAGACATAATCTCCTTATTTTTAGAAACTTTACCATTTTGCTAACTGGAATGATTTTACTATCCACAACAGGAGCATTGGCACAAAAAGGAAATGTGTCGGTAAACATCAATAATGGTACGGTGAAAACATTCATAAAGGAGATCGAGAAACAAACCCGGTATACATTCGTTTATCGGAACAATGTCCTCAACGACCAAGCGAAAGTGACCGTCAACTGTAAAAATAAGCCTCTCGATCAAGTACTGTCACAAGTATTCACTCCATTAAATGTTTCTTATTCGCTTAATAACAATACCATAGTATTAGTGAAGCAAGAAGTGCAACAACAGAAAAAAAACGAAAAGAAAACCATCAAAGGTACTGTGACAGATGGAAAAGGCGAACCGATTATCGGAGCCAATGTAATACAGGAAGGTGGCATCGGGACAATTACAGATGTTGAAGGAAATTTCACCGTCACAGCAGACCTATCCAAGCCGTTGGAAATATCCTACATCGGATACAAAAAGAAATCTATCCGCATCGGTGCTTCACCAACAATCAACATAGCGCTGGAAGAAGATGCACACGTCATGGATGAAGTTATCGTCATCGGATATGGCTCCAAAACCAAGCGGGATGTTACCTCTTCCATTGGAACTTATAAACCGGGAGAAGTCAATGTCCGCCAGGTATTAGGTGTTGACGAACTGCTGCAGGGACGCGTATCCGGAGTTAATATAACGTCAGCATCCGGTGTACCGGGAAGTAGAAATCGGGTCAGTATCCGTGGAATCGGTTCAATTACCGCAGGTAACGAACCACTATATGTAATTGACGGAGTACCTATCAACAATACGTCAGGAGATACTGGTGCCTGGGGAGCACAATCAATGAACGGTCTGAATGATTTCAATCCCTCCGACGTAGAATCTATACAGATCTTGAAGGATGCAGCTTCCGCTGCTATTTACGGCTCACGTGCAACAAATGGTGTTATCCTGATAACAACTAAAAAAGGAAGTAAGGGACAGGCCAAAGTAAACATTGACACAAATGTTAGTTTCTCCAACCTGACCAGAACAGACAAACTGGATATGACCGACACTGATCTGTTTCTGGAAGTTCTGAACGAAGCTATCGACAACTATAATCTGCAAACCAACAGTACGCAGGCACGTATCGATAACCCTGCACCGGGAAAAGCACAGACAAACTGGCTCGATCTGGTACTTCGTACGGCTGTTACCTACACAACTACCGCGTCTGTGTCAGGTGGAACAGATAAAACGAATTATTACTTGTCCGCCAATTACAAACACAACGAAGGTGTAATTATCAACAATCAGCTCAAACGTTACAATTTGAAGGTTAATTTGGACACGGAAATCAAAAAGTGGCTCAAGGTAGGAACCGCCCTAAATTTAAGTTACTCGCGTAATAACCGCGTTCCCACCGGCTATAATATAGGAACCAGTGTCATTACCCGCGCCATCGAACAACGTCCATGGGATTCTCCTTATCGTCCCGACGGAGAATATGCTGTCGGAGGACAGGAGTTAGCCAACCATAACCCGATACAGGCTCTTAACGAAGAAGATGTATATATCGATAATTACCGTGCCCTCGGTTCACTCTATATGCTGTTTAACATAACGAAAGACTTGAACTTCAAAACCACACTCGGAGAGGATTTCAACTATACAGAAGAACACATTTATTACACAGCCGATCACCCCTATGGCAATAAAGTAGGAAAGCTTATTGACGGACGAAAATCTTATGCGAGTACTTTATGGGAAAACGTACTCACTTATAAACACTCCTTTGAAGAAGATTTCTCTCTGGACGTCATGCTGGGGCATTCTATACAAAAGGATGTAACTTCCTCGGCCGCACAAACGGGTATCGGATTCCCCTCTCCTTCTTTTGACGTCAACTCTGTTGCTGCCGAATACTCGGATATAAGTACAGGACTTTCTTCATTCCTGCTCCAATCATTCTTCGGCCGTTTAAGTCTGAACTACAAGAACCGCTATTTACTAACGGGAACCATGCGTGCTGACGGTTCTTCCAAATTCATATCCAGCAATCGCTACGGATATTTCCCGTCTGTCAGCGCCGGTTGGAATTTGGGAGAAGAATCTTGGTGGAAATATCCACAAACCGATGCAAAGTTCCGCGCAAGCTGGGGTTGCACCGGTAATCAGGGAGGTATCGGCTCTTATGCTTATCAAGCATTAGCCGGTGGAGGATACAACTATAACGGTGAGAACGGTTTAGGACTGACTACTGCAGGCAACCGCGATCTTAAATGGGAAAAAGCCCAACAAGCTGACATCGGAGTAGACCTTTCTTTTTTCAGAGGTGCGATCACATTCACAGCAGATGCATTTATCAAAGATACCAAGGACTTGCTTTACCAAAAGCCAACTCCTGCTACATCGGGTTATACCAGCCAGGTATGTAATATCGGATCAATGCGTAATAAAGGACTCGAATTTACCTTAGGAGCCAACCTTAGCAAAGGTTCATTCTCATGGCATTCGGATTTCAATATCTCCTTTATCAGAAATAAACTGACTGCGCTCCTCGACAATAATGAGATATTGACAACCAGCTCGATGCACGCCCTTAAAGTCGGCGAGCCGATAGGGTCTTTCTATATGATTAAGTGGAAAGGTATTTACCAGTCGGATGATGAAATTCCTGCCAAGATTTACGATCAGGGCGTAAGAGCAGGAGACTGTATTTACGAAGATGTGGATGGCAACGATGTCATAGACGAAAACGACAAACAGTTTGTCGGCTCGGCTAATCCAAAGTTCACCGGTGGTTTCAATAACACATTCAAGTACAAAGGCGTTGACTTGAGCCTGTTCTTTACATTTTCGTCAGGCAACAAGCTCTATGAACTGTGGACCGGAGGTTTACGAATGGGTAACGGTACATGGCCGATACTGAAATCATCTGCAGAATCCCGTTGGACGGGACCGGGCAGTACTAACGAAAATCCGCGTGCCATTTATGGTTATACGTGGAACTCAACCAAGTTTGTCAATACCCGAATGTTACACGATGCATCTTATATCCGTTGCCGTACAGCTTCTATTGGATATACTCTCCCAAAAAGTTGGATTAACCGGATACATATCGATAATCTACGCATATATTTCCAGGCAGATAATCTCTTCATATTAACGAAGTGGCCGTATCTGGATCCGGAAGTAAATGTAAGCCTCTCTGCAACCAATATGGGATATGATTATCTCTACCCATCCCAACCGCGTACGTTTACAATAGGTGTCAATCTTAAATTCTAACAGATATGAAGAATTTTATTATATCATTATTAACAGTATTATTGGTGTTTGCCACTAGTTGCAACGAAATGGACCAATATCCGCATAATGCCGTATCCAGTGATAACCTCACCGAGGAGGATGCTCAATTACTGCTTACCGGACTCTACTTTTATATACAAAACAAACCAACAGTCAATGGTTATCTTACACAAGACATTGTCGGCGGAGATCTTGTCCGCGGCGGAGCGACAGGACTGAAAGATCCGGTATTATTGGTAAAAGACCTGGTTACCCCTGAAAGCGGTTTCGTCAGCGGACCGTGGGATGGATTTTATACTGCTCTCTACCAAGTGAATTCACTGATTGTCGCAGTTGACAAATTAGCAGCCAGCCAGTCACGAAACGAGATACTGGGAGTAGCCAGTTTCTTCCGTGGTCTGATTTATTATCACCTGGTTACCCGCTATGGAGAAGTTCCCATTCTCGAAGCTCCTTTTTCAGGAGACATCGCAGCATCTACCGAAACAGAAGGATGGAGTTTTGTAGAAAAGAATTTTCAGGTAGCAATAGATTATGCTCCTACTTTTTCCGACAAGTATTACGTCTCAAAACAAGCGGCAAAGGCTTTAATGGCAAGAACCAAACTTGCACAAGGCAAAATGACTGAAGCTGCCAAACTTGCTGAAGAAGTGATAGGTGATGCCAATTTCTCACTTGCCGACTTCGACCAGATCTTCCGTGGAAAAGCAAACCGAGAAGAAATATTCTCATTTGTCAATCTGCTCAATGAATCAAGCGTAAACTTGAGTGCTTCCCTCTATTCACGTGCTTCTGCCAATGGAGGTAGCTATACATATGCGCCGACGACAAAAGTGATGAATATGTTCGAACCGGATGATAAACGAACCGCCATATCAATTGATATGCAGGAAACAAATGAAGTCATTAATAAATATCCCGGTGGAGAGGTGACTACCGATCCGATCATTATTACCCGTTTGGGGGAAATGTACCTGATCAGTGCTGAAGCACAAGGACTTTCCAAAGGGCTTACCCGTTTGAATGAGCTTCGGAACTTTCGTGGTCTTCCTTCTGTACACCCTGCCACTGAAGAAGACTTCATAGATGCAATTCTCAATGAGAGACATACGGAACTACTGGCAGAAGGTTTCCGTTGGTTCGACCTTGTCCGCCTCAACCGCCTGGAAAGTGATCTCGGCTTTGAGCGCAAGTATAACAAATTACCTATTCCTGCCAAAGAAAGGTCTCTCAATAAACTTTTAAATCAAAATTCATATTGGGCTAACTAAAACAATGAAAATGATGAACTTATTAAAATACATGCAGATTCTGTCATTTGTATTACCAGTGGCTTTCTTAAGTTGCTCAAACGATACAATTGAAGACGTACATTATACCCCGCAAACAAAAATCGGTCAAAAACTATTAGCGGGTAGTGAAACAGTGGCACGTGTATATACCGATACCAGCTTTGTTGTTGCATTGGGAGTTACGGAAACAGATGTCCATTTTCAAAAGGCAGACAGCCGCTCTACTCATATATTTATAATCGACATTGATTTGAATGAACCAGGGGTTTCATTAGAAGTAGGTATGCCGTATGATGCGGATGTACGCAACAACTTCCAGCGGCAGACACTAACAGAAATGGCAGATTACGCCGACCGTCCGTGGCACCGGGTAGCTGCCATGATTAATGCTGATTTTTGGGATGTCAGTACAATGGATATCAGGGGGCCCATTCATCGCAATGGAGTGATCTTAAAAAACTCATTCATCTTTAAAGAAACACTTCCCCAACAAGCTTTGAGTTTTATCGCGCTGACGAAAGACAACAAAATGGTAATTGCCGACTCTGTGGAGTATCGTGGTATGCAGTACAACCTCAAAGAAGTGACCGGGAGCGGAGTTATCGTGCTACGGGATGGAGAAATATCCGGCGCGACTTATCCAGGTATCGATCCGCGTACTTGTCTTGGATATTCAGATGATGGTCATGTCTACTTCATGGTGGCTGACGGACGTGTAGAGTTCTACTCATACGGACTTACTTATCCGGAAATGGGTTCAATAATGAAAGCATTAGGATGCTCATGGGCTGTGAACCTGGATGGTGGCGGTTCTACCCAAATGCTTATACGACATCCGATAGCGGATATATTCCAAATACGGAACCGGCCTTCTGATGGACAGGAGCGACCTGTCGTAAATACGTGGATGGTAACAGTCAATGAACCTTAAAAAGCAGAAAGTATGAAGAACTCAATATTTATTTTATCTATCCTATTTTGTTGCAACTTGTTCTGTGGATGTTCGGAATCGGACGAATCCGATTCCCGACAATTTCCTCCGAAACTCATTTCCATTATTCCGAAAGCTGGATCGACAGGAGGTACCGCAATTATTTCAGGAGTTCATTTTTCTGAAACAGCAATTGATAATGAGGTATTTATTAACGGAGTACAAGCGGAAATTATCGATGCAACCCAGAATCGTTTAGTGATTGCTCTTCCCAATAATCCGGAAGGTACTTATTCAATCAAAGTTAGTGTGAAAGGGGAAGTTGTAGAAGGACTCAAATTTACTTATGCAACACCTCAAGCTCCACCTGAACTTGCTGTATTACAGGTTATGCCCTCCTCTGCCTATGCAGGAGATTTAGTGACACTGATCGGTCAGTGTTTCAGCACAGTGGTATCAGAAAATCAGGTGACAATCAACGGAGTGACTGCTGAAGTTAAAGAGGCGACTTCCAGCCAACTCAAAATTATCATTCCCGACACCGAGGAAGGCAGTTACCCTATCCGTGTGAGAATTGGTACTAAAGAAGCTGAAAGCCCCCTGTTTACTTACCTTCACACAGTGACATTAACGACCTCTTCTCTAACCCCCGCACGTGGAAAAGCCGGAGAGGAAGTGGTGATTTCAGGAGAAGGATTTGGAACAACGGTCGAAGAGAACATGGTTTCCATAAACGGAAAGCAGGCAACCGTAAAAGTTGTAACCGCAACAACGCTAACCATTATTGCTCCGGAGAATCCTTCCGGTACCTATCCAGTCAAAGTTACTGTCGCAGATAAAACGGTAGAGAATCTAAGTTTCACCTACGAAGATTTATCTTACACAGTTGCAACAGTAGCAGGTAACTCCGCAACTACCTCTACTGACGGTAAGGGAACGGCTGCCTCTTTCAAATTCCCGCAGGGACTAGCTCTCGCACCCAATGGTGACATATGGATTGCCGAAAGAGGAAATAACGTCATCAGAAAAATGGATCAGGAATATAATGTTTCAACTGTTGCCAAAAGTGGCACCGTTACATTTAATGCTCCCTGGCAAGGTGGTTTCGATCTCTCGGGCATATATTATGTAGCCAATAAAGCTTTAAATAATATTATTAAGATTACACAGGAAGGCACTTGCTCTGTGTTCTCCACCGAAACAACCTTTAAAAGTCCGATGAGCGTCACTTTTGATAGTAATGGTAATATGTATATCGCGGACCGCGATAATAAGGCAGTAAAGAAAATAACATCCGGCGGTACTGTAACTAACTACGATATGTCTTCACTCAAAGCCGGTCCCAATTGTATGGCGGTAGATAAGAAGGGAAGAATTTTTGTAGGTACCGGCGGTACTTATCAGCTGCATATGTTCGATACGGACGGTACACTAAAAACTGTATTCGGAACTGGCGTAGTACCCACTGCCGCGACTTATTCTGATGGTGAACAGAACGACCTGTCAAAAGCAACCATGGGGGCAACATTCGGCATTGCATTCGGCCCGGATGAGGTACTTTATATCACCGATTATACAATGCATACCATACGTACGCTAACACCGGATGCAGAAGGCGACTATACGAAAGGAACATTAAAAACAATAGCCGGTATTCCGGGAACGAAAGGTAAAATTGATGGTTCTGCCCTGACAGCTACATTCAATTGCCCTGCAAGCGTACTGGTTTCGGATAAAGTATATATCGCTGATGAGCAAAACCATTTGATTCGTACCATAACAGTAAATAAATAAAAGACTATGAGAAAGATATACATACTACTGCTCGCCTGCCCACTCTTATCATTGTTTGTAGCCTGCAATGATAATGACTACAAAGCGTCAGTGACAGAGCTTAGGCTGGTCCTCGTGAAACCCACCAATGTTTATTCCGGTGAAATAGCTACAATACTGGGACGTAATTTCAGCACGGTGCCGGAAGAAAATGCTGTTTTCATCAACGACCAACAAGCAACCGTTATAGAAGCATTCAAGGACGAACTGAAAATAATATTACCTGAAATGGCTCCGGGAAAATATTCCATCCGCGTCAAATCCCCCTCGGGTGAATTGACAGGCCTCGAGCTCAATTATCTGAAAACACCCGATCAGGAATATATCGTTCAAACAATCGTTGGACAGAAGGGAGTATTCGAAATGACAGACGGAGTCGGTACGGAAGCCACAACCAAGCTTCCCACTGGTATCGCTTTTGCTCCGGATGGCAGTTTATGGTTTACAGAACGAGGATACAACTATATACGACGTATCTCTCCGGACTTCCTGGTCACTTCACTCCTCGATGTGGCAGTAGACGGTAGCAGTGCTATCTGGCAAGGTGGATTCGATTCGAAAGGAAACTATTATTTCATCGACAAAGGAAAAGGAATGTTACGGAAAATAGAAACCGGCAGTATGTCTGTTTCAACCATAGCATCCGAAATGAAGAGTCCAATGAATGTTACATTCGATGATGAAGATAACATATATGTATCGGCACGCGACAATAAGGCGATTTATAAATTCACACCTTCAGGTACAAAAACAACTTTCGCCACTCTTAACGTATCTCCCAACTATATTGTGTTCGACAAAAACAAGAATATGATTGTTGGTACTTCTAATGGGTATGTGTTGATTCAAATCAGTCCGGATGGCACGCAAAAGACAATTGCAGGAGACGGAGTAAAAGGACAAGAGTATTATGACGGAGAACCCGGTAATCCGCTTAGTGCAAAAGTGGGTGCTACTTTCGGGGTAGCTGCCGGTTCAGATGGATGCCTGTATCTTTCGGATAACACGTACAACTGCATCCGCAAACTAACTCCTGACGCAAATGGAGACTACTCGAAAGGAACGCTGGAAACCATCGCTGGTTCTGGGAAAGCAGGTTTCTCCGACGGAAAAGGACTAAAGGCTACCTTCAACCAACCGTATGAAATCATAATTACGGAGGACTGCAAAACAATGTATGTGGCAGGCGCCGTCAATTACCTGATTCGCCGCATTACTGTCAAATAATAGCGAGTACCCGGGGCGATGCCCCGGGTGACTTTTATCATCATTAATGAATTCTATTAAGTTATGACGAAAAAACTTTTTTTCTTACTACCTATTCTGCTAACCGCATTTTCCATCAGCGCACAAACAAGGACTGATAAACTTTTGAAAAATCTACATGATAATGAATCGAAGTATATCTTTGTTATCGCTCATAGAGGAGACTGGCGCAATGCGCCGGAAAACTCCCTGCAAAGTATCGAAAAAGCAATTGCAATGAAAGTTGATATGATAGAACTTGACATACAACCAACTAAAGATGGCAGCTTTATTTGTATGCACGACGAAACTCTCGACCGTACTTCTACGGGAAAGGGACCGATAAAAGATTATACGACCGAGGAACTGAAAAAGTTCGTCCTACGCAGCGGCAACGGAATCAAGACCCGCCAACCAATCCCCACACTGAAAGAAGCATTAAATGTCTGTAAAGGCCATATTCTTGTCAATATAGACAAAGGAGGTACTTACATAAAAGAAATTATGCCTATCATCCAGGAATGTGGAATGGAGAAACAGGTCATCATCAAAGGATACTATCCTGTAGAGAAAGTGAAAAAAGAGTATGGCTCCAATGAAAGCATGCTTTATATGCCTATCGTTAATTTATGGGATAAAGAAGCAGTTGCCACTATACAAACTTTTATCAAAAACTTTACCCCAATTGCTTACGAATTATGCTTCAAAGATGATGCAAATCCGAATCTAAAAATAATAGATGAAATCGCTAAATCAGGTAGTCGGATATGGATGAATACTTTATGGGATAGTCTATGTGGCGGACATGATGATGAAAATGCTCTATTGGAAAGTAAAGATAAACATTGGGGCTGGATGTTAAAGCATAAAGCAACAATGATACAAACAGACCGTCCACAAGAACTTATTCATTATTTGGAGGAAAAAGGATTGAGAGATCTGGAACAATCTTCTCTATAAGTCATTCGAAACATCTTATTAAAGAAGTAGCGGGCTTCTTGTTTTCAGGAACAACTTAACACATTTGCAAAAGAAAAAAGGTCAATTCACCCCCATGAATTGACCTTTATTTCTTCTTATTTCTTTCCGTTATTCGTCTCTAAACTTAATTTTCAGGATCTTGCTGATAGCAGGTTTATACTTCTTCAGCATCCGGTCGAATCCCAAATCGTTTGGGTGAGTTCCGTCGATGGTTCCCTCGTGATCTGTTCCCAAGAAACGGTCTTCTTTAATGAAATACAGGTTCTTTACGCCTTTTTTACGCAGTACTTCTACTTGCTCGGCGATAGCCTCATTCTGTTGCTTTACATTCTCACGGGCTTTCTGATTAAAGTTTCCCGTTTCGCGTATCAATGTCTGTATGATAATAATAGGTGTATCCGGATGTTTTTCCCGCAAGGTCATTACAAAGTCAACAGCCCGTTCGGTAATCTCTTTGGGAGAAGGATTAGGAATACAATCCAAGATAAAAGCGTCTGCATCAATATCCGCTAACATCCCGGCAACTTCTTTCTCCATTTTTCCATTGCCACTCAATCCCAAATTAATGAAATTATATCCACTGCTACGGGATAAGCGGGCCGGATAGGCCATGCCCGGACGGCTGGCAGAAGCTCCCTGCAAAATACTGGATCCGTAGACTACTATTTTCTCTTTGAACGGATTTTCTCCTTTATGTATGTGAGCATCAGAAGAAACGCCTATCTCCAGACTCTTCAACTCATCGTATAAGGGCAGATATAACAAACATTCTTTCTCTTCGGTTCCCATATTATCGACAATCACTCTTTCTGTAGTCACGCCACCCGGCATCCCTACTCCGGCAAATTGCCATTTCCCATCCCGTTTGATATACAAATCCAAGCCTTTCTGGGCTAGTCTGGTCAAGTTTGGCAATTGGTAATTGTCAGGAACAGTCCATTTAGCTTTTATCACCGGGCTGTTCGTTGTGAAGGAAATAGCCAAACCCGCAGAGTTGGTGAATAGCTTCTTTACTGCAGGAGGCATCGTACAATACTTTGCTGTATCTACCCGATGGAAATATTCACCTTCGGTAGTCGCTTTTCCTACCAATAAAAGCTCCTGGGCCGGCACATAGGTAAAATTGCTCTTCTGCTGTCCGAATGTTGTAAGGGGAAACATTATCAGCCCCAGGCAAATCCAAACATTTCGTGTTAAGTTTCTCATGGTTAGTTTAATATTAACAGTTTATTAATTGTCAGTATATCGTAGCTGTATCAAAAAGCTACTTATAAATCAGCGTTGATAAATACTCTTCTGCAAACATTTCATTGGCAACCTCCAGTAGTTGCTGTGCCGTTAACTCTTCAATACGCTTAAAAACAAGCTCGGATGATTCATATTTATGATAATGAAGATATGTTTTCGCCATTCCCAGTGCATTATTCTCAAAGTTATCAGATGCCACTCCAATTTGTCCGATCAACTGCTTTTTCGCTGCTGCCAACTGGGAGGAAGTCATTTTCACATCACGCATCCGCTTCAGTTCCTTATAGGTCAGTTTCAAACAGGTGTCCATATCATCCACATCCGTCCCGAAATAAATACAAAAAGCCCCTGTATCCGTGTAGGAGGTCAGATTGGATTCGACATTATAAACCAGTCCTCTACGCTCACGAAGGGACACATTGAGTTTGCTATTCATCCCGGGACCTCCGAGGACATTGTTCAATAAATAGAGAGCTGTGCGTTTGTCGTCATACGCATTATAGCCACGGCTACCAATCATTACATGTGCCTGGTGTGTGTCTCTGGGAACCGTTAAATGTTCCGGCATATAAAGAGGCGGAGGTGTGCGACGATTCTCTACTCTTACATCAGGAATATCCGAAAGGTATTTTTCTACCAAGCGGATGATTTTCTTGAAATCATATTGTCCCTGAACAAAAAACACCATATTCCCCGGTTGGTAAAACCGGCGGGTAAACGATAGAACATCCTCTGTGCGAAAACTCCGCAGCAGTTCCGGTTTACCAAGAATGTTTCTTCCCAATGGATGATTGCGGAAGATCATATCTTCAAAATCATCGAAGATCAGTTCCGACGGAGTATCTTCATACGACTGGATTTCATCGATAATGACCTCCGTTTCTTTTTCTATTTCATGCTGCGGAAAAGTTGAATGAAATACAATATCCCCCAACAGTTCAAGCGCCCGTTCCAGATGTTCTTTCAGGAAAGCGGCATAGACCACCGTTTCTTCCTTATTAGTGTAAGCATTCAGGTCGCCCCCCACATTCTCCATCCGGTTGAGGATATGCCAGGCTTTCCGCTTCTCCGTTCCCTTAAAAATCAGGTGTTCTACAAAATGGGCCATTCCCTGCTCATTCTCCGCCTCATCGCGCGTTCCGGCATCGATCGCAAAACCACAATAAGCTACTTTTGAGAGGGTCGGTTCATGGATAATACGTAAGCCATTTGGCAATGTATATTCGTTGCAATGCATTGTTTTCTACTTCCTTATTGAATTAATGCCGCAAAAATACAATAAAACTTATTGCTGTTTATAGAAAATTGCAGATATTTGTGGACTATAACAGCAACAACGTATATGGAAAAGATAGGAATATTCTGTTCCGCTTCCGAAAACATTGACAAAGTGTACTTCGAAAGTGCCCGCCAAATAGGAGAATGGATGGGGCAGAAAGGAAAAACCTTGATATATGGAGGTGCCAGCCTCGGACTGATGGAATGTATCGCCCGCGCCGTGAAAGAAAACGGCGGCAAGGTCATCGGAGTTGTTCCCGCCAAACTGGAGGAGAACGGCAAAGTAAGCACTCTGTTAGACGAAGAAATTCACACCCGCAATTTGAGTGACCGCAAAGATATCATAACGGAGAAGTCGGAGGTGCTAGTCGCACTACCCGGAGGCGTTGGTACGCTCGATGAGATCTTCCATGTAATAGCCGCTGCTTCTATCGGTTATCACCGGAAAAAGGTCATCTTCTACAATGAATATGGTTTCTATGACGAACTATTGAAAGCACTCCACACGTTGGAGGATAAAGGTTTTGCACGGCAACCATTCTCAACCTATTACGAAGTAGCAAACACATTGAACGAATTAAAAGAAAAAATAAACTGATTATATGATAGACTCCATCAAACAACTTTTGCAACAGGAAGCACAAGCTGTGCTCAACATCCCAATAACAGACGCTTATGAAAAAGCAGTAAAACTGATTGTAGAACAAATACATCAGAAAAAGGGAAAACTGGTAACTTCCGGTATGGGAAAAGCCGGACAGATTGCCATGAACATTGCTACAACTTTTTGTTCCACCGGTATTCCATCTGTCTTTCTGCATCCCAGCGAGGCGCAACACGGTGATTTGGGTATTTTACAAAAAAATGATTTACTCCTGTTGATCTCCAACTCGGGCAAGACACGGGAAATTGTGGAATTAACCCGTCTGGCTCATAATCTGGATCCGGATTTGAAGTTTATTGTTATTACTGGTAATCCGGACAGTCCGTTGGCAAAAGAGTCGGATGTTTGTCTTAGTACCGGTAAGCCGGCTGAAGTCTGTGTGTTAGGCATGACTCCTACTACCTCTACCACTGCCATGACAGTGATCGGAGATATATTGGTGGTACAAACCATGAAAGAAACAGGATTTACGATCGCCGAATATTCAAAACGCCATCATGGTGGTTATCTGGGAGAAAAATCAAGATCACTATGCGAAAAGTAATCGGTATCGGAGAGACAATCCTCGATATCATCTTTCGAGGCGACCAGCCTTCCGCAGCCGTACCGGGAGGCTCTGTATTCAACGGCATCGTCTCATTGGGACGAATGGGAATAAACGTCGGCTTCATCAGTGAAACCGGGAATGACCGTGTAGGCAATATTATCCTGCAGTTTATGCGTGAGAATAATATCCCAACCGATCATGTCAACGTATTCCCGGACGGAAAATCACCGGTATCTCTGGCTTTTCTCAACGAGCAAAGCGATGCAGAATATATATTTTACAAGGATTATCCCAAACAACGCTTGGACGTCCTATTCCCTAAATTAGAGGAAGATGACATTGTGATGGTCGGTTCGTATTATGCATTGAATCCGGTACTGCGGGAAAAGGTTCTCGAATTACTCGATCAGGCACGAGAAAAGAAAGCCATCATCTATTATGACCCGAATTTCCGCTCTTCTCATAAGAACGAAGCCATGAAACTGGCTCCAACCATTATTGAGAATCTTGAATATGCAGATATCGTACGTGGTTCATTAGAGGATTTCCTCTATATGTATAATATGCAGGATATAGACAAGATATACAAGGATAAAATCAAGTTCTATTGCCCACGATTCATCTGTACTGCAGGCGGGGAAAAGGTAGCGTTGCGCACCAATCTGGTCAACAAAGATTATCCGGTAGAACCGTTACAGGCAGTCAGCACCATCGGAGCCGGCGACAATTTTAATGCAGGACTCATTTATGGATTACTCAAATATGATGTTCGATACCGCGATCTAAATAACTTGAATGAAGAAATATGGGATAAAATAATCCAATGCGGAAAAGACTTCGCAGCGGAGGTTTGCGGAAGTTTCAGTAATTCGGTATCCGTGGAGTTTGCTAAGAAATACAGGTAAAATTTACCATAATGCACAAAAGGACACAGAGCTTTATATCATTCGCTCAACAACTATATAGGAGTATACAAACGTATCTGAAAAGAGGAATCGGACTCTTTATGGAAGACATAGAACAGTTGCGCAGCATTTTATTAACAGATAATTGATTGTTGATAAAGGATAAATATGGCTCAGTTGTAATTCTTGGGGATTTGATTCAGTGCAATCACATCCTTAAAATTTAATTCAATTCTATATTGGAATGAATGAGATTTTGTTTTCAATTACTGATTTGCATAAGTATAACATGAACTTTGGATTCATAAGTTTCACCCGTTTCACCTTATAACTGAAACATCGATGAATAAGGAGATAGCGGGTGAAAGCGTAGGAAAAAAACAGGTGAAGGCTTCCATTATCGCTTTCACCTTTTGAATTTATTTATACCGATTGCTGGACATATATAGCCATCGTGATGGACATATATAGCCACCGTGATGAATATATATAGCCACCGTGATGGACATATAGATGCAATACGGTGAGTATATAGATCCAATCTGTTGAATCTACAGATGTACCAATTCAAGTATTAACAGATGAGAACCAAGGTATTAACACCTGACAACTAAGCTATTAACATCTGACAGTTCATCTATTAATACCTGACAATGGATTTGCTATAAGCATATTTTCATTAGCTATAATGATATCCGGATTAGCTATAATGATATTGGTTTTAGCTCAAAGGATATTTTGAAAAGCCAAGGTGAAACCGATAATGTTCTGTTTCACCTGATTTCACCCCTCGCTTTCACCCGCTATAGCCTTATTCATCGGCATTTCAAGAATCAGGTGAAAGCGATGAATGGCAATAATCTTATAGTGGCATTGATGATACTTTATTTATAAAAAAAGAGGTAAGTTACGCAGTATTCCGCTATCGAATGAGTCAGAACTGCACAGTTTAGTTCATTTTCACACCGGAATGAATCTATTTTGTTAAGAATATGATTGCTCTGAATCAAATCCCCCAATTTTCAGACTGATCCATAAATATGATGACGTCTACAATAATTATCCGTTATCAACCATTCATTATCAACTAAATTAACTATCTTTGCAGCCGAAATAAAAGATATACAGAGATTTAATGAAGACATTTGAAGAGCTTGGTGTTTCTCCGGAGATACGTAGAGCAATTGAAGAAATGGGATACGAGAATCCCATGCCGGTACAAGAGGAAGTGATTCCGTACCTTTTAGGAGAAAATAATGATGTAGTAGCTCTTGCACAGACAGGAACAGGTAAAACAGCCGCATTCGGTTTGCCTCTGCTCCAACAAATTGACGTAAAGAACAGAATCCCACAATCACTTATCCTCTGCCCTACTCGTGAGCTTTGTCTCCAAATAGCAGGAGATTTGAACGACTATTCCAAATACATTGATGGACTAAAAGTACTGCCTGTATATGGAGGTTCTTCCATTGACAGCCAGATACGCAGCCTGAAACGAGGCGTACATATCATCGTAGCCACTCCTGGACGTTTGCTGGACTTGATGGAACGCAAGACCGTTTCCCTATCCACCATCCGCAACGTTGTAATGGACGAAGCAGACGAGATGCTGAACATGGGATTTACAGATAGCATTAACGCTATTCTGGCTGATGTACCGCAAGAACGTAACACACTGCTTTTCTCCGCTACTATGAGCCCGGAAATTGCACGTATCTCCAAGAACTATTTACGTAACGCGAAAGAAATTACTATTGGCCGTAAGAACGAAAGTACCAACAACGTTAAACACGTAGTTTATACCGTACAAGCGAAAGATAAATACGAGGCTTTAAAACGCATTGTCGACTATTACCCGCAAATATACGGTATTATTTTCTGCCGTACCCGCAAGGAAACACAGGAAATTGCTGACAAATTAATGCAAGAAGGCTATAATGCCGACTCGCTGCATGGCGAACTTTCACAAGCACAACGAGACACTGTCATGCAAAAGTTCCGTATTTGTAATCTGCAGCTGCTTGTTGCTACGGATGTAGCAGCCCGTGGTCTGGATGTGGACGATTTGACTCACGTCATCAACTACGGCTTGCCTGATGATACAGAAAGCTACACTCACCGCAGCGGACGTACAGGACGTGCCGGAAAAACCGGTACTTCTATCGCTATCATCAATCTCCGCGAGAAGGGAAAGTTAAGAGAAATAGAACGAATTATCGGCAAGAAATTCATTACCGGAGAGATGCCGACTGCGGCAGGCATTTGCCAAAAGCAGTTGATTAAGGTTATTGACGACCTTGAAAAAGTAAAAGTAAATGAAGAAGAAATCGCAGGCTTCATGCCGGAAATCTATCGTAAACTAGAATGGTTGAGCAAGGAAGACCTGATAAAACGAGTGGTTTCGCACGAATTCAACCGTTTCGCAGAATATTACCGCCACCGCCCGGAAATAGAACAACCAACAATTGAAAGCCGTAGTGAACGTGCCAGAAAAAGTGACCGCAAAGAAAATGGTTTCGAAAAGAGAAGTCGGAAAGCTGCTCCAGGCCTCAACCGCCTATTCATCAATCTGGGTAAAACAGACAGTTTCTTCCCCAGTGATCTTATCGGCTTATTGAACAGTAATACACGCGGACGTATCGAGTTGGGACGCATTGACCTGATGCAGAACTTCTCTTTCTTCGAAGTACCTGAAAAAGAAACCGTCAATGTTCTAAAAGCTCTAAACCGTGCCAAATGGAATGGTCGTAAAGTTGTTGTAGAAGTCTCCAGTGAAGAAGGTGGAAAAGGACACGAAAACGGTTCGGGTGAACGCAAAGGCGGTAAAAGATCCGGTAAAAACGAAGAGCGCGCTCCACGCTATGAAAATAAAGACAGAAAATCTAAGGATGCTTCTGCCAAAGGTTCAAAATCCAGCAAGAAGGAAAAACCAAGCCGTGCAGAGCGGGGATATTCGGATGCCCGCGGACCGAAAAGGAAAGATAACTGGCAGGAATTTTTCAAAGATAAAGAACCCGACTTTAGTGAAGAAGGATGGGCGAGAAGAAAGCCCAAAAAGCAACTTTAATCTTCCGAGAAATTGAGGGTGTGTCAAAATGATAAACTATTCAAACCCTTGACACACCCCCACTCAATTATACTAATGAAAGTCCTTCTCTTTCAAATCTTTTTTTTTCATCTCTCTATACTGCCGCGGAGGCATTCCGAACTTTTGAGAAAACACTTTATAGAAAGTACCTCTATTCGTATAACCCGCCTTATTCATAATCTCCTCTACTGTAAGATTTGTAGTAAGCAACAGGCGTTCCGCTACCGTCAGACGATACTCTTTGATAATGTCAGCCGGAGTTTTATCCGTTACATTCTTCAATTTCCGATAAAACTGACGAGTGCTACACCCTAATGAAGCGCTCAACAACTCTACCGAAAGCTCCGGATTCTCCACATATTCATCTATCACTCGCATCATTTTCTCAAAGAACGACTTGTCTTCTTTATGCAAAAGATGCCCGTCTTCCAGTTTAAAAGCACTATAAATAGAGCTATAATACTCTTTCATATCCTCTTTACGCCTAATCTGCCTTTCTACAATCTTCTCTAGATATTCGACATTAAAAGGTTTTGTAACGTATGCCTCCGCACCCGATTCGATTCCTTTCACTTGCTCATCAATATAATTAAGTGCCGAGAGCAATACTAGCGGAATATGACTCAACAATTTATCTTCCTTCACAATCTTCGCAAATGCCCGTCCATCCATATCCGGCATCATCACATCCGATAAAATCAAGTCCGGTTGTTTCAGTTTCAGCTGTTCCAACGCCTCCTGAGCACTATTAAACGGCTGCACATTATATTTACCCGCAAAAATTTCTGTCACAAACCACAACATAGAAGGATCATCATCAATAATCATTATAGTCTGCCTAGAAGCGTCATAATCTGCAACAATATCCTTCTTCTGCTCTACTGGTTTATCGCTAATTGGCATTACTTGCTTCTTCAGTTCCTTCAATTCTCCTGATTTCGCATCAGTGACAGTCAACATCGGCAAAACAACCTCAAAAGTCGTCACCTCTTCCGGTATGCTCATCACGCGAATCTCTCCAGCAAGCAGATTCACCATACTATGACAAATAGCCAGTCCCAAGCCATTTCTCGGGAAAGCTTCGTTCTTATTCTGCGTTTCAAAATCATCCAGAATCTTATAGCGGTCGAATATCTTATCCAGATTCTCCTTCTTAATTCCCTTACCTGAATTGGATACACGGATACAAAGCCTTTCTCCTTCAATACATTGCTCCACAGTTATCTTACCGCCATCGGAGGTATATTTGAAGGCATTCGATATCAAATTATTGACAATTTTACTCAAGCAACTCACATCTGTATTCCAGCGATCTCCCTCCTCAATATTTAGTTGATAATCCACCTTTCTACTTTCCACCCATTCACCAAAAGATTCGGCAATGCCCCGAGTATGCTCATCCACAGCTACCTCTTGTATATCCAATACCTTATGCCCTGTTTCTAACCGACGAAATTCTATCAATTCTTGAATCAGCGAATTCAGTTTCTGTGCATTCTGTTGAACCAAATCAGCATATTTACGGATATATCCATCTGTTCCGGCATAAGACAGAATCTTCTCACAAGGTCCTGATATTAAAGTAAGAGGCGTACAAAATTCATGTGTGATATTTGTAAAGAACCTTAATTTAGATTCATAAATTTCATCTCGTTTTTGTCGGTTCAGTTTCTCAATAATAATATCCCGTTTCCGACGATAGCGACGAATAGCCATATAAACAAGCCCCCAAAGCAAAAGAAGAAACAGCAAGAAATATCCCCAATAAGCTAATTGTGTCATATACCAAGGAGGAGCAATACGAATGACCAAAGAGTACGGCTTGCTTTCTTTACCCATAATATTACTCCGGCATTTCACCCAAAGAGTGTATTGACCGGGTGGAAGATTGGAGAAAACAGCCGTTGTAGAAGAGCCGTTCTCTATCCAATTATTGCTTAGTCCGTCTATCATATAAGAATAAGTATAATTATTACCATTGATATAATCGACAGCTACAAAAGATAAATTGAAAAAATTCTGGCTATAATCCAGTTCCAATACTTCCACATCTTTATCTTGCCGCAAAAAATGATAAATATTATATTCTTTTCCAAAGATAGATAGACGGTAAAACTGCAATTTCGGCATATATTCCATAGCCGTAAGATCGTTTTCATTGATAGTAATAAATCCGTTTGTTCCACCGAAGAAGAGAGTCCCTGTACGCTCGTCCTTAAAGAAAGCACCATCACTGAACTCTGTGACTTCCAGATTATTCTGCCGATTATAAGCCTGGACAGTATTTGCCTCAATATTAAACCGTACCACCCCTTGATTGGTACTTAGCCAAAGATTATGTTCGCCATCTTCCAAAATGCCGTGAACCGTATTATTGGGGAATCCATCTGCCTCATTATATACCCGATAATTACCGGGCGACTGCATGTGTGTCAACCCAAAACTAGTACCCAACCAATAGCCTTTTTTATTTGAAAGAATGGCAAAAATATCATTTACAGCCTGGTTACTGACTTCCTGGTCAAAACGAAATGGCATCATCACCTCCGTCTTCACATTCATCCGGTAAGCACCATAACCACGATTACCAAACCATAGAATGGAATCATTTTCCTGATGAGACGTAAAAAAGTAATTAGAAGCTCTTCTCCCTCCATCTAACACAATTCTTCGGGTAAACATAACTTTAGGTTCTCCATCAGAAACGTTCAGTACAATTTTCACAATTCCCTCACCTACAGTAGCCACCCAAATCGTACTGTCATTCAATTCACATATAGAGTGCACATATCTCAACGTCTTACCGTCAACCATAACAGGAAACTCTTTTACTTTTCTCTCCCGATAAGAATAATAGTTCATCCCATGCTCCGTTCCTATCCACAGTCGATTCCAACAACTAGGAGCAAAACAGTAAACGGAATTATCCGTCAACGAACTATTCCCTGTATGCAACCGTTCCACATCAAACTTTCCTCCCGTATCTGGAGCATAACGGAGCATACGCAAAATTCCATCTCCTTTAGTCCCTACCCATAACGTTTGTTCATCATCCAAAAACAAAGCCCGCACCGGAGTGTTAATTTGATAGTCAGAAGTATCCAATAAAGTATTCCGAATAGAAAAATGGTCGATGAAATACATATATACCCCCTGTCCATCAGTTCCCACCCAAATAATATCCTGAAATCGATCTTTAAACAGACAGAAAATGCCGGATTCAATGCCGATTGATTGCATGACATATTTAACCTTACTGTCGGACTGATATTTCAAGCAAATCAATCCACTGCTTTTGAAACCGACATAATAATCATCTCTTTGCTTGACAATAGAAGAGACCTGCCCTCGCTGAGCTATCTCCTCTTTCAAATCAGCTATGAAATATTTATTCCGGCTACGCAAATCATACTCATAAAGATCATAAGCACCGTCAATAAAATAAACCAAATCTCCTTCTCCTGATGTCCAAAACAACTCTCCCTCCTGCTCAAACAACGACTGAAGAATAAGTTCCGGGATACTATCTTCCTTCTTTTCAATAACATAACTACGGACATCACCACTAGAAGAAAAAATCCATAGAACATTCGCACTATCCACACATATATACTGTATATCCTCAAAAGCTAACCGCTTTGCATTCAAACGGTGGAATTTAAGTCCTTTCCGATCAAAATAATAAATATAACCGTCATCCTTAATGACCAAGACATCATTCTCCCGCGTTTTTGCCATACAGCTAATATCCTGAAAGTCTTTAAACCGCTGAACAGTCTGCAAATGAGTATCGAAACGGTCGAGTCCATAATTCGTCTGTATCCATAAAACATGGTCTTCCGCTTCCATTATATTATCAATCAAGTTACCTGACAAATTGTTCCGGACATCAACAGGCTTATACAAACGGAGTTCAGTCCCATCAAACACATTTAATCCATCACACGAACCAATCCAGATCAATCCATCACAATCCTGACAAATAGAAAGAATGGCGCTATTAGACAATCCGTTTTTGCTGGAAAACTGACGCAAACTATATGCTGTAGCCTCAACATCCAACAGACTCCACCAACCGATAACGAGAAAAAAGAAAAATCGAGAAAGATATGTTTTTCCCATAAGCAACAAAGTATTTCATTCAATAGCAAAGGATGCAGTTCATTAATACAAAAGTAATAAAGAAACTTCTTACACCAATAATAAACAGATAATAAATTGCACGATTTTCCGCCATTTCCTCCTCAATTCCTGCCATTTTATCAAGAAAAGACATAAATGGCATAAATTCGTACATACATTCCTCAGCACCACCCCCATATTTGCAACGTCTGATTTTCATAACGGTCAAGACACTATTTTATATTAACCATTAAACACTAATACGTATGACCTAAAAGTACTCTCCATTCAAAATCAAAACTAGCATCAGAGAATTTTAATCATTTAATTTAATTCCTTAAATCAAAACAAGGTATGACTTGTAGAAAGTATAAACTTTTGTTTTTCAGTCTCGCTATAGCCTCTTTATTTATTCTGGCGCCCGACATTAATGCCGGACAGGCGAGCATATTGAGCACTTCGCAAACGAAGAATACCCTCGTAAAAGGAACGGTAAAAGATGCATCCGGTGAACCTCTCATCGGAGTAAGCGTAAGTGTAAAAGGCAAGTCGGGAATCGGAACAATTACAGACATCAACGGCAACTTCTCCATTCAATGTGACGCCAATGATACACTAGTTTTTTCGTACATCGGCTATGCTACTCTAGAGTTTCCGGTTAACGGAAAGAGTTCTCTTTCCATTAGCATGAAAGAAGACACGAAAGTCCTCGATGAAGTTATTGTAGTAGGATATGGCACAACAACCCGTAAAAGTGCGGTAGGTGCGGTAGACCAAGTAAAAGCCGACATGATTGAAAACCGTCCGGTGGCAAACATGACTCAGGCATTGCAAGGAGCAGCACCGAACGTTATCATACAGCAACGTAACCACAACCCGAATGATAACAAAACGAATTTCAATATCCGTGGTATCAGTACGCTGAATGACAATAGCCCTCTATTTGTGATAGACGGACTGGTAGCTGACGGTGAAAGCTTCAATAAGCTGAATCCGATGGACATCGAAAACATCTCTATTTTGAAAGATGCAGGAACGGCCGCTATCTACGGTTCACGTTCTTCCAACGGTGTAGTAGTGGTGACCACCAAAAAAGGGAAAAAGAACCAGCGTCCGGTAGTCCGCTTGAGCGGCATGATAGGTTGGGAAAATCCGGACATCCTGTTCTCTCCGGTAGCAGGCTATCAAAACGCAACACTGAGAAATCTTGCAGAAACCAATGCAGGCAATGCTCCCAAGTATACTCCTGACCAAATCCGCGATTTAGCCGCTCATCAGAATGAAGAGAGCTGGTTCTTTGACCAGATTATGCGAACAGCCATGCAACAGAATTATAACCTAAGCGTATCCGGAGGTAGCGAACACTCTACTTACATGATTTCAATGGGTTATTACGATCAGGAAAGCAACTATGTAGGAAACGACTCTTTCGGTGTTCAACGCTACAACTTCCGCACAAGTCTGAGTACTGAGCTCGGACGCTTCAAACTGACCGGAATCCTTGCTTATGCCCGCAACAACAGTGTAAGCACTACCGGAGGAAGCCTGGAAGTAGATGCCGCCCGCACCCCGACCTACTATTACTATAAAATGAAATCAGCAGACGGACGATACCTACTGAATGATATATTGTCCGAGTTCAACCCACTGGGACAGTTGGAAGCGGGTGGAAGAAATAAATACCGTAATAACTACATCAACACAAACGTTTCCGCCGAAATGAAGATTATTGACGGATTAAAATTGAAAGGAGTGTTCGGTGCTGACATCATGAACGACACACGTTTTACCAGGAATCATGCAGTGGCTTATTATAGTAGCGAAGAAGCCACAGAACCGCGTCCAATCAAAAAAGAGAACAACAAAACCAGTAACTGGAACAGTAACGCCTATCTTATCAATACTCAACTGCTATTGGATTACAACAAAACATTCGGCAAGCATACGGTCAACGGTCTAGTAGGATTGACCAACGAGTCATACACACAAAGCAGTAACGAAATAGAAAAGAAGTATGTAGACCCCGATTTAGGTATTGCTACTGACGAAACAACCAGTGAGCCGGGAAACATCACAGGAAAAACTTCCGTTGACGACAGTAACCGCACCAGCATAACCTCTTTCCTTGGACGTGCAGGTTATTCGTATGCCGACAGATATTATGCAGAATTCAGTTTTCGCTACGACGGAGCTTCTAAGTTCCACAAGGATTATCGTTGGGGCTTTTTCCCCTCAGTTTCCTTGGGGTGGCGCCCTACAGAAGAATCCTTCATGGAGTTTTATAAAGAAAAGATAGGCGACTTGAAGTTACGAGCCTCTTATGGTATCTTGGGCAGTCAAGCAATCGGTACTTACGATCGTTTTACCGTATATGACGTGTATGACAACAGCTATGCCTACAATAACAAAACGGTATCGGGAGCCGGATTCAAACTGGGACTAGAAAATCTGACTTGGGAAAAAACCCAAACATTCAATATCGGTGTCGATGCCTCTTTCCTACAAAACAGTCTGACTGTCACTTTCGATTACTTCCATAAAAGAACGAATGACATCTTAATGAAACCGCTGATTTCTTCCGTATTCGGTACGGAAATGCCTATGGCAAATATCGGCAAGATGCAAAATCAGGGATGGGATCTATCTGTCAACTATCGATTGAAAACTGGGGCGTTTACTCACAATTTCAACTTTAATTTGGGAGATTCTTGGAACAAGGTATTGGAATTCCCCGGAGACGAACAAATTACCCAAGTGGAAGAGTTAAGCCGTATCATCCGGGTCGGTGTTCCCTTGAACTCTTATTATGGCTATAAGATGGCAGGATTTTTCCAAAGTTACGATGAAATTGAAGCGTCTGCCATACCAGTAGGAGCTAAGGTACAACCCGGAGATATTAAATTTGTAGACCGAAATGACGACGGTATCATCGACTCAAAAGATAAGTTTATTCTTGGTAATGCCTTCCCACGTTATACTTTCGGATTCACCTACGGTCTGAACTGGAAAGGGATCGATTTCAGTATGTTCTGGCAAGGAGTAGGCAAACGTGACATGATGTTGCGTGGTGAATTGATAGAACCATATCACGCCAACTACTCTTATACCATTTATAAACATCAACTGGATTTCTGGACACCAACCAATACCGAGGCCCGCTGGCCAAGATTAGCAGCGCCAGGTTCTGACTCCAACAGAAACAACTACGGCAATGGAAACGGCTCCGACCTCTTCTTGCTAGACGGTAAATACTTGCGGTTGAAAAACCTCACGATTGGTTATACCCTGCCCAAAGAATGGACTAAACATTTGGGAATGCAAAAAGCCCGCTTGTATATAAACGGTCAGAACTTACTGACATTCAGCAACAACTCGTTTATAGACCCGGAATCATCCGAATTTGATTCCAAAATGAGCACAAGCGGTGCCAATAGTGGGCGTTCGTATCCTACTCTGCGTTATTTCGGATTTGGTGTAGACATTGAATTTTAATCAAACAACAGTATGAAAAGATATAAACTTCTCTATTTAGTGGCTGGGGTTGCTTCCGTGCTGATGACCGGTTGCAACGATATGGAAAATACCCCGTCCAACAAATTCACGGACAACAGCTTCTGGAACTCCACAGAGAAAGCACAATACGTAGTTAACATGGCCTACAGCCAAATGTACAATGCCGGAAGAATGTGGCAGGACGAAAGTCTGAGTGACAATGTATTCGACGGAAGAAATGTAACCGACCCGCGTGCCATTCGCAAAGGTATGGGCACTCCTTCTTTAGAACTCTTTAAAAATGAATGGAAGGATCTATACGGTGGTATCAAAACCTGCCATGTGTTTCTGGAGAAAGTAGATCTGGTTCCGGGAATGAATGTAGCTGTCAAAGCACGCATGATTGCCGAAATTCGTTTTATCCGTGCCTTTATCTATTTCCGGCTAACTAATCTGTATGGAGATGTGCCATTCTTTGACAAAGATATTACAATTGATGAATCCAACTCCATTGCCCGTACTCCACGTGCTACCATCATCAGCTTCATCCATCAGGAATTAGAAGATATAGCAAACGCACTTCCCACCCGTGACCAATTGCAAGATGCTGAACAAGGCAAGATTACCAAAGGAGCGGTCAGTGCTCTACAGGCGAGAGTCTACCTAATGGACAGTGACTGGGATAACGTTATCAAATATTGCGATAATCTGATAAAGAAACAGAATGAATATGGCACATACAGCCTTCTCCCCACTTATCGTAGTGTTTTTGAAGAAACCAACGAATATAATCAGGAGATTATTCTAGACCGTGCATACGTTCCTTTCCTACTGACATGGGGTGAGATGTCAGATATGGCTCCGCTATCAGTTGGTGCACGTCTTTGTAACCGCGCTCCGCAACAATCGTTGGTAGACAGTTATTTAATGGTAGATGGCAAAGCATTCAATGAAAATAGCCCGTTATACAATCCAAGTACTCCGTATGCCAACCGCGATTTGCGGCTGACCGCCACTGTTGTTTATGACGGTTATGACTGGAGTAAGAATGTTTCGGACGGCAGTACAGGAACTATCATTCAAATCAATCCGCAATCCAACACAGTGGATAAGTATGAAGCCGGAAGTAACAAAACTGCTACCGGATATTACACCCGCAAATACTATAGCCCACAAGCAAAAGGTGATATGAATTCTGGGGTAAATCTTAGCATCATACGTTATGCCGATATTTTGTTAATGTATGCAGAGGCTCAATTTGAGAAAGGAAACATGGATGCTACTATCTGGAATCAGACCATACTCCCACTCCGAAACAGAGCTGGATTCACAGAAGAAGCAAAAGCTTATCCTACCGAAAAGACAGAAGCGGAAATGAGACAAATCATCCGTAACGAACGCCGTTGCGAACTAGCCCTCGAAGGATTGAGATGGTATGATATCAAACGCTGGAAAGCCGGAAAAGAATACCTTGAAGGATATGTTTATGGCGCAAACTTCAACAACGGTAATCCTATCCGACTGGATAAACGTCAGTTCGACGAAAACAGAGATTATTTATGGGCAGTTCCTCAAAGCCAAATCAACCTGAATCCGAATCTAGCCCCTAACAATCCCGGATATTCTAACTAATCACCCTATTAAAAGGAAATTAATATGAAAACAAAAATAACAAAAGTAGTCGCCTTATTCACTACATTAGCAATCATCTTCTCATGTACGGAAGATATGGAATACAGAGATACGGCAGTAAGCCCGGTGAATCAACTTTATGAACCAATCAGCGGAAAAAGTGTAGAACTAGTAGCATCTGCTACCGCTTCCCTATTCTTCGAATGGGAAGCAGCGAAAGCTGAAGACAGTGGCTCACCGCTCTACGAAATCGTTTTCGACAAAGAAGGGGGAAACTTTTCTAATCCTCTTTACAAAGTATTGTCTGACAACAACGGGGCGCGCAATTACGCGACTATCAGTCATAAAACACTGAATAAAATAGGTGCAGCAGCAGGATTGAACAGTGGAGAGACAGGTACAATTATCTGGACGGTCATCGCATCACGCGGTCTGAGCACGGCAATGAGCAATGTCTCACATAAACTGACGATCACCCGTATGCTCGGATTTGCAGAGGTTCCATCTCAATTATTTCTCACCGGTGAAGCAACCGAAGGGGGAAGTGATATCAGTCAAGCAGTACCTTGTTCCTCACCCGAACAGGAAACATTTGAAATCTTTACCCGTTTGAAAGGAGGAAAAAGCTATAAGCTGGTAGATAAAACCAATGACAACGCAAACTATTTCTACATTGATGGAAATAGAATTGTAGAAGGCGAAGGCGAAACGACAGTAGAAAAAGACGGAATCTATCGCATCACTATGGACTTCTCTATTGCTTCAGTCTCTATTCAGGAAGTAAAATCAGTAGGAGTATTTTTCTGCCCGAGCAACAAGGTTATTTTCGAGCTGTCTTACAAAGGTAACGGAATATTTGAAGGAGAAGGCAAAGTAACGTTTAAACAGGAAAGCTGGGGAAAAGACCAACGTTACAAACTGTTGATGTCTTACAGCGATAAAGATATGTATTGGGGAACATTGAATGACGTAGATTCATCTCCGAACGGAGCTGGTCAAGAAGATTCATATTACTTTATCAAAGAATATGGAATCAATGAAGGTAATGAACCGCAATGGAATCACAAATGGAAATTTGACAATCAGTTTGATGGTAGCATGACCAAAGTCACCGTTAAATTCAACGGAGCAAACTATACACATTTTGTATCTCTCGGAGACGGTGTATCTCCTGAAGAACCGGAAACAACTCCTAAAAACTTATTCTTGACAGGTGAAGCCAGTGAAGGGGGAAATGATATCAGTAAAGCCGTGCAATACAATAAACTGGGAGAAGGCATATTTGAAATATTCACCCGGCTGCAAGGAGGAAAGACTTATAAGATGGCTTCTTCTCAAGAAGCAGATGCAAAGTTCTTCTATATAGAAGATGGAGAGATTAAAAGTGGAGACGGAATTACCACTGTCGAAAAAGACGGAATTTATCGTGTTAAGGTAGATTTCTCCAACAAATCAGTCATTACAAAAGAAATTAAATCAATGGGACTATGGCACTGCTGGGATCGAAATGTCCTTCTTGACTTACCCTATATAGGAAATGGAGTATTTGAGGGAACAGGTACAATAAGTCCTAGTAATAATGACAATCGTTACAAACTCCTAATGGTATATGCGGACGATAGCGAATTGATTTGGGGCACCAAAAACGACACAGACGTAGTACCAGGAGCAAACCCAGATCCATCCTATTTCTATATCATGGAAACAAATGATAATGCAGAAGCAGGTCAATGGGATCGTAAATGGAAATTTAATGATGGAATCATAGGAAATAATACAAAAGTTCGTGTTATTTTTACCGGTGAAAATTACACCCATTCTATAGAACCAGTTAATTAAGAAGATGTATGAAAAAACTATTATTATGTGTCCCGTTCCTCGCGCTGATGTTCCAAAGTTGCAGCAACATCGAAGACGAGTATATGTACGACAAGGGGCTTTATACAATCAACTGGGAAGCAGCAGCAGACAGTAGCTCGGTCACCATAATTAACCGTTTCTGGAATGAAACGGGCAATTACTTCAACTATGAAAGCGACGGTTATGACGAAACTTTTCATTACTGGCCGCAAGCGCATGCTATGGACGTATTGATTGATGCCTATATTCGTACTCATGATGCTAAATATAAAGACTGCTTCGACAAGTGGTATGCTGGCATCAATTCCAAAAACGGCGGAAGTTATTGGAATAACTTCTACGATGACATGGAATGGATTGCCCTGACCATGATACGTTTGTATGAAGTCACCGATGAAGCTAAATATCTGGATACAGCCAAGCAACTTTGGAATTGGATTAAGGAAGGTTGGAATGAAGAATACTGCAACGGTGGTATCGCATGGAACCACGGTGATGTATGGAGCAAGAATGCCTGTTCCAACGGTCCTGCCGGCCTCATCGCCTGTCGCTTATATCAAATAGAAAAAGTGGAGGAATACAAAGAATGGGCTATCAAGATTTACCAATGGGAAAGAGAACATCTGTTCAATCCTGCCACAGGAGCTGTCTACGACAATATAGACGGAAGAACGGATAACTTAAATACTCTGACATTGAGTTATAACCAAGGGACATTTCTCGGAACAGCCCACGAACTGTTTAAGATTACAGGAGAAGCATCATATTTGAAAGACGCCCGTAAAGCCGCTTATTTCGGAATCAGTGACGGCAGTATGATTGACGCAGGAAACAATCTTCTCCGAGACGAAGGAAACGGTGATGGCGGACTGTTCAAAGGAATATTCATCCGTTATTTTGTGAAACTCATTTTAGATGATAATTTGGAACCCATTTATCAGAAGAAGTTTATCACCTTCTTCAATAACAATGCGGATATATTATGGAGAAAAGGCGTCAACAAGTCCGACCTTCTCTACGGAAGTAGTTGGGCAAAAGGAGCCGAAGGCAGCACTCAACTGACCATACAGACAAGCGGCTGCACCCTGATAGAAGCAAAAGCTTATTACGAAAAATATAAAAAATAACAAGAAACATGCGAATTATTGAAACCGTACTGTGTGCTGCTTTCCTCACCGGATGCGCACCAAAGGGGAATAGTAATCCAAACATCAATTTAGAGAGAGCCCAGCAAACGCTGGACTCCCTCTATGTTCACTATTCAGTACCCAACACTTGTCTGCTTCGCGAAAATTTTCCTTTTGACGAGAAGCACAAAGTCACTTATCTGGCATCAGAAGAACAAGCTAACGTGCCAAACGCCTATTCGTATCTCTGGCCTTACTCCGGAACATTCTCCGCAGTAAATGCACTGTTCGAAGCCACTCAAAACAAAGAATTTCAAAAACTACTGGACGAACGGGTATTACCGGGACTTGATGAGTATTTTGACACTGCACGCACTCCCAATGCTTATTCGTCGTATGTGCGTACCGCTCCTGTGTCAGACCGTTTTTATGACGACAATGTATGGTTAGGCATTGATTTTACAGACACTTACCAACTCACCCAAAACAAAAAATATTTGGACAAAGCCACACTTATATGGGATTTTATAGAAAGCGGAACAGATAGTGTGCTCGGAGGCGGGATCTATTGGTGCGAGCAGAAAAAAGAATCGAAGAACACCTGTTCAAATGCTCCTGGTTCTGTTTTTGCGCTAAAACTATTCAAAGCAACAAACGACAGCAGTTATTTCAAAAAAGGTAAAGCGTTGTACGAATGGACTAAAGAACATTTGCAAGATAGTACAGATTATCTATATTTCGACAATATTCGTTTGGATGGAAAAATCGGAAAAGCCAAATTCGCTTACAACAGCGGACAAATGATGCAGTCCGCTGCCCTCCTTTACCAACTGACGAACAATCCGGTTTATCTGAAAGAAGCTCAAAGCATTGCCAAAGAGTGTTACAACTACTTCTTTTATGATTTTACACCCGTATCCGGAGAACCATTCAAAATGATAAAGAAAGGAGATATCTGGTTTACTGCCGTGATGCTCAGAGGATTCATCGAACTTTATCATCTTGACAAGAATAAAACATATCTCGATGCCTTTAACAAAAGTCTCGATTATGCCTGGGAGAACGCACGTGATGAAAAAGGACTGTTCCATACAGACCTCAGCGGCAATAAAAAAGACAATAAAAAATGGCTGCTGACACAAGCTGCCATGATAGAGATGTACAGTCGGCTTTCTGCCTTTGAATAAACTACTGTAGAACATTAATAAATGATAAAAAGAAATATGATAAAAAGAAACGCACGACTTTGCACCCTTGCGACAGTTCTATTTATCGGAAGCAATATGAACGCTTCCACTTTCATTTGTCCTAAGGACAATACCATGATTGCCAAGCAAGCAGAAATTACCGGAAAGTATAAAAGCCAGCGTCCGGCTAAAAAAGACCGTTTATTCACTTCACAGGCAGTAGAAGCTGAAATCTTGAGAGTGAAGAACCTGCTGACCAACAGCAAACTTGCCTGGATGTTCGAGAACTGTTTTCCCAACACATTGGAAACAACCGTACACTATCGCACCACCGATGGCAAACCGGATACTTTTGTCTATACCGGAGACATCCATGCCATGTGGCTTCGTGATTCGGGAGCTCAAGTGTGGCCATATATCCAGCTAGCTCATAAAGACCCGGAATTAAAGAAAATGCTCGAGGGCGTTATCCGCCGCCAATTCAAATGTATCAATATCGACCCTTACGCAAATGCTTTCAACGACGGAGCTAAAGGGGGCGACTGGATGACAGACCTGACGGACATGAAGCCGGAACTGCACGAACGTAAATGGGAGATTGACTCTCTCTGCTATCCCCTCCGCCTGGCTTATCAGTATTGGAAAGAGACGGGAGACGCCAGTATTTTTGATAATGAATGGATTCAAGCCGTCATCAATATCCTGAGAACATTCAAAGAGCAACAGAGAAAAGAGGGAGTAGGTCCTTATAAATTCCAGAGAAAAACGGAACGTGCGCTTGATACGCTGAACAACGACGGGCTGGGCGCTCCGGTAAATCCTGTAGGATTAATCGTTTCGGCTTTCCGTCCTTCCGATGATGCTACCACCCTTCAATTTCTGGTTCCTTCCAACTTCTTTGCAGTTACTTCACTCCGGAAAGCTGCTGAAATATTAGAGACTGTCAATCAAAAGACCGAATTGGCAACACAATGCAGCGAACTGGCACAGGAAGTGGAAACGGCTCTGAAACAATATGCAACCTATAATCATCCCAAATACGGCACAATCTACGCTTTCGAAGTCGATGGATTCGGAAATCATTTCCTTATGGATGATGCCAATGTACCAAGCCTGCTGGCAATGCCATATTTGGGCGATGTAGATGTGAACGACCCGATCTATCAAAATACCCGCCGCTTTGTATGGAGTAAAGACAATCCTTACTTCTTTAAAGGAAAAGCCGGAGAAGGTATCGGGGGGCCGCATATTGGTTATGATATGATATGGCCCATGAGTATTATGATGAAAGCCTTTACAAGCCAAGATGACCAAGAAATCAAAGAATGCATCCAAATGCTAATAAATACAGATGCAGGCACAGGATTCATGCACGAATCTTTCCATAAAGATAATCCTGAGAAGTTCACACGTGCGTGGTTTGCATGGCAGAATACATTGTTCGGCGAACTGATACTCAAGCTAGTAAACGAAGGAAAAATTGATTTACTGAATAGTATTCAATAAATAGTCGCCCCTTAGAATGTGCTTTTACGCCTAATAATCAACATATTAATATATAAATTGCTTTGATATATCTGCAAGTTTTTGTATCTTTATGGTTGAAAACTTGCAGATTATTATGATAAACAAGACCACCCCTCAGCCCTCCTTGTTCAGCTCTTTGACAGACCAGCTGAATCCCAGGCATCCCTTATACCTGCTTGCCAATAAGATAGACTGGCGCCGTTTTGAAGAAGCTTTCTCCCCGCTATACTGTGCCGTCAACGGT
>NZ_JH114344.1:242107-383999 GCF_000157095.2 Bacteroides sp. D1
AAAGACAGTTATTACACACGCAAGAAGAAACATAAGCTATTCTGCAAGCGTGCAGGAATAGAGCCGACTATCGGGCATTTGAAATCAGACTTTCGTTTAGGACGCAACTTTTATAAAGGTGTGTTCGGGGATGTTGTCAATCTGCTCTTAGCCGCAGCAGCGTACAACTTCAAAAGAGCCATGAGGGTTCTTTGGCTACTTGTTGAAAAAATCTGCGGGACACTGTTTTCTTGCAATATCCCGCAGATGAGTACTTTTTAAGGGACGACTAAATAGGCTCTACATTAACGTCAGTTCGATATAAGCTTGTACTATTCCTATTCTCCTCCTTCCAGAAGGAGGAGTCCCCGTAGGGGGGAGGTGGTAGGTAAACACATAAGTTTATCATCCACAGTAAGATAGGAATACTTTATCAAAACATTTGCTTCATCGAGCTATCTTCAACTCCTGAACAAGATTGCCCGCCTTACCATATTTCTCCATAATAAAGAGCATATACCGCACATCTACCCCGATACAACGCTGCAAGTCAGGTTCAAATACGATGTCACTGCTCATTGCTTCCCAGTTGCCATCGAAAGCCAACCCAAGCAATTCTCCTTTGGCATTGAACATCGCACTGCCGGAATTACCGCCTGTAATATCATTATTAGAAATAAAGCAAACATTCATGTCTCCCTGTGCATTGGCATATCTTCCGAAATCACCGGAAGAAAGCAAACTCAACAACTCGGGCTGGACGGCAAAGTCAATATCACCTGCATGTTCCTTCACCTTCTCAAAGATGCCTTTCACGGTGGTATAATAATCGTAAGTGGCCCCATCAAAAGGAGTATACCCCCCAACCGTTCCGAAACTAAGCCGCATGGTGGAATTGGCATCCGGATAGAAATTCCGATCAGCATACATACGGCGCATGGCAGCGTTGAACAAACGTTCCCCCTGCTCTATCTGCTCGGAAACCTCGGAAATACTCTGATTCATCTCATAATACTTCACGATCAGATCCAGACTCAAGGAAACAGCCGGGTCCTCTATCAGATTATAGGTAGTATCCCGTTCCAGGAAACGTTTTAGGCCCTTAGGAGACGTTATATTGGACGTTGCATACAAAGAGTCTACATAAGCCTGAATATTCCCGTTATAGAGTGTATCTATCTTTTCATACATAGCAGGCAGATACTTCTTATCCACTTTCAACTGATACTCTTTGAGCATGGCAGCAAAAACCTCCTTATCAATGGAAAGATCAAGATTATCATACTTCTCCAATAACTTCTTCATGCGGGTAATCACCAGCTTCTCCTCAGCCTCAAAGTCGAAATTGAGAATTTCAAGAGCAAGCTGCACCAATTCGGGACCATTGATAAACGATTCACCGAAATAAGCCAACGCACGATTTGTTTCCCGACGATTACTATAACTCAACTCCAGAGAAGAGAATAAACGAATCAGTTTCTCTCTTTCTTCCGGATGAGACTGAATCCAGTCGCGAAGGGCTACTTCAGCCGCCCGCTTCTTTTCCAACACCTTCAGATGCTTGATGGCCTTGTTTGTTCCGATGCTATTCTTCCAATAATTGGAACTTTCATCGTATTTTGAAGCATACTTGATACGAATATCCGGACGACGATCCATCTCCCGTTTCCAAACCGTTTGTTTTACTCCCCGCACATCAATCATTGCCTGGTTGATTCCATTCATCATCTCTTCGATACCATACGAAGAAAGATAACGTTCCGTAGTTCCCGGATAACCAAGCGTCATACAGAAAGAACCTTCCTTGTATCCATCCAAAGAGATGGGCGCTACATATTCAGGGTGATAAGGGACGTTGTCAGGAGAATAATCAGCCGGACCATTCTTCGTATTAGCATAGATACGAAATACACTGAAATCGCCCGTATGCCGCGGCCACATCCAATTGTCCGTATCCCATCCGAACTTCCCGACAGAAGAAGGAGGCGCAAAGACTAAACGAACATCGTTATAATCACGATAAACGGAAAGCCAGAATTCATTACCTGCATAATAAGCATCGACAATACCGGTCAGCGTAGAATCTTTTTCGGAAACTTCCAGACCGATTACATTCATGATCGAATCGACAGCTACACGGCGTTCTGTTTCCGTTTTAGCATAGCGGGCGGCAGATAATACCCGTTTGGTTACGTCTTCCGTACGAAGCAGAAAACGGACATATAACTCCGGATTCGGCAGTTCTTCGTCAAGGCTACGTGCAAAAAAGCCATCTTTCAGATAATCATGTTCCACAGAAGAGTGTTGCTGGATACTGCTGAAACCACAATGATGATTGGTAAACACCAGACCGTCTTCGGAAACCACCACTCCCGAACAGAAACCTCCAAAGCTGACAACAGCATCAGAAAGAGAAGGTTTCTTCGGATTATATATTTTATTCACAGGCATTTGCAAACCAAGTTCTTTCATTACCCGGTCTGTCTGTTTGTTCTTGCGGAGATTTCCCAGCAGCCACATTCCCTCATCGGCAAATACATTCGACAGACAGAGGGAAAAGACTATCAAGACAGTTAGTCTGAATTTCATATTACTATTTTTAGATTCATTATTCGGTAATCAGCCTCAACTTCTTCGCTCCTACACGGGCTTTCAGCCATTCGCTGATTTTCTGTTTCTCGGCAGCAGACGGATGTCTGTCGAATTTCAAAACAGCCAATGTTACCGTATCGGTCTTCATCGAGTCAACCCGCACTTCGAGCGAATGAGCGATGGAGAGCGTAGTGATGGAAGGATAAAGCACTTTCAGTTCGGGCACTAATGTACGACTCATTGCGTCATACGTTCTGTATTGTTCCAACGTTGTCTCCAGTTGGGAAATCTTCACTGCCTGTTGCTGAAGTCGCTGCTCGCTGTTTTTGTAGAAGTCTTCCATGACCATGGCACGGATAGAAGTCACATCTACCGCTTCATTGTTCATCCCCTGCAATACAACTAGCTTCGTATCTTCCAACTTATATTCTTTCATCTTGCTACGGGCAATAGAAATCGAAGCATCGGGCACTTCAGGACCAATCAAAACAACCCGCACTTCTTTATGTTCATAGCTGATCTTTTTATCAAGTACCTGTGTATTTTCAAAGCTTAACTGATCGCTAATAAAACGATTGGCTGCCGCCTCATAGAAGGTGCTTTTTATAATTCCAAATGTCAGATAAACCGCAGGGCACATGGTAAGCACCACAATCAGAACGATGTATTTACGTACGGTCTTCTCACGGGTTTTATCTACAAACTCTTTTCGTTGGAAATGCATCACACGAACTCCGAGGAAAGTAGCCAGACTGATAAAAACAGAGTTGATGAAGTAAAGATAAAAAGCACCCAGGAAATAAATAAGATTACCGGAAGCCAGTCCGTAACCTGCCGTACAAAGCGGTGGCATCAATGCAGTAGCAATGGCAACGCCCGGAATCACATTTCCTTTTTCCTTGGTAGAGAGAGCCACCACGCCTGCCAAACCACCAAAAAGTGCGATGAATACATCATAAATAGTGGGCGATGTACGTGCCAGCAGCTCTGACTGTGAACCGGCAATAGGGGCAAGAAGGAAGAAGATAGTGGCCGTCGTCACACTGAAAGCGGTCGTTATGAGAAAGCTCTTTAAAGAGCGTTTCATCAATTCGAAGTCGTTCAGTCCGACAGAGAGTCCTACTCCCATAATAGGCCCCATCAGCGGAGAAATCAACATAGCACCGATAATTACTGCGGTAGAGTTTACATTCAATCCGAGTGATGCCATAAAGATGGCAAAAATCAGGATCCATAAATTGGCACCTTTAAACTCTACACCCTTACGGATAGAATCTACAGTGGCCAGTTCGTTATCCTTGTCTTTTTTCAAGTCCAGATATTCTCCCAGAAAGGACTTGATAGCAAACTTATTACGTTCATCTGTCTTCATAGTTATTTCTTCTTTATAAAGCGATTAATAACAGGAATCTGACTCAATGGTAAATCCTTCTTGATAATATAAGCTATAAATAGCAATAAAAGTACGGTACGGAAAGCGAGACGGAGCACCAGATTAGGGATAGGCACCTGTTCTCCAATAACGTAAAGTACCGCTGCCAGCAGAACATAAAGTCCGAGGCTTTTCAAATCATAACGAATCGGGTATTCTTTCTGTCCTATCCAGTAGGATAACAGCAAGATTACCGCATAGCCTGCAACAGAAGCCCATGCCGAAGCAAGATAGCCGTAAACCGGCACAAATAATATGTTCAATACAACAATAATGACACAGCCGATCACCGAGAAGTAAGCTCCCCAATAGGTCTTATCCGTCAGTTTATACCAAAAGGAAAGATTGAAATAAATCCCTTTACAGATTTCTGCAAGCATCACAATAGCCACCACTCCAAGGCCTTCCCAGTAACCTTTTGCCACAAGATAACGCAGCAAATCGAGGTAGAACATTACAGCAAGGAAAGCCAACAATGAGAAGATAAGAAAATATTTCATCGCAGCCGCATACATTTTTCGGTTATCTCCTTCGCGGTCTTTACCAAATACAAACGGTTCGTAAGCGTAACGGAAAGCCTGTGTAAACATGGCCATCACCATCGCTATTTTGCTGGTTGCCGCATAGATACCCAATTGTACCAACCCTTCCTGTCGATCTTCAAAGAGAAACGGATAGATCATCTTATCAACAGTCTGATTCAGAATACCTACCAAACCTAAGATCAATACCGGAAAAGAGTATACTACCATTCGCTTCAGTAACACCCGGTCCAACTTATAAGCAAATCCTGTCAGTTCCGGGATAAAGAAGAACATCTGGACAACCGAAATTATCAGGTTGCTGATGAAGATATATCCCACCAGATAATCCGGATCATAAAACCAAGAAATGGTTGCCGGACAATGTACATTCAGCCACGGACACACCAACAGGAAAAACAGATTCAAACCGATGCCGCCAATGATAGAGAGCAGTTTGATAGCTGCAAACTTGACAGGGCGTTTTTTATATCGCAAATAGGCAAAAGGAATGCATTGAAAAGAATCTAAAGCTACCACAACAGCCATCATCGCTATAAATTCCGGATGATCGCCATAATCCAGCAAATTGGAAATAGGTTGCAGGAATAACAGGCAAAGGAGAACGAAAATCAAAGATACGCCTCCTACTGACAATAGGGAGTTGGCATATACTTTCATCGGGTCTTCTCCCGATTTATTGGCGAAACGGAAGAATCCCGTTTCCATACCGAACGTAAGCAGTACGAGCATCAGGGCTGTAAACGCATACACGTTCGATACGACTCCGTAACCTCCGGTAGAAGCCGGTAATACAGCTGTATACAGGGGTACCAGCATGTAGTTAAGGAATCGTCCGACAATACTACTTAACCCATAAATCGCAGTATCTTTAGCTAATGATTTTAGTCCAGCCATGTTTTATTAGTGATTATCATTCAGATTGGTTCAACGTTTCTTCTTTTGTTTGAACAACCAATCCATAAATCCGGGATAATTGAAAGCCGGATTCCAGCTTCCATGATTACAACCGGGAAATTCAATATATTCCACATCTGCACCGGCAGCTTTCAGTGCTTTATATGCTTCGCGAGAACCTTTCACCGGAACTACATCATCCTCATCTCCATGAAAGATACGGAACTTCACATCTTTGGCAGCCGACAACCGGCTTGGATTGACTATACCGCAGATAGGAATTGCAGCAGCAAATATCTCCGGGTAGCGTATTACTAAATCATACGTTCCCATCGCTCCCATTGAAAGGCCGATAATATAAACCCGTTGCGTGTCCACTTCGGGCATCACCAGATAGGAATCGAGCAACTGTTTGAGTGTCTGCAATATAGGACTGATCTCCTGTCCTACCGGCATTTCAGCAGGTATAAAAGACTTCGGACGTTCCGTATAAGCCCAGTAACCGTCTGTCGGACACTGCGGAATCAGCACAAAAGCAGGATACTTTTCTTGATTGACCGGATTAAGAAACATCTGTCCGCCATGGGTCAACTGTTTCTCATTATCATTTCCCCGTTCGCCGGCTCCATGCAAAAACAGCACGAGGGGGTACTTCTCACCCGGTTTCACCGATTCGGGGTGAATCATCCGGTAAGGTAAGGAATCTCCTTTAGAAGAAACAAAAATGTCTCTTCCATATCCCTGTTGAGCCGATAAAGAAAGGCTCAAAAAGAGAAAAACAAATAAAGTAATCCATTGCTTCATCATCCAACTATGCTTTATAAAGTTCTTTTATACCGTTAATACCACTTGTCACATGCCGCTTTATGTCAGTCATTAAACAGTGTTTTCTGACTGTTATAAAGACTTCTTCCCAAATGCTTATAGGCAAGTTCGGTTACCTCACGTCCGCGGGGAGTACGTTTCATGAATCCTTCTTTTATCAGGAAAGGTTCGTAAACCTCCTCAATGGTTCCCGCATCTTCTCCTAAAGCCGTAGCAATGGTCGTTATACCGACAGGACCGCCTTTAAACTTGTCTATAATGGTACAAAGTATCTTGTTGTCTATCTCATCCAGTCCGTACTTGTCGATATTCAATGCTTCCAGTGCAAACTGGGCAATCTCCGTATCGATAGAGCCAGTGCCTTTCACCTGTGCGAAGTCACGTACTCGGCGAAGCAAAGCATTAGCAATACGGGGCGTCCCACGACTGCGGGAAGCAATCTCCGATGCTGCACGTACCGAGCAAGGTACATCCAGTATGGACGCAGAACGACGGATGATATTGCTCAAAATATCATCGTCATAATACTCCAAATGAAGGTTAATACCGAAACGTGCACGAAGCGGAGCCGTCAGTAGACCGCTACGCGTGGTTGCACCAACCAGCGTGAAAGGATTCAAATCGATCTGGATGCTGCGTGCCGAAGGTCCCTTATCGATCATAATATCGATGCGGTAATCTTCCATGGCCGAATAAAGATATTCTTCCACTACGGGTGACAGACGATGAATTTCATCAATAAAAAGCACGTCGTTCGGTTCGAGGCTGGTCAATACACCTGCCAGGTCACCCGGTTTGTCGAGCACCGGACCGGAAGTTACTTTAAAGCCGACTCCCAATTCGTTGGCGATAATATTTGAAAGAGTTGTTTTTCCTAATCCGGGAGGACCATGCAACAGCACATGGTCGAGTGCTTCGCCACGCAAGCGTGCCGCCTTCACAAAAATGCGAAGGTTTTCCACCACCTTGTCCTGGCCGCTGAAGTCTTCAAAGCTTAACGGACGGAGTGCATTCTCGAAATCCCGTTCTTTTGAAGTAAGCTGATGTTCGCGTATGTTAAAATCTTCCTGTTCCATTTATTTCTTGAAAAGTAGGAGACAAAGATAGAGATTTACATTCATTTTCAGTATAAGAAAGACGAAGATTTAGTTTATTTGAAACGTAATAACTACTTTTGCACTATCTATATACACGCTATCAACTATGGTTCTAAATTACATTTGGATAGGATTTTTTGTCGTCGCCTTTATCATCGCCCTTGTAAAAGTGATTTTTCTGGGAGATACGGAGATATTTACGGCTATCATGAACGCTACATTCGATTCTTCAAAGACAGCTTTCGAGATATCCCTGGGACTTACAGGCGTACTGGCTCTTTGGCTGGGTATCATGAAAATCGGAGAAAACAGTGGATTGATTAACGCACTGGCTCGCTTTCTTAGTCCGGTGCTTTGCCGACTGTTTCCGGATATTCCTAAAGGACATCCGGTGTTAGGGTCCATCTTCATGAATATGTCTGCCAATATGCTTGGCCTCGACAATGCAGCCACCCCATTAGGGCTGAAAGCGATGAAAGAGCTGCAGGAACTGAATCCGAAAAAGGACACTGCTTCCAATCCGATGATTATGTTTTTGGTGATTAATACATCCGGCCTTATCATCATTCCGATCAGTATCATGGTGTATCGTGCACAAATGGGGGGTGCACAGCCTACAGATGTATTTATCCCTATCCTGCTAAGTACTTTCATTTCCACTTTAGTAGGAGTCATAGCAGTGAGCATCGCTCAAAAGATAAACTTAATCAATAAGCCTATTCTCATTTTAATGGGCATTATTTGTCTTTTCTTTTCCGGCTTGATTTACTTGTTCCTAAGCGTTTCACGAGAGGATATGGGTACTTATTCTACATTGATAGCGAATATTCTGCTGTTCAGTGTCATCATCCTGTTTATTTTGACGGGAGTCAGGAAAAAAATCAATGTATACGATTCATTTGTAGAGGGAGCTAAAGAAGGGTTTACGACGGCTGTGCGCATCATTCCTTATCTGGTTGCTTTTCTTGTAGGAATTGCAGTGTTCCGCACTTCGGGAGCAATGGATTTTCTGGTGGGAGGCATCGGCTACATAGTAGGCTTATGCGGAGTGGACACGAGCTTTGTAGGAGCGCTGCCTACCGCATTGATGAAATCGCTTAGCGGTAGCGGTGCAAACGGATTGATGATCGATACGATGAAAGAACTAGGACCTGATTCGTTTGTAGGACGTATGAGTTGTGTAATTCGCGGAGCTTCGGACACCACATTCTACATTCTGGCCGTTTATTTCGGCAGTGTGGGGATCACCAAGACTCGTAATGCGGTGACTTGCGGTCTGATAGCAGACTTCTCGGGTATCATAGCCGCTATCTTAATCAGTTATTTATTTTTCTTTTAAATCATAACATTCAATTATGGCTGTAACTTATCAAACAGAAGGCGTAAAAATGCCTGATATCAAGAAACGTGAGACTACGGAATGGATAAAGGCCGTAGCTGCTTCTTACGGGAAAAGACTCGGTGAAATCGCTTATATCTTCTGCTCGGACGAAAAGATTCTGGAAGTAAACCGTCAGTATCTGCAACATGACTACTACACGGACATTATTACTTTCGATTATTGTGAAGGCGATCGTTTATCAGGTGACTTATTCATCAGTCTAGATACAATACATACGAATGCGGAGCAGTTTGGCACCTCATACGAAGACGAACTACATCGTGTGATTATCCACGGAATTCTTCACTTGTGCGGCATCAACGATAAAGGTCCCGGGGAGCGGGAGATTATGGAAGGTGCTGAAAACAAAGCATTATCTATACGAAAAGTGTAAACAAGCCTCAACAGCAAACGATTTCAATAAACAAACGATTTATTCAAACATACTATACTGTATAAATACTGTAAAACGAAGACGCCTCATCGTAATCACTACGACGAGGCGTTTTCATTAGCAACGTAATGCTAATTTAAACACTAAATTATTTAAGAGAGAGATTTATTACTTCTTATCAGGGGTTACTTCTGGAGTAACCAATTTCTTGATTGATTTCATATTCAGATACAGAAAGGCCAACCGCGGCTGTGCTTCCTGAACAACCAATTCCAATGAATCTGATGTTACATAACCAATACGTTCACGTGTTTTATACACTTCTACTTTTCCGTTATCTTCTTTACTAAATCCTTCTATAATCAAATAGCCGTTGTCGATCTTCCATGTTCTAAGATCTAAAGACGGTACATTGATAGCAGAACATTTACCGCCTTTTTTAAACTCAAACCCTTTGAGTTCCCCTGTAGATTCATAGGTATAAGGATTACACCATTTACCAATAATTTGTTTCTCCACTTTCTGTCCATAGCTGCTGAATGCAAAGCAAGACAGAACCATAACTGTCATTAATAGTTTCTTCATTTTAATTTATTTTTCTAGTAAATCATATTTCTGATCAATTCCACGTTCTCGCAAATGAATACCCTCTTTCATCCAACGCGGCTCTTTTGTTCCTTTCAGGTAATAATCAAAGAACTGTTTCATCCGGATAGTCCAGTCTTTCTGTGCAGCCTGATTACCAAGAAAATGCCCTTCGCCTTTGTAATTAAGATGCCATGCCGGACGTTGTAAACGACGCATAGCTAAATAAAGTGCACGACCTTGTTCGTAGGCAACAGCCTCATCCTTATCATTATGCCAAATTAATAATGGAGTATGTATTTTATCCGCTTCCACGATAGCAGAGCTTGCCAAATACTTATCTTTGGCTTCCCACAAACTCTTTCCCATACGGCTTTGCCATTCTTCATACATGAAATAACGCGGCAAACCGCTTCCACCACGAATACCCAAATAACCGGTTACCATATCAGTAATAGGAGCCCCGATATTAGCACAAGCGAATATATCCGTCTTCGTCACCAGATAACTAGTTTGGAAACCTGACCAACTATGTCCCTGAAGACCTATCTTTCCCGGATGCGCTATCCCCTGCTCTATCAAGTATTTCGTACCGCTTACTACTGCATCATAACTACTCTGTCCCGGTGTTCCTATGGTAAAATGCACATCCGGCATAAATACAATATACCCATTACTAACAAAGTACATCACATCCGCCATTGCACTACTCAACATTGGAGCATGATAAGTGTTCAGCCCTCCGGAATGTGTTTCATAGAACTGTACCAGAACAGGATATTCTTTCTTAGCGTCATAATCTTCCGGCAAGTAAAGTATTCCCTTGTTAGGCTTATTCTCATAATTAGTCCATTCCACTAACTTTGCAGTACCCCATTTGTATTCGCTTTGTTGAGGATTAGCATTCGTTATACGAATCGGATCAGAGAAATCCGATTTACTCCACCACAGATCACGGAATTCTGATATATTCTGACGATTCCAGATACAATACTTCTGATTGTCAGAAAAACGATGAATTGAATAGATATAAGGACCTTCTGCGAGCTTCTTCAAGCGACCTTTCATGTCAAGTGAATAAATACCTTCATCCATTGTATTTTCATCCCATACGCTGACTATAACCGTCTCGTCCGGATTGAATACTTCTTTGTCAATATTGCTGGTCATTTTACGGATAGATCTCTGATTTTTGCGACCATACCCCTTAGTGATGCATTCCGGTTGACGTTCTCCGGTCAAATCGATCTTCCACCAGTCATAAGCATCATAAATCAACACATTATTACCATCAGCAGTCCAACCAGCAATACCACAAGCAGGTGCAGGATTTGGTTTGTCATAAGTTTCCTCGAATATCGGATACCCAATAGCTGTTGAAATATCGGTAACCTCACCCGTTTTTCCGTCAAACTTATTCCATACTTGTGCAATAGGATCATACATCACAGCCCATTTGCCATTCATCGACCACCTCGGTCTTGTCCGGTAGCTACGTCCTACCAATTGCTTTTCTCCCGTATGTACATTCACAGAATAGATGTCAAACGGCATTTCATTAAGCCAGTCTTTCTGCGCACAATAAGGCGTTTCGTCTGTGTAAAGCACATTATGAATCTCTTCCGCACGATCCGGCTCCAACAAATCAGCATGCCCGGGAGCTACTTCCGTCAATTTTCGGGAAGCAATGTCATAGATATATTTCGAATATTGAGGACGGAAATAACGACTGCGTGTCTGCAAAGTAGGTACTTCATATTCATCCCAGGTCCACAACTCCAGCTCAAAACTCTTATCCGGCTTTATTTCCTCTTCTTTCTTATCTTTATTTATTTTTTCCTGATAAGGTCTGAGTTCCATTGTCAGAAACTTCTGGCTACTTGACAGGTTAGCCCGGACAAGTTCCATCCTTGCAGGGAGAACTATCTCTTTTCGGTCAAAGACCAAATCACAGGTGTTCTTCTTTAAGGAAAAGTTGTACCATAGTGAATCTTTAATACTGAACCCTCCTATCATCTGTTTTGCATTCAAGTTGAAAGAAACTGGTTCTTTCTTTACGGAACTCTGATAAATAGTCTGATAGGGTCCGGTTAATGGACCATAACACAATGCGTTACCTTTCGCTTGTTTACGTACAAAGATGATAGATTGTCTTTCGTTGTACAAGGTATAATAACCAATACTGTCAATTTGAAAGGAAGTGCCGTTTTTTAGATGACGAACTATCAAGCGGTCGAAAGATGGAACATGATTGATGGTATCCTTCGGCACATTTGTTACAGAAATTGAGTAAGGAATTCCTTTTGCTGGTCGGAAAGCTTCCTTATAAGTCCACTCGGTCTTTGTGCCTGAAGGCAGTTCTAACAGGATTGTTTTCGCATTCCCAGTAGAATCGGACACTTGATAATATGCAGCTTGATCTGAATTATAAAACTCAATATTTTCTACATCCTCCAACAGAATCTCCTTACGGGTGCGTGAGTCAAACAGGTGCAAGATCTTTCCGTCTTTGTACTCGGGATTATATTCCATAGGAACTATACGATAAGTCACCCATCGCCCTGTCGGAGAAATATCAGGCGACTCTACACGCATCCATGACATACACGCGTCAATATCAATCGGCTTCTTCGGTGTTTGTGCCTTAATATTCTGACCAAATCCGATCAAAAGTCCTACTGCTATTCCGATTCTTATTATTGTCCTGTTCATCTTATCTTCTCCTTTCATCTTCTATCATATATTTATTCAGATCAATATCTGCATCCGCCGAATGATCGTTCAATAGTAAACGTGCGAAATGACGCCACATTTTATGTTCAAAGAATACTTCTGATTCACCAAAGAATCCATGAGTGCATTTCGGTAGTACAAACATATCAAAGTCTTTGTCTGCTTTAATCAATGCATGTACCAGACGTAATGTATTCGCCGGATTTACGGTATTATCGACCGCACCAGTAAATAACAACAAGCCATGCTTGTAATTCTTGGCTAGTTCCTGATTAGGGCGTACACGAACACTATAATCATAAGTCGTATGCTCCACTCCCAAGCTATCTTTCCCTGTTTTCACCTTTTCATCTACGCCAAAGTGAATTTCCACAAAGCCCTTATTATAGATTCTGTTATCATGGTTACCCGCCGAAGAGACAGCAGCTGAATAGAAGTCGGGATAAGTACATATAGCTGCAGCCGACATGAATCCTCCTCCGGAATGACCATAAATACCGACTTTTGTACCATCAATGAAAGGATAACGGGCAGCCAGTTGCTCAATAGCATACTTATCATCTGCCAATGGATAGTCACGCATATTGTTATATCCATATGTATGATATGCTTTTCCACGCATCGGAGTACCACCTCTATGACCTACAGTAATAACAATGAATCCCAGTTGCGCCAGACGGGTATTATATACATCATTCACAGTAAAGCGTGTCGGCACATACTCAAAAAAAGGTCCCGGATAGACGTTCGAAATAATGGGATAAACCTTCGTCGAGTCAAAATCTGCAGGTTTCCACATCACGCCATAAAGATCAGTCACACCATCAGCCGCTTTCACCTTAAAACGCTCCGGAGCTTTCCATCCCATCTCATAAACAGGTTGCAAGTCCGGTTTTTCCAGTTTCATAACCACCTTTCCACGTGAGTTGCGAACGACATTGACAGGTTCTTGTGAAACTGTGGAGTAGGAATCTACAATATAATGGTTAGAGGGAGAAATTCTAGCTTCATGTGATGCGTTTTCGGGTGTCAACAAACGAATAGCATTCAGTTGATCCAGTTTAGCTTCATAAAGGATATAATAATAAGGGTCGATGCTTTTCTCACGACCATAACCATAAAAATAAAATTTTCGACCGACAGTATCAATCTTTGCAATCGGACCAGCCACCCAAGTTCCGTCTGTCACCTGATTTTTCAGGTTTCCGGTAGCAGTATCATACAGATAGTAGTGTCCCCACCCGTTCCGTTCCGAACGAAATAATATTTCTTTTCCATCTTTCAGGAAAGACACGCTACGCATCTGATAATCAAGGTACGGCTTATTCTCTTCATGAATTACGACGCGTACCTGTCCAGTTTCGACATCCACCTCACAAATATCTGATTGATTCCAAGAGCGGTTATAACGTTGAAAATAGAGACGTTTACCATCATTTGTTGTATACAGTACATCGATATACTGATCAGGCCAACGATTGATATCTACTTTCTTCACTTCCCTTTTATCTACGTCGCCAAGTAAAAGTTCATATTGTGTCACGTCTTTATCTCCTGCCAACTCGGCTTTATAAGTCGTTAATTCAGGAAACTTTGACAATGAATTGATTAACCACAGATCGCGCACTTTCCGATTGTCCTCACGAACAGCATAAAAACGATGAGTACCCGGAAGCCAATGAGCTGATTCAGCCCCGAAACGTCCCTCCATCTTTCCTTCATCCTCACGATTGAATGTATAGTCCGGTCCCCCGTCTGTTGTCAACTGTACAGGTATTGTATCCTGTCCCTTTTTCGGATTTCCGACAAAATACAGGTTGTCTTTACTGGCATACAACATATACAAGCTATCCGGAGAATATTTCTTCCAGTATGGATCACCGTCTTTATAAATAGGCTTTTCATCGAGTTTCTTCAACACTTTCGTACGAATGTTATAGGTATATAGCCCACGGTCGAAGTCGAGACGAATTGTCTCATTATCTTTCATGAAAGTGAAAGACAGATGAGGAGCTGCAGCAGAGTAAGCTTTTTTGGTATATACTGCAATCTTACTCAAGAGTTCGGGGGTATCAAACAACAGACGTTTTTCCTTTTTCTTCGGATTCACATAATAGTATTTCTCTCCCTCACGGGTAGTGAAAGAATAGTAGAAGCAGTCCGTATCATTGATGAACGTAGGGTTGACTTCCGTAGAATACTTCATGATAGGATTCTGTGTCAGTAAACGAAACTTCTCCGCCAACTGATAATTTGCTTTTTGCTGTGCGCTGGCCATGCTGCATATTAATGCAACAGCCGCCAAGCACAGATATCTAAAAAGAGAGTTTTTCATAAAATTTTGTCTATGTCTTATTTGGTACAGTTTATATCCCCCCAATAATCTGCCCGGTTATCACCCAGCAAGTGTTTAGCAAAGAAGCGATACATCTTTTTCTCAAAATATTTATCTGCAGAGCCATATCCATGCCCTGCACCGGGTATTACCAACATATCGAAATCTTTGCCAGCTTCAATCAATGCTTGAGCTACACGATAAGTGTGTGCAGGATTAACATTCTTATCCATATCCCCCGTCACAAGCATCAGATGCCCTTTCAGATTCTTGGCAATCTCTGCATTAGACTTCACACTGAATTTGTACTCATATTCTTTCGTTTCGTTGCCCAAGCTGTCTTTCACAACCTTTTCAACTTCTTTCACGCCATTATAGCATTCGCCCCAACCACGATTATAGATACTATTATCGTGATTCCCGGAACAGGAAACGGCAGCCGTATAAAAGTCCGGATAAGTGAATATAGCAGCTGCAGCCATAAATCCGCCACCTGAGTGCCCGTATATACCTACTTTCTTGCCATTGATAAACGAGTGGCGTTGAGCCAACTGTTCGATTGCATATTTATCATCTGCAAGGGGATAATCGCGCATATTGCCATAACCGTAGCGATGATAAGCTTTACCACGCATCGGAGTATCCCCTCTATGTCCTACAGTAATGACAATAAAACCTAGCTGTGCCATACGGGTACAATAGCTGTCATCCAATGTAAAGTTAGTAGGTACAAAGCCGAAATAAGGACCAGGATAAACGACTGAAATAATTGGATATTTCTTTTCAGGATTAAAATCAGACGGCTTCCACATCACTCCATATAAGTCGGTAATATTATCTGCTGCCTTTACAACAAAACGTTCCGGCTTTTTCCAACCCGATGCATAGACTAAGTCCAAGTCAGGTTTTGCCAACTCCATTATCACTTTGCCTTTTCTATCTTTCAGCATGATTTTAGGCTCCATGTCAACTCTTGAATATGTATCGATATAGTAATTATGAGATTTCAAGAAATTCACATTATGCTGCCCATCTTCTGTACTTAATGGAGTAACTCCTTCTTTGTCAATATCAACTTCGAAAAGCATATAATAGAAAGGATTTACTTTCTTATCTTTTCCATATCCATACAGATAAACTTTGCGTTTCAGTGTATCAATAGAATTAATGTAGCCTGTTACCCATTCACCAGAAGTCATCACATTCTTGAGGTTTCCATCGCCATCATAATGATAATAATGTCCCCAGCCAGTACGCTCTGAACGGAACAAAATATCCTTACCATCGTTCAAGATTGCCACATTACGAGCATGAGGATCACGATACGGTTTATCTTCTTCATGAATGATCTCCTTTACTTCCAAAGTTGAGAGATTAACCGAGCATACATCTACTTCATCCCAAGTACGTTTAGTGCGTTCAAAAAACAAATATTTGCTATCTGAGGTAACATGAAGAGGCATTACATACTGGTCTTTCCATTTGTCCACCTTCGCTTTCTTTGCCGTTTTTTCTACAATATCAATAATCGTCAAATCATTTTGAGTAACATATTTATCACCAGGGAACTCATATTTATATTTGACCAATGACGGTGAATCTTCTATTGAATTAATTACCCAAAAATCTCGTAATAAACGGTTATCATCACGCACTGCATATACATGACGATTATCCGGACACCAGCGTGCTAGCGTCGGTACTTCTCCGTCTTCTGCAGGTTCGTAATCATCTTCACGAGCATATGAAAAGTCTTTCATACCATCCGTAGTCAGTTGCACTTCAGTTGTATCTACTCCCAGTGACTTATTTCCTTTCACATACAAATTATGATTCTTTGCATACAAAATATATTTCTTGTCAGGAGAAAAGTTCATCCAAGTATAGCTTGGGTCTGATGATTCTTTCTTCTCTTCTTTCTTCTCAACTATTGTCAGTTTACCCGTCAAACGATTATAACTATACTGCTTACCCTTATAATCGAACTCAAATGAACGTTGATCTTTTGAAAAAGTAATAGATGAAATGTCCAGTTTATTTTTATCCACCACGCCTTTGGTGAATTCACTTAACTGCATAGCCATCTTACTTTTGTCAAAAAGAGGTTCACGTTTTCCTGCAGCAGGCATCACATAATAGTAATCTTTACCAGCTGTCGTTTGAAAATCAAACCAGAAATTATCTGTATCATTGATTTCCCGCGGATAAATCGATAGACTATTATTAGATAATTTACCTCCTAAGGTAAATTCCTGAAACTCCTGTACCAACTCGTAATTGGCTAGTATTGTATCATGCTTGCCAGAGGCTTGTCCCCATCCTTGCAATGCAAAAATAAAAGACAAGCTGCCGACAATAAAAACTCGTTTTAATACCATAATGGCTATTTTATTACTATATGAATCACTTTTAAAGCTATTCTTCTAGAAAGAAAATGACATATAATCATCACCACTTCCCCATTTATAAAGGACATCTACAATTTCTCCAAAGTTCTTATTTTCTTCTGAAGTGGTTTCATTCGGGAATTGCTGTTTAAGAGAAACCGCCGTACACGTACCGTCTTTTAGTCTTGTTTCTACAACACTATATATATAAAAACTTCCGTCTTCCAAAGCAACCCCTAATTGCCCACTGTAAGGATACTTGTATTTACGTAAATTGGTGGTCACATCCATACCTGACAAGGTCTTGACAGCAGCAGGCAACGGCTCACCTAATGGCATCAAACTCCCTCTATATTCCACATCTCCATAAGAATCCCATCCGTATTGATAATAATAAAGCTGGTTTCCGCTGGCAATAACCACATAACGTTTATTTCCAAAATTAGCCATACCACGATAATCATTGATAACTCCTAAAGGAGCCTCATAATACCAACCATCCATACAACTAACGGATCTGCTATCTGCCTCTAACCCGAAATAACGCAATTCATATACTGATGTAGCTTCATCTTTCAGCAAAACCGTCCAAAAAGGATAAGCCATTGTAAAATCATTCCCTCCATCATATGGAGCTGGCAATGCATCTACCACTGTCTTTTTTATATTTGAGAAGTGATCTTCACCACTCGGATCGGCAATATTATACATATTCCCACTTTCAGAACTAGTCATTTCGCCGATAGCTGAACTCTCACTTCCAGCTACATTACCCACATCCAAAATGCCCACTAATGAATTATCTTCTTTTGTCAACGCAAGCATCACATTCGTATAATAGTAATTAAACTTATAGGCTTGGAACAAGCGACTGAATCGGGTTTCATTATTTAATCCTATAGACATATAGGTACCTGCATGAAAATCAGCCGCATCTGCCTTTTTTTCCCAATAAATTAGTCCATTCTTATCCAACAATGCCTTAGCCGTATAAGTCATGGCAGCTTCTATCGGAGAAAAATGAGCAGGAATATCCCCACGGAACTCTTCATCTGTGTACACTTCACGTTCCAGCGTATTGCCATTAAGCTCCACCCAGCGATCTTGTTTCACTACCAATTCATCGTATACGCTAATACCGTACTGAAGATTATAATCTATATAACCAATGTTATTCATCAATCCTTTCGGATTTGATCCCAAATTGGAAACGACATCACGCTTCACTATATGATAAACCAATGAATCACGAGTAAAGGTTTCCCCATTATACGTTACCTGATAATGTTGTGTTGTAGGTACAATGAAATGAAGCACAGAACGTCCGCCTTCATCCGACAGAATAGTCCATCCACGTTGAAACATAGACATCACCTTAATAATCGTAGATTTTCCGAACTGGACCCCCGACTTATTGTCGGTCACTGCAAATGTCACTTGATACGTACCGCTTTTGTCGGCTTTAAATGTATAAGTGGCACCACTTTCACCTGTCTGCAACTGTTTGTCTATGTACCATTCGTAGCTGACGTCGGGCGTAATGCTGTCTATCGTAAACTTAAATGTAGGCGCCAATACCAATTCGTCTCCCTCTATCAAGTTATATCCAGAATTGATATTCTCAATATTGAAATTACCACCTTGTAAGTCATTAATCTGCTTGTAGTTATAATTATTGTCATCATCCAAACAACCGGACATAACTCCGACAAAAACAGCCATCACTGCATATATTCCTAATTTTTTCATACTTTGCAATTTTATAGTTATCCTGCCACTTCCACAGTAATCACATTTCCATGCTCATCTTTCTCCCAATCTTCCTTTTTCTTTCCTTCGTTCATCTGCTTCAAGGTATTCTTCAGTCTTAATGAATATTTACGTAATACTTGCTTGTTCTTTCCATCGAACACCATATCATCTTTTTTCAACTCGTCCAAAAACATCTGATACTTCCTTTCCGAATATTCACCTAGATAAAACCAATCGACCGAGTTCCCCGGATTAGATTCTGACCCTGCATCAATCACCGACCACCAGTGAGGTTTAAACAAACGATCGGTAACAGTAATAAAAGCACGAGAATATGAATGGTCACCTTGCTTCACCCCATTTGCCTCCACTACCTGCAATGCCAATATTTTCGTTTCTTTCTCCAGCATTGGGGCATTCTTCAGTATCACATAAATGGTATCCGTGAGCAATCCCTTTCTAATCCTACAGTCTGTAGGCAGCACATATAAGTCGGCAGGCAAGGTTGTATATTCTGCATCTACACTTACATTAAAATGTAAATCATCTTCCTGTATTTGCCCGTAGACAGAGACTTCTATCGGTATTTCGGCATCCTCACCCTCATTATACATTTTAAAAGATACTGTAGTCGTGTCTTTTGTCATATCATTAGCAAATCTCAAATAGGCTGTATCGTTACTGTTGACCAGCAATCCCTTCTCTTCACACGAAATGAGCATCAGATCTGCAATACAAATCAACGCTCCCCATATAGCATATTTTATCTTCATTTTCATTTCTCTTAAATAGTTATTATGAAAATATTCCTTATATTTAAATATTTGATTCCGAATCAGGTTTCGGCAATACCACATTCTCATCAGTCGGCAAAATATCACTACTATAATAAGAGCTGGCGGGGATCAATCTATTCAACCGTTTATACATATAGAATATCTGCCCTTCACCTAGAAATTCACGACGGGCATCATTTACCAACAAATCTATAAACTCCGATTTATTTGTCACATTATCAAACTTCTTTGATATCCCTCTTCCTTTTTTCACCAATTCCAAATAGCCTCGTGCTTCTTTGGGTTTGGTATCAAAAATCGCTTCAGCAGCAATGTAATACACCTCAGACATACGTATCATAGGGAGCATACGGTTATTTGTTTTCCCTTCATTTGTACTCTCTGTCTGTTTGTTATACTTCAATGTGCGATAATAAAACCCATAATACTTCTCTTCCAATTGATACTTAAACCGCCAGTCGCTATTTATTTCATCCCCATACAGTTCTTTCGCAACATCACCATCAAGACACAAATAATTCTCCTCACTGGCACCATCGGAACCATGATTTATTTCCTGATCCCATTCCACCAACTCCTTTGAAGAATAGAGCCCGAAAATAATATCATTATACATCTTCATATTTCCATTCCTAAAGCCAGACGAATTAGTTGAAGCCTCGAAATAGCCGGTTTTATTTTCTTCATCAATGATTTTCTTGGCTTCTGCATAAGCCTCTGCATTCTTTCCCGCATACAAGAAAACACGAGCCAACTCCGCCGTTACCGCATAATAATTCAGGCGATAGCCTCTGCTTTTTGCAAACAGGCTCTCTGAAACCGTTTCGATATTGAATCTAGCGTTCGCCCCCATACTAGATGTTGCATCCACTTCCTTCAGAATGCGCTGTGCTTCCTTCAAATCAGCAATAATCTGTTCCAAACAATAACTAACAGTTTGATGGTTGTTGACATAGCTAGGATAAACATTAACATAAGGAATGAAAGTACGATCATCTTTCCCGAAACCAACAGATGAAGGAGATGGAGCATAAATACGAAGCAAATCAAATTGTATAAATGCGCGCAATCCGATAGCCTCACCCAAAATCATCTGCCGCTCACCATCAAGTTCACTAAAGAGATTAGGGTCAGCTTTGGCGGCCTGTTGAGCCAATTCATTACAATTGGCAACCACATTCCAAGCAGCATTCCACATGGCATCTGTGACAGGGACTAATTCTGTATTTTTAAACTGAAGCGCTGCCATATTTCTCATAGCTGTTCCACCACCTATACTTGGAGCTTGATCTATATAATAAGACTGCGCCCAGGCATCCATAATGCCCCAAGTAAGGTTACTTCCATACAAATTGAAAGTAGCCATCTTCCGGTAAATACCGTTCGTTGCCGTACGGAAACCATCACCAGAAGAGAACAAATATTCCTCCTTTATCTCATCAGAAGGATAAAGGTCAAGCCAATCTGAACACGAAGAGAGTGTCAAGACTACAAACGCAAAAGAAACAAACGTAGTATATATTTTTCGTATCATAATGGTATACTTAGAATTGTGCTTTAATAGAGAAATCAACCGTCCATGACTTCGGGTAACTTAAACCTCGCTCCTGACGGATAGAATTCCAGTTAATAAAATCGCGTGTACTTGCTTCCAATCGGAGCATATTCATTCCCAAATACTTCTTTATCCATTCCCGATTGAAATCATAGCTTAAAGTTAATGCACTCAAACGCAGATAAGCCTTATCCTGAACGAAGCGTGAAGTCGGCATAGTGGCACTATCGGCATTTTTAATATCTTTAAACTGCGCAATATCTCCCGGCTGTTTCCATCTGTCGGTCAACACACGCAAGTCTACGTTTTGATATTGTATTCTGGCATTCTCCACCCGGTCTACCAAAGTCTGATTATACTCCTGCCCGCCCCATTCGTATTGGAAAGCAGCAAATAAGCTCCATTGTTTATAAGCAGCATTAAATCCGATAGAGCCATTGAATTTAGGTTCAGTATTACCAACAGCCACTTCTTGAGTGGCATTCCATGTGTCGGACACGCTACCATCACGGTTTAAGAATATTTCCTTACCTGTAGTAGGATCAATACCCAAAGATTTCACAGCCCAAATGGAAGTAAGTGACTGTCCTTCCTCATATTGAGAAATTGGTACTCCATATTTAGAATTATAGCGGCCATACTCTTCATTCACTATATTCTCATAGAATTCTTTTACTCGCTGATTGTAGGCACGTTGCGAATCAGAAATTTTTAGAATCTTATTCTTGTTGTGTGCCATATTTCCCCATAACGCCACCAACCAGTCACGATTACGGAATACTTCGCCACGTACCTGCAACTCAAATCCCTGATTCAGTACTTCACCCATATTGTCTTTATAACTAGAGAAGCCGGAAGTTTGAGACAGGCTGACATCGTTCACCAAATCAATTGTTTTATCATGATAATAATCTGCATCCACCGTCAAGCGCCGATTCAGAAATTGCATTTCAATACCTACATTAAACTTATCAGTCTTTTCCCAAGTCAAGTTGTTATTTCCCAAAGCTTTCAACACTGCGCCAAAACCTGTTGCATACCATTCATCAAAAAGCGCTTCGTACATAGTTGTAGCAGCATAAGCTGGAAAACTAGCTTTACCAGTCCGCCCATACGATGCACGTACCTTCAATTTGTTAACCATCTCATTTCCTTTTAGAAACTCATAATTATGAATGTTCACCCCCAAACCTCCGGAGAAGAACGGTGCCCAGCGTTGCTTGGAGCCAAAATCAGATGACCCATCAAAACGAACGGAGAAATCAGCCAAATAAATATCATTCCATGTATAGTTTCCGGTAGCCCATGCACTGACCATGCGTGAAGTACCTTCGGTACGTGACGGCTTTTCATATATTTCGGCTGCATAATTCGATGAATGGAATTGTCCACTCGGAAATCCGCGGTAATGAACGTTTGTCGCATCTGATGAACCAGAAGATGCCTCCCATGCCACAGACAGATTTAAATTATGTTTATTGAAAGAACGTGTATAATATAAAGCTGCATTTGCATTCCAATTCAAACTATTTCCATCATCCACATAGAGGTCACCCAAGTTATGTCCACCTTCATTAGGAGCAGCCGTGGTTTTTGAAGACAGCGGGTCAATAAACCGTTCTCCACTAGAATATTTACGGTTCACACTAAATTGACCTCTAACAGTCCAGTAATCGGTCAGATACCAATTCAAACTCAAATTATTGGATACTTCATCATAAGCACTCCAAGTATAATTGCCAAGAGTCGCTTCGTATAGTGGGTTGTTAGCCTCGCGTAAATTGCTATTCTTCGAGAAGCTCAACCTTTTTCGCAACGTCCCGTCATCATTATAAGGTGTATCATAGGGTTGCAAAATGGTATAGTCACTAAACGAACCATAAGGCGACTCTTTCGATTTAGAATGAGTGAACGATACAGTGTTCTTCACTTGCAAAGACTTCATACGATAATCCAGAGAGAAACCAACACTATAGCGATCACGTCCTGACCCCTTCATCACACCATTCGCTGCATTGTAAGAAGCATCTACACCCCAACGCAAGTTTTGCGTACCTCCCTCTATAAAGAGGCTGTGTTTATGGTCGAATGCATTTCGTAGAGGCAGTACCATCCAATCAGTATCCACACCACGTTGAATTTGTGCAAATCTCTTATTATAATCAAGAATTTGATTTTCCATGTTACTATTATCGAAAAGTCCGGCAAGGCGTTCCATCTCCAGTTTTTCTGAAGCATTTGCCAGATTATAGTCGCTCAAGTCGGGCATTTCCACCGTACCTGTAAAGTTGTAAGAGACACGCACTTCACCTGGTTTCGGAGTGACGGTAGTGATAACTACCACACCGTTAGCGGCACGCGAACCGTAAATAGCGGTAGCTGCAGCATCTTTTAGGATGGTCATGCTCTCTATGCGGCTGGGATCTAAGTCGTATACCTTTTCGATGCTAACTTCAAATCCATCCATAATGAATGTAGGCAGATTGGGATTATTTTCCAGATTCGATTTAGACAATTGATTCTTATCCAAATCTCTGGTACCTACCCCCGAACGTCCACGAATATACATTTCAGGCAATGCGTTCGGATCGGAACCAAACTGCGTATTGCTCATCAAACGAAAAGAAGGGTCGAATGACTGCATGGCATCCAGAACATTGGTTTGCGATACCTTACGCAACTCATCACCTGTTATTTGGGTAGAACTACCAGTAAAGCTTGATTTACGAACATTGCTATATCCGGTTACAACTACATCCTCTAATGTCTTCACATCATCCAACATAGTAATCTCAAGCATCTTCTTACGTGTAGCATCTACCTGAAGAGTCTGTTTCTTCATACCAATAAAAGAGATTTCCAAAGTCACCTTATCATCCTTAACATCCAAAGTAAACTCACCTTCAATATTGGTAGAAGTACCCGTACGAGTACCTTTTACGATGATGCTGGCTCCTGGAATCGGTTCCTTATTCGAATCAATAACCGTACCACGGATACGATTATCACGCTTCTCGGCCTGCAATTTACGAACAACAACAATACCGTCTTTCACCACATAATCAAATCCCTGGGGATTTAAAATCAACTTTAGAGCGACTTCCCATTTCTCATTTTTTGCATTAATTGATACGGGAGGAACTCCTTTAAACATTTGTGAATTATACAACATATTCACTCCTGTTTGTTTCTTCACTGCATCCAAAACTGTCTCGATAGAGACATTATGCAGATTCAAAGTTACCGTCTTATCTTGTGACGGTAGAGCCCATGTGCTAAATGTGCAACACACTGCCACTAAAAAACATAGTAGCCATCGTTTTTCTCTCATAAATTAATGATTAAACTTTACCTAATATTCTATTTATTCTTACTCTTTCATTCCATCGTATATCAATACTTTCCGGCCACTGATTTTATAAGTCAGATCGCCTGTCAGTTCCAAAGCATCCAAGAAAGAATTGATCGTTCCGTAGCGTTTCAAACTGCCACTGTAAGTTATGTCGCGTAGATCCGGTGTTTCATAATAAATCTGTATATCATACCAGCGTTCGAATGTCTCCATAATCTCCCCTAAAGAACGGTTTTTAAAGTTGTACACACCATTTACCCAACCGATATACTCATCCAGATCGACTGTACGTTTCTCTGTGCCATTGGCAGAAACTACTGCTTGTTCACCCGGCTGAAGAGTTACCGTTCCGACATTCGGTGCAGAAAATTGAACTTTTCCATGTACCAATGTAGTGTAACAAACGGAAGCATCGGTATAAGCATTCACATTAAACGCCGTACCAAGCACCATCACTTCGCCAAGATGAGTTTGTACCACAAACGGATGAGATTCATCCTGCACAACCTCAAAATAAGCCTCACCTTCCAGAGCTACAATCCTGCGTTTACCCACAAAGCGTACCGGATAAGTCAACTTAGAACCAGCATTCAAATGAACTGTTGTCCCGTCAGCGAGGACCACAGTATTTTCCCCTCCACGTGGTATGACTAGTTCATTTGATATTACCGGCTTCTCTACGACGCTTTTCTCTGTGTATTGTGTTGTGGCGGTCGGTTTATATGACAGCACTCCTTCCTTATATTTTACCTGAACGCCGTCTACTATTACGTTAACTTCTTTCTTATGTACATCAATAATGCTGCCATCGGGTAAAGTCAATTGTGCCTGTTGAACTCCCGGCTGAATCAATGGTCTGCTTTCCTCTTCAATCGAACCATAATTCGACATATAGAAAGATAAACCGATTACTAAAACAACAGCTGCTGCAACAGACCACCAAATCCGGAAAGCACGAGACTTCTTTATTACCTCCGGTTCCGTTTGTCCGATTTTCTGAAGGAAAGATTCATAGGCTTTCTTTGATGAATAATTTTTATATTCTTCAAATGCAACTCTTAATGTCTCACCATTCTGCAATTGTTCATACACTTTTTGTAAGTCCGGGCATTCCGCCAATCGCTTTTCAAGCTCTTGCTGTTCCGATTCATTAGCTTCTCCTAAAAGAGCTTTCTTCATTAAAGCGGCATCTTGATATACATTTTCGAACTTCTTCATCTTATTTTTCCTTTTTAAATCAAACAACTGTTTAATTTGCTTTATTATAGATATACATAACTCACAGAAAAGGGTGACAAAAAGATGATATTTTTTTGAGATAAGAATATAAAGGAGAGGAATTTAGAGGCAAAAATATAACATTATGTCACAATACAGAAGGAATCAGTTCGTTTTTAACAAAGAAAACAAATCTTAAGTAATCAATAAAAAGATAAAGATGTATCAAATTGACTTTTTATCTTTTTAGAGAAATAAACAAAGAATAATAGAATGAACAGAGTCGCCCAGCCTCTCACGAAGGAATTTATAGCTGCGTGTCTTTTGAGTTTTAACAGTATTGATACTTATTTCTAAACGTTCCGCTATCTCTTCCCATGTATGTCCTTCGATTCTCATTAAGATAATCCGGCGTTGCTCGGACGGAAGTTCTTCGATATAGCAATAGAGTTGCCGGATAATTTCTTCTTTCACCGTCAATGCATAAATCATATCTTCGTCCTCCACGCTTTCTTCTTCGGCTAAAGAATTCAATATGGTATCATGAATTTGATTATTGCGTATATATAATAAGGTATTATTATAGCAGGCACGATAAAGATAATTGGTAAGCTCTTTAATATCAGAAAAGGTACGCTTCCCTTCCCATACAGAAATAAAAACGTCTTGTACCAAATCTTCTACCGCATCGGGGACCGGCAATATCTTTGATACATAAACACATAAGGCAGTATAAAAACGATCGTAGAAATCGCCCCACATCTTTTCATCCTTCCGGTTTACTCCCGCTACTATAGTGTCAATTTTATCGTTCATACTGTCACATTACCTGCGAAAAAAGGAAACAGAATTCATAAAAATCGCCGTAACTACTTACTTTTGCGACATTTACGATTGCAAATATATTGTTTTTTTTCAAAAACGCAGACTTTGCCGGCTTACAAAATAGAAAATAAAAAAGTTCTTTCTCATACATAGAGATTTTTTCACTTTCATCTTTCATCTATCACCAGACTTCTTGAAACAGTTTATTCATAGCACTTTCAAGCATGGTGATAGATTGCCGGTAACCTATCACCTTATCTATCATCTATCACCACCATTTTATCGCTCTGATTTCTTGTTTTTTCCCTTCAATTTTACCGGGAATCTTGTCCTATGATAGCCACCAGACTTTATTTTTTTGATTTCAAATATGAGTCAGACAAGAGAAATGCTGACAAAACAATCGTAAGCTATAGGGCAGCGGTTCGTATCCCACAAGACGACAATCTGTTTCATGCTTTGAAACACTCTGTTTCATTACGGGAAACACTTTGTTTCACACCGAGAAACGAATCGTTTCAAACCTTGAAACAAACTGTTTCAAATAGGGTTGAAACTAATTGAATCCAGGCAAATAACAAATTGCCCCAAAAGAAACTCGAACGAGCTTACCATACAGTTCAAATGAGAAGCAAAAGAAAATAATAGTTGGAAATGAAAGGGCACAAAAAAAGAGCGAATCATTCCGCTCCACCTTTAAAGAATCCCCATAAATGGGATTCTTCTTTTTCTTCATCTTTCATTTACTCTTTACCTGAAAACGTCTTTCTCCTAATACCTAATCAAAACAATCTTTTTCCTAAAAACTAATCTTAAAATCTAATACCTTAATTTTATAAACTAACACCTTTTAATTATTACCTTTTTCTAATACCTAAAATATAAGTAGTTTCACAACTACACTGCAAAGGTATAGCTGTTTGCAAAAACAACAAAAGCCATCATGCAAAAAATTACATTCAGATTTATTTTTTTGACTTATGTCAAGACGTAGGGTAGATTTTGAGTGTAAACCTTACGTTTATTCCCACAACAATCCGTCTTTTCAACAAATCTTTCCTTTTACTCTCTAGTTGCATTCATAATTGAGCAAGCGCACAACTAACAAAAAGAAAGCAAAACAGGGAATTTAAAACACAATCTATTACCATTCTATTCAAAAACATACAATCACAAAAAACAATAAGCGGCCTATTTTCGAACAATCTGCATATTTCTAACTCAAAATTACGGCGATTTTTTCAGTCAAACCGGATTCCTCCCCGGATTTTCAGAAGCAAAAACAGCTTGAAGATACAAGTCTCACAACTTTTCCGTAACTTTGCAGCGTTTGATAATAAATAAGATAGGAATGGATTTTAAGTACGACGTAATTGTAATTGGTGCCGGACATGCTGGTTGTGAAGCAGCGGCTGCCGCAGCTAATTTAGGTTCCAAGACTTGTCTCATCACTATGGACATGAACAAGATTGGGCAGATGAGTTGCAACCCGGCTGTAGGAGGAATCGCCAAAGGACAAATTGTACGTGAAATAGATGCACTGGGTGGACAAATGGGATTGGTGACAGATGAAACAGCCATTCAGTTCCGAATTCTAAACCGTTCGAAAGGCCCTGCCATGTGGAGTCCCCGCGCCCAATGCGACCGGGCTAAGTTCATTTGGTCCTGGCGGGAGAAACTAGAAAATACACCCAACCTTCATATCTGGCAAGATACAGTATGCGAACTGCTCGTTGAAAACGGTGAGGCTACCGGATTGGTCACTGCGTGGGGTGTCACCTTCAAAGCGAAATGCATTGTGCTCACCGCAGGCACTTTCCTCAACGGACTGATGCACGTAGGTCGCCATCAATTACCGGGAGGAAGAATGGCCGAACCAGCTTCTTATCAATTGACCGAATCCATCGCCCGTCACGGCATCACCTACGGAAGAATGAAAACCGGTACTCCGGTACGAATCGATGCGCGCAGCGTTCATTTTGACCAAATGGATACACAAGCCGGCGAATGTGACTTCCACAAGTTCTCCTTCATGAATACCAGCACGCACCACTTAAAGCAACTTCAATGCTGGACGTGCTACACCAATGAAGAAGTACACCGGATTCTGCGTGAAGGTTTGCCGGATTCTCCACTGTTCAACGGACAGATACAAAGTATCGGACCACGCTATTGCCCGAGCATAGAAACCAAGATTGTTACTTTCCCCGATAAAGACCAGCACCAGTTATTCCTGGAACCGGAAGGAGAAACAACACAAGAGTTGTATCTTAATGGATTCTCTTCTTCACTTCCGATGGAAATACAAATTGCGGCACTGAAACAAATCCCGGCTTTCAAAGATCTGGTTATCTATCGTCCGGGATATGCTATCGAATATGACTACTTCGATCCGACCCAATTAAAACATACGTTGGAATCGAAGATTATCAAAAACCTGTTCTTTGCCGGACAAGTGAACGGCACTACCGGATATGAGGAAGCAGGAGGACAAGGATTGATAGCCGGCATCAATGCGCATATCAACTGCCACGGTGGAGAAGCCTTTACTCTGGCCCGCGACGAAGCATATATTGGCGTATTAATCGACGATTTGGTTACCAAAGGTGTGGATGAGCCCTACCGTATGTTTACCTCCCGTGCAGAATATCGTATTTTGCTTCGTATGGATGACGCCGATATGCGCCTGACAGAAAAAGCGTTTAAGCTCGGATTGGCAAAGGAAGATCGCTATCAACTGGTAAAAAGCAAGAAAGAAGCCGTGGAACAAATCGTTTCTTTCGCACGCAACTATTCGATGAAACCGGCATTAATTAATGATGCTCTCGAAAAGATAGGAACAACTCCCCTGCGTCAGGGATGCAAGTTGATAGAGATTCTGAATCGTCCGCAAGTGACAATCGAGAATATAACAGAATACGTTCCGGCGTTTCAGCGGGAACTGGAGAAAGCGACAAGTTCGGATCAGGATCGGAAAGAAGAGATTCTCGAAGCTGCTGAAATCTTAATCAAGTATCAAGGATACATTGACAGAGAACGAATGATTGCTGAAAAGCTGGCACGATTGGAGAGCATAAAGATCAAAGGAAAATTTGATTATTCTACCATTCAATCCCTATCCACCGAAGCTCGGCAAAAGTTGGTAAAGATAGATCCGGAAACGATTGCGCAAGCGAGCAGAATTCCAGGAGTCTCCCCAAGCGACATCAACGTACTGCTCGTGCTTTCGGGACGATAGGCGGCAACGTTTCACGTGAAACAAATCATTTAAAGAAACGATATAATTCAATGATTATGAGCAAAGAAACACTAATCAAAAGTATTCGGGAAGTACCCGATTTCCCGATCCCCGGAATCCTGTTCTACGATGTCACCACCCTATTCAAAGATCCATGGTGCCTGCAAGAATTATCAAACATTATGTTTGATATGTATAAGGATAAAGGGATCACCAAAGTAGTAGGAATAGAATCAAGGGGCTTCATCATGGGACCGATTTTAGCCACCCGCCTGAACGCCGGTTTCATTCCTATCCGCAAGCCCGGCAAGCTCCCTGCAGAAACAATTGAAGAAAGCTACGACAAGGAATACGGAAAGGACACCGTGCAAATTCACAAAGACGCACTGGATGAGAATGATGTAGTTCTATTACACGACGACTTGCTGGCAACAGGAGGCACGATGAAAGCGGCTTGTGAATTGGTGAAAAGATTAAAACCTAAAAAGGTATATGTAAACTTCATCATTGAGTTGAAAGAACTGAATGGAAAATCAGTATTCGGAGACGACGTAGAAGTAGAATCGGTATTGACTTTATAAAGGATTTGCATCTATTTGCAGAGAATGTGTCAAAAGTAAGCAGCTAGCGATCTCTCATACCTAACGATTATGAATGTAGAACCGGAAAGCAAAACCAATGAATATTTGAAAGGGATTGTAGCCAACCTTCCCGAGAAACCGGGTATTTACCAATACCTGAATACGGAAGGAACGATTATATACGTTGGAAAGGCAAAAAATCTAAAGAAAAGAGTCTATTCTTATTTCAGCAAAGAGCATGAGCCGGGAAAGACACGAGTATTGGTCAGTAAAATCGCTGATATTCGCTATATCGTAGTCAACACAGAAGAAGATGCGTTATTGCTGGAGAATAATCTGATAAAGAAATATAAGCCGCGCTACAACGTTCTGTTAAAGGACGACAAGACCTACCCTTCTATTTGCGTGCAGAATGAGTACTTTCCGAGAATCTTCAAAACAAGAAAGGTTATCAGGAACGGTTCGTCTTATTATGGCCCGTACAGTCACATTCCATCAATGTATGCGGTATTAGACCTGATAAAGCATTTATATCCCTTGCGCACATGCAATTTAAACCTAAGTCCGGAAAACATACGGGCGGGTAAATTTAATGTATGCCTGGAATATCATATAAAAAACTGCGCCGGGCCATGCATCGGGTTGCAATCACAGGAAGAATATCTCAAAAACATAGATGAAATCAAGGAAATCCTGAAAGGGAATACACAAGATATCAGCCGTATGTTGCTGGAAAAGATGCAGACGTTGGCAGCCGAAATGAAGTTTGAAGAGGCGCAGAAAGTGAAAGAGAAATATCTCCTGATAGAGAGTTACCGCTCCAAATCAGAGGTAGTAAGTGCTGTATTGCACAATATCGATGTATTCTCAATCGAAGAGGACGAGTCGAACTCTGCTTTCATCAATTATCTGCACATTACAAATGGTGCCATCAATCAGGCTTTCACGTTCGAATATAAAAAGAAGCTGAACGAATCAAAAGAGGAGCTTCTGACGCTTGGTATTATTGAAATGCGGGAACGCTATAAAAGCCAATCCAGAGAGATTATAGTGCCTTTTGAACTCGATTTGGAGTTAAACAATGTCGTATTTACCGTTCCACAGCGGGGAGATAAGAAGAAATTGCTGGATCTTTCGGTTCTAAACGTGAAACAGTACAAGGCCGATCGCCTAAAACAGGCGGAAAAATTGAATCCGGAGCAAAGAAGCATGCGTTTAATGAAAGAAATTCAGCAAGAGTTGCATTTGGAAAGACCGCCGCTACAAATCGAGTGTTTTGATAACTCAAACATACAGGGTTCTGATGCCGTGGCAGCCTGTGTTGTATTTAAGAAGGCCAAGCCATCAAAGAAAGATTACCGGAAATACAATATAAAGACGGTTGTAGGGCCTGATGACTATGCTTCCATGAAAGAGGTCGTCAGAAGGCGTTATCAACGCGCTATCGAAGAGAATTCTCCTCTACCCGACCTGATTATCACTGATGGCGGAAAAGGTCAAATGGAGGTCGTCAGAGAAGTCATTGAAGACGAACTGAATCTGGCTATTCCTATTGCCGGACTAGCAAAGGACAACCGCCACCGCACATCGGAGCTGCTTTTGGGATTTCCTCCGCAGACGATTGGTATCAAACAGCAAAGCCCATTATTCCGTCTGCTGACACAGATTCAGGATGAAGTACACCGTTTTGCTATTAGTTTCCATCGTGATAAACGCAGCAAACGACAAGTTGCGTCCGCACTGGATACCATCAAAGGTATCGGAGAAAAGACAAAAACAGCACTTTTGAAAGAGTTTAAGAGCGTAAAACGAATAAAAGAAACCTCTTTTGAGGAGATTGCCGCTATCATCGGAGAAGCGAAAGCCAAGACCGTAAAAGAGGGATTAAGCAATGAATCATCAAAAAATGAATAAGAAGCCGGCGGAATGGAGTCAGTTATCTTTCTATCATTTTTAGCCGCGGATTACACAGATTGCACGGATTTCACGGTTAAATTACTAAAAACCGCATTATCCTTTCAATCTGTATAATCCATGCCTAAATAATAAACCATTAAAGCTTTCGGCAAAACCTTATAATATTTTCCTGCCAACACACCGTTTTCTCTTTCGAATTTTGTAAATTTGCCTTTCCTAACCACGAAATAGAATAAATAACAATGCGAATAGTTATACAACGGGTAAGCCATGCGTCAGTAACCATTGAAGGACACTGCAAATCGTCCATCGGAAAGGGGATGCTGATATTAGTTGGCATCGAAGAATCAGACGGGCAGGAAGACATCGACTGGCTCTGCAAAAAGATAGTAAATCTACGTATCTTCGACGATGAAAATGGGGTGATGAACAAGTCTATTTTAGAAGATGGAGGCGAAATTTTAGTTATCAGCCAGTTCACGCTACACGCTTCTACCAAAAAGGGAAATCGCCCCTCCTACATCAAAGCTGCCAAACCGGATATCTCTATCCCACTCTACGAGCAATTCTGCAAAGATTTAAGCGGTGCACTGGGAAAAGAAATAGGCACAGGAATCTTCGGAGCAGACATGAAAGTTGAACTTTTAAACGACGGTCCTGTTACTATATGCATGGATACCAAAAACAAAGAATAGATATTCCATACTAATCATTAATCACTAATCATTAAAAAAATGACTCTGGAAGAAGCACAGAAACAAGTGGACCAATGGGTGAAAACATACGGTGTCCGCTACTTCAGCGAGTTGACCAATATGGTAGTCCTGACGGAAGAAGTAGGAGAACTGGCCCGTGTCATGGCCCGCAAATATGGCGACCAATCCTTCAAGGAAGGAGAAAAAGACAACATAGATGAAGAGATAGCAGACGTCTTATGGGTGCTTCTCTGCATCGCCAACCAGACGGGAGTAGACATCACTGACGCTTTCCGGAAAAGCATGGAGAAGAAAACGAAACGAGATAATAAAAGACATATCAACAACCCAAAACTGAAAGATCATGGAAGAGAATAACTCACAGCCCAACAAGTACAAGGCCGCATTGGCAAAGTATAATACCAATCTGAGCGATGCAGATATTCAAGCTCGCGTAGCTGAATTGATTGAGAAAAAAGTGCCGGAGAACAACACGGAAGACGTTAAGAAATTCCTGTTCAACTGCATTGATCTGACCACCCTGAACAGTACGGACAGCGACGAAAGCGTGATGCACTTTACTGAAAAAGTCAATCAGTTTGACGACGAATATCCTGATCTGAAAAACGTAGCAGCCATCTGTGTGTACCCCAACTTTGCAGCCATCGTTAAAAACACGCTGGAAGTAGACGGAGTCAATATCGCCTGTGTATCAGGAGGTTTCCCCTCTTCACAGACATTCATTGAAGTGAAAGTGGCAGAAACAGCACTGGCCATTGCAGACGGTGCAGACGAAATAGATATTGTGATTTCCATCGGCAAGTTCCTTAGCGGAGACTACGAAGGAATGTGCGAAGAAATACAGGAACTAAAAGAAGTTTGCAAGGAACACCATCTTAAAGTAATCCTCGAAACAGGCGCATTAAAGAGTGCTTCCAACATCAAGAAAGCCTCTATCCTATCCATGTATTCGGGCGCAGACTTTATCAAGACGTCTACCGGAAAGCAGCAGCCTGCCGCAACGCCGGAAGCCGCTTACGTGATGTGTGAAGCTATCAAAGAATACTATCAGAAGACAGGAAACAAGATTGGATTCAAACCAGCAGGTGGTATCAACACTGTTAACGATGCGATTATTTACTACACTATTGTAAAAGAACTATTAGGTGAAGAATGGCTTGACAACCAACTGTTCCGCTTGGGAACCAGCCGTTTAGCCAACCTCCTCCTTTCCGACATCAAAGGCGAAGAAATCAAGTTCTTCTAAAAATTAAAGGCTACATTAGCAATCAAATACGCCTTACCGCGCGACTCCCGTATCACGGGAATCGACGCGGTATTTTTTATTTAAGAAAAACTAAAGATAGTTACTGGAGAATTCGGAAAAATAATTATCTTTGTAAAAGGTTTAGCGATGAAAATATAGCTAATTAGTTATATTAGAGAACGTTTCATTTATTACCAGTTCCTGGAATTCGGCAAAATTCAAAGTTATGAATGGTAATAAGCAAACGGGTCTCACGCACCTTCATGTATATAATTTTGTTATATATCGAATGGAGCGTGGGACTGTTGCTTGTATACTCATAACGGCTTGCCGAAGCCTCAGGAAAATACATGGCAACAGTTCTCACGCTTTTCATGAACTTTATGGAGGTATTAAGGATGGACGCTTACACAAGAACCTTACGATTCAATCACAACCCTCTGAATCTCATCCTCGGAACAGAGAAAAAGAAGGGGCTACGCATCGGTTATATGGAAGCTGGACTGCAAGGCTTCTATCTCAACTCCATGGAGACCGGAGTCCATCCGCAAAAGCTATCCAGACTGCTGGCAGAAGAGTTCCACTGCACCGATACCGAGTCCGTCACCGGATTATTCCAGTTCCTGATTAACGAAGGAGACAGAGTCTCCTACCAGATTATGCTCCCCTACTTACTCTCCACAGAGAACATCAACGAGTTCGAAAGTATCATCCAAAAGCGCTTTTTCGGAGTAGAACGCTTCATTCAGCAAGGAAAGAATCTATACAGATTCGTGAAATATACAGAAGAAAGAAGAGACCCGATTATATGGATAAATGACTTAGAAAAAGGGATTATCGGATGGGACATGGGATTGCTTGTCAGCTTGGCGCGCGCCTCCCAAACATGCGGGCACATCAGCAAGGAACAAGCCTGGAAGTACATAGAACAAGCAGCCCAATTATGTTCGTTAGATCTTCATACAGCTGAAGAAATAGACAAGAGTTTCCTTTTAGGAAAAGCGATGAAATCGGGAAAGATAGAAGATTGGGATCGATTATTATCGTGCTATTCACTTCTGGGCAAACACCGGAGGTAATTATTTTTCGCGGTCTACCACGTAATCCAAGTAAGCCCGGAGGGCTACACAAATATCAGATTCCGGCAAAGAAGCCAGTAAATCAAAAGCCTTTTGCTTATAGATATTCATCGTCTGAACGGCATATTCAATGCCCCCATTTTCTTTGATAAACGAGATCAAATGAGCAATTTCATCGAGAGTAGCTGCACCCTCCTTTACCTTGATTGCCAATTCCTGCGCCTCATCGTTTTTTGTCGTGTTCAATACATACAAAGCGGGCAATGTCAGTTTACCTTCAAGCATATCATTACCTGTTGGTTTGCCAATCTCTCTATTATCAAAGTAATCGAAAATATCATCTTTTATCTGAAAGCAGATACCAATATATTCGCCCAACAAACGAGCCAGTTCGGCTTCTCCCTCCCCTACACCTACCGAAAAAGCGGCAGCTTTCGTACAGGCAGCAAAAAGAGCGGCAGTCTTCTTACGGATTACATCAAAGTAAACCTCCTCAGAAAAGCTATGATTACTTACATTTGAAAGCTGAAGCAACTCGCCGTCAGCAAGATCCTGCCCAAGAGTAGACACCAGTTGAATAATGCGGTGGCTGTTCGTCAGTTCGGCATGCACCAAACTGGTTGCCAGCAGATAGTCGCCCGTCAATACGGCTACTTTATTATTAAAGATAGCATTCACCGAGAGTTGTCCACGGCGTTCGGTACTTTCATCCACGACGTCGTCATGCACCAAACTGGCTGTATGAAGGAGTTCCAATGAAACAGCTGCATGAAGAGTGGAAGGACATACAGCACCATAAAGACGTGCCACCAGCAAAACAAGAATAGGACGCATCATCTTACCATTCCTCTGCCGTATGTGAGATACGACACTATCGAGCAATGCATTTGAACTGGAGAGAGAACTATCAAAAAGTTCTTTGAAGTCTCTTAGTTCTGCTTCAATCGGAGTTCTGATGAGTGAGATGCTGTCCATTAATTACACAATTTGAGCACAAAAGTAATAATAAAACGCTGAATACCGTATTTTTTTGTACTTTTACCATGAAAAATTAATTAAATCTATGGATTCAAGTAATAAATTATTTCTTTTAGACGCTTATGCACTGATATACCGGGCATATTACGCCTTTATCAAGAACCCAAGAATCAATTCCAAAGGATTCAACACTTCAGCTATACTGGGTTTTGTAAACACCCTCGAAGAAGTGCTGAAAAAAGAGAATCCCACTCATATAGGAGTAGCCTTCGACCCTGCAGGACCTACCTTCCGCCACGAAGCTTTCGAACAATATAAAGCGCAGCGTGAAGAAACTCCGGAAGCGATCCGCCTTTCCGTGCCTATTATAAAGGATATTATTCGTGCTTACCGCATCCCTATTCTGGAAGTTGCAGGCTACGAAGCCGACGACGTGATAGGTACGCTTGCCACCGAAGCCGGTCGCCAAGGTATCACCACCTATATGATGACTCCCGACAAAGATTACGGGCAGTTGGTAAGCGACAAGGTATTTATGTACCGTCCCAAGCACACAGGAGGTTTCGAAGTGATGGGTGTTGAAGAAGTGAAAGCCAAGTTTGACATTCAGTCTCCGGCACAAGTGATTGACATGCTCGGACTGATGGGCGACTCTTCGGATAATATCCCCGGATGTCCCGGAGTAGGAGAAAAGACTGCCCAAAAACTAATTTCTGAATTCGGAAGCATCGAAAACTTATTAGAGCATACCGACCAACTGAAAGGTGCACTGAAAACAAAAGTGGAAACGAACCGGGAAATGATTACTTTCTCGAAATTCCTCGCCACGATTAAAATCGATGTGCCCATCCAACTTGAAATGGATTCTCTTGTCCGCGAAGAAGCAGACGAAGATTCACTTCGCAGCATTTTCGAAGAACTGGAATTTAGAACGCTCATCGACCGGGTACTAAAAAAAGAGGTTTCCGGAAATGGAATAACCTCCACTCCCAAAAGCAAAGTAGCCACCGGAAAAAGCGCCCCCTCTCCTCTTCCACTTTTTCCCGAAGAAGGAGGCGGAATACAAGGCGATTTGTTTGCGAATTTCACGCCCAATGAGCCGAATGAAGCAAAAAAATCGAATCTAGAGACGTTAGAATCGCAGTCACGTAACTACCAACTCATTGATACAGAGAAGAAAAGAAGAGAAATTATTCAAAAGTTACTTACATCGAAAATTCTCTCATTAGATACGGAAACTACCGAGACCGAACCAATGGATGCCGAATTGGTCGGAATGAGTTTTTCCATTGCCGAAAATGAAGCATTTTATGTTCCTGTTCCATCAGACCGGGACGAAGCGTTAAAAATCGTAAAGGAGTTCCGCCCGGTCTTCGAAAATGAGAATTCGTTAAAAGTCGGACAGAATATCAAGTACGATATGATCGTTCTTCAAAATTATGGTGCAGTAGTAAAAGGTCCGCTTTTCGATACGATGATCGCTCACTATGTTCTTCAACCGGAACTTCGTCATGGCATGGATTACCTGGCAGAAATTTATCTGCATTATCAGACCATCCATATTGACGAACTGATAGGCCCCAAAGGAAAGAATCAGAAGAACATGCGCGACCTCGACCCGAAAGATGTATATCTGTACGCTTGCGAAGATGCGGACATCACTCTGAAACTGAAAAACGTATTGGAGAAAGAGCTGAAAGAGAATGACGCCGAACGTTTATTCTATGATATAGAAATGCCTCTTGTTCCGGTATTAGTCAATATCGAACGGAACGGAGTATTGCTAGACACGGAAGCACTGCAACAATCATCCGCTCATTTCACCGCCCAGATGGAGCAAATCGAAAAAGAAATCTACGAACTGGCCGGTGAGACCTTCAACATCGCTTCACCCAAGCAAGTCGGCGAAGTCTTGTTTGACAAGCTGAAGATTGTAGAAAAAGCGAAAAAGACCAAGACCGGGCAGTATGTCACCTCGGAAGAAGTGCTCGAAAGCCTCCGGCATAAACATCCTGTGGTAGAAAAGATTCTGGAACATCGCGGACTAAAAAAGCTATTGGGCACGTATATCGACGCACTTCCCCTACTTATCAACCCACGCACAGGAAGGGTGCATACCTCTTTCAACCAGACTGTAACCGCTACGGGACGCCTTAGCTCAAGTAACCCGAATTTACAGAATATCCCTATCCGCGACGAGAATGGAAAAGAAATCCGTAAAGCATTCATCCCCGATGAAGGCTGCCTCTTCTTCTCTGCCGACTATTCGCAGATCGAATTGCGTATTATGGCACACCTTAGCGAGGATAAGAATATGATTGATGCTTTCCTTAGCAACCACGATATTCATGCTGCCACCGCTGCCAAAATCTATAAGATTGATCTGAAAGATGTAGATTCCGACATGCGCCGTAAAGCCAAGACTGCCAATTTCGGTATCATCTATGGCATATCCGTATTTGGTCTTGCCGAACGGATGAATGTAGACCGCAAAGAAGCCAAAGAACTAATCGACGGTTACTTTGAAACTTATCCGGGAGTGAAAGCCTATATGGACAAAAGTATTCAGGTGGCCCAGGAAAAAGGTTATGTAGAAACAATTTTCCACCGGAAACGCTTCTTGCCGGACATCAACTCCCGCAATGCCGTTGTACGCGGATATGCGGAACGAAATGCCATCAACGCCCCTATCCAGGGAAGTGCGGCAGATATTATAAAAGTAGCAATGGCACGTATCTATCAACGGTTCCAGGCCGAAGGAATACAAGCCAAAATGATCCTACAAGTACATGACGAATTAAACTTCAGCGTTCCTGTCAATGAAAAAGAGCGTGTAGAAGAAATTGTCATCGAAGAAATGGAGAAAGCATACCGCATGCACGTCCCCTTGAAAGCAGATTGCGGATGGGGCAAAAACTGGCTTGAGGCACATTAAACCATCAAGTGGATAAAGGCCACCTCAATAAGGAATTGCTATCTTTTAGATACTAATTGCGCAGGGAGACTCCACCTTATCCGGGGTTTCCGCTTACAAAATAGAAGCAAGTATGGATAATAACATTATTTAACTCATTATCCAGAAAGCTAGAAAAAGGAATCCTTTTTCGACGAAGTGATTCATTCTATATCCGGCAGATTGACTGCCGGATATTTTTTTGTCACCAATCTTGGCAAAAAGCAACCCATCTCCGACCCTACATCTTGACATTTTGACAATATTTTATCTTCAAAAATGCATAAATACCAAATTAATATGTAGATTTGCAGCGTAAAACCAACGCATTTGATAGACAAATGAAAGTATAACTCAAAAACTTAAATAGCCATGAAAGCAAAAGTATCTTTAAAAATGTTCGTTTTATCTGCAGCTCTTCTTGTTGTGTCGCTTGCTACTTCTGCACGTAGCTACGATAATCAATTGATTTATAATCCAATCGAAGAGAATGGTATGACAGTGGGACAGACCGTTTACAAAATGGACGGAAACACACTTGCCAACTACATGAAGTACAACTACAAGTACGATGACAATAAACGTATGATTGAAAGCGAAGCCTTAAAGTGGAATAGCAACAAGGACGAATGGGAAAAAGACCTACGCATCAACTATACGTATGAAGGCAAGACCGTTACCACCAATTATTATAAATGGAACGCTAAAAAACAAGCCTATATACTGGTACCCGAAATGACTGTTACGATGGATAATACAAATATGTAACATAAACTCTCTCTCATTCTAATATTCTAACAAAAAAGATACGCCGCTTCTGCTGAAGAAGTGGCGTATTGCAATTTATAAGGTCTACATTACAAAACAAAGAAACGTTCTTGCAGTTCTTTCAGATAACTTCGAGAAATCATCAAATCGTTTTTATCGTGAAAAGGTGGATAGAGTTGGCAACACTTACCATCAATCATTGCCAAATAATTAACATTTACAATAGCCGATTGGCTAATCTGCACAAAAGCTTGTGAATAACTGATAATATCTTCTGCTTTTGTATTCCGCTTCAAATTCAGGCGAGTCTGATTAAACAAGACTACCTGCCATTGACGTTTATCTTTCAGATACTCAAAAAAGCCGATTTCTTCCAGGCGTAAAAGCTTGAAACCCGTCACTGTGCTAATCATAAACATGCCTTGTTGTGGCATTAATGCACTGATAGAAGAGGCAAAAGAAGGCAAAAGAGGAAGCGCAGCAGAGGTCATTGCCTTCCGGTAACGCTCCATAATCACTTTCAGGTCTTCCGCCTCAAAAGGCTTTAACAGGAAGTCGAAAGCCGACTCACGCAATGCCTGAAGCAAGTATTTATCATAAGAGGTGTAAAACACCACCTTCATATCCCACAAAATATCCTCTCTAATTTCACTTAGCAGGTTAAGCCCCAATGTATCCGGAAGCTCCACATCGAGAAACAATAAATCCGGATGCAACTCCATAATCATCTTTTTACCCTTTGCACCATTCCCTGCAATTCCTTTTACTTCAAATTCACGATAGGGCTCTAACTCGCGGCGCAAAGCATCAATCGCTGTACGTTCATCGTCAACGATGACTACCTTATACTTTTCTTCTGTCTCCATCATAAATCATAAGAAAAACGAAACGGGATATATACCGACACTTCCGTACCGGTTTGTCCATCGCTTCTGTTGGTTATATTAAAACGTATTTTATCACTCTTGTTCTTTGTATTCAGTAATTGAATGGTCTGATACAACACTTTCAATCCTGTACCAGTACCCCGTGTGGCGGAAACTACCTGCGGGAGATACCCGCGTCCGTTGTCGGTAACCGTTATGCGAATCCCATTTGTTTCACGGGAAACATATACCATTAGCTCCTTTTTTCCGTCCTTTCCCGCCAGTCCATGTTTAATAGCATTCTCCACCGGAATTTGCACAATCATAGATGGAATCATGATGCGGGTTGCATCTAAACCGTCCTCCACCGTGATTGTTGCGACAAAATCTTCTCCGACACGTCCACGTTCCAGTTCGATGTATGTACGGACGAAATCCAGTTCGTCTTGCAAAGATACGCTCAATTTCTCGGTAAGTTCGAGGCTACGACGGAGATATTTCACCAGTTCCATCAGATTATGTTTCACCTCTTCCGAGCCGTTAAACTGATTGATCTCACGTCCCAGTACATTAAAAGTAAAATGAGGAGAAATCCGGCTTCTCAAATTCTCCATGCGGACACGGTTGATTTGCTGGAAGAAACGCTGGCGAAGAAACTCCCTCTTTTTACGCATATACCAGACAACTACCACTACCCCCGCCACAAGCAGCACGCAGACAAGCACCCAGATAAATACGCTCAATTTGAGCACCCTCATCTCTCCTGCCTGTCGCTGAATCTGCATTTCTTTACGAAGCACGATTGTATCTTGCCGGTAGCGCATATCCAGTTCGGCAACACGCATCTGTACTCGTTCGCTACGAATGGAATCATCCAGATGACAATCGCGTTTCAGATACTCATAGGCATGGCGGTAATCACCAATCTGCTCAAAATAATGTTGTAGATACTGATTGCGTATAGTCAGCATATTAGCGTCAAGATGCCCGACAGGAGCAGTCCGGGCAATCATTGTTTTCGCTTGAGCTATATTTCCTTTCTTCAATGCCAGTTCAATCATCTGGGTTTCGATGTAATGTACGGCCGAGTTATGCTGTATATCGGAGAAGAATCGATAACTCTCGTCCAGACAGACCTGTGCGGAGTCCAGTTTGTCAGTCAGCAGGTACAATTCTCCCAGGTTTACTTTAATAAAATTCTGTTCAAACACCATCTGCGGATAAGAAGAGACAAGCACATTGGCCCTGCGCATATACTTCAAAGCTTCCTGATAGTCTTTCCGGTAATAATAATGATTACCGCGATTGTTGAGATAAGTCCATCGTTCGCTCACGTTCATCTCATCGAAATACTGTCCGGCCAATTCATAGTAATGATTGGATAAATCGAAATCCCGCAGTTCCATATAGGTTTGCCCTAATCCGTAGTAGACAGGGAATTTCGCGTGCTCGGACAAGTTTAGCGAATCACAGAGAAATAGGGCACGACGATAATACGAAGCAGTGTGTGCCAAGTCACTGCGATGCAGGTAGGCATCAGCAGTATTGATACAAATATCCGGGAGCAGGTGTAGTTTCTTTCCTTTCAGACGATATTCGTAGGCTTTCTTATAGTCGGTAATTGCAGAATCAGGGCGGTTCAGTTGCATCCACACGTTGCCTTCGATATTATAAACATCGGATAATACATCATTCCATTGTGGAGATTGGAGAGATTCAGAAGATTGGGAAGCATTGCGGGAAAATTCCTTTACCCGCCGGTTATAATAGAGTATAGAATCAAAATCGGAAGAGACAAAGAATGTTTTCCCATAAAGGGCAAGCAGACGATAATAGATCTGGGAATCTTGTGCCTGTGCCAATGCATCAAGCACCTGTGAACGGGAATAATGCACATTGGAAAACAAAGAATCCTGTACACGAACTTCCAGAGAATCAACCAACACCTGTTCGCACGAAGAGTTATTGCGGTGTCTATCAGCATATCCGCAACTCAACAACATCAACAACCCCAACAGTCCAAATAGTTTCATAGCAGTCTTCCGATTCATCAGTCCCCTTATTCATGTCATGTTTTGAATGTGACAAAAATACATTATTTATCCTGAATCCCAGCGAATTTTATTATTTTTTTTAATACCTTTGTGCCCATATAAATATGAGTAACTGACCTAATGAGTCCACTGAACTTCACCCACATTTTGACACAGGCAGTCGATGAGCTATCGGAAAGCGAATCTTATAAAGGACTGTTTCATCAGCACAAAGATGGCGAACCACTGCCCTCTGCTAAAGTCTTGTATGAAATTATTGAGCTTTCACGCTCCATTCTCTTCCCCGGATATTACGGAAATTCTACTATTAACAGCCGGACAATTAATTATCACATCGGCGTCAACATTGAAAAATTGTTTGATTTACTTTGTGAGCAGATCCTGGCCGGATTGTGTTTTAGCACTTCCATAGAGGGAAAATGCATCGTCTGCTCCGACTCGAAACGGGAAGAGGCTGCACGTCTTGCTGCTAAATTCATCAGTAAGCTACCTGCCATGAGAAGAATACTGGCAACGGATGTGGAAGCCGCCTATAACGGCGATCCGGCTGCCGAAAGTTATGGAGAGGTAATTTTCTGCTATCCGGCTATTAAAGCGATCAGCAATTACCGTATCGCGCATGAACTGCTGGAACTGGGTGTTCCTTTGATTCCCCGTATCATCACGGAGATGGCGCATAGCGAAACGGGAATTGACATCCATCCGGCCGCAAAGATTGGCACTCACTTCACTATCGACCATGGTACGGGTGTCGTTATCGGTGCTACGAGTATTATCGGAAATAACGTCAAGCTATATCAGGGCGTCACACTGGGAGCCAAGAGTTTCCCGCTGGATGCCGACGGAAAACCAATCAAGGGAATCCCCCGCCATCCGATCCTGGAAGACAATGTGATTGTTTATTCCAACGCCACTATTTTGGGAAGAATCACCATCGGACGTGACGCAACCGTAGGCGGTAATATCTGGGTAACGGAGAATGTTCCTGCAGGAGCAAGAATCGTACAAACTAAAGCAAAAAAATAAAATCAAAAGAATCTATATGAGCGAACAATTCGAGATGATAGCCAAGACTTTCCAGGGACTGGAAGAGATACTTGCAGAAGAACTGACAGCATTAGGAGCCAACGACATTCAAATAGGACGCCGCATGGTTTCATTCACAGGAGATAAACGTATGATGTATAAGGCGAATTTTTGCCTTCGCACCGCCATCCGTATCCTGAAACCAATTAAAAACTTTACAGCCAAAGATGCCGATGAGGTTTATAATCAAATACAGGCTATTCCATGGGAAGAATATCTCGATGTGAACAAGACGTTCGCTATCGATGCAGTAGTATTCAGCGATGAGTTCCGCCATTCGAAATTCGTTTCGTATAAGGTGAAAGATGCGATTGTGGATTATTTCCGTGATAAAACAGGAAAACGTCCGTCGGTACGTATCAACAATCCGGATGTACTTCTGAATATTCATATTGCACAGACTACCTGTACGTTGTCTTTGGACTCGTCCGGAGAATCACTTCACCGTCGCGGTTATCGCCAGGAAGCAGTAGAAGCCCCGTTAAATGAGGTATTGGCTGCCGGCATGATTCTAATGACCGGATGGCGCGGAGAATGTGATTTGATCGACCCGATGTGTGGTTCGGGTACTATCCCTGTTGAAGCGGCACTGATTGCTAAGAATATTGCTCCGGGAGTATTCCGTAAAGGGTTTGCTTTTGAGAAATGGGTAGATTTCGATGCGGATATGTTCGATGAGATTTACAATGATGACAGTCAGGAGCGCGAATTTGCTCATAAGATTTACGGATACGATAACAATCCGAAAGCTAATGAGATTGCGACTCACAATATAAAAGCTGCCGGTGTATCGAAAGACATCGTGTTGAAGCTGCAGCCGTTCCAGCAGTTTGAACAGCCGCAGGAAAAGTCGATTATCATCACTAACCCGCCATATGGTGAACGTATTTCCACTAATGATTTGCTTGGACTTTATCAGATGATCGGTGAACGTCTGAAACATGCGTTTGTAGGAAACGAGGCATGGGTGCTTTCTTATCGGGAAGAGTGTTTCGACCAGATTGGTCTGAAAGCAAGTCAGAAAGTTCCTTTGTTCAATGGACCATTGGAGTGTGAGTTCCGCAAATATGAGATTTTTGACGGAAAATACAAAGAGTTCAAGAGCCAGGAAGAGGGAGAAGAAAAGAAAGAGGCTGAAGGAGAACAGGCTCCAAGATTTAGAGAAAGAAAAGAATTTAAGCCACGCCGCGAAGGTGAGTTCAAACCGCGTCGGGATGGTGAATCCAGACCTCGCAGAGAGGGAGAATACAAGCCGCGCAGAGAAGGTGGTGAGTTCAAAGGTGGTGATGGAAGAGATAGAAAGCCACGGGGAGAATTCCGTGGAGGAAGAGATTCGAGAGGGCCAAGAGAATTTAGGGGGAACCGGGAGCCGAGGATTCCGAAGAAGGAAGAGGAATAAACCATTCAATAGTTAATGACACATTATAACATCACACACTCATTAACACCCTGATAACCAACTTGAGGTCACAAATTGCAACCTCAAGTTCAAATAACATTTTCGCCAATAAGCTATCTATGATAGCAACCAATTAAAGAAAAAATGAACGACATTGTTATCATTGAAAATAAAATTTATGAGATCAGAGGTCAAAAAGTTATGTTGGACTTTGATTTGGCGGAGATGTATGAAGTTACCACAGGTAACTTCAATAAAGCCATTAAACGAAACATCGAACGATTTCCTGCAAGATTCATGTTTCAATTAAATAAAGACGAGTTCAACTTGATATTCCAAAATGGAATATCAAGTTGGGGTGGTACTCGCAAAATGCCTTACGCTTTTACAGAACAAGGTGTAGCAATGTTATCTGGAGTTCTGAAAAGTCCCCGTGCTATTGAAGTCAGTATTAATATTATGGATGCCTTCGTCCACATGCGTCAATACCTACTCTCCCATGCTCCGAAACAGGAATTGGAAGAATTGAGGAAAAGGATTGAATACTTGGAAGAGGACATATCCTCCGACAGAGAAAGCTACGAGAAGCAATTTGACGACCTATTCACCGCTTTTGCCAAGTTGAGTGCTGCCATTCAAATAAAGCAGACTCCCTTGGACAGAGTAAAAATAGAAGGATTTAAAAACAAATAATAAAGAAAAGAGCAATGAGTAAAATTGGAAAAAGAGCCATGCTTTTATTGTTGGCACTACCAATCGGATTCAATGTTATGGCACAAGAAACCAAAAAGCCGACACTGGAAGAATTGATTCCGGGTGGCGAGAGTTACCGCTATGCAGACAACCTGTACGGACTGCAATGGTGGGGTGACGAATGTATCAAGCCGGGCGTAGATACCCTTTATTCTATCCAACCCAAAACGGGGAAAGAAACAATGGTTATCACTCGTGAACAGATCAACAAAGTGCTTGAAGAGAACAAGGCAGGAAAGTTATCACACCTGTATTCCGTCAGTTTCCCATGGGCCGATAAGCCACAAATGCTATTCAAGATAGCAGGAAAGTTCATTGTATATGATTTCAAGAGCAATCAAGTTGTCAGCACTCTCAAACCCAAAGACGGAGCAGATAATGAAGACTATTGCGCAGCCAGTGGAAACGTGGCATACACGATAGGTAACAATCTGTATGTAAACGAGAAAGCGGTAACTAATGAACCCGAAGGCATCGTTTGCGGACAGACTGTACACCGGAATGAATTCGGTATCAACAAAGGTACTTTCTGGAGCCCGAAAGGTAACCTGCTCGCTTTCTACCGTATGGACGAGAGCATGGTGACACAATACCCGCTTGTAGACATCACTGCACGCGTAGGCGAAGTGAACAATGTACGTTATCCGATGGCAGGCATGACGAGCCATCAGGTAAAAGTGGGTATTTACAATCCTGCCACAGGCAAAAGCATTTATCTGAACGCAGGTGATCCCACAGACCGTTATTTCACCAATATCAGCTGGTCACCGGATGAAAAAAGCCTCTACCTGATTGAAGTAAACCGTGACCAGAACCACGCCAAACTTTGCCGGTACAACGCAGAAACAGGAGAGCCGATGGGCGTTCTCTACGAAGAAATGCATCCTAAATACGTGGAGCCACAAAACGCAATCGTATTTTTGCCGTGGGACCCTACCAAGTTCATCTATCAAAGTCAGCGTGACGGCTACAATCATCTTTATCTCTTTGATGCCGATGCAGCCAACATGAAAGGTGAAACTTATAACAGCGCCAACGGTGGTACTTATTTCCAGGCCGGCAAAGTCAAACAACTGACCAAAGGCAACTGGCTGGTCAGCGACGTCCTGGGATTCAACACAAAGCGTAAAGAAATCATCTTCACAGCCGTAGAAGGCTTGAGAAGCGGACATTTCGCTGTAAACGTGAGCAATGGAAAAATAAGCCAACCGTTCGAGAACTGCAAAGAAAGCGAACATAGCGGCATGCTTAGCGCTTCCGGCACTTATCTTATCGACCGTTATTCAACAAAAGACCAGCCTCGCATCATCAACCTGGTAGACACCAAAAACTTCAAAGAAACAGCCAATCTGCTGACTGCTGAAAACCCTTACGAAGGCTACCAAATGCCAAGCATCGAAACCGGAACAATCAAAGCGGCAGACGGCACCACCGACCTGCATTATCGCCTGATGAAACCGGCAAACTTTGACCCGGCCAAGAAATATCCCGTCATCGTATACGTCTACGGAGGTCCTCACGCGCAATGCGTCACCGGAGGATGGCAGAACGGCGCACGCGGATGGGACACATACATGGCAGGTAAAGGCTATATCATGTTCACCATCGATAACCGTGGCAGCAGCAACCGTGGACTGGCATTTGAAAATGCCACCTTCCGCCGTCTTGGCATCGAAGAAGGTAAAGACCAGGTAAAAGGCGTTGAATTCCTGAAATCCCTCCCCTACGTAGACAGCGAACGCATCGGCGTACACGGATGGAGCTTCGGAGGACACATGACTACCGCCCTGATGCTTCGTTACCCGGAAATATTCAAAGTAGGCGTTGCCGGAGGCCCGGTAATCGACTGGGGGTATTATGAAGTGATGTACGGCGAACGCTATATGGATACACCGGAAAGCAACCCAGAAGGCTACAAAGAATGTAACCTGAAAAACCTTGCCGGCCAACTGAAAGGTCACCTATTGATTATTCACGACGACCACGACGACACCTGCGTGCCACAGCACACCCTGTCGTTCATGAAAGCTTGTGTAGATGCCCGCACTTATCCCGACCTGTTTATCTACCCGTGCCACAAGCACAACGTAGCAGGACGCGACCGTGTACATCTGCATGAGAAAATCACCCGGTACTTTGAGCAGAACCTATAAAACTGACAAAGACACCACCGTATCCATACAAATCATAGATAACAGTATAAATCCATAACAATACAAAGATGAAGATATTATTACTAGGCTCGGGCGGCCGCGAACATGCACTGGCATGGAAAATTGCCCAAAGTCCGAAAGTTGAAAAACTATACATTGCTCCGGGAAATGCCGGAACAACTGCCGTAGGCGAGAATGTCAACATCAAAGCAACCGATTTTGAAGCAATCAGTGCTTTTGCTCTAAAAGAGAACATCCAAATGATAGTAGTAGGCCCCGAAGATCCGTTGGTAAAAGGAATCTACGATTACTTCCAAAACCGTCCGGAGCTAAAGCATATTGCCGTGATCGGTCCTTCGGCTCAAGGAGCGCAACTGGAAGGCAGCAAGGAGTTTGCCAAAGGCTTCATGATGCGCCACAACATCCCGACAGCCCGCTACAAAAGCATCACTTCCGAAAACCTCGAAGAGGGTCTCGCTTTCCTCGAAACGTTGGAAGCTCCCTATGTATTGAAGGCTGATGGCCTTTGTGCCGGAAAAGGAGTTCTCATCCTTCCTACGCTTGATGAAGCGAAGAAAGAACTGAAAGAAATGCTCGGCGGCATGTTCGGTTCCGCATCGGCAACCGTTGTGATTGAAGAGTTCTTGAGCGGTATCGAGTGCTCTGTATTCGTACTGACAGACGGAGACAACTACAAAGTCCTCCCTGTAGCAAAAGACTACAAACGTATCGGTGAAGGCGACAAAGGATTGAATACAGGCGGTATGGGTAGCGTTACTCCGGTTCCGTTTGCTGATGAAGTATATATGGAGAAAGTACGCACACGCATCATCGAACCGACCATCAATGGTCTGAAAGAAGAAAAGATCACCTACAAAGGTTTCATCTTCCTCGGTCTTATCAAGGTGAAAGGCGAGCCGATGGTTATCGAATACAACGTCCGCATGGGCGACCCGGAAACAGAAAGCGTGATGTTGCGCATCCAAAGCGACTTCGTAGAGTTGCTTGAAGGCACAGCGGCAGGCAATCTGAACGAGAAAACACTAGTGATGGACCCACGTTCGGCCAGCTGCGTCATTCTTGTCAGCGGCGGTTACCCCGAAGCCTACGAAAAAGGATTCCCTATCAGCGGACTGGAACAGGCTGCCGCCACCGACAGCATCATCTTCCATGCCGGAACAGCCATGAAAGACGGACAAGTGGTGACGAACGGCGGACGTGTGATTGCCGTTTGCTCTTACGGTGCAACGAAAGAAGAAGCACTGGCACAGAGCTACAAAGTGGCAGACATGATCGACTTCGACAAGAAGTATTTCCGCCGCGACATCGGATTTGATTTGTAAGAAACAACCTGTAATGATACGCCACGGCAGGCATAAATCCCCTATTTGCACGGCATATAGATCCTACAAAGCGATGATATATGCCCGCCGGGCAGCAAAAGAACTGACAGACAAATGAGAAATAAAAGACTACAAAGTCAAGTGACGGCAGGACGGTGGACCCTGCCTGCCGTTATCTTTATCTGCGCCCTATGCTGGGTGTTGACTTACTTTTTATTTCCCGACTCCATAGCCTCAACAACACCCAAGGAGAGCTCTTCTTTCTTGCAATCCACCCGCGATCTACTGCTTCCGGGATGGGCAGAACGAATTGTCAGCTTTCTGATTTACGCAATCATCGGCTATTTTCTGATAGAATTGAACAACCAGTTCAGTATTATCCGCATGAGGGCTTCCATGCAGACAGCTATTTATTTCCTGCTGGTCACCGTCTGCCCGGGAATGCATTTACTATACATAGGAGACATTGTCGCCCTCGGTTCTCTTATTTCCATTTATTTTCTGTTTAAAAGCTATCAGCAAGCTCAAGCTGCGGGCTATCTATTCTATTCCTTCTTCTTTATCGGAGCGGGAAGTATTCTTTTCCCACAGCTCACCATCCTATCGGTACTTTGGCTATTCGAAGCCTACCGTTTCCAGTCGCTCACTCCTCGCAGTTTCTGCGGTGCGCTGCTCGGATGGATGCTGCCCTACTGGATGCTGTTCGGACACGCCTTCTTCTATAATGAGATGGAGTTGTTCTACCGCCCTTTCAACCAGCTATTAGCTTTCGGAGAAATCTTTAACTTACAAATCCTTCAACCCTGGGAATTGGCTATACTGGGCTATCTGCTCGTGATGTTTATCGTCAGTGCCGTTCATTGCATCGCTGCCGGATTTGAGGATAAGATACGCACACGTGCCTATCTCCAGTTCTTGATAGACCTGACGCTCTTCCTGTTCCTGCTGATTGCCTTGCAACCGATATATTGCAGTGCCCTGCTGCCTTTGCTTATCATAAGCAACAGCATCCTGATCGGGCATTTCTTTGTACTGACCAATAGTAAAAGTTCGAATGTGTTCTTTATCATTTCATTGGTCGGCCTCATCCTCTTATTTGCTTTTAATATATGGACGCTTTTGTAGATTCAATGATACAACTCCTCATAGAATGGGGACTTCCGGGATTATTCATCTCGGCTTTATTGGCTGGGAGCATCGTGCCTTTCAGTTCCGAACTGGTACTGGTGGCATTGGTGAAACTCGGCTTGCCCCCGATAGCCTGTCTGATATCCGCCACTCTGGGCAATACAGTGGGCGGAATGACCTGTTACTACATGGGGCGCCTGGGCAAAATTAGCTGGATTGAGAAATACTTCAAGGTAAAGAAAGAAAAGGTAGACAAAATGGTGAAATTCCTGCAAGGGAAAGGGGCATTGATGGCATTCTTCACCTTTCTTCCTGCCATTGGCGAAGTGATCGCCATTGCACTAGGATTTATGCGAAGTAACACATGGCTTACTATTGTTTCCATGTTTGTCGGCAAACTGATACGTTATATCCTTCTCCTGTATGTGCTCGAAAGTGCCTGGGATGCTATGGCGGGGTAGAGGTCTTTTTTAAGTATTAAGTATTAGGTATTAAAGATTGAGTGATGGAAAGAATAATTGAGAGAACCGATGACGGGAGCGCTACTCTGTTTGTTCCGGAATTGAATGAACATTATCATTCGACGAAAGGGGCACGCACGGAGTCTCAACATATTTTCATCGATATGGGGCTGAAAGCCTCTCCTGCCGCTACTCCACGTGTTCTTGAAATCGGCTTCGGGACAGGATTAAACGCTTGGCTCACCCTTGAAGAAGCGGAAAGAAGCAGACGAAATATACACTATACAGGACTGGAACTCTATCCACTAGACTGGCAGACAGTAGAACAGCTAGGGTATATCTCCAGCGATGAGCAGCTTACCATACATCGGAAGCAGACAGCAACCGATGAGCAATTTACCCCGAATGATGAAGAAGAACAACAACCGGCTATCGAATTGTTTAAGCAGCTTCATACATCGCCCTGGGAGAAAGACGTGCAGCTTACGCCACACTTCACCTTACGAAAAATAGAAACGGACGTCAATCAATGGATAACGGGAAAGAAGGAAGAGTCAAAAATGAACAGCACCAACAACAATGCAGTCATTTCTCAATACTCAACTTCCAATACTCCGTTTAATACCATCTATTTCGACGCCTTCGCCCCGGAAAAGCAACCGGAAATGTGGTCGCAAGAACTATTCAACCGCCTCTATGTTTTATTAGATAGAGACGGAATTCTGACTACCTACTGTGCCAAAGGTGTAGTACGCCGAATGTTGCAGACAGCCGGATTCACAGTAGAACGCCTCCCCGGACCTCCGGGTGGTAAACGGGAAATATTACGGGCCCGGAAACAAGAGTAGAAACAAGATAAGATTGAAACCCCGAAACAGAAAAAATCATGAAACAACAACTAAAAGATATGAGAACACTTTTCCTTCTTGGTACCTGCCTCCTGATAGCAGCCTGCACAGGACGTTCCTCCCAAGCAAGTAACGATGACGAGACAAAGCCGGTGATAACCGTCACACTGGAACCGCAACGTTATTTCACCGAAGCTATTGCCGGAGATAAATTCAAAGTAGTCAGCATGGTACCCAAAGGTTCCAGCCCGGAGACATACGATCCTATCCCCCAGCAACTTGTTTCTTTAGGAGACAGCAAAGCCTATTTCCGCATCGGGTACATCGGTTTCGAACAAACCTGGATGGACCGCCTGATGAACAATACTCCCCATATCCAAGTGTTCGACACCTCGAAAGGAATCGACCTCATACTCAATAATGATGACCATGGCCATGCCCACGGCCACAACAGTCACGACGGCCATATCCACGCCGTAGAGCCACACGTATGGAATTCTACCGGTAATGCTTTAATCATCGCCGGAAACACCTACAAAGCCCTTAGCCAACTGGATAAAGCAAACGAACCATATTATAGAAACCGTTACGACTCTCTCTGTCAGCGCATCCAGCACACCGACAGCCTGATTCGCCGGCAACTCTCCACCCCCGAAGCAGCCAAAGCCTTCATAATTTATCATCCGGCCCTCTCCTACTTCGCCCGCGACTACGGATTGCATCAGATTTCGATCGAAGAAGGAGGCAAAGAACCCTCTCCCGCTCATCTGAAAGACCTGATAGACGTCTGTCAGGCGGAAAATGTAGGCGTTATCTTCGTTCAACCGGAGTTTGACAAACGCAATGCGGAAACCATCGCACAGCAAACCGGAACGAAAGTGGTCCCTATCAACCCGTTAAGTTATGACTGGGAGGAAGAGATGCTGAATGTAGCCAAAGCCCTTGCGCCGCAAGCTGCCACCAAATAAACGTATAAAGAAAGAACCAATCAAGCCCTTTCCAATGATGAAACCAATAATCGAAATAAAGAATCTTTCCGCCGGATATGACGGTCGCACTGTTCTCCACGATGTTAATCTAAGCATCTACGAACGGGATTTTCTAGGTATTATAGGTCCGAACGGAGGCGGCAAAACAACGCTTATAAAGTGCATCCTCGGTCTGTTAAAACCAACCGGAGGGGAAATTATATTCCATACTCCCGAGAAGGCTCCCATAAGAACATCTACGGAAGGGACTTCGACAGAAACATCTGCCAAAAACTCCCACCAAAGTTCTTCCGCGAAATCCCAGCTTTTCCTCGGTTACCTGCCGCAATATAGCACCATAGACCGGAAGTTCCCTATTTCCGTGGAAGAAGTGATCCTGTCCGGATTGAGCATACAGAAGTCGCTCACCTCCCGGTTCACTCCCGAACAGAGAGAGAAAGGCAAACAGATTATCGCCCGCATGGGGCTTGAAGGGCTTGAAAGCCGCTCTATCGGACAATTAAGCGGTGGACAACTGCAACGTGCCTTGTTAGGACGTGCCATCATCTCGGACCCTGCAGTGTTGATTCTCGATGAACCCAGCACGTATATCGACAAGCGTTTCGAAGCACGCCTTTATGAGTTATTAGCTGAAATCAATAAAGAATGTGCCATTATCCTTGTCAGTCACGACATCGGCACTGTATTACAACAGGTAAAATCCATCGCCTGTGTCAATGAAACACTGGATTACCATCCGGACACGGGCGTCACTACCGAATGGCTGGAAAGAAACTTCAACTGCCCCATCGAACTATTGGGACACGGCACACTGCCTCATCGGGTTTTAGGGGAACATCATCACCATCATTAAAGGATACACATATTCAATATCCCAAACATATATATACAGCAACCCAAGTATTAATACCTGAAATCTCAACCATTAACAGCTGATATTACAAGTGTTAACACCTAACGTCCAAGCTATTAATAGTAAACTTCCGTTGTATTAATAGTAAACTTGTTCTTCTCTAACAGGAAAGTTATGATTGACTAAGGATAATCTATAAACGCAAGTTACGTTTATAAAATTGCAAGCTTTGTTTTTATAAATGAAACTTGCAATTATAAAAACAAAGCTTGCAATTATAGTTTATGATTAATGAAAAGGAAGTTTGTTATTAAGGCAAAAGAAGTTCACTAACAGGATAAAGGAAGTTTATCTCTAATACACCAGAGCTTATTTATTAAAGGACTAAAAATAATTTCCTTACTTGCCAACACACAAGTTCCCGCCTTCCGGAAGAGTGAAAGAGATAGTAAATCACCCCTCCGTTACTTAATATTTCTTACTTTCTTCCTCATTATCCTTACAAATCACTATCTTTGCGACCTCATAATTTGTTTTTAACGAATAAACTACGATAGTGCTAATGAAACAGTACAGAACCGTAAACAACCTTATGGGTTGGCTTACATTCATCATTGCGGCAACCGTCTACTGCCTGACAATAGAACCGACCGCAAGTTTCTGGGATTGCCCGGAGTTCATAACCACCGGCTATAAACTGGAAGTCGGACACCCGCCCGGCGCGCCTTTCTTCATGCTAGTGGCGAATCTGTTTTCTCAATTTGCTTCCGACGTAACAACTGTTGCTAAAATGGTGAATTACATGAGTGCCCTCATGAGTGGCGCCTGTATCCTGTTCCTTTTCTGGAGCATCACCCACCTGGTACGCAAACTGATTATCACTGACGAAAACAATATCACCAAAGGACAGCTTATCACAGTGATGGGTAGTGGACTGATCGGTGCACTGGTTTATACATTCAGTGACACGTTCTGGTTCTCGGCCGTGGAAGGTGAAGTATATGCCTTCTCCTCCCTGTTTACCGCTGTTGTTTTCTGGTTGATTCTGAAATGGGAAGACGTAGCCGACCAGCCGCACAGCGACCGTTGGATTATCCTCATCGCCTATCTGACCGGATTGAGTATCGGTGTGCACTTATTGAACTTGCTTTGTCTGCCTGCCATCGTATTGGTATACTACTACAAAAAAACACCGAATGCTACCGCCAAAGGTTCGTTAATAGCGCTATTAGGTTCAATGGTGCTCGTTGCAGCCGTGCTTTACGGCATCGTACCGGGTATCGTGAAAGTAGGTGGCTGGTTTGAACTGTTGTTCGTCAACGGACTCGGAATGTCATTCAATTCGGGCGTAGTGGTTTATATCATTCTGCTTGCAGCCGCTCTGATTTGGGGTGTATACGAAAGTTACACCGAAAAGAACAAAGCGCGCATGGCTATCTCCTTTATCCTGACGATCGCTTTGCTGGGTATCCCATTCTACGGACACGGAGCCAGCAGTATCATCATCGGTATTTTGGTTATTGCCGCACTGGGACTTTATCTTGCTCCGAGTGTACAGGCTAAAATCAAAGAGAGATGGCGTATCACCGCCCGCACCATGAACACAGCATTGCTGTGCACCATGATGATCGTAATCGGGTATTCTTCTTACGCACTGATCGTTATCCGTTCTACTGCCAACACTCCGATGGACCAAAACTCACCGGAGGATATATTCACCCTGGGCGAATACCTCGGCCGTGAACAATACGGAACCCGTCCGCTCTTCTACGGCCCTGCTTTCTCTTCGAAAGTGGCACTCGACGTAAAAGACGGCTATTGTATTCCGCGCCAGTCGGAAGCAGGAAGCAAGTTTGTCCGCAAGGAAAAGACTTCTCCCGACGAAAAAGACTCTTATATCGAACTTCCCGGACGTGTGGAATACGAATATGCACAGAATATGTTTTTCCCGCGTATGTACAGCTCGTCACACGCACCACTCTACAAGCAATGGGTAGACATCAAAGGACACGACGTTCCTTACGACCAATGCGGAGAAATGGTAATGGTGAACATGCCTAACCAATGGGAAAATATCAAATTCTTCTTCTCCTACCAGTTGAACTTCATGTACTGGCGTTATTTCATGTGGAACTTTGCCGGACGGCAGAACGACATACAGGGTAGCGGAGAAATTGAACACGGCAACTGGATCACCGGTATTCCGTTTATCGACAACTTACTGGTAGGTAATCAGGAACTGCTTCCGCAGGATCTCAAAAACAATAAAGGACACAACGTATTCTACTGTCTGCCGCTGATTCTCGGCTTAATCGGACTCTTCTGGCAAGCTTATCATAGCCAGCGGGGTATCCAGCAATTCTGGGTGGTCTTCTTCCTGTTCTTCATGACAGGTATCGCTATCGTGCTCTACCTCAACCAAACTCCTGCACAACCCCGTGAACGAGATTACGCGTATGCCGGTTCGTTCTACGCCTTTGCCATCTGGGTAGGTATGGGAGTGGCAGGTATCATCCGTATGCTGCGAGAATACTGCAAGATGCAGGAACTTCCGGCAGCCGTATTGGCTTCAGTGCTTTGTTTGTTCGTCCCCATCCAAATGGCGGGACAGACTTGGGATGACCACGACCGTAGCGGACGCTTCGTTGCCCGCGACTTCGGACAGAACTACCTGATGACCTTACAGGAAAAAGGAAATCCGATTATCTATACCAATGGTGATAATGATACTTTCCCATTGTGGTACAACCAGGAAACAGAAGGCTTCCGTACAGATGCCCGCACCTGTAACCTAAGTTACTTGCAAACAGACTGGTATATCGACCAAATGAAACGCCCGGCCTACGATTCCCCGTCGCTTCCTATCACTTGGGACCGTGTGGAATATGTAGAAGGACAAAATGAATATATTCCTATCCGTACGGAAATGAAGGCTTTCATCGACAGCTATTTCAAACAGGCAAACGAACTGGCTGCACAGGGAGACACTACCATATTATCACTCGTTCACTCCATTTTTGGTGAGAATCCATACGAATTGAAGGAAATCATCAACCGTTGGATGCTCGGTAAGAACGACCAGTTGAAAGAGCTTCTCAAAAAGACTGGAAAAGATATCCAACTGCCGCTTATCCCTACGGATAGCATCGTAATGAAGGTGGACAAAGAAGCCGTACGCCGCTCCGGCATGAAGATACCGGAAGCTCTGGGCGATTCTATCCCCGAATACATGACAATCACCCTTAGAGACGCCAACGGCAACCCGAAACGCGCCCTCTACAAGAGTGAACTGATGATGCTTGAAATGCTTGCCAATGCCAACTGGGAACGTCCTATCTATATGGCAATCACCGTAGGAAGCGAAAACCATCTGGGCATGGGCAACCACTTTATGCAGGAAGGTCTTGCCTATCGTTTCACACCGTTCGATACGGACAAACTGGACAGCAAGATTGACAGCGAAAAGATGTACGACAACCTGATGAACAAGTTCAAGTTCGGCGGTATCGACAAACCGGGTATCTATATCGACGAGAACGTGATGCGTATGTGCTACACGCACCGCCGTATCTTCACGCAACTCGTAGGCCAGCTTATCAAAGAAGGCAAGAAGGATAAGGCACTCGCCGCACTCGACTACGCCGAAAAGATGATTCCGTCATACAACGTACCGTACGACTGGGCAAACGGCGCCTTCCAAATGGCAGAATCTTATTACCAACTGGGACAGAACGAGAAAGCTAACAAGATCATCGACGAGCTTGCCAACAAATCGCTCGAATACATGATCTGGTATCTTAGCCTGAACGATAACCAGCTTGCCATCGCCGGCGAAAACTTCGTGTACAACGCCAGCTTGCTTGACGCCGAAGTCCGCTTAATGGAAAAATACAAATCAGAAGAACTCGCGAAACATTACTCCACGCAGCTCGACCAACTTTATAACGAGTACGTGACAAGAATGAAAGGGAAATAAATAGTAAGTATTAAGTATCAGGTATTAAGTATTACCATAGCTTCCGATATGTTTTCCGCATGGATAATATTTAATACTTATTACTTAATACTTGTTTAACACAGACTCTCATGTTTATAGAACAACCACCTTGGCTTTTCCGGGCGTTGTATCCACAAGCTATCTTCCGGATGGATCCGAATGAACGGGCAGTCTATCTGACTTTTGACGACGGTCCCATCCCTGAAGTAACTCCCTGGGTACTGGAAGTATTGGAAAAGCATCATATTAAAGCTACCTTCTTTATGGTAGGCGACAATATACGCAAGCACCCGGATGAATACCGGATGGTGGTAGAACACGGACACCGCATCGGTAACCATACCTTCAACCACATCCGTGGATTTGAATATTCTAATCCGGATTACCTCGCAAACGCCAGAAAGGTAGACGAAATTATTCATTCCGATCTCTTCCGTCCGCCACACGGACACATGGGGTTCCGGCAGTATTATACCTTGCGCTATCATTACCGCATTATCATGTGGGATCTCGTGACTCGTGATTATAGTAAACGGATGCGCCCGGAACAGGTATTGAACAATGTGAAGCGCTATGCACGCAACGGTTCCATCATCACTTTCCATGATTCGCTGAAGTCTTGGAATAATGGTAACCTGCAATATGCACTTCCTCGTGCCATTGAATTCCTGAAAGAGGAAGGGTATGAATTCAAGGTGTTATAGAAAGTCTCCAATGAGCCAAAAAGCTCCCTGATAAGAAGATAAAAATATAAGCCGAGGTCTTGCGCCCCGGCTTTTGTAGTTTAAGGCCTGTTTCGTGCCCGAAATTGGGAGATCGCTCCTCTTTCTTATAAGATGTCAGTATAAGCGCATTTCGCCCGGCAAAGGGAAAAAAGAGGGCAAAATAACCGATATTCAAAAAGTTTCTGATTCACATTACCCTTTCCATCCGTATTTTTTTATACATTTGCAACGGTCTCTTCCGCAGAAAGCCTCCGGGTGGCGAGGGAGAGATGTTTATATTGAGAAGACGTTTACAAGCGTTTGTCATTTATGTTCAAAACTTCGCAAACTTTGACCTATCGGAATGACTAACAGCAACAAAGACGTCCTCCTGATGTGTATTTATATACATCCGTGCCTCACTTTGATAAACAAAGGGAGGCTACGGGTGTTGTACATATCGGCGTGGGCTTTCTGCGTTGTTCGTTCCCGATAATTGGCATTGCGAAGGCCTTGAACATGGAACGGACGAAGGTGAGAGATTCCCACGCCATTTCTATATATTCCTGTCAATAATAGATTGAATTGTCCGCCCAACGGGAGTCCGGGGGACACACATAAGCAGAATAGGCACATGATTCATGCAGGACAACTTATTGAACGCACGCTTCACGAACAGGGACGCACCGTCACCTGGTTCGCTACCCAACTATGCTGCACACGCCCCAATGTTTACAAGATATTCCGGAAAGAGAATATCGACATCCACCTGCTCTGGCGCATCTCCTACATCCTCGGCCACGATTTCTTCCGTGATCTGTCCGACAGCATCAACACCGGAAGCTTCCCCAGTGTATCCAAATAGGATACAATTTCGTATCGTTCTTGGAACTATGTTTTCACCCGGTAGTATACTCCTTTCGCATACCTTTGCAGGCATATTAACATATAATCACAAAAGGACATGAAAACGAAAAAACTATTTCTGATTATTGCTCTGGTTGTCGGTTGTGCCGTCGGAGCCCATGCGCAAAAGACGGTCTTCAAGTTTCGCGACGCACAGGCACGTGCAGGCGATGCAGTTACTGAAGTTTGTGTCAAACCTACAGTTGTCGAGGTGAAAATACTGGAAGATAAGGGACGGATCAAGGATGAATGGACACTAAGCAAAGAGGAAGTGGAAATCGCCATGAAAGGAGAACTTGACAACATCCGTGCATGGGGGACGTATCTGTCCACCATCAAATACAACTGCGATGTCATCATGGGAGCCACTTTTAAAGTGGAAGATAATGAAAAAACAGGGGGATACACAGTTACAGTAGTAGGTTATCCCGGCATCTTCGTCAACTGGCATCCGGCCACAAAAGAGGATTATGAATGGATACATCTGCAAAAGTTATCACCCACAGATGGAAAAAGCCAGATAGCGCCCGTCGTTAAGAATAAGAATTAATCACTAAAATATCAATAACAATGAAAAAAGTACTATCAATGGTTGCCGCACTTTTATTGTGCGTAGGAACTCAAGCGCAAATCGTATCATCCAGAAGCGCAATCGTCAAAACAGAGAAGCAAGCCAGCAGCACACAATGGTTCTTGCGTGCAGGTTTGAATATCATGAATTTCTCCGGTGACGGGGCCGAAGGAGCTGATTCAAACATCGGATATAACGCAACATTTGGTTATCAGAAGCCTTTAGGCAGTACAGGAGGATACTGGGGGATGGAGTTTGGACTTGGCTCCCGTGGTTTCAAAGTGGACGACACGAAATGTATGGCTCACAACATACAATATTCTCCGTTCACATTCGGATGGAAATTTGCTGTGGCGGACAACGTCCGTATCGACCCGCATGTAGGAGTCTTCGCTAGTTACGATTACACAAGCAAAATGAAAGAAGATGGAGAAAGCATCAGTTGGGGTGATTATGCAGATTATATGGAGGTTGACTACAATCATTTTGATGCCGGTATGAATATCGGCGTAGGAGTCTGGTATGACCGTTTCAATCTGGATCTCACCTATCAACGCGGATTTATAGATGCATTCAGCGATGCCGACGGATTCAAAACCAGTAACTTTATGATTCGTCTGGGTATTGCCTTCTAAGGACAACCAAACCTCAATAAACCATATTATTTATTCAGCGTCCACGATCTTTTCTTTTCACAAAAAGGGCCGTGGATGCTGTTTTCTTAAAAAGAACGGAATATGATGACCAAACGACAATTTCTGGTAATCTTGTATCTACTGGTAGGAATTATCCCACTAACAGCACAGACTTTCACCGAACAGAAAAAGAACTATCCTGTCAGTGCAGACGGCAATAAATATGTGGTCAGCGGATTTACCCCTTTCAGCGATATGCAAGACGAAAACATCTACGCTAATGCACTGCTATGGATTGTCAAGAATGTCTGTCCACAGTTACGGGAAGGAATAGCGGAGGTCAACGTACCGGCTAAAAACTTCAGTTGCGATCTGATACTTGCCTCGCAGGCAGACTCAAGCCAAAAGAATACTTACTATTGCAAAGCCCTGTTTCAAGTAAAGGACGGTAAACTGGTTTATTATCTTTCCAATATACGGATAGAGTCATCAGCAGTGATAATGAAAAAAATCACTCCGATGGAGAAGCTACAACCGGACAAGAAAGCATCTCACAAAGGAATCATGGATGATTTCGTACAGGTTGAATCGCAAGTATTGAACAAAATGTTCGACTTCATCATAACGAACCAGCTTTCACCGATTACTCACTGGAATGAAATCAACATCAACAAGCCGGTGAAAGGCATGACGGAAGATGAATGTCTACTGGCTTTCGGCAAACCGCAGACTATTCAAGAATCAAATGGAGAAGTACAATGGATGTATTCCAGCTCGTTCTACCTGTTCTTCAAGGACGGACATGTGGAAACTATTATCAAATAGAGTCTAAAAAACGAATCATCTCAAAATCAAACAATTAAAACAATTTATTATGAAAACAATCTGGAAAGCAACTGTTTGCATAGTTGCAGTATTACTGTCGTTCAGCATTTATTCCTGTGGCGACGACGATGACGACGCTGTCGGTTCACGCGATTTATTGTTAGGAACATGGAATGGAGTGTATTATCTTTCACAAGAATGGGAAGATGGTGAAAAGGTAAGTGACTCTAAAGAAGATTTTGTAAATGGAACCAACCGTTATTCCATAGAGTTCAAGGAAGACGGTACGTATGTAGAAAAAGATGTCTACAACTCCTCCGGAAGTACTAATTATTATCATGGTACATGGAGCTACTCCGGTAATAAGCTGACTCTCATCGACACTGAAGAGGATAATTACACAGAAGTGTGGACAGTGACCACAATGACAGAGAATGAATTAGTCTATGAACTTCGTGAAAAAGAGAAAGAAGACGGAACAACATACGAATATTACGAACAACACGCTTTTACGAGATAATTCAAAGGCGTTATAACATAAAAACTTTCTTTCTTTTTCAGGAAGATAAAATTAAGCAAAGGTTTCTTTGGTGAAAAGAAACCTTTGCTTAATCTATTGGAAAAGCAATTCAACACATCAATATGCCACTGTCAGCGGTGTGCGCAACTTCTGCGCATATTCAGCCATATATTTATTCCAGGCATCCGGAGTCTTGATAGCAGCCTTATCCCAGGCAGAACCCCAGTAATAAGTATATTCAGAACCCGGCTCATATTCGCTGATAGCTAAAACATGACCGTCGGCCCCGCCACGTTCTTTCTTTTCCTTTTCAGAAAAAAGAACCACTTTCGCTTCTTTCACCTGTGCAGGAAATGCAGCACCGACAAATATCTTGCCGTTTGCACCGCTACGATCTGTTGTAGGATCCACGTAAGTGATATAGCCATTGGCAGCATCTGCCACAGTCGCACCGTCCGGTTCACGCAGAACCAGTCCGGTAGTCACCGGCATTGCTTCTTTCAGATTGGTATATGAAACAATCGTTTTGTTGAGATAAGAACCTGCATCCAGTGAGATTACACGTGTCTCCACTACATTAGAGTCTCCACGAACTACCAGCGGATTAAATTCCAGCTTCACCGTGAAACGCAGCGGGCCATTATCAAGAATTTCCTGTGTACGATAGCAGTAAGGATAGATAATAGTGTCACCTGCCATCAGAGCAGCAACACCGGCACCCAACGTAGGTCCTACGGCATAGCAATCCATGCCATATCCATGATCGATATGGTAAGAGATGGCTTTTTGTAGTTCGGAGGCAGCTTTAGGATCTGTCTTTTTCAATTCAGCTATCTTGGCACGCTTTTCAGGATTCAGTTCTTCCGCATAGAGAGATTCCAGAATCGGTTCCGTTGTGTTGTACTTCGTGAAAAGGTCGTAGCCGAAACCACGCTCCCCGCGTGCTTGCAAGGCAGGGCCATACGCACGGAATCCGCCAAGATCATTCTCCCAGGCAACGTCGTCCAGACGTTCGGGATAATATTTACCGCAAGCAACGACATCGAAAGGTGCCGGTGTACCCGGTTGAATAGTGTAAATAGACGTTCCGTTCGCTGCTACCATAGTGGGGAAAACAACCTTTTCGTCATACGTCACCTGGTAAGGCACTTGCTGACCGTCAACATCAAGCACTACAATCTGCGCTGTATCTGCCAGTTTCAACTTGGCAACAACATCGCTCATCGGCACTTCAACCATCTCTCCCACCCGTTCAAGAGCCAACGGATTGGTCACTGTGATTGTCATTGACTGTTTACTGTCGGCACAGGAAGCAAACCCTATCAAGACTACAGCAAACAGAATTAATATCTTTTTCATAATTAGTCTACATTGAATGAATAATATATACTTTGCAAATAGAGGCTATTATATCAGCATCTGTTGGACATATATGCCCAATAAGTCGGTCCTATTGCTCCTGCAAAGGGAATGATAAAAAATAAGGTGACAGATGAAAAGAGGATGCTCTTTGCCATTCTATCACCTTATCGGAATCTCTTCTATCTTACATTATTTCGGCTGTTTTCCGATATAAGCAAGGATACCACCATCTACATAAAGAACGTGGCCGTTGACAGCGTTAGAAGCTTCAGAAGCAAGGAACACAGCAGGACCTGTCAGTTCTTCAGGATCCAACCAACGACCGGCAGGAGTCTTGGCGCAGATGAATGAATCGAATGGGTGGCGGCTTCCGTCTGCTTGTTTCTCACGAAGAGGAGCAGTTTGCGGAGTAGCGATGTAACCCGGGCCGATACCGTTACACTGAATGTTGTATTCACCATATTCAGAGCAGATATTGCGAGTCAGCATCTTCAGACCACCCTTAGCGGCAGCGTAAGCAGATACAGTTTCACGACCCAGTTCGGACATCATAGAGCAGATGTTGATGATCTTACCAGCACGTTTTTCCATCATAGCAGGAAGAACAGCCTTAGCAACGATGAACGGAGCATTCAAGTCGATGTCGATTACACGACGGAAATCAGCAGCATCCATCTCGTGCATAGGAACACGACGGATAATACCTGCATTATTTACAAGGATATCAATTGTACCTACTTCTTTGGCAATCGTAGCAACCATAGCCTGAACAGCCGGTTCGTCTGTCACGTCGCATACATAACCGTGAGCTTTGATACCTTTTGCAGCGTATGCAGCCATTCCTTTGTCTACCAACTCTTGATTGATGTCGTTAAAACAAACTTTAGCGCCTTGTTCTGCGAATGCAGAAGCAATAGCAAAACCGATACCATAAGAAGCACCTGTAACGAGCGCTACTTTACCTTCCAAAGAAAAATTCAAATACTGATTCATAATTCTTTTTATTATTAAATTAGGAAAACTATTGGATTTGTTATTTCAAATCTGTAATCAACGAGAAGTCCTGATCGCCATAGTCGAGGTTCTCACCACCCATTCCCCAGATAAAGGTATAGTTGTGGGTAGCAGCAGCCGAGTGGATAGACCATTCGGGCGAAAGAACAGCCTGATCGCCTTTCATCCATACGTGGCGTGTTTCGCCTACCTCACCCATAAAGTGGCAGATAGCATGATCTTCGGGAATCTCGAAATAGAAGTAAGCTTCCATACGACGGCTGTGTACGTGGGCCGGCATCGTGTTCCATACACTTCCCGGAGCCAGTTCCGTCATACCCATCTGCAACTGGCAGGTGGGCAACACCTGATTCACCAGCATCTTATTGATATTACGGTGGTTGGAGCCTTCCAAAGAACCCATTTCAGCTACTATGGCATCGGCTTTCGTCACCTTACGGTCGGGATAGTTACGATGTGCAGTCAGTGAGTTGAAGTAGAATTTGGCAGGATGAGCAGCGTCTTTGCTTTCGAAAGTCACTATGCGATCGCCCGAACCCAGATAAAGAGCTTCTTTATAATCCAGTTCGAAGGTTGCGTCGCCCGCTTTCACAATACCGGGACCGCCGACATTGTAGATACCCATTTCGCGACGGGTGAGGAAGAACGGAGCTTTCAGCGGATCGATTGCTTCAAGCGTCAGCACCTCTCCTACCGGCAGCGCACCACCTACCACCATACGGTCGTACATGGAATATACCATATTTACTTCATTGGGGACAAATATCTTTTCAATTAAGAAATCTCTGCGGATTCTTGTAGTATCATAACTTTTTGCATCCTCAGGATGCGCAGCATAGCGAATTTCATAGTTCGTTTTCATACCTTATTTATTTATAGTTATTGAATAAGTTCTCTTTCTACGTGCACTTCGTTTACGTACACGATGCAAAAATAGCAAAAGAAAACGGGTTTACCTTGCAATTTTGTTCCAATTATCCACCAAAAATGTCCAGAATCTGTGCAATGTACACTTTTTTAACGAACTATAATACGATTTGGGAGAGATTTCTACCTAATACAGTTTGAACCTTCTATAATAAAATACAAGCTATTCAACGACCAACACGATAAGCATTAAAATAGTCAATATAACGAATAAAATAAGATTAATGAATTTTATATACGCTGATCCCCTATATACTTCAATTTTATAAGGATATACAAAAACGACGACTTCAGAGTCACGAAAGAAAAAGCCCCGAAAGATGTCTCTTTCGGGGCTTTTCTTCGTTGGACTACCAAGATTCGAACTTGGACAAACAGAACCAAAACCTGTTGTGCTACCATTACACCATAGTCCAAACTTATGTGCTTTCTGTTAAAAAGCGGTGCAAAGATAGAGGTTTGCAAGCAAACCTCCAAATATTTCGTTCACTTTTTTATATTCTATCGAATGAATCGTGCATTATTACTTTGCAATCAGCAGATAATAGTTCTTTTTGCCGCGCTGAACAAGCAGATATTTCTCGTCGAGCAGGTCAGCAGTCGTAACTACCTGATCAAAGGCTGCCAGCTTCTCCTTATTCAGCGAAACGCCACCGCCCTGAACCAATTTACGCATTTCACCTTTCGACGCAAATACGGCCGCATTATCAACGAATAGATCAACAGCCTTTACTCCTTCTGCCAATACATCACGGGAAATCTCAAATTGAGGCACTCCTTCGAATACAGCAAGTAGCGTATCTTCATCCAGTTTGCGCAGAGCTTCCGAAGTCGCATTACCAAATAAAATGTTCGATGCGTCTACTGCTGCGTTATAATCATCTTCAGAATGAACCATCACAGTCACTTCCTTAGCCAGACGTTTCTGGAGGAGACGCAAATGCGGAGCTTCCTGATGTTCGGCAATCAATGCTTCAATTTCTTCTTTCTCGATAGAAGTGAAGATTTTAATATAACGTTCGGCATCGGAGTCGCTTACATTCAGCCAGAATTGATAGAACTTGTAAGGTGAAGTATAGCGAGCGTCCAGCCAGATATTTCCGGATTCTGTCTTGCCAAACTTACCGCCGTCAGCTTTTGTAATCAGCGGGCAAGTCAATGCGAATACCTCCCCCCCATTGGTACGGCGAATCAATTCGGCACCGGTAGTGATGTTTCCCCATTGGTCGGAACCACCCATCTGAAGCTTACAACCTTTCGTTTCATACAAATGAAGGAAATCATATCCCTGAAGCAACTGATAAGTGAACTCGGTAAATGACAACCCATCACGCGCTTCACCATTCAGACGACGTTTCACAGAGTCTTTCGCCATCATATAGTTTACAGTGATGTGCTTACCTACTTCGCGAACAAAATCGAGGAAAGTGAAGTCTTTCATCCAGTCGTAATTGTTCACCAGCTCGGCACGGTTAGGTACATCCGACTCGAAGTCGAGGAACTTGGCAAGCTGATTCTTGATACATGCCTGATTGTGACGCAATGTCTCTTCGTCCAGCAGGTTACGTTCTGCCGATTTACCGGAAGGGTCACCAATCATACCTGTAGCGCCACCGATCAGTGCCAACGGCTTATGACCGCAGCGTTGGAAATGACGAAGGATCATCACTCCACAAAGGTGACCAATGTGTAGCGAATCGGCAGTCGGGTCGATACCCAAGTAGGCAGTCACCTGCTCTTTGCTTAACAACTCTTCTGTTCCCGGCATGATGTCCTGCAACATGCCACGCCATCTCAATTCTTCTACAAAATTCATCGTATTACTCTTTAATTATTTGGTTTTTATTGTATTTCAATTCCATGTGCGACAAAAGTACGACTCTTTCTCGGAAGATACAACTCTTACGCCTTAAAAAAGACATTTTGGATATTCCGGCGAATCACCTCACACAACGCTTCCACTTCTACCCCACGCACCCTGGCTGCCTGACACAGGATATCTTCAATATCAAGCAAGCTGTCATCCGTTTCCAAAAATAGGCGTTCATCGGGGACTATCTGCATCGTTTCATCGGGATAATATTCCCCAAAAGAAAGATAAAACCCTTTCTTCAACAACTGTACCGCCTGCTCCGGTTTTCCACGAAAGCCATGCCATATCCAAGGTTGTTGGGGGCGAGATTCTTTTTTCACACCCAGCAGTTCTTCCATTGCTTTCACGCAGTGAATAATCAACGGCAAACCGAGCTTTTCCGACAACTTTACCTGTTCCTTAAACACCGCTAACTGAAGCTCCATCGGAGCTTTTGCCAATTTATCCAGCCCCGCCTCTCCTACAGCTACAAACTGCTTTCTCTGTAGCTGCTGTTGAAGAAAGCTCAATTGCTGACTGACATTACTCTCTCTCACCTCCCAAGGATGAATACCAATAGAATAATAAGATCCTCTACCCACAGCCACTTCTACATTCTCTGCCAGAGGCATATACAATGGAGAGTCTGCCAATAACGGATAATTGATGATGGATTTTCCTTGGGTATCAACTTCCTGTTTATGAGTATGGATATCTAAAATATCAGTCACATTCTTTTTCATTTTCTATTTCTCGTTTCAGTTGTCTCAAGGCACGGGATCATAACCGGAACCACCCCAGGGATGGCATCGCAGAATACGCCGCACAGCAAGATAAAGCCCCTTTATAGGACCATGTTTCTTAATTGCTTCGAGCGCATACGCTGAACAAGTAGGCGTGAACCGACAAGAGGGAGGAGTAAGGGGTGAAATACAAATCCGGTAAAAATAGATGGGAGCAAGCAGGAAGAAGGAAAATACCTTTCTCAAAATTCCCGTAACGAATACCCACGCGGTAGATATCCGGGAGTTATGAGGTTTCATGAGAATAGTTTTTCGGAGATGCGCGCAAGCGCTATTTTCATTTTCTCTTCCAGCTCGGCAGTAGCAACAAGCTCGTCCGACAGATAGATAAAGGCAACGGCTAACCGTTGCTCCCGGCGTTGCAGTTCATCCACCAGAAGAGACTTGTTCTTCCGGTAGGCTTCACGTATCTGGCGTTTCACCCGGTTGCGTTTCACCGCCCGTTTAAAACGACGTTTCGATACACTGATTAATATGGAAGCAGGAGCCTCGCCCTGCTCGACAGGCATATATACAACGCGTATCGGAAAGATGGAAAACGATTTAGAAACACCGCCTTCAAACATCTTTCCGATCAAAATTTTACTATTCAGCCTTTCGGCTTTACACAAAGTATATATACCCACTCTGTTTATTTATTGTTTTCCTTGATAAACATGTCAAGTGCGGCAGTCATTGACGGAGCCTGCACCGTAGGAGCCTCAAGGTCCAGACGGAGACCTGCGTCACGTACAGCCTGTGCGGTAGTAGATCCGAACGTTCCGATCTTAATCTCTTTCTGATTAAAATCCGGGAAGTTCTTCTTCAAAGAAGTCACTCCGGCAGGGCTGAAGAACACTAACATATCATAATCAAACTCCTCGTCCGGTGTAAAGTCGTTGCTCACCGTGCGATACATCACAGCTTCCGTATGCTGAATGCTGTTCTTGTCGAGCAGGTTTTTCACATCGTCATTATGTACGTCTGACATCGGAACGAGATACTTCTCCGTTTTATGCTTCACGATGGAAGGAATCAGGTCTTCAATCTTTCCAGTAGCTCCAAAGAAGATCTTACGCTTACGATATTGCACATATTTTTGAATATACAATGCAACAGCTTCCGTCACACAGAAATACTTCATAGTTTCGGGAATTGTCACGCGCAATTCAGTACACAAAGTGAAAAAATGGTCAATAGCATGGCGCGAAGTGAATATTACGGCAGTGTGGTCGAGAATCGAAATTTTCTGTTGCCGAAATTCTTTCGCCGAAAGACTTTCAACCTTAATAAAGGGCCGGAAATCTATTTTAACGCCATACTTTTCAGCTATGTCGTAATAGGGAGATTTCTCTGACGCAGGCTTAGGCTGCGACACTAGTACTTTTTTAATTTTCAACGTCCTAAAATTTTATTAGCAAAATATTGTTCATTTGAATCATACCCTGATACAGTAAAAGACAAGGTACTATTTCAAGAGCGCAAAAGTACAAAATTAATAGGAAAAGCCCGCTAAATTGATGAAAAAAAAGCTTTATCCACTTATAAAACATCAATATTTTAGTGAAAATTAAAATAATAGACCCAATTATAACCAAATTCGTTAGACTCAAATCAAAATAAACCAGGAAAAGAACGAACGGAAAAAGGGCAAATCCGACATAATATATGAGCGCAGAATACGATTCCAGCCATATATTTGTCTTATTTTTATCAAAAAACGTCCACCCCAGAAACATATAAAGCAACCATTTTAGTAAGAAATAAGCGAGGCAAAAACCAACGTAAATACCCAGCAAAAGGAGGGAGGATACATGGTCCATCAGAGCAGGACATGTATCATGAAAATAATTGAGAAATGTGATGCCCGACAAGACACAGGTCTGCAATACAAGCACAAGGAGATAACGCACATCAGCCGCCGTAGAGCTATCAAAAATACTCGTCCGTTCGCGATGTAACACAAAGTCTTTCACCTGTTGGGAGAGAAATTTCTTTCCGCGTGCCAAGGCAATAGAGGAAAGAAAGAAGCAAGCCAGTAATGTCAGTGCGATAGCATCGTCCGTACGGGGAGAGTAGGAGATAGGGGTTCCTTCAAAGCCAGAATCAACCTCTTGTACAGCATGAAGATCGGCCAACTGCAGGCTATCACTGTCTGCCTTTGCCGGACTAATCTGTTTCTGCTGGAGAAGAGACAAGGTATCCGTGTTCTGGGAACTTAGTGTATCACCTATCATATCGCTGCAAATTTACGAATGGAAATATCCCATACAGGAGTCTCATAAAGCAGCTGAACTGCTTCTTCCGGTGTCTGCGCCACTTTCCATATATCACCGTGTTGGCGTCGCATAAAGTTTTCATCGATTGCTTTTTCAAGCATTTCGAGCAATGGATCGAAAAATCTGTTTGTATTGAGAATTATAATCGGATTGAGATACAACCCCAATTGTTTCCAAGTGATAATTTCCAGCAATTCTTCAAGGGTACCGCATCCACCCGGCAAAGCGATGATACCATCACTCAAATTGGCCATCTTCTGTTTGCGTTCGTGCATGGATTCTACCTCGATCAGCTCTGTCAGTCCAGTATGATGCCAGTTTTGTTCCACCATGAAGCGGGGAATCACTCCGGTCACTTCACCGCCATTTTTCAACACAGCATCTGCCACAGAGCACATCAGGCCGATACTTCCAGCTCCGTTTATCAAACGGATATGGTGTTCGGCAAACAGACGGCCGAGAGTCTCGGCTGCTTGAAAGTAAACAGCATCTATCTTGGTACTGGAAGCGCTATATACGCATACGGAATTTATCTGGTTCATCACTCTTTACGGGGTTTATGGTTGTAACGAGTGCAAAAGTACAAAAAAACATAGAATAACAGACTATAGTTCAAACTAACTAAAATGTAAATTGATAAGAGATAGATGGCAGTGCACCATACAAATACATTTTATGCATGCCAATATCAGAGAAATCATAGTCATCTCTACTCGTATAGATAGTAAACACATTTTTTCTGTTATATACATTCATCACAGAAAGAATCAATCGACCTCTTTTGCCAGTTTTACAAGTCATGGATAAATTCAATTCATGAAAGGCAGGAGCACGATAACCATTTCTTGTAGAATAGATATAGAAAGCTGTACCGTTCACCCGGTAATGAGCAATAGGCAATGTCAGATTCATCCCTGAATTGTACGAGAAGGTAGCTGCAAAAGCACACCTCCGCTTACGTCCGGCCTCATAATTCAGAAATATCTTCAAGCTATGTGGACGATCATAGACAGGCGGATATTCCTTATCTTCGAGAGCAGCAATATAATTTCGGGCATGTGAAAGAGTATAGCTAATCCAGCCGGTTAGCCGCCCTCTGTTTTTAGATACATAGAATTCCGCTCCATAGGCCTTTGAATAACCTGTGTTCAACTGTGTTTCTATCTGATTATTTAAAAAGATATTTGCATTATCTACAAAATCAACGATATGATCCGTCTTTCTATAATAAGTCTCCAGAGAAAATGTATACATTCCTTTTTCCAGACTTTTCTCATACCCTAAAGCCACTTGTTTCATCACTGCAGGTTTCAGTTGTCTATTAGCAGGTACCCACATATCTGAAGGAATACCGACAGAGGAATTAGACAACATATGCAGGTTTTGTGAAGACTGCGTGAAAGCTGCATGCAAACGGTTCCCGGTTCCGGGAGAGTAGGACAACTCAGCTCTCGGTTCAGGCATTATGTAACCCTTTTGCTTGAGTTCTCCCACTTTAGGAGTATAAAAAACGGGGAAACGAATTCCTCCACTCAGCCGCCATACTGATGAAATCTTATAGGTTGCTTCTCCATAGGCTGCCATATCCAACAGGAACCGCCTATCCATTCGATAAGGAACCACATTACTAAAGTCTCCCCAGCTACTAATACTCCCAGGCATTGTGGTAAATACATGCGCAGAGAGACCACTCCTGATATGCAGTACATTGTTAACAGCATAATCTGCATCATATTTCAATTGATAAGATTGGATATTCGATTTCCATAAGAACTTCATTCCATCTGTTATTGATTTATAGCGATAATAATAATTGCTAAAAATAGCACTGAAGTTTCCCGACAACCGATCTGTCCAAACATGATTCCATCGGAATGTAGCAGTAGTATTTCCCCAATTCATACCATAACTGCGTACCAGTTGATTAAAAAAAGTATGATCGCCGCCATTATATACTGAAAAGAAAATCCGGTTCCGGTCATTTAATGTAGAATTAATTTTGGCGTTCACATCATAAAAGCTCATTTTAGTACCACGAAACTGTTTCAGTACGTTAAGTACAGCTCCCGGATAAGCAAACCTACCAGCTACCAGGTAAGATGTTTTCCCTTTCTTTATCGGACCTTCCAACTGGATTTTGGAGGCGACAACTCCAATTGTAGCACTCCGGTGTTTCTCCTGATTGTTTCCTTCGCGCATTTTGACATCAATAACAGACGAAGTTCTTCCACCATACTTCAATGGAAAATAAGATTTATAAAGACTCACTTGCTGTATAGCGTCATTATTGAACACAGAAAAGAAAGACAATGCATGATTCGGGTTATAAACCATTGCCTCATCCAGCAATATCAAGTTACCCCATTGATTACTCCCTCGAACAGATATATTATTGGAACCTTCATTGCCACTAATGACTCCCGGAAGATATTGTAATGACTTCAATACATCAGGTTCACTCCCTAAAGTGGGAAGTGCCTGAATATCTTTCTGGTTCAATGTCAACTGTCCTCCTGCTTTCTGATTTCCCATTACCTCTACATCACTTAGTTGATAGTTATCGGGCATCAAAGCAAAATTATGAACCGAATTTGCAGTCAGAGTCAACGTATCCATTTGGGTTACATAGCCCAGCATCGAACATCTTAAGACACAACGTCCACCTTTAATACGAATGGAATATAGCCCATACGTATTGGCAGCTACTCCTGTTCTCGACATCAGGTCTCCAATGTTAGCATCCGAGAGCACTTCTCCGGTTTTTCTGTCGGTCACACGACCTCTGACAGTAATCGTCTGAGCATTACATATGGTGAAATTTCCACAGCAGGATAATATAAATAATAACAGGTATTTTTCCATCAAATCCTATGTTTCTTATAAAAATAGATTTCAGAGATAGCACTGACACGGAATATTCCATAAGCACCATTATCAATGTTACTTTTTACAGAGGTCGGACGCGGAGAGAAAGTTCCACCATCCGAACGTATTTGCTTAATCATTTGATCAAACACCTGATAGCAATTTTCAGATATGGACTGCATTTTTATCCAAATGGAATCACTTACAGGATAGCTAAACCCCGGACGATTAGGGAGTACAAACTGCTCTCCCTCGCTCACAACATAGTCTATCACATTTTCTGCCAAATATTCATCATCCAAAATAGAATATGGCCAACCGGCACTATTCGTTGTTCCATAATATAGATTATAAACAGATGCGACACGAAGCACTTTTGAAGAACAAAAATCTGTTTTAAGCAAATAATAGTTATGCTCTTCAGGAGGATTATAAAAACTGATACATGGAGTTTCATTAGGTTCACCTTCTCCAGTATCAATACGTTTCATTACTATTTTGTCTATTGGAGTTTTAGGCACCATCCGCTCACATGCTGTATATTCCTTTCCTTTGTATTTGATATGAAGTTCGTAGGTATGATTTTCAACTCCATAAATCTTATTAGTAACATAAAGTCCACCAGGCGTTTCACCAGGAAGCCATTTCATATAAACAGTAACATCTTTATCTCTATAGTGATCATAAAATCGAAAATCCTGATAACCAGTCAATTTGGCATTCTGTAATGTATCTCTTATACCTGTTGTCAAATCAACAATAACAATTTCTGCATCATTAATCCTATCAAAACTACGATTTTCAGGGTATTTCAGTTTAGTTGACGGTTTACTTAATACAAAATAATAGGGTGGGGGTTCATCGGTTATCACTCCATCAAATACTATGGCATCTTCCGGGATCGGCATACCTACATCAAACGGCTCCTCACAAGCAATACAAAGATATAAAGCCTGCATTAGAAACAGATAAGTTATCTTATTCAGATTAAAGTAAAGTCTCATCTTTTATCTTTTGTGTTATAGTTCATACTCCAATAGTCTGGACAATTCTTCATAGCTGTTTGTGACGTACACCAAACGATCATTAATTATGATGGTAGGAGTAGCCATCAGCCCCCTTTCTACTAACTGATTGATGACCTTATCCATCTCCTTATATTTGTCAGAAGAATGTAAGTAGGCATCAAATTCTGTCATATTCAATCTTTTAGACTTTGCTAAGTTATATATAAAAGCGGAATCTGCTACTCCTGAATAGTTAAATATAGTATCATGAAAAGTCCAGAATTGTTTTTGCTCACCAGCAGCCTCACATGCCAAAGCTGCTAACGAAGGAGCATCTGCAAAATGCACAAAACCAAATTTAACCCGCTCTTTATAATTATCATAGAGCTTGGACAATGTCTTTTCAAATTGTACACAGCGCTCACAATTATAATCAGAGGCAACAATAAAAGAAACAGGAGAGTCTAAATTCCCCCTATAATATACACACAAATCCCTCACAACACATTCCGGCTGTTTTGGAGGATATAAAAATCTTTTAATATCCGCCTTTTGATATAAAGAATCAACCAATGCCTGAACAATCCGACTCCGAAGTTTCTGTTGATAAGATAGTTTCTCCTCCAAAGAACCTTTCACTAACGGGATTAATTCACCTTTTACATAAAAGCTTTGTGTATTAAATCCATATCGTTTTTTCAAACTATCCTGCCCTACACATATTTTCTGCTGAACAAACCAATCGATAAACTCTTCCAAAGACATGTTTTCTTTTTTGGCTGCATCTTCTAACAGTTTCTGTTTGATCAGACCTGCAAGTACCCGACTTTTGATTTCATACGCTGTATTCAATATATCAAAAATCTCTTGTTTACTTTGAGACGCCAATTCTGAAAGAAGAATCTGTTCTCCATTCACTTCTGCAACAACATCATTCTTATTTATAACAGGAGTATTGCAAGCAATAAAAAGAAAAGAGAAGAGAAAGAAATACAATATTTTCATGTCTATGTGCTAATTAAATCAATTCTTATTGGTAAGTTTTACCAATAAGAATTGATTATAAACAAATTAATAATTAGATAGCTGATCGCACCAATTTTGTGAAATTGGTTTTATCCGTATTAAGGCATACGTGATATCTTGTATTTCGATCCAGCTGGACTCCATAATATGTACCATGCGGTTCATATTGGTTTTGGGGTCCTAACCAAACTTGTGCCCAATTCTTATTATTATGATCTTCATCATCAAAATACAAATTACCTGAAGCCATTTCAGCAGGAGCAATGACCCCATAATTAATACCTGCAGGTCCCACTGGAATATCGCCCCATTTAGTCATATTCCTATTTATATTCCATGCCAATGTAGCATTAGAATCTAATTTAGACATTCCAGAAATATGCATTACATCATAATAATTAGGATCATCAGACCACACGCCATTATGACCACCATCTTCCGTATCATGATAACGGACCAATGTCATGGTCTCTAAAGGTACATCCTCAAACAAAAAGACTCCCCCCGGATAACGAAATCCCGCATCCACCATACAAAATTCGAGACGCATATTATCTCCACCATCAACATACGTATCTCCAACATTACCACTTACGCTAGTTTTACTATTTCCGTTTTCACAATCAATTTTTATTGATAAATACTTGTAATTACCACAAGAACCAACCCTGAAAACTCCGACCCTAGGCGATGTTGCACCATAAGCCGTACGCATTACCTTCTCTTTAGCAACTTCCATACGTCCCATAATTTCCGCGATATAATTGTCCTTCAAAACCTGAATGGAATCTTCATCACCCGAAGTTTCGCATTTTAGACCATTATCACCCGCTTCTAACGTACCTAGCTCATACTCATTGTTCAAGCCATTTAATTCGGATTCTGTATCCAGTAATACAGAACTTCCTGCACAAGAGCAACATAAAGCTACCATTGTTCCCAAAACCAATAGTTTTTCTTTCATCTTGGTTAAATTTAAATTTGTTTTTATTTAAGAGAAAATCTCTGAAAGGTATTCTTCATCCAAATACATTATGGCAATATCTATTTAACAGGATAAATTATTTATTCATCCCATTCCATATTTTTAGAATAGCCATAGTAGATTAAAATAGATGTCGATTAAACAACATCTACGAACTCCCCAAAAAGTTATTAGGAAAAACAAAAATTGAATGCGAACGCATTTGAGTAACATCCTTCAAAGCTACCCAACCTCTCTTAATTTGTTCCATCGCATAAATACTTATACTTGATTGGAATAAGATAGCTGATAATAAAAAGAATAGAAGTTTCATTTCCATGATGTCTGTGTGTTAGGTTCTGTGTGCCAAAAGTACGTAAGCATAATGAAAGAAACGAATTTCACTTGGTAACATAAGTAACAGTAGCGCATAAAATAGGAAACAAGAGGTTACACACACAAATTATCTAACAGATAATCCTAATAATATATTCAAATAGCTTAGCAGTCATCCCATTTACCTCATCATACCCCATCAAAAAAAATCTTGGACTTCTTATTCAGAAGTCCAAGAGCTTTTCTCACAGAGAATACATCTATCACAGATTTCTCATCTACTAACAGGTGTATCACATTGTTGCTGAATGAACTTCATTATCCGAACTATAAAATCGTTCGAACACCCTACCAGTAGTATTTCAGCACACAATTAAAAAAAGTGATTTTAATTTTACGTTTCAATATACCTTAATGGGCCTTTCACAAGGCTTATTAAGCCCACGAATAAAAGTTAACCGATTCTTTCCCCTTTCGGTCATCTAAATCGTCATTTCAGCAATGCGCCATATATTTCAACAGCGGGGCTTCATCAGTTAATGATTTAGGTATATCATCATTATGTTAGTTGCAAATAATATATATTTCAAAGATTTATTCTAATTCAAAATCTCCAGTAAAAGCCTCCTTTGGAAGTTGTATCTCCAAAGTATATTTACCTTTCTCCTCACCTGTAAGATCAATATAAACCTTATCTACATTTAAATCAGTAGATGTATAAACAACTTCATCTGTTTCTGCATTCTTTATAATTACAGTTACAGTAGGAACAGTAGAAAGAAGGTCAATAGACAACAATGAGTTTTCAATACAAGCATCAGGAGTAACAGGGATAGACCGATGTTGTACCTCAGTTTTATTTTTTAGTCTGATTCGACGCGCAGATGTCATTTCATTCGCAAAAGAGAACATACTTACTTGAAGTAAAATAGCCAACAATAAAAGAGGTAAAAATTTAGCTTTCATAATAAATGGGTTTAAAATTTAGCTCCAAAAATACACAGATGCAGCAAAAGAAACGATTTTTACGTGGTAACAATGGTAACAAGACCCTATTTAAAAAAAAGATAAGCAGAGATTAAGCATTACATATCACTGATTATCAGCTCCAAATACACGTTCGAAAAGTTGAGCATCGACTTTATTCTTTATGCGATTTTTACGTGTTTTAAGAGCATCTGAAGTTGCATCCATCAACTCCATCATGACAGTTTTTGAACAATAAAGCAATGAAAGGACACAATAAAAGACATCATCACCAGTCAATGTTGGGTAGCGCTCTTTCAAATTTACCATCACATCAACAAATGCATTAGAAATAGTAGAACGTATATCCTTCCTTAAACTACGCATCGCCAACAACTGTTTAGGAGTTGCCTTTTCCAATGTCTCTAATTGATCGTAGCAATCGGTAGTTTTCAGTACCGATACACACAATTGGATTTGTTGTTCTGTCAACTCTGACCTTTTCTTATCTATATGCTCTTTATTAGATTCTGAAACCTCTTCGTCTTTCAACAGCATAGTATCGACTCTCTTTTGAGTTAATTCATGTTGCAAAGCTATATAATACTTCTTTCTTTTTCTATCATTCCACATAAAACAAAAGACACATATAATCATCAAAAAGAAAAATACAGCAACTAAAGTAAAAACCAACGTTTTAGCATGTTCTGACAATAACCTTTTATGCTCTTCTAATTGATGTTTATCCATAAGCCGATTAAGTTCCTCATTATCGGTCATTATCTGAATTGAATCATAAAGAACTTTGTATATATCCATATTCTCTGTTGCAACTTTCCACTCCCCTTTTTTCTTTGCTATTTGATACATTCCATCATAACAAACGGCTTTTCCATAAATATCAAGTTGGCTCATATTCTTATTATAAAAATAGCTGGCAGAATCAAGCTGATTCAAGTTCAACATAATTTGGGCTTTTGACAAACAAGCATTAACAGCACCCTCCCCTTGTATCATAATTGCCTTCGATACATATTGATTTGCCAGAATATAATCTTTTTTTTCATTATAAACCATAGCAAAATCATGATAAAGAGCCCCTATCAAGCTAGAGTCTTTATCCGCCAATGCACAATCAAGCGCTTGCTGATAATAAAACAATGCGCTATCCTTCCTATTTTGCAACAAAAACATACGCGCAATACCTCGCATTGGATATATTTGTCCACTTTTTCCTTTTAATATCTGATAAGCAGCGCGATAAGCTTCCATTGCTACATTATCTAATTCATCTTTTTCATAACAGTCCGCAAGATTATCATAAATCATTGCTAAGAATTCATCCCTAACAGGCATCAACCGAATTGCCGTCAGATACTCGTCTACAGCAAATGAAGTATACCCCTTCTCACCATAAGTAGCTCCCCAATAATAATGAGCTTTTGCAGCACGTACACTTTTCTTCTTATCACCATAGTATTCAACAGCCGTTTTTATCAGCGAGTCATCTCCTAAAGCAATATAATTTTTATGCCTTGCTTGCGTAAGCAATAGCGCATAAAGTGCTCTGTCAGCACGTGGTAATTTCTGTGGGGAGGAAATTGATTCCAAAATGGATAATGCACTATCAGGATATATTTCCATCAATGAGTCAGCAGATAGTAGCAATGGACTCTTCACCGAAGAAGAGCAGGAAGATAGAGAGACAGACATCAGAATGCTACCTACGCTGACAAGTAAACTAAAGAACAACAATAAATAGCGTTTAGGATAACAACATCTTGTTTTCATTAGGCAGTCCGTTTATTTACAGGCCAAAAGTAGCAAATTCCGGCAAAAGAAGTTTAATATCCAAAAGATATTTATTTAAATATAACTTATTTAAAATCAAGAGCCACAACCTCATATCCTACTAGAAGGAGTTGAGATTGTGGCTCTTATCGAATGAGCTAAGCTCGCTTTCAGACTGTTTTACAGACCAAAAGCAGCTTTAATTTTATCTACGTAGTCGAGTTTCTCCCATGTAAAGAGTTCCACTTCCACTGTTTTATCTCCTTCGTAACGAGAAGAAAACTTCTTCGTTATCACTTGCGGTTCACGTCCCATGTGACCATAAGCGGCTGTTTCCTGATAAATAGGATTACGAAGTTTCAGACGTTCTTCGATTGCTTTCGGGCGAAGATCGAACAACTGATCGATAACGCGGGCAATCTCACCATCCGTCATGTTAACGTGGGAACGGCCATAAGTATCTACAAAAATATTGATCGGACGAGCCACACCGATAGCATAGCTCACCTGTACAAGCATTTCATCTGCTACACCTGCCGCAACCATATTCTTTGCGATATGGCGTGCTGCATAAGCTGCACTACGGTCTACCTTGCTAGGATCTTTTCCGGAGAAAGCACCACCACCGTGAGCACCTTTACCACCATAAGTATCAACGATAATCTTACGACCTGTCAAACCGGTATCTCCGTGAGGACCACCAATTACGAACTTGCCCGTAGGATTCACATGATAAATGATTTTATCATTAAACAGTGCCAACACTTTATCGTGATGGATAGAAGCAATGACACGAGGCATCAGAATTTCAATCACATCACGGCGGATGATAGACAGCATTTCTTCGTCAGCTTTCAGCTGGGCAGCTTGAGAATCATCTTCCGGTTGGATAAAGTCATCATGTTGCGTAGAAACAACGATTGTATCGATGCGAACAGGAGCTCCGTTGTCATCATATTCGATAGTAACCTGGCTTTTGGCATCGGGGCGGAGATAAGTCATCACCTTTCCTTCACGACGAATGTCCGCCAGCACTTGCAGAATGCGGTGTGCCAGATCAAGAGAAAGCGGCATGTAATTTTCCGTTTCATTGGTAGCATAACCAAACATCATACCCTGGTCGCCTGCACCCTGTTCCATCGGGTCCTGACGCTCTACACCACGGTTGATATCGGGGCTTTGCTCATGAATAGCAGAAAGCACACCACAAGAGTTACTTTCGAACATGTACTCTCCTTTGGTATAACCGATTTTCTTAATCACTTCACGTGCGATGAGTTGGAGATCAACGTACGCTTTTGTTTTCACTTCACCCGCTAGCACCACTTGTCCGGTAGTCACTAGTGTTTCGCAAGCTACTTTCGAACTGGGGTCGTAAGCCAACAGTTTATCAAGCACAGCATCCGATATTTGATCGGCTACCTTGTCGGGGTGTCCTTCTGACACCGATTCGGATGTAAATAAGTATCCCATCTTTTTAAATTAAGAATTAAGAATTAAGAATTGAAAATTAAAAAATGAGAGAGAGTAGGAGAGGCGAGTGCTGCAAAGGATAAACCGAAAGGCGTCAATCAGACGTGTTTTAGCATTTTTTTCCGTGGTTGCAAGCTACTCAAATCTGTCCACACTTTCATTTCGGTTGCAAAGATAAAGAGATTTCGGAGATAATGAGTATCTTTGCCACGTATTTAACACATAAATAGATTTATAATGATTCTAAATAAGAAATTAAAAACGCTTTTGGTGCTGGCTCTTTATATAGGCTTCACGATTGCCATCTATGCCATTGTCTGCCATTTCATCGATAAGCCGTTTCAGGAGATTCATTTGCTGTATGCAGTATTGATAGGATGCATTGCCTATTTACCGGTATTTATTGCGGAGAAAAAGAAGAAGTAAGCTCCTTCATCGTTTTTCCAAGTACCGGATGCACTAATCCGGGAGCAATTTCCGCCAGTGGTTTCATGACGAAGTCACGTTCTGCCATCAACGGATGGGGGAGGATCAACTTTGCTCCTGAAGGAGAAGTGGTGGAAAGTATCAAATCACCATAAAGCAACAGATCAATATCAATCAGGCGGTCGCTATATATGCCGTTGACGGATTTCTTCGTACGTCCCAATTCCTGTTCAATCGCCTGCGTTCTCTGTAAAACGTCTATGGGAGCCAATTCGGTATCTACACAAACCGCCGCATTCAGGAAACTGTTATCGGAAGAAAATCCCCAAGGAGCAGTAACGTAAAAAGCAGACAGGGAAACTATTTTCCCTACCTGCTCTTCTATTTTTTGCACGGCATCCCGAAGATTTTGTTCTTTATCCCCAAGATTAGTGCCGAGTCCCAGATAAACTTTTGCCATTATTTGTCCAAAATCAGCATTGCATCTCCATACGTGCCGAAACGGTAACCTTCTTTCAATGCTACATGATAAGCATCCATCACCTGGTCATAACCACCAAAAGCAGCTACAATCATCAGTAAGGTAGAAAGCGGCATGTGGAAATTGGAAATCATTGAATTGGCTACGGTAAATTCATACGGAGGGAAGATAAACTTGTTCGTCCATCCTTCAAATTCCTTGAGATGTCCGTCAGTGCTGACTGCGCTTTCAATAGCACGCATCACTGTCGTACCTACCGCACATACATTTCTACCGTTATCTTTGGCACGATTCACGGTTTTCACCGCCATTTCGTTTACAAACATCTGTTCCGAATCCATCTTATGCTTCGTCAAGTCCTCTACGTCGATGTCGCGGAAGTTACCCAGACCAGCGTGCAAAGTGATATATGCGAAGTCTACACCTTTGATTTCCAGACGTTTCATCAACTCACGGCTGAAGTGTAAGCTAGCAGTCGGAGCAGTCACCGCACCTTCGTTCTTTGCAAAAATAGACTGGAAGCGTTCAGCATCTTCCGGTTCTACGGGACGGTTGATAATGGAGTGGGGGAGTGGAGTTTCACCCAGAGAATACAGTGCCTTTTTGAACTCGTCATGAGGTCCGTCGTAAAGGAAACGGAGCGTACGTCCGCGAGAAGTGGTATTATCAATCACTTCAGCCACCATTGAATCGTCCGGACCGAAATATAGCTTGTTACCGATACGTATCTTACGTGCCGGATCAACCAATACGTCCCACAAACGAAGTTCTTCATTCAACTCACGCAACAAGAATACCTCGATACGAGCACCTGTCTTCTCCTTGTTACCATACAAGCGGGCAGGAAACACTTTCGTATCATTGAATATAAACACATCTTTATCATCAAAGTAGTCCAACACATCTTTGAACATCTTGTGCTCAATCTTACCTGTATTACGATGCAATACCATCAAACGCGACTCATCTCTATATTTCATAGGATGTAGAGCGATCTTATCCTCGGGTAACTTAAATTTGAATTGTGATAATTTCATATCTATTCCTTATTACGTTAATTATTCTCTTCCTCATTTTCTATCTCCTGTCCGTCGATCCACTCTTTAAAGTGTTCGGGGTTCAGGCAGTCTTCCAACCGGACATCACCTACACGGGTGCGGATCAATCCTGTCAGGTGAGCTCCGCTATGGAGTGCTTCGCCGATGTCGCGGGCCAGGGCACGGATATAGGTTCCTTTGCTGCATACGACACGGATTTGAATCATCGGTTCCGGATCATCCAGTCGACATTCCAGCAATTCAATCTCGTCGATAACAAGCTGTTTTGCTTTTAGTTCGACTTCCTCTCCTTTCCGGGCCAGTTCGTAAGCACGCTTACCGTCTACCATACAGGCAGAGAAGGCAGGAGGTACCTGATCGATGGCACCGATAAAGTGCGTCAGTACTTCTTCCACCAGTTCCCTCGTGATATGTTCGGTAGGGTAGGTGGCATCTATTTCATGTTCCAAATCGTATGACGGAGTAGTAGCACCCAAACGCAACGTTGCGACGTACTCCTTCGTATGATATTGAAACTCTTCTATTCGTTTGGTTGCCTTGCCTGTGCATACAATCATCACCCCCGTTGCAAGAGGATCCAACGTTCCGGCATGACCGACTTTTAGTTTTTTCACTCCAATCCGACGGCAAATATGATAGCGGGCGTGCCCTACTACCTTAAATGAAGTCCAGCCAAGAGGTTTATTGAAAAACAGTACTTCTCCTTTTTTAAAATTCATCAGCCAATTTCTAAGTTGTATCCAAGCAACAGCATTACCAAAATGGTTCCGCCAACAATAATTCTGTACCAGCCAAATGCCTTAAAGCCATATTTCGTAACGAAGCTAATAAAGAACTTGATAGCCAGCAAAGCGACAATAAAAGCTACTACATTACCTATAATAAGTGCCGGCATATTGTTGAGAAGAATCTCCGTACCACCATCTAAGAATAGTTTCAACACCTTGTAACCGGTTGCCGCAAACATGGTTGGCACGGCAAGGAAGAATGAAAACTCGGCAGCATCTTTGCGAGTCAGCTTCTGGGCCATACCTCCAACGATGGTAGCCATCGAACGGGATACTCCCGGTATCATGGCAATGCACTGAAACAAACCGATATTGAATGCCTTTCTTTCTGTCAGCACTGTATCTTCGCTTCCTTTCGAAAAGATCTTATCGCAGAACAACATGAATATACCGCCGATCACCAACATCACTGCCACTATTGCTACACTCTCCAGCATCTCGTCTATCTTATCGCTGAACAGGAATCCCAAAATGGCGGCAGGAATAAAAGCTACCAGCAGTTTCCAGTAAAAATCGAATTTATGCAGAAAACACTTCAAAGCGGAAGCACCCGCAGGAGCCGGTGTATGGTTCAACCGGAAAAAACGTTTCCAATAAAGACAAACCACTGAAAGAATCGCGCCAAACTGGATAATAACAGTAAACGCTTTTACAAATTCAGTACTTTCTACTCCTAAAATGTTTTGCGTAATAATCATGTGTCCCGTAGAAGAAACCGGAAGAAACTCTGTCAATCCTTCTACAATAGCAATAATAATCGTCTCAAATGTCGTTAAATCCCCCATCTTTATTCTTCTGTTTTTTGTGTTTTAGGTTTGCGTAATACAGCGTAAATCATAGACAAGAAGCCAAACAGGCAAACGACTGGCGCTACCTTGATTCTGCGTACACTGAAAATATCGGGTTCAAAAGAGGTTTCGGACGATGTAGGTCCCGTCATCAATAGAAAGCCGATAATAACAATCGCCATCCCTATCGCGAGCAAGATAAAGTTCACTTTATCAAAGGCAAATTTCTGCTTGTCAGACATAGTTTATTTAATTACAAATTACTAATTTCAATCATTCCCTTAATCTATCAGTCGGTTGTTACGGATGCTAATCACACGCAAACACAGGTTTGCCGTCAGCCATTCGCCATCCGCTAAATATAGTACAGGCTGTTTGCTTTCATTCTCAAGTATTTATTCATGGAGAAATAGGCGCATAGCCACGTTATTACAATTCCAAACGCCAATACGCTTGCACAGACTATCAACATGACTTCAGGCGTGATGACCTGAAGCAATTCCTGTTCGTACGTCACGGCCCAATAAGCGGTCCCCATCAATATGGAATCGGCAACGATGGCTGCCAATATCCCGCTCCATACATTCTTTCGAAGGAATGGCCCCCGGATGAATCCCCAACTCGCTCCTACCAACTTCATGGTGTGAATGAGGAAGCGTTTGGAGTAAATAGCCAGTCTTATGGTATTGTTTATCAGGGCAAAAGAGATAAAAGTAAGCACTACCGCCAGAGCGAGTAGCACCAGGCTGATATTTCGTATATTATCATTCACAGCGTCAATCAGTTCCTTTCGATAGAGCACGTCTTGAATATTGGTGTTCTTTTTAATCATTTTCTCTATCCTCGCGATGCTGTCGGAGTTGGCATAGTCGGAATGGAGCTTGATTTCGATAGAAGCGGTAAAGGGGTTATAGCCCAGGAATTCTTCCGGGTCGGTTCCCATTGCCTCCGTCTGCTCTTTCAATGCTTGTTTTTTAGAGATGTATTCGGATTGTTTCACGAAAGGTTCCTGATTCAGTTTTTTCTGAAGTTTCAGTATATCCGCTTCTTTCATATCGTCACTGATAAGAACGGAGAAACTGATATTCTCGCGGACGTATACGGAAAGATTGTGCGCCGTCAATACGAAAAAGACAACCAGTCCTAACAACAGCAACACCAGTGTCGTACTGATACTCGACGTGATGAACTGCATGTCGAAGATTGAACCTGACTTATATTTGTTTTGATCTCCCATGCGTTATCTCTTTTTTCGGAATACATAAATCATGGAACTACTACGTTCTTTCCGTCCTAAAGCATTAAACCATGCTAACGTTCCGGCAAACATCCCTTTCAGGAAACTGCACGAACTGCCACGATGTTTTTCGCTCAACATGGATACGTAGAACGCATCGAACGGCATCGGATGACGCGCCGCCATAATAAAGCCATGACGGGAAGCCAATTGTTGTATAGTGCCCGGAGTAAAATGCCAGAGATGACGGGGAACGTCGTATGCCGCCCAATACTCGCCATAACGTTGAGCATCATAAGAAGAGCAGTTGGGTACAGCTACAATCAAGACTCCTTTTTCTGTCAGCAACTCATGAAGTCGCTGCCACACCTCATCAAGGTGTTCCAAATGTTCCATCACATGCCAAAGAGTGATAACATCAAAGCTGCCGGGAGCAAACTCTTTCAAAGCCGATTCGGGCTTTACGTCCAGATCGAAATGCAACTTCGCAAACTCACGTGCCTGCGGACTTTTCTCCACCGCCTCCACTTTCCATCCCCGGCGAACCATCGCATCAGAAAAGTAACCGGTTCCCGTACCTATATCGAGCAAACGCCCTGTTTTACGATGCGCTTCCTTAGCTACCAGGCGCGCTTTGCGGCCCAGCATATAGGAACGTACATAATGGTAGATATTATTCATCGCGCCTTTGCGCGTATCAGTGTGAGAGATATAGTCGGGAGTCTCATAATACTTGCCTATCTCTGCTTCCACGGGGACTCCTTGTGTGAATGTAAATCCACAGTCCTCACACGAATACAGTTCAAACTGTTCGCCCGAAGCATAAAAATCCGTACAAGTCATGACGCGTTTCAAGTGCGCACCGCCACACACCGGACAAGCATTTATACTGAGTTTCTCCATTAACTATCTAAGCAAAATTAAGTGCTGCCTCGAATGACAAGACAACACTATACCCGAATTTGGTGCAAAGAAACAAATAAAAAGTGATGGATTGGGGTTTTGTTAAGGACTTTTAATAGAAGAGTTGTCCCGGTATGAGGTGGGAGTAGTTTTTACAGCTCATATCGGGACAAGATATCTTTTTGAAGAAAGATCAAAAAGTCAGGTTAACGGAAAAAAACATGTTTCTGTAACTAGGTTGACGGAAAATGTTAACACCTTGATACTAGATTCCGGTGCTTGCCGTAGATTCCAGATCAAACGGAGCTTTATTATACATCATAAACAAGTTTCGTCCCACTAATGCCACCTGTACATCTTGTATCCACTTCACCCTTCAGCTATTATGTGTATTGTTCGGAATGTTGTTCCTTTGGCATCATAATAGAGAATACAAAATACCCTGATATAAATTGATTTTAGTCGATTCATATCAGGGTAGCAGCTAGACTAAGGATCCTATTCTTTTTTCTCCTTAGGTAGTTTTAATGCATTTATAAATGGAAATCTTTTAAGATATATAACATCAACTGTATCACCTAAATGAAATAATGAATCATTAGGTTGAATACCCGAGTTACCCCTATACAGTTTATCTCTAATATAAAAAGTATAATAAAAGTCAGGTTCATTATAATAATACCTACCAGCCCATATTCCGGGTCCTCTTATCTCGGTTAAAGCAGCTTTAGACTTTTCACCAAATATTGGCAAAATCATATTACGAATAATTCCTACATATAGCCAAAAAGGAGAAGACACAATTACAAAAAAGATTATTAAAGCAATACGACCTTGCTTCTTTTCTCTTTCTTTTTTCAGAATCCGTTTGTTTTTAGGCGGCTTTCCTAGTTTTCTATGATTCTCTTTATTTCTCATTTTCTTTTTTTATTATCTTTAAACCGAATTTTGTCACATTTTCCGGGACTTTCTGCAACGTATTACTTACTGTTTTGCTGGCCTCAACCAATCCATTTTCAGATGTTGCGATTGCACGTGCTGCTTTTGTATTAGAAACTCCGGGCAATTTCTTAGCTAAATCTGTGGCTTTATTATTACTAAGAATTAATTTATTGGCCTTTTGCGAAATAGCTTTATCAATTCCTGGTGCAACCGATTTGATGCCTTTTCCTACTATATTTCCAGCTTTTCCTATTATTCTATCAGAAACAACTTCTGTTATTGAACTTTTAGCAACATCCAATATGTCGTTAGTATTATTAAGTTTACCATCCATTATTGCTTTGGTAGTATTTCCTGCAAGAGCAACAGAAGCCTTCACAGCTAAAGTTCTTCCAGCACTTAATCCAGAAGTTAATCCTCCTTCTAAAGCGGATGCCCCAACACTAACCCAATTGATATCCTCAAAAGCAGTCTTCCCCTGTATTAGATTGCTCGCGACTTGAACTCCGAGATCCGCAGCTCCGCCAATAACAGCTCCAATAATATTATTGATAAACTTCCCTTCTTCATCCCTATGACAAATTGGATTTCCTCCACAGTAACTGTATGGACTGAACTGATAGTAGCTATCCCCCGACACAAGTTGAACATATTTGGTCAATTCGTATCAGGGTAAGACATTTACCTGATTCACGTTTCTTTGAAATCTCTCATCTGCATCATCTGATAACCTCTGCTTATCAGCATTATTCATAGCACCCCATTTATCAGACCAAAATCTGAATCTCGACATTTCCCCATACTTCTTATCATATATACCATGGTTTAATATCTGAAATTGAATACTAGGAGACGTCATAGAAACATTAAATCCATAATTATCAATATCATGAAACATCACTTTTGTTTGAGATTTTTTTCCATTTACATTTATAAAGCTGTATGTTGATCTGCAAAATAGATTATAGAAATATTCCCAGGGATCTTCTTTCAACGTAAGATTTCTAAAGAACTCATCTTGACGAGGCAGACTTTTATATTCTAAAATTTTTTTTTCATTCGGTCCCAAAATAATGGGCAAAGAATCACTAAGTGACAAATAAAGGCTATCCTGACCATCTACAACAGCATAATGTTTTTTAGTACTTGATGACAGGTAAACAACGGAATCTGTATTGTTTTTCAGATACATTTGTCCATATACGTTCTTTATCATTGTAGTATTCTGGTTCTCATTCCAAAGCAAATTCCGTTTTATACTATCCACATTACAACTTAAATAGGAATCGCTCAACTCAACATCATGAGACATAACCCCCATCTGTACTGGGCATCCTTTCACATATCCCGAAAAATATGGCCACAATTCGGTAATATTAAAATATGTGCCCCATCCCCTAAGCAATGAAGTATCTATTAATATTTTCTTCTCTCCAAGTTTGGAAACAACCAAAAGCCAACTCTTTCCCCCGTCTCCTTCTACCACAAGATTGCCCGAATAACTAGACGCCTCTATCATTTCCTTTGCAGACATCGGTGCCTCATCCAATTCTATAAAACAGAGATACTTATCCTTGTACTTAATGATCTTTGAAGGATATTCAAATTTTAAATCTGCCGGACAATCAGCTGCTTGAATACTGTATATATGGTTGGAATCATTAATAGCCAACTCATATAATACTACATATTCATTAGCAATCAAGCCACTATCCACAAGCAATTTGGCTTGCGCTTCCACCGCTTGCTGAACTTTGTTTATAGTAGGCTGTTTACAGCCTACTATAACAAATAATAATATCAAATTTAGAAACGTAGTTCTCATTACTTCATAAATTTATCATTCAACTTATCTAACAACGTTTTACTCGTATCTATTTTATATTCATTATTCCCAATACGTGAATTTTCACTATTGTAGAAAAATAATACTTTACTATCCCTGTGATAGACAGTACCTGTCTTTATTTTCAAATTTTTCATATCTTGGTCAGAAGCTTGGGCATTATATGGATGTGAATGCATATCTATCACTTTATCTCCTTTTACATTCAATTCACTCTGTTTATCAGCAAACACACTATCTTCTCTACCCGAAGTTCCGATAATAGCCGTTTTATCTCCCTTATCATTATATATATCCAATTTCCATTCAACAGAAGTGTTGTCAGCTCCAAATTTGAAAACTGCGGCTGCATCCTCAAGGCTTGATGTTGAATTATAAGTTTCAAGACCTCCTGATTTACCATCTTGCATATTATACATTCCAGAAAGTATTTTTTTATCATTCACAGTTATCGACTCAACACCTGATCTAATGCTCATCAATCTATCATTAGTAGAACCCTCTACAACAGTTTTGAAAAGCCTACCTGCACTGTTTACTGTATAATCATCTTTTCCATCAACATCTACTCTCAACACTGGATTATTCTTACAGTAGCTATATGGGCTCCAATTGTAATGCTTCTCACTTGATGGATCCACCGCATTCCACCTTCCAATCGCTACGTCATACTGCCTTGCACCATAATCATACCAATTCAATCCATTCTTTGTATCAAGCTCCTTACCATTATACTTATAAGGCTGAATACTCTTCTCCGCTGAAGCAAACGTGCCACCAAAGGGATAGTAATGGTTTACCTCTTCCTTTTGCCCCGTCTGATCTACAACTACGCGATTGTTTCCCTGATGATCCTGCAAGTAGTAGTGATACTTCTTATCGGACAACGTAACATGTCCGGCATCAGTGAGCAACAATTTCTGTACACCATTTTCATAGATCACATTTCCGCAATAATCCGTTGTACTGGTAGTGTTGCCTATCGTATGCACCGTGCGCAGCTTCGTGCCATTCACTGCATACGTATAAGTAATGGTACTGCCGTCCTGGAACGTGACTTTACTTGGCGAATTTAAACAATTATATTGAATATCAGTAATATTCTTGTTTAAATCTTTGGTCATGTTGCCATTCTTGTCATAGGTGTATTCATTGTCCTGTTTCACAGCATCCTTGAATTCGAATCCGTCGTTGTAAGCCGACGCTGTAGCGGCATCATCCACACGTGTCAGCCAGTTGCCATCAAGGGTGAGTGTCAGGTCATCAATCAAACCGTAGGATGAAGCGCCTGTGCGTCCGTTACGACGGAGTGAAGTGAGGTTGCTCTGCCTGTTATACGTGTAGGAGGTGTCATAGTTTGCACTGGGAGATCCGTTCCACAAATACCCTGCAGCAGTCAACCGTGACATTTCGTCGTAGCTGAAGCGGTATCCATGCACTCCTGTGTCGCCTGCGGCTTTCCAGCTCATGGCAGATATGTTACCATTGTAGCAAACTCTGCTTCCGCCGTATGAGTCGTTGTAATGCAAGGTCTGGTTGAACAGCGTATCGGTAGTCAGTGTCTTTATCCATGAGCGGACATTATAGGTATAGTCTGTTGTAAGAGCAGAGTTGCCATGGCGTTTACTGCTCTTGATTCGACCCAAGTCATCATAGGTGTTTTCAACGAGAGTCACTTCCTCATTCGTATTCAGCTTATGCTTTGTCGTTAAAAGACGTCCTGCGTGGTCATACTCGTACGTACATACTTCCGTTTGTGTGCTCTTTCCTGTGGCGATATGGACATGTTGCCGCTTCAGGGGTTCTCCCGTAAAGCTGTAAGCTACGTATTCTTCCTATCCCGTTGGAATATTTAAATCTGGTTGTCTTCATAAAACAAAAACCCTGATATATATTGTTTTTTTAATCAATATATATCAGGGTAAGGCACAAAGTTTATAACTTACACCCGAACAAAACCTTTTTACTCGTCAGGCAAATAGTTGTTCCTTTCTTCCGGATGATCTTTAAGATAGTCTTTTATAACTTCAGGCAACCATTGGTACGGGGTAAGAGCATCATATAATTCTTCCTGAATGAACTTCTGAAGCTCTTCATGATCGCCTTTCATCAAGACATCATTTAGTAGAACTCGCCGACCATAGTTTCCAATGCAAACTTTTATATCAGGCCTCTTTTCACCATTGATTGGCTTTAGTCTCACTAGCGAACTCACTCTCAGATCATAATTTGATTTAGGGTTAATCGGTTTTGAACGATTAATTACAGATACAAAACGTTCGATAATTCTTCTATCACGCATAATCGTATCATGACTCTCTTGCATAAATACAACATCTTCACAATTTTCGAGAGCATGATTCGTATCTATATCTCCAACGAACCAAAAGTGGACATACTCCACCTCGTTGCTGTCAATCAAGAATTGATTGGTTTTACATGATGTCATAAAAAACAGCAACAAAAACAATAGCCCGCAATAACAATGTTTCTTATGGTTCCGAAGTCCATACAGGTTTCTTTCTTTTCTCATATTCCTTTGTTTTTTGTATATCAATTACATTTGAAGTAACTCCTTTTGTTACTACAGTTCTTCCTTTGTGATTTCTCCTTGTCATTTGTCCCGGACGCGTTTCTCCATTAGCTCGTGCAGTTCTCTGTTCAGGGCCGGTTATCACCCTTCTTTCTTCTTTAGAATCGTATTGCGAATCGTTGCCTCGTACCCTGTTTACTTCATACTCTTGAGCATTTGTTTTATGTTCTAAAGCATGGGCTGCTTCATGGTCGAAATCAGTAGCGGGAGAAGTTACTGTTCCATTTTCATTTTGCAATCCCCAGTCACTTTTCCAATAGATACATCCGGCTCCACGGGCGGCATATGGATTATACGTAACTTCCAATGGAGTTTCCATTACATTCACTTTTATATCAGCATTCTCCACAATTTTCACTGTGGAAGCTCCGCCACCATTACCTACTTTAACACCATTCGCTTTATTATATTGGTACGCTGTAATAACAGACTGTACAAAAGGGTTGGGATGGGCTACATTACCACCACTATATGAATATGATACAGTCTGTCCACTATCATTCTTATACCAGATAACAACGGTCTGTCCACTTGGATCAATATATTTTATAGGATTACTCATGCAATAACTATAGGGACTCCAATTATAGTATTTTTCTGCCATCGGATCCACCGCATTCCACCTTCCAATCGCTACATCATACTGTCTTGCCCCATAATCGTACCAATTCAATCCATTCTTTGTATCAAGCTCTTTACCATTATACTTATAAGGCTGAATACTATTATCTGCTGAAGCAAACGTGCCTCCGAACGGATAGTAATGGTTTACCTCTTCCTTTTGCCCCGTCTGATCTACAACTACGCGATTGTTTCCCTGATGATCCTGCAAGTAGTAGTGATACTTCTTATCGGACAACGTAACATGTCCGGCATCAGTGAGCAACAATTTCTGTACACCATTTTCATAGATCACATTTCCGCAATAATCCGTTGTACTGGTAGTGTTGCCTATCGTGTGCACAGTGCGCAGCTTCGTGCCGTTCACTGCATACGTATAAGTAATGGTACTGCCGTCCTTGAACGTGACTTTACTTGGCGAATTTAAACAATTATATTGAATATCAATAATATTCTTGTTTAAATCTTTGGTCATGTTGCCATTCTTGTCATAGGTGTATTCATTGTCCTGCTTCACAGCATCCTTGAATTCGAACCCGTTGTTGTAAGCCGACGCTGTAGCGGCATCATCCACACGTGTCAGCCAGTTGCCATCAAGGGTGAGCGTCAGGTCGTCAATCAAGCCGTAGGATGAAGCGCCTATGCGTCCGTTACGACGGAGTGAAGTGAGGTTGCTTTGCCTGTTATACGTGTAGGAGGTGTCATAGTTTGCATTGGGGGATCCGTTCCATGAATACCCCGCAGCGGTCAACCGTGACATTTCGTCGTAGCTGAAGCGGTATCCATGCACTCCTGTGTCGCCTGCGGCTTTCCAGCTCATGGCAGATATGTTACCATTGTAGCAAACTCTGCTTCCGCCGTATGAGTCGTTGTAATGCAAGGTCTGGTTGAACAGCGTATCGGTAGTCAGTGTCTTTATCCATGAGCGGACATTATAGGTATAGTCTGTTGTAAGAGCAGAGTTGCCATGGCGTTTACTGCTCTTGATTCGACCCAAGTCATCATAGGTGTTTTCAACGAGAGTCACTTCCTCATTCGTATTCAGCTTATGCTTTGTCGTTAAAAGACGTCCTGCGTGGTCATACTCGTACGTACATACTTCCGTTTGTGTGCTCTTTCCTGTGGCGGTATGGACATGTTGCCGCTTCAGGGGTTCTCCCGTAAAGCTGTAAGCTACGTATTCTTCCTCTATGCCTCCCATGTGGTTCGTCGCCCGGCTTTGGATGATGCGTCCGCGTTCGTCGTAATAGAAAGCGGCATAATCATATCCGGTCACACCGGTAGCATCCAGACGGGCTGTAACTGTTCCTGTCAACAATCCTTTGCTGCTTTCCGTATAGCAGATACCATAACCCGATGGAGGTGTGACATAGTTAAGAGACGTGGGTACTCCGTGCTTGCCGATGAAAGAGTAGTCATCATAGTAATTCACTGTATACACTACAGGATTCGTCATCGGGATATTTTCGAGAATATAGCCATGAAAGGCAGTGCCTGTATCATCCCGTCGCGCTTTCACATCGATTTCACACAAAGGGAAGTCATCGTAATAATAAGAATTGTGGCAAATGCCCGTGAGTACCGGACGATTCAATTCATCGCTAAGAGAGAAAGCCCATTCTCCACGAACACGTTGCTCGCCATCCTGCGAAAGCACCTGGTGGTCGCCATGATCGTAAATGTAATAGATGGCGTCACGCTCCGGAAGTTTCTTGTAAACACAGCGGTGCAGGAAGTCATAGTGGTAGGAATAACTACTCTGTGTAGCATAAGGTCCTTCGGGCTCATTCATTTGGTAGTAAGTTACAAAGGGCGGATAAACATTCACCAAATCATCGTGGTTGTCATATTCATAATAAGCGAAACAAGGATCAGAACCGTCCATGCGTCCCGCCAGAATTGTACGTCCGAATCCATCTTTAAACTCATAAGCCTGATTCCCGTCTTCATCGGTAGTACAGACTCCCAAGAAATTGCCGGAGGGAGTCATATAATAAGACGAGGGAAAGGATCGGGGATTACGTGTGATATATTGGTAGCTTACAGGGTGCTCTGCCCATGTCTCGCCCGCCCCATGCTGCGCAACCGGCCTGTTCAAGGGAGAGGCTTCATACGTGGTCTGTAGGTACGGACGTGCATCACCGCCTGCTAATGAGCTTGCACCACTTTGTAAGGAAGAGAGGGTCATGTAATTGCCATTTCCCGCCGACTTGGCAGGAAGCCAGGTGCGTAACTTGCGTCCCTGATCATCATACTCTTGTAATGAGACAAGATCTTTCCCGTCGGGCGTAATGCCGCAATCTACCGTTTGTGAGGGACGGCCCAGACCGTCAAAGTATACCACCTGTTCACGGCAACCGCTATGGTCGGGCGAGGTGTAAGTACGTGTGCTGATATAGTTCTGTGAAGTGCTCACCTGCGACATGCATAAAAGAGAGCACAATAAGAGCGAAAGAAGTAAATATATTCGTTTCATAAGTTTGTACATATTTTGTTTATTGGTTACGGTAATGATAATCATATTCCTGCACGACACGTTTCTTGCTTTCATCCACGACGTTGCCTTCGTAATAGTAATTCGCCTTCAGGCGTCCCAGTCCGTCGTAGTCGTAATACGAAGTCTTCCCTGTAGGATCGGAGATCGAGGTAACACCTACCAACGGAAGATGGGTAAAAGTGGTAACATGTGCTTCCGAGAGAGACGTATGGTTGCGCAATGCCTTTAACTTGGCGACATCAGGAGTAGTGCTCTTTGCCAATGCGGAAGATGTCATGCCAAAGACGGAGGACATGGCGGTTTCCACCTGCTCTAGAGTGGCATTCTTGATTTCGGCAATAAGATAGCGATCACCATATCCCCATAAATAGACCATATGTAACTTATCCTTAGAAACTACTTCGCGGGGATTTCCGTTGGAAGAGTAAGCAAGAACTTCGCTGTAGTGCGAACTCGAATCGTAAATTGTCTGATAAAATCGGGCAGGCAATATCAGCATATCCCCACTTTCTGTAGGAAACTCTCCGAATTCACGTCTATTGCCTTCATAATTATAAGAGTTTTGATTCTGTATCTCTTTCAACACGGGGTTAAGTATGTGCTTTTCCACCATTTTGCGAACAATAGCCGGGGTTGTACCAGTTCGCGCGATAGCCGGATATTCCCAATTGGTCTCCCGATGCAGGCCTCCTGCATTCCGTTCTTTCCATTGCATCCGGTTGCCGGAGAGATAGGTGTAGTGTTCTGTATCTGTAATACCAGTTTCCGATTCGTCATAAGTGGTTACTTTACGTTCGTATAGAAGTGAGTGTCCAAGCATCTGACAGGTAGAAGTATAGAAATTACCAAGAACAGCGGTTGCAGGGACGAATGATGGGGTTCCGTATGAATTGAAATATTCCCAATCTATCACCGACGAGCCACCGTAACGCCAAATCAGTGATTCGCGCCGCTTCAGTTTATATTCACGCCCGTTGCTCATGTAGTCAGTCTGTTCTTTTAATAGATTATAACGATATTTCTCTCCTTCATACCAGAGCACATTGCCATAGTACTGCGGTTTCTCGAAAAAGGCGGTGTCATTCTGCATTGCTTCATAGATGTCATATTGATAGACAGTCTTTCCATTGCAATTTTCAGGACTAAATTGGGTTGCACCATCCTTTAAATAATAGACTGTAACTTCGGGATAGACCACTGCGGGACGGCCGTTCAGAAGCCGCTGGAAGTTGAATGCACTGAACGTACATTCCCACTCCCAGGTGTAAACAGGATATCCTCCTGACGGACTATAACTCATGAAGGGATTGGATTTGAAGGATCGATATTGTCCATTCGGATCAAGTCCCAGAACCATGTTCAGTACCGACATTGGAAGGTCGGTCGATTGATAGTTCATATAAGTCTGAATGGTAGGATCGAGGGTCGGTTCGCCTGCGCCTGTATGGTAGTAGCGTCCGATTTCCCAGCCGTTTTCTTCGTATTCGGTTTTCCCGTAACAGTAGTGTTTGGAATCGCTTCGTACACCTTCTGCCGTATAGTTGACGATTTCACGAATCCTGAAACCTGTAGCCTCGGTCTTCACGCGCTTTTTTTTATCGTGAATATAGTCTCCATCATCATCTGTGAATGAGAAGAACTTGTGGTTCTCAAAGTCAAACTCTGTGTAGCCTCCTGTCGGATAGGTCAATTTGCGGAGTACACAATGGCTTTCAGGGCCGGCAGGTTTACGTGTGTTGTAGGGCACATTAGAGAGTCTCACTTTATCCAAAGGAGACAAATCATTTTCGTCTTTTGGTACGTCTGTTACAAAAGAGCTACTGGCTCTGGACACATCAAAGCCCACGAACAGATTCATATAGGCCACGTCATAATTGTTGCTGCGAAAATTCAGGTTACCCCAATGGTCTGTTCCACCAAAGTTGGCATACGAAGATGTATATCCACACCGATAAGTCTCGGATGATGCATCATTACCACCAAGCAGAGTGACGCAGTCAAGCATGCTGAAAGGCGACTTTGATAAACTGCTAGATTGCAAAGTGCCCTGATGCTGTTCCAGGTTGATGGTCCGCACAAGTCTGTCTCCGTCTTTTATACTGATACTTTGGGCATAATTATAATATTCACTGTTTGTACCATCCTTATAATTGATGCGGATGGTGGTGGTACCATAAGTGACGGAAGTCAGAAGCTTCATCTGATATGCATGCTGCCGTGTATAAGTATGTACAGTGACGTCAAATACGTCCGGACTACACCCTAACTCATAAAAATGATGGAAACGTAGTGCCGGTTCTGCCTGCTGATACCCAAAGTTAGAATGAATACTCTTGTCATAATCAAAAGTAATAAGTTCCGAAGAATGGGGCAGACGGATAGAGGTTAGTTGCCAGGACACATAAGTGGTGTTGTAGGGAGTAATCGTACACCCCGTTCCTCTAAAGGTGGTATCGGCACCAGTGAAAGCATACTCAACACCCTGTTCGTCCACCACTTTAAAAGATATAATCTTTCTATCCATAGTAGCATGGGTTATCTTCACATCACGTCCACCTGAAACTACATATTCGATTTTGCCGTCATAGTTTTTTCTGATAACGAATTCGAAGGAACTACCATCAGGAAGGATAGCGGTAAATAGGTCGGACTTTAGTTCCAACGTGTTCAGGTATTCTTCCGATAAGTTCCGATATGACTTTCCAAACTTGTCGATATCCAGTTTAAAGTCTGTAAGTTCATCGGGCATGCATTCTATGCTTCGCGAGATGCAACTGCTGATAGATAATGCCCAGCCACGACCGAACACGTCATAGTTGTAGCCGGGATGGAACGGAGCCGGATTGTATTTTAAGCTCAAAGGCAACCGATAGCCGTGATGATCGATGTCGAACAAGGGAATAGATATGTCGGGCACTCCCATGGCAGGATTCACGGCCACATCTCCATACATCTTGAAGGCTGCCGCCTGCGGAGAAGTGGGGACAGAAAGGGGAACGTATGGAGCTGTAGAAGCTGCATGTGCCGTAAAAGGAAAGAGTGCAGCGAAAAATGATAGTATAAAAATTAATCGTTTCATATTTTGTTTTTGTTATATAAATGGTTGAAAAACTGAGGAAATAGCATTTTGTTTGAGTCTTAATCTACGTTGAAATATTGGTTTGAAATTCTGCAGATTCCAGACTCCGGAATCTGCAGAATTATAAAATGATAGAACTATTGAGAAATTTACAAATTCATCGCATTAGCGCCCAAAACGCCAGCCAAAGCCGAAGCCACTGCGATAACCACCTTCAGGATCATATCCCATACTGATTTCTTCATTGCCATAATTTACCTCCTTTCTGTTTTTTAATGTGTTGTGTTACTCTGTGTTCGTCCGTGTTTTCTGTTTTGATAGCAAACTCCTCAAGTTCCTTGAATTCCTTTGCCACCTCAAAACACGGGCACTGTTTAATCCACTCTTCCGGCTCTATCTCACCGTTTCCATTAAGATCCGGCGAAAGATCCCGATGTCCGCATACCCGGCAGCCGGAGAATTTCTCTTGCAGTTGCCCAACGAGTTGCCGAAGTGTGGCTCGCTGTGCCGGAGTCCGGGTATCTGCCGGGCGTCCCCGGCAGTCCAGACCACCTTCATAGCAGATACCTATTGAGTGAGCGTTGAAACCTTTTGCATGTGCTCCGATACGTTCGATGGGGCGGGTGAGGTGCACTGTTCCATCCTTGCAGATGTAGTAGTGATAGCCTGTTCCGTTGAATCCGCGGCGCCGGTGCAACCTGTCCAAATCTTCCGGAGAGAGTGTACAATCCCCTCGCGTGGCACTACAGTGCACCACGATTAAGTTAATAATTCGCATGTTAGTGGATAATTAGTTTAGTTTACTAGCCTAGTTAAAAAGCTCCGTTTAGTCGTTTAGTCAGCCATTCGTGTTTGTGTTGCGACCTACGTGCAGACTATGCTGCCGGATCCGGTGCTTCTCCACCGCCGTCGCCGGAACCACCACCATCAGGTTTACCACTATCTCCGCCACCGGAAGCCGAAGTATCGGCAAGGTCGAAACGGACACACTTGGCACCCGTCACCAAAGAACGGGTGGCGGTGGTACGGTCGGGATTCTTGGTGTAGTTGGGCAGGAAGCGGACGGTAAGGGAAGCCTGGGCAGCCGATACTTTCTCCGGCAGTTCCACACCTTTACCGTTGGACTTCATCACCATGCGGAAAGTCCCGAAGCCGTCGAGCGTTACACTTTCCGATGCTTGCAGATGCTGTGCAGCCACTGTCACCAGGTTATCAAGCGTGTTCTTTACGTCACCCGTGGAGAGAGACGAGTAAGCGGCTATCTCTTTGGCGAGTTGGGTGGTTGACACATTGGCCGTGTAGATCACACGGGGATGAAATAATTTCTTTTTGTTTTTGTCTTCCAGAACGGACTGGAAGGGTTTGTACAATACTGGCATAATTGTAATAGTTTTTACGTGTTAATAAATTAGTTTAGTTTTGTCCTTAAGCTTAATGACACTGTAAAGATACGGGTATTATTCAGACTGACCCAATCATTTTTTCAAAGTGCGTTCATCAATTAATTAATTACGCTCAAAAGATAATGTCCCGGCAATTTGATTTTCCCATTGCTCCCGCGGATGCTACTGAATCCCTTCCACACCGGGTGTCCGATAGCTCCGAAGTTGCTTTTCAGGATAATGGCGTATTGCTCGGAAGGCGGAATCTTGTAAGAGTGAAGGTTCTCCAGCAGTCCCTCGAAGTTACGCTGCATGCCGTCGGGCGGTGGTTGCAGATTGTCGATGTCTTCCTGTGTCATTACCTTCCTGCTTTTCAAAATTTTTCCTCCTCCGTTCTCTCCTTGAGGAGAGTCAGAGAGGTGGTTTAATTTGTTTTGGTTTGTTTTAATTTGTTTTTCTTTGTTTTGTGTACCCAATGTCGACATTTCGGCTTCCGATGTTGCAGAATCGGTGGTTGATGTTACAGTATCAGCAGTTGGTGTTACATCACAGCCTGTTTTGTTATCAGCATCCTCCGCACTGTTTTTGCTGTTTGGAGAAGTGTGGTACGATGCAAGCTCTTCCGCTTCCAACAGGCAGTAGGCGGGGTCTATCAACGAGCTGCTGCGCCGCTTGGTAATAAAAAGATACTGCCGTTGGATATCGGCGGAAGTCAGGATGCCGTATTGCCGGAAAAGTCCGGCATCAAACAGTCCACACTCCACGGACGGAGCGATAATACGTTTCACGTCATCAAGATCCGTATTGTAAAGGCTGTCCGTCAGTTCGTCGTAAAACTCATCACTGGCAGGGATATAATACCCTTTTCCGGCATAGATGTACGACAGCGTTTCTACCAATGTGGCAAAAGCGGCATCACCTTCCCGTTTCATGACACGACGCACTATACGGTCGTGCATGAAACTGGTGCTCATGGGGAAATAATCCAACCCCTGTTTTATTCTTCCCATAGTGCGCGTAGTTTTTCCTTTTCCTGCTTCCGGCGGATACTGTCCGACACCACTTGCCGGGCATGGCGGATAAGGAACATTCGCAAAGCGTAGTCCTTCACCTCGGTTATCACCGGATAGGAAACAGATTTGTTTTCAAATAATGTACTTTTATCCTGATTGCGATGTCTGCGTGCGTTTGCCTTACGACATTCTTTGCAGTAGCTATCCGTAGTGTGGGTACGCTGGTTCATATAAAAGGCTTCCTGTGGAAGCTCCCGCTTGCAACATCCGCAGATGCATAGAGATTTGTTCATAATGGTTTCCATATTGCTTTTCCGTTTTTATAGTTTTCATATTTAAATATTTGTTTGTATATTGAAGATATATCGCTGGCGCGCAGGACATATAGTTGCTGTATATTGGAGATATATCGGCTGCACATTGGGTATATAGATGCTACACGCAGGATATATAGATCTTATATGCAAGATATATAGACGCTGCAAGCAGGCTTACTATTACTTTCGCGCGTCCGGCACGGTTTCCTTAAAAAGGCGGTGAATGAGGTATTTTGCAACCTTTCGTAAACTTTTTGCTGTTTCTCATGGTTTTTCTATTTAATATTTATATTTTTGAAACATATTTATGATTTCGTTGCTACAAATATAAAACAGTTTTCACAAAGAAAACAAAAGATTTTGGAAATTAACTTTCAAAAAGTAGATAACAGATTATCAATGAGCAATTAACGAGTTTATGAATTTTTACATCAAAAATAAACGATCATAGAATGGATACATTTTTAGATGTCACAGGAATCGTGAAGCGTGCCAAACAGGTGCTAAACTTCAAGAACGACAGCGAACTAGCTGAATATTTAGGCGTCTCACGTGCTACAGTTTCCAATTGGGGCGCACGAAACAGTATTGATTTCCGTCTGTTACTTGACAAGTTTGGGGACAAGGTAGACTACAACTGGCTATTATTGGGAAAAGGAAATCCGAAACATCAGCCGAGACATTGCGAAAGCGAACTGGTGCAGGGAGAAGTCGAGATTATACACAATCCGAAAATACCCGAACCAATAGACGACCGTAGCGTGACATTATACGACATTACGGCAGCTGCGAACCTGAAAACATTGTTCACCAATAAAAAGCAGTATGCACTGGGGAAGATATTGATTCCCAATATATCCGTCTGCGACGGGGCGGTCTACGTCAACGGAGACAGCATGTACCCAATATTGAAATCGGGAGACATTATCGGATATAAAGAAATCAGCAGTTTCGACAATGTCATTTACGGGGAAATATACCTGGTGTCGTTTATGATTGACGGAGACGAGTATCTGGCAGTAAAATACGTGAACCGTTCGGAGCAAGAAGGTCATCTCAAACTGGTGAGTTACAACACACACCATGAACCGATGGATATTCCATTCGCGTCCATCAATGCAATGGCAATTGTGAAGTTCTCCATCAGGAGACACATGATGATGTAAGTTTCACCACCGAGGACGCAGAGGACACAGAGGAACACTGATTTTTTATATTAATCCTCAAAGCCTCCACAGGATGTGTTGTATAAGCGCAGTTGCCACATACCGTACAGGCAGTCACAACTACAAGACAGCCACGACTATGAGAATAAGACCTCTGTGTCCTCTGCGTCCTCTGTGGTGAAATCAGATTTCTTCCCCTTTCAGCGTAGCCGAACTAGCCTCTGTGACACGCACATTGACGAAATCACCGACACGATGCGTACCCCTGTCGAACACCACCACACGGTTTTGTTCCGTACGGCCGAACAGTTGATCGCGCGAACGCTTGGAAACACCTTCCACAAGCACTTCATACGTCTTTCCGATGCAACGCTGGTTGGATTCGGCAGACAGACGGTTCTGTAAAGCGATAATCTCATTCAGGCGGCGGACTTTCACCTCTTCGGGCACATTATCTTCAAGATGTTTCGATGCATACGTTCCCGGACGCTCGGAATATTTAAACATAAAAGCAGCATCGTACCCACACGCTTCCATCAGCGAAAGCGACATGGCATGATCTTTTTCCGTTTCAGAATGAAAACCGGAGAAAATATCGGTAGTCAGTCCGCAATCGGGGATGATGCGTTTGATAGCTGCCACCCGGTCCAGATACCATTCACGGGTATACTTACGGTTCATCAGTTTCAGGATGCGGGAACTACCGCTCTGCACAGGCAGATGAATATGTTTACATACATTCGGCACTTGTGCAATCACCTCCAACGTTTCGTCACTCATATCCTTCGGATGGGAAGTCGTGAAACGAATACGTACCCCCGGAGCGGCTTCGGCCACTGTTCGGAGCAACATCGGGAAGGTAACCACTTCCCCTGTCGGTCTCTCAAAACGGTATGAGTTGACATTTTGCCCCAACAGGGTGACTTCTTTATAACCTTTTGCCACCAAGTCCGCCACTTCATTGAGGATGCTTTCCACGTCACGGCTACGCTCACGTCCGCGAGTATAGGGAACGATGCAATAAGTGCAGAAATTGTTGCAACCACGCATAATGGACACAAAGCCGGAAATATGATTGCCACAGATACGCGACGGAATCACATCCCGATAAGTTTCGGTAGTAGAAAGCTCCACATTGATTGCTTTCTCGCCAGTCTCTACGGCAGCAATCAAATCGGGCAACGTCAGGTAAGCATCCGGACCGACTACTAGGTCGACATGATGATTCGTTATCAAATCATCCTTTACCCGTTCGGCCATACAGCCCAGTACACCCACAATCAGGCGCTTTTTCTTTTTCTTCAGCGAGTGGAAAAACTCCAGGCGGTTCAGGATCTTCTGCTCCGCATTGTCGCGGATAGAACAAGTGTTCATAAACACAGCGTCAGCCTCTTCCAGCGTTTCAGCTACGGAATATCCCGCCATTTGCATCACCGATGCAATCACCTCACTGTCGGCTACGTTCATCTGGCAGCCGTATGTTTCGATAAACAACTTCTTGTTGTCATCAGTCATTTCAGTTGCGGATTTAAAGTCCGCTCCCGTTAATTCGTTCATACTCAAATCTTAGTTTAAAAATTCGGATACAAAGATACGGCTTCACTTTCAATAAGTAGTTAATTGACACAGAAATAACGCAAAAATTGATGATTTGGCAAGCAAATTTGTAATTTATGTTAAGAGGATAAACATTTTCCATCCATATACTTGGCAAATTTAAATTTATTTTTCACATTTGTGCAATGAAAGAAACATTAGATTTTTTCATAGTTAAGGTTTAGGTTAAAAAAATTAAGGGGAGCTGTGAAGCTGCCCTTTTTTCATGCCCAAATGTTAGTTCAAACCAGATAAAATGCCTACCTTTGGCGGATAACTATTTAGATGTGAAGCACAATGGAAGATTTTTTGAAATTTCTCTTGATAGCAGGCGTCATTCTTGTGGGAATATTCAAAGAGGTGAATAAAAACAGCAAGGCGAAAAAGGCTAAAGCCAAGCACCCCGTTCCCCCAATGCCATCTCCGGTTGAAGTAAACCCCGATGCCGTTCCCATACCCGAAGCATGGGGCAGCCCCAAATCCCTGGACGAACTGCTCCGGCCGATTCTTCGCGAGCAACCGGTCGCCAAACAACCTTCCAAACAGCAAACTTCGAAACAGAAAAAGAAAAAAGAAGAAGTATCCGTGGCTGCATCCCTCGCGAACAGTGTCGCACAGGATGAACAAAACAGTCGGCAAGGTGCTCACTATAATACTCCTCACGACTCACCCGACAATAAAGAAGACTTTACGATTCATTCGGCAGAAGAAGCACGCCGAGCCATTATCTGGGGAGAAATACTTCAACGGAAATATTGAGGGAAATTGAAATTATAAAGACATATCAAGCACGGATTACGCTGTCTCTCTATGCAATCCAACTTTTCCGGAAACCATGAAACCCGTGTAACCCGCGCCTGATATCTTATCCGAAAAGCGAATAGAATTATTAACTTATTAAATATCAACTGTATTTTAACACGAAATTTACTATTTATGTCACTCAATCGTATTTCGGCAGCGGAAGCTGCAAGCCTGATTAAACATGGCTACAACATCGGCCTAAGCGGATTTACTCCCGCCGGAACGGCCAAGGCTGTAACAGCCGAACTCGCAAAAATTGCTGAAGCAGAACATGCGAAAGGAAACCCGTTTCAAGTAGGAATTTTCACAGGTGCATCAACAGGAGAGTCCTGCGACGGCGTACTGTCACGTGCCAAAGCCATCCGCTACCGCGCCCCTTATACTACCAACGCTGATTTCCGCAAAGCTGTGAACAACGGAGAGATTGCCTACAACGACATACACCTCTCACAAATGGCACAGGAAGTGCGCTACGGATTCATGGGCAAAGTGAACGTAGCCATCATCGAAGCCTGCGAAGTGACTCCCGACGGAAAAATTTATCTGACTGCCGCCGGTGGTATTTCCCCGACGATCTGCCGTCTGGCCGACCAGATCATCGTGGAGTTGAACAGCGCACACAGCAAATCCGGCATGGGTATGCACGACGTATACGAACCGCTCGATCCTCCTTACCGCCGCGAGATTCCTATCTATAAACCGAGTGACCGTATCGGGCTCCCTTACGTTCAGGTAGACCCGAAAAAGATTATTGGCGTAGTAGAAACCAACTGGCCGGACGAAGCCCGTTCTTTCGCCGCTGCCGATCCGTTGACCGACAAAATCGGACAGAATGTTGCCGACTTCCTCGCTGCCGACATGAAACGCGGTATCATTCCGTCTACTTTCTTACCCCTGCAATCGGGTGTAGGAAACATCGCCAACGCCGTACTTGGTGCATTGGGACGTGATAAAACGATTCCTCCATTCGAAATGTACACAGAGGTAATACAGAACTCCGTGATCGGACTGATTCGCGAAGGACGTATCAAATTTGGTAGCGCCTGCTCACTGACAGTTACAAACGACTGTCTGGAAGGCATTTACAACGATATGGATTTCTTCCGCGATAAATTGGTTCTCCGTCCGTCGGAAATCTCAAACAGCCCGGAAATAGTACGCCGTCTCGGTATCATTTCTATCAATACAGCCATCGAAGTCGACCTGTACGGCAACGTAAACTCTACCCATATCGGCGGAACAAAAATGATGAACGGTATCGGTGGTTCGGGAGACTTTACCCGCAACGCTTACATTTCTATCTTCACTTGTCCGTCTGTGGCTAAGGAAGGTAAGATCAGTGCCATCGTACCGATGGTATCCCACCACGACCACACGGAGCACGATGTCAACATCGTTATCACCGAGCAAGGTGTTGCCGATCTTCGTGGCAAGAGTCCGAAAGAACGCGCACAAGCCATCATCGAAAACTGTGCTCATCCTGACTACAAAGAGCTTCTTTGGGATTACCTCAAACTGGCCGGCAACCGCGCGCAGACTCCACACGCTATTCAGGCTGCACTTGGTATGCACGCAGAGTTGGCTAAGAGCGGCGATATGAAGAATACCAATTGGGCTGAATACGCCAAGTAAATAGAATATAGGATTTACAATATTCGATTCTAAACAAGTATAATTGTATTCTCTGGTAAACAAAATCCAACGATTTTTGCTTATTAGAGAATACAATTATCTTTTTATAGAAAAATCAATAAGTTATAGAAGAATCAATAAGCCCTCCATAAAGAGTAGAAACTTAACCTATGACAACATAGAAATCGGATTCAACAACGAAATTCCACTTGGGTTGTTTTTGGGGGTGTCAAAACACTTTTCTTTAGGAAAGTGCTTCTGCTGCACAGAGCTTTAGCAGGGGTAAGCCTTTCAATTTGAGTATTATGACACCATCTATTTCCCAATAATCACCTCACACACCTTATCCTGAAATGCCCGTGCCTTAGCTGCCGAAAGCACATTCTGGTTCATAATGGCAAAAGCTACTTCATGTCCGTTTTTCATCTTCAGATAGCCCGCAAGCGCATTTATTGCCGTAAACGAGCCTGTTTTGGCATGAACATTCCGGAAGGCAGGAGTACCTTTCATCCGGAATTTCAATGTTCCGTCCACTCCGCCAATGGGAAGAGATTTATATAACATCTGAAACACCTCTGTTTGCGAGTACGCATATTTCAGAAAATCCACCAGCAGGGCAGGAGAGAGGTAATTATAATTGGACAGTCCGCAACCGTCGGCAATCTTATAGTCTTTCGGGTCATGCCCCAGGCGACGGATCAATTTCATAATCTCGACAATACCATCTTCGGCAGCCACTTGCTTCTTTCCCGTAGCCTGGGCTCCTAAGCGACAGAGCAATGCTTCCGCATTGAGATTATCACTCTCTTTCATCAACTGGTTCAGCACTTTCTGCACGGAAGTATTCCAGCAAGCCATCCGTTCTACATTCACACTATCACGAGGCAATTCAGCAAAGCCATACGACTGGGGAGTCGTGATTCCTTTCCCACGAAGACGCTCCAGGAAAGTATGCATAAAAAAACGGGGAGAATCGTAGATGTTTACATCGTCCTTTCTGATCGAAGTGACATTGCCCGAAACGAGGAGATTATTGCCATTCGTCAGCCAGTCTCTCGTGAAAGAGAATTTTCCGGCAGAAGAGGTACGTGTTTTCGTCTGATTCGTCACTGTATAATAGGAGGATACAGGTTGACAGGAAACACTCGCGGTATCTCCCTGCACCGTAGAAGGAACGACAGAAACCTGCACAGTCCCCTTGCAAAACATCAGTGGAGACAAATAGGGTTGATAGCCCGCAGGGGTATCGTCCCATGCCCATCCACTACCCCAATAAAGAGAGTCTTTCATCGAAACATCGCCGTACACCTGTCCGTTAATCACCGAAAAAGGGAAAGTGATTACCTCTTCTATCAATGAATCCATCGACTGGCTGTTAAATTCAGGATCGAATCCGCCTACCACATACAGGTTGCCTTGCAAAGTATCATGTTCTATCACGCCATCGTGCCATACTTCCGTGCGGAAAGGTTCGGCTGCTTCGGGGCGGGAGAGTGCGGTAATAGCCGTCAGCAGCTTCATGGTAGAGGCAGGACGGGAAAGTTTCTCCGCACGATAGTTATAAAGTGATTTCTTAGCCGTCAGATCGTAGACGGATATACCGACCTCGGATGCTTCGGGGAGCATCTTCTTGATAAGCGAATCTATCCGGGAGAAATTTTGTTGTCCCCAAAGTGGCAACAAACAAACTGAAAGGGCGACCAACAAAAGACTTTTTTTCATACAATACAGTTTATGACATCAACAAATGTACAATGACACATCACCATACAAACTATTGCCAATAAGGCCGGAGTGATTATATATTTTCTCATCATATATTTGATTTTATCAGTAAGATACCCGCATCAATGAACGATCGCAGATATCGGAATCCGTTTATAACACTTCCCGGAAAATCTCTCCTACCGTAGGATGCGGGAAAACAATCTTTTTCCATTGCGCCGCCGTCAATCCGAGCTCAATGGCAGTGCCCGCAAGAGTGATAATCTCCGAAGCCGGATTGCCCAATACATGAGCACCAATCACCCGTTGTTGTTCGTTCAGCAGTACTTTACAGACTCCGTTCACGCCCTCATTCTCCGCCACAAAACGACCGGAGTAAGCCATCGGAAGTTTGATAACCTGATAATTGATTCCTTTCGTTGAGGCCGATTCCTCCGTTTCACCCACTCCGGCAATCTCCGGATTGGTATAGACTACGCCCGGAATAGCCCGATAACTCATGGCATCTTCCTTTCCCAAGATGGAATGTACGGCAACTTCCGCTTCACGAACAGCCGTATGGGCGAGCAAAGAGAATCCTGTCAGGTCACCACAAACATACACGCCCGGCACAGAAGTCTGCATCTTTTCATTAATTCTGATAGCGCCACGCTCTGTCTTCTCCAAATTCAAGTTTTCGAGCCCGAAACCTTTCGCCACCGGGCGACGGCCGACACTCATCAACAGCTTTTCTGCAATGACACTGCCGTTTCCCTCCGCGTTCTCATAAGAAACAACAGCCCCTTCTTCCGTTTGCGACAAGCCGACCACTTTCGTACTAAGCAGGAATTTAATACCTCGTTTTGTATATTCTGCACGGAGCAAAGCGGAAAGCTCCTTATCCATTCCACCCAGGATTTCGTCCATCATCTCAACCACCGTCACTTGTACTCCCAAACTATTGAAGAACGACGCAAACTCCATACCGATTACCCCGCCACCAACAATAGCCAGAGAAGCCGGCAATTCTTTACTGTCCAAAGCATCCCTGTGCGTCCAGTAGTTCACCGCGTCCACTCCCGGAATAGGGGGAATGAAAGTTTCCGAACCCGTACATAATATCAGATTCTCTCCTTCGTAAGTCTCTTCCCCGCAGCGAACCGTATTTTTATCAATGATCTGCGCTTCTCCTGATACAATTGTAACATTGTTGGCAGTCAGCTTCGCTTTCACTCCCAGCACCAGTTTACGCACTACCTTACTTTTACGCGCTATTATCTTAGGCAAATCGAAAGAGACTTCCGGAATATTGACTGCATACTTTGATGCATGTTTTGCACTGTCATAAGTCTTTGCCGAATACAACAATGTTTTCGTAGGAATACAGCCTTCATTCAGACAGACGCCACCCAGACTATTCTTTTCGATAAGCAATACGCTCAAACCGCCTTTACCGGCAGTTTCGGCAGCCGTATATCCCGCAGGACCGCCACCGATGATAATTACTTGATATTTCATAGTATATAATCAGTTAATCTTTTCATTATTATCAAAACATGCTACGATTCATCCGCTTGAGAGTCTACCGGGTCTATTGCCTCCGTGGCCTTTATTTTCTTTGCGAACATTCTCTTTTCGAGTAGTTCTGCAAATTCCTGTTCCTTGACAGGCATCACCGAAACAAACTTCCCTTTTCCGTATTCTATTAAGATATAATCCGTCACCGAGAAACGGCCGAACTTCATGGAATGGTATTTCCTGACTGTGGTAATTTCGGAAAGCGGGATGATCTTCTTACGAATAAAACGGCCACGTGAGACTTCCAGATCACCGTTTGTTGTCAATGTATAAGTAGTGTGTATAATTTGTTCGATCACTACAATCAGCATCAGCATAAACAGTACCGCCACTAAGATATATTTACACCACAATGCGCCGACGGCATTCACAGTAAGCACCACCAACAGGAAATATTGGTACCAAGCGATACGGGCATGAAAAATTCGATTCATTTTGTCAGATTTTTGCCTGCAAGGTAGCAATTTTATGAATTAGTGACAACGAAAAGTACAACGAAGTAACTTATTTTGTAGCTTTGCGGAGAGAAATAACAAGATTATGGTAAGAAAATTCGATTTCCTCGTTATCGGTTCCGGAATTGCCGGTATGAGTTTTGCGCTGAAAGTGGCGCACAAAGGTAAAGTTGCTCTTATCTGTAAAAGTGGGCTGGAAGAAGCCAATACGTACTTCGCCCAGGGAGGTGTAGCCTCCGTCACCAACCTTCTGGTGGATAATTTCGACAAGCACATTGAAGACACAATGATTGCCGGCGACTGGATCAGCAGCCGTGACGCAGTAGAAAAGGTAGTGCGCGAAGCTCCCGCACAAATTGAAGAACTGATTAAATGGGGAGTGGACTTTGACAAGAACGAGAAAGGCGAATTTGACTTGCACCGCGAAGGCGGACACTCGGAGTTCCGTATTCTTCACCATAAAGATAATACGGGAGCGGAAATTCAGGACAGCCTGATTAAAGCCGTACAACGCCATCCGAATATCACGGTCATCGAAAACCAGTTTGCCATTGAAATCCTGACACAGCATCACCTGGGAGTGACTGTAACCCGCCAGACACCGGACATCAAATGTTATGGTGCTTATATCCTCGATCCGAAAACGGGAAAAGTAGATACCTATCTTGCTAAAGTGACGCTAATGGCTACCGGTGGAGTAGGAGCCGTTTATAAAACAACCACTAACCCACTAGTCGCTACCGGAGACGGTATCGCCATGGTTTACCGTGCCAAAGGTACGGTGAAGGATATGGAGTTTGTACAATTCCACCCTACCGCCCTGTATCATCCGGGAGACCGCCCTTCTTTCCTGATAACGGAAGCAATGCGTGGTTACGGAGGTGTACTGCGCACAATGGATGGCAAAGAGTTCATGCAGAAATACGATCCCCGTCTTTCGCTCGCTCCCCGTGACATCGTGGCACGCGCCATCGACAACGAGATGAAGAACCGTGGAGACGACCATGTATATCTGGACGTTACCCACAAAGATCCCGAAGAAACAAAGAAACATTTCCCCAATATCTACGAAAAATGTCTTAGCCTGGGCATCGACATCACGAAAGATTATATCCCGGTAGCCCCGGCCGCCCACTATCTCTGCGGAGGTATCCTTGTTGACCTGGACGGACAATCTTCCATCGAACGCCTTTATGCCGTGGGAGAATGTTCGTGCACCGGATTGCATGGTGGAAACCGTCTGGCTTCCAACTCATTGATAGAAGCAGTGGTATATGCCGACGCTGCCGCCAAGCACAGTCTGCAAGCGGTTGATCAGTATTCTTATAATGAAGATATTCCCGAATGGAATGACGAAGGAACCCGCTCTCCGGAAGAAATGGTGCTCATTACGCAAAGTATGAAGGAAGTGAATCAAATTATGAGTACATACGTAGGCATCGTCCGCAGTGACCTCCGTCTGAAACGTGCCTGGGACAGACTCGATATTATCTACGAAGAGACTGAAAGCCTGTTCAAACGTAGCGTAGCGTCCAGAGAAATCTGCGAATTGCGTAATATGGTGAATGTGGGTTATCTGATTATGCGCCAAGCAATGGAGCGTAAGGAAAGCCGCGGATTACATTATACGATAGATTATCCACACGTGAAGAAATGATTATGAAAACATTGATTCGGACCTTTATTCTTTTCTTCTGCATAACGGGACTAGCTTCCTGCTATGCAGGTATTCCACTGAAAAGCGGAAAATCAGAAAATAACCAGACTTATGAAGTCAGTTATCTGTTCGAGCACGACGGAGTGAAAGTATACCGTTTTCTCGATCTGGGAAACTATGTGTATTTCACGACCCGGGGAGATGTAACCAGTATCAAGAATGATTCAACAAGAAAAAGGACAATTACTATTTATAAAGACAGTATACCAAACCGATAACGAAAAGAGGCTGTCTAACAATTTTTTTTTAACGGCTTCACCTCTATCAAACAAACTCTGACAGATTATATACGATAGATTATCCATACGTGAAGAAATAGGATTTACAGTATCATTTTTATTAAAAAGAAAAAACAAGAGGCTTCCTCAAATTATATTTTTGAGTTTGGCCTCTTATTTTTTTATCTTTATATGTTTCTTTTGCACTCCTCAAAGAAACTATACTATACACTTATGAGAATATAATACACTTCAACGAAGTGCACATCCATCTATAAATCAAGCTTTTAAATAGTACAGCATATAAATACGAATATCCCTGCCTCTTCTAAAATCATTCCCCAATATCATCCTCTTAAAAACATGTTCTTGAGCATGTGTACACTTCTTTGAGAATATAGTAAACGCTTTCCTGTCTCTCATCTCATACTTTTGTTCACAGAAATAATCACTAATCGAAATATTATGGATATAGCTAAAAGATGTGAGCAGAACCCCCTACTGGCTCCAAAAGATTTAAAAGCGGGAATCAACGGAATGGAAATTACATGTTTGTTAAATCCCGGAGTTTTCAAATATCAAGGCAAAATTTGGTTACTTTTGCGCGTCGCAGAAAGACCTATACAGAAAGAAGGAATTATCAGTTTTCCTATATATAATGAAAAAGGAAAAATAGAAGTGGTTTCGTTTCTAAAGAATGATCCCGATTTGGATGCTTCAGACCCACGCGTTATCGGTTACAAAGGAAAGAATTATCTGACCACGATGTCTTACTTACGATTGGTTTCAAGTACCGACGGTATTCACTTCAAAGATGAACCGGAATTTCCACCTATTTTCGGAAAAGGAGAGCTGGAAGCATTCGGTATTGAGGATTGCCGTGTTGCAACAACCGAAGATGGTTTTTACCTTACTTTCACAGAAGTATCGTCGGTAGCTGTAGGGGTTGGACTGATTCACACCAATGATTGGAAAAACTATACACGGCATGGAATGATATTCCCACCGCATAATAAAGATTGTGCATTATTCGAACAGAAGATAGGCGACAAGTATTTCGCTCTTCATCGCCCGAGCAGTCCCGAACTTGGCGGCAATTATATATGGTTGGCAGAATCGCCCGACCGCTTGCATTGGGGAAACCACAAATGTGTGGCAACCACTCGTGACGGAATGTGGGATTGCGCACGTGTAGGGGCAGGGGCAGCTCCAATAAAGACAGAAGAAGGCTGGCTGGAGATTTATCATGGAGCCGATTTTAATCACCGTTATTGCTTGGGGGCTTTATTACTCGATTTAAATGACCCGTCGAAAGTCATTGCAAGAAGCGAAGAACCTATCATGGAACCTATCGCCGCTTATGAGCAAACAGGTTTCTTCGGAAATGTAGTTTTCAATAATGGGCATTTGGTGGACGGCGATACGATAACCATGTATTATGGAGCAAGCGATGAAGTGATTTGTAAGGCAGAGCTTTCCATTTCAGAGATATTAAACGTATTAAAACAGACACAAGAGAAGTAATGAATAAACTGAAAAAAGAATATCTGTTCTTTAAGCAACAGGAACCTAACATGAGAACACTGTTGGTTACCAATATGCTTTATGCATTGGTACTACCGATAGTAGAAATCTTTGTGGGAGCCTATATCATGAGAAACACGAGTGACCCCGTGATGGTTGCTTTTTATCAGCTGGCAATGTATATAGGCATCATTACTACCTCTCTTGTTAACGGTTATCTGCTAAAAAAATACAGTGTGAAGACGCTTTATTCGGTAGGAATCCTGATAAGTGGCATTTCCATGTTCGGTATGATGACTATCAAGTCACTTGGCTTCGTCGAACTTGGTCTGGCCGGCTTTTTAATGGGAGCAGCTTCTGGTTTCTTCTGGACCAACCGATACCTGCTGGCTCTCTATAATACCAACGACAACAGCCGTAACTATTTCTTCGGACTAGAGTCTTTCTTCTTTTCTATTACCTCCATCGGTGTTCCTTTAATTATAGGCGCATTTATCAGCCAGATAGATGGAAAAGAAGTTTTCGGATTCCTCTTCAATATCAATACCTCTTATTGTGTAGTTACGATGGCAGCAGTAGTCATTACCGTTATCGCCTGTATGACACTGTGGAAAGGTAAATTCGAGAACCCCAAAGAAACGAACTTCCTCTATTTCCGCTTCAACATACTTTGGAAAAAGATGCTGTGGCTAGCCGGATTGAAAGGAATGGTTCAAGGTTTTTTAGTAACGGCACCGGCTATATTAGTATTGAAGCTGGTAGGAGATGAAGGAGCGTTAGGATTGATTCAGGGAGTTAGCGGAGCATTGACCGCTGTCCTGGTGTATGTATTAGGACGTATGGCCCGCCCGCAAGACCGTTTGAAAATATTTGTAGGAGGACTAATCGTATTCTTTGCCGGTACACTATTCAACGGTATTCTCTTCTCTGCTACGGGAGTGATCCTTTTCGTCCTTTGCAAAGTGATATTCCAGCCTTTGTTCGACCTGGCTTACTTCCCCATTATGATGAGAACAATTGATGCAGTTGCAAAGATTGAGAATAGAAACGAATATGCATATATCCTAAGTCATGAGTTCGGCCTTTTCCTTGGAAGAGCTTTCGGTTTACTACTGTTTATCTTCCTTGCTTATTGTGTATCGCAGGATTTTGCATTGAAATATGCGCTGGTGATTGTTGCCGGATTACAATTAGCGGCATATCCTTTAGCTAAGAATATTACTAATCAAACTGATACTATTGAACATGAAAATGACAAGTAAAGGTGTTTTTGTACTTATGACCGTTTGTTTCCTGGCATCTTGCTCGGGCAACGGAAATAACTTTGGTGAAAAGGTAAAACAGGTTTCCATCCATAGGGTAGACTCTATGCCTGATATGCCTGAAACTTATAAAATGCTGGACTGGAAGCAAAAAGCCCAAAAGTATGACCAGTTTATCTTTGACTGGAATAATAAAAGCGAAGTCGGACCATTAATCTGGTTAGATGACACCCGCAGAAATATGGACCAGACTACATTTGGCTTATATACTGCCATTAAAGATATTCGTCAGGGAAAGAATGCCAATAATGGAGAGTTCCATGAAAGTCTGAACTCATTGGCAGCTATTCTTGGTGCCGGCCTTGTAGGGATTGACAAGACGAATCAAGACGGATATAACTATGTAAAAATGGTGCAGAATTATTTCAATTCTGATAACGGCTGGAATATAGTCATGAACAATACGACTCCGTCAGTAGCCCTTTTAGGAGGAGGCTATGCCCGCGACTGGTGGTATGATGTATTACCCAATGCCTTATATTATGCTATTTGCGATGTTTTCCCCAATGTAGACGGGGCAGAGAAGATACAAAAAAGCATTGCGGAGCAGTTTGTTAAAGCAGATTCCGTATTGAATGGAAATTACGACTATTCTTATTTTGACTATGCACAAATGAAAGGAATGGTTAATCATATTCCATTGCAACAAGACGCCGCCGGTGGCCATGCTTATGTATTACTATGTGCTTATCATAAGTTTGGCGATCCACGTTATCTGCAACATAGTAAAAGTGCTATCGAAGCCCTGCTTGCCCAGAAAGAAAGCCGTTTTTACGAGGCTCTTTTACCACTCGGAGTGTATACGGCAGCCTATTTGAATGCAGTAGAGGGGGCTAACTATGATGTAGCCAAACTTCTTGATTGGGTATTTGACGGATGTAAAAGCCCTGCAGGAAGAACCGGTTGGGGAATTATTGTAGGAAAATGGGGTGATTATGATGTAAGTGGTCTGCAAGGAAGTATCACAGACGGCGGAGGATATGCATTCCTCATGAACAGTATCAAACCTGCCTGGCCTTTCATTCCGATGGTGAAATATCAGCCTCAATATGCAAAAGCTATCGGCAAGTGGATGTTGAACAATGCAAGTGCATGTCGTTTGTTCTATCCGGGGGAAATAGATGAAACACATCAATGGGCTCCGGAATTGAAGGACATTACTTATGATAATGTTTCTTATGAAGGTTTACGAAAAACGGATGACTATGGAAAAGCATCATTAAAAGGAGTTAGTCCGGTTGCAATCGGCGATGGTCCCAAATGGATAAAAGGTAATCCGACGGAAAGCATGTTCAGTGTTTACAGCTCTTCTCCTGTTGGTATTTTGGGGGCCATTGTTTGTCAAACGAATGTGGAGGGTATTCTCCGACTGGATTGCAATGTCACAGACTTCTATACAGAGAAACCTTATCCGGTCTATCTCTATTATAACCCTCATAAAGAGACCAAAACCATTACTTATCAAGCTACCCAACCATGCGATTTGTTTGATATTGTTGCCAAAGAATATATAGCAAAAAATATAAAGACAAATGGCTCCGTTGAGATCCCGGCCAACGACGCAAGAGTAATTGTGGAACTTCCCGCCGGAACAGAATTAGAACTGAAAAATGGTAAGATTATTGCGAATAAACAAAATATCATTTCATATAATTAAATCTAAGTGTATAAACTATGAGTAAGCATTTATTATTATTCATTCTTATTCTTGCTGTTTGCACAAATGTCTTTGCACAGCAAACCAAGAGTATTTCGGGTGTGGTATACGACAGTAATACCGGAGAGGCTTTAATTGGAGTTTCTGTTCTTGAAGTGGGAACGACCAATGGTACTATCACTGATTTTGACGGTAGATATACATTAAAAGTATCGTCAAATAAAGTTTCATTCTCGTATGTAGGTTTTAAAACTGAAATTGTAAACGTAACAAATAGCGGAACGTACAATGTAAATCTAGTGTCCGATAATAAATTGGATGAGGTTGTAGTTATTGGTTACGGTACTCAAAGAAAGAGTGACCTTACCGGTGCTTTGGCTTCTATAAGTAGTAAGGATATTAAGAACTATGCAGTGTCCAATGCATCCGAACTACTTACAGGTAAGGCAGCCGGCGTATTTGTTGCCGCCAGTTCCGGCCAGCCGGGATCGGATGCAGTGATCCGCGTGAGAGGTTTAGGGACCGTCAATGACAACAATCCATTGTACGTAGTTGATGGACAGTTCATGGATAACATCAGCAGCCTGAATCCATCTGATATTGAACGTATGGAAGTATTAAAAGATGCTTCAGCCTGCGCTATCTATGGTTCGAGAGGTTCTAATGGAGTAATCCTCATTACTACCAAGGGAGGGGTGAAAGGTGAAACGACTGTAACATTAGATGCTTATGTAGGTGTAAAAAACAGTTATAAAGCATTGAACATGATGAACAGCGACCAATACTACAACTTCATCATGAAAGCGTATGAAAATGATGCAAGCTTTCAAAACTCAATGAAGGATAAGTTTACCAATCAGTATCAGAAAGGTTATAATACCAACTGGTGGAATGAAGTAACCCGTACAGCTTTTAACCAGAACTATAATCTAAGCATCCGTAAGGGGACAGATAATTCGAGATCTTCTTTAAGTTTAGGATATGTAGACGATCAGGGTGCGATCATCACTACTGAATTCAAAAGACTTTCACTTAAGGCGAATCTTGAATATGATATCAACAAATTTATCACTGTTGGCGCCAATGTCAATCTGGCAAAGATAAGAAAGCGTGACGCAGGAGCAATTCCTTCATTCGATTTCATTCAAAAAGCCGATCCTTTTACCCCTGTTATCAGCCCGTTGGTAGATCCGTCTTCTGAAAATTACGAATATAACAAATATGCTCCTACCGAGTGGTCTTACGACCCTAATCCGGTAGCCATGCTCGAACTTCCTAATAGATACAATGACATATTCAATGTATTTGGCAATGTGTTTGCCCACATTAAATTGTATAAAGGATTGAGCTATCGGGTACAATATAGCTTCGAAAGATACCATGATACTTTCAAGGATTTCCGCCCTGTCTATTCGTCTACTTTTTCGGAGGATAACTTAGCGAATCAGGAAAGTAAATATAATAAAGAAACTCAATTGAATAATAATAGTGCTGTTACTTCTAATTATCTGGTAGAACAACGCCTTAACTACAACACGACAATAGGCAGGCATAAACTGGATGCAATGGTTGCCATGACTTATGAGAAGAACAGCAGCGAAGGCATTAATGCATTTAAGAGAAAGGCTTTAGGTAACGATGAAATCTATCAGATACTTGATGCACAAACAGCTGGAGATAACACCTCGGGAGGTAAAGAAACATCTTCTATGTTGTCGTACTTGGGACGTATCAACTATGTATATGATGATAGATACCTTGCTACAGTCAATTTCCGTGCCGACGGTTCTTCAAGATTTGCAAAACGTAACCGTTGGGGCTATTTCCCATCAGTTTCATTAGGTTGGAGAGTGAGCAATGAAGAATTCTTTAAGAACCTGAACATTGAAAATACAATTTCCAATTTAAAACTGCGTGTAGGTTGGGGACAGAACGGTAACCAACGAATTGATAGAGACGCGCCTCTTACGTTGATTGGCACCAATAATGAGAATCAGTGGTACTTTGGAAACGGATACTCACAAGGTTACGTTCCGACTTATGTGGGAAATGCAGATATTAAATGGGAAACCAGCCAACAAACCAATGTCGGTTTAGATATGTCTTTCTTTAAAAACAGCCTTGATGTAAGCATGGACTTTTATGTAAAGAAAACAAGTGACATGTTGCTGAATATGCCTATTCCTTCTTTTGGCGCCTTCCCTAACAGCCCCTTCTTTAATGCGGGAGACTTGAAGAATACCGGTTTTGAAATAGTAGTCAACTACCGTAACCAGATAGGAAAAGACTTTAATTACAATGTAGGGCTGAACATGTCTACTTATAAGACAGAGGTAACCAAACTTACATCGGAATATTTGAGTGGAAATACCAGCCGTACGTATGTAGGAGGTCCTATCGGACGTTTCTGGGGGTACAAACAAATAGGAATATTCCAGAATCAGGAAGAGATAGACAATTATGTGGATAAGAATGGTACCAAGATTCAGCCTAATGCACAACCGGGCGATTTTAAGTTTGCCAAATTAGGAGAATCAGGCGAATTGAACGATGATGATGACCGTACTTTTATCGGTGATCCTAATCCGGACCTCATTTATGGTTTCAACTTAGGATTTAGTTATAAGAACTTTGATGTAAGCATGGCATTCCAAGGAACTATTGGAAATGACATCTGGAACGTTGCTAAAGGAAGCCTTGCTTCAGCAGGACGCCAGAATGCGTTGGCGGATGCTTACACAAAAGCATGGACAAAAGACGGGGATTTGGATGCTGTATATCCACGCATAACCAACTCTGACTCTAACAACAATATGAGAGGTTCTTCTTTCTATGTGGAGAATGGTTCTTACCTGCGTTTGCAGAATATGCAAATAGGTTATACACTGCCGAGTCACATTTGCCAGAAGAGCAAACTGTTTTCAAGTTGTAGATTCTATGTGAGCGGTCAGAATATATTTACTTTAACCGGTTATTCCGGACTTGATCCGGAACTGGGTATCAATAACCCATTGGATATGGGAGTGGATACTACACGTTATCCGTCTTCACGTACATTCACTTTTGGAGTTAATTTGCAATTTTAAATCTAGCTAAAAAGTAAGCGTCTCCGCGATTCTATATAGTTTGCTAAAATAAAAAGGCTAATGCTCCCTTTTTATCCATTAGCCTTTTCCCATCTGTCAGGAAGCAGTTCCCTGTATTTTTCAAGTGGTGTGTTTGGTTGCCATTCAGCTGTTCTGTTTATCACATCCGTGAGATACTCAAATAGATTCACTTTATGCATCCTACAGGTGAGTGCTATCGTGTAGAGTATGGCGCCTCGTTCGGCTCCCTTATGGCTGCCGAAGAACAATGAGTTTTTTCTTGATAAGGATATGTACCGGTTCATCCGTTCAACTATATTGTTGTCCAGGTAAGTGTCACCATAATTAAAGATGTCCACCACTGCATTCCACTCATTGCGAAGATAGGTGATAGCTTCTTGTAGTTCGCTCTTTGGTAATAAATCCCCCCGCTCTTCTATTTCATCAAACACATCTTTTATTTCTCCGAGTATGTCCGGCGCATACTTTTTTCGATGCATAAGATTCTGTTCTACTGTCCATCCATCAACCCCAACTTTATGCTTATGCTCGTTTTGATAAAGAGTGTTTATCAGCTCCACGATTCTTTTTGCATCCGGGTCATTCTCACCGCAATCTATAAATTTCCGTTTTATATGTTGCAAGCACGGGATGCGTGTGATATTGGGATAAGCATCGCTTTCGAGCTTCCGGTAAGGTGAGTAGCCATCGCTTTGTATGATACCTTTGCAACTGCCTAATTCGTTAAGAATAACTCTTTCAGACCGGGAGCCGTCATCATAGAGCAGGTATATCATCCTGGTGTTTATGCCGACAACCACCCAAAGGTATCCCTTTCTAACTCCTTTTCCCTTACTGTTCTTTTCCGGGACGAGTATTTTGTAATAGGTTTCGTCGGCTGCCTTATAAGGATCACTCAAAGCTGTCTGCCGGATACACTTATAAAGATTTTCGAAGAGGCCTGAGGCTTTTTCTATCAACTTATGAGCCGTAGGTTTCTTCAGCGTAAAGCCATGACCTTCGAAGTAGTTGATGATTCTTTCAACAGGTAGCGATTGTATATAACGTAATTCCATCAATCCGGCAATAAATGAGCCGTCATAGCTGGAATTTAAGAAAGCCGAGACCGGGGTTTTTCCCTCAAACAGGCGACCGTCTTGCGTATAGGTGTGTATCTTGTAGACGTGCTTGATGAAGCGCATGGGTACACATTCATAGCGGACGCATATTCTGGGAGCGGTAGTAAACAACCGGGCTTTATTGATGTCAAAATCGGGATCATCAGGATAAACGACATGTTCTTCTTCCTCCATCTCATAATGCATGTCACGTTTGGCACCATTGTTCTTTCTGGCTTTACGCTTATCTGCTTTTTCAGCTTCTCTCTTCTGCCGCTCTTCTTCGGACATGGCAGGTTGGGGAGCTTGTTGCTGTTCGGATGTGTTGGATACAAGTTTGGCGAGCCCCTTAGCAAGGCGCTGTTGTTTGCTAAGAGATTCGCCTTTTTGAAGGAGTGCTTCTTTAAGGGAAGAAACCTCTTTTATCAAAGCATCTACTTGCCCCAAGAGTCTGTTGTTGTCATCTCGTAATCCCTTGATCTGTTCCTTCAATAACTCTATGATCTCATCCTTTTTCATGGTATAAAGATATAAAAAATCAACGAGTTGACCAAATAAATCGGATGATATACTTAGTACAAATAATTAACAATCAACATATTATATTAAATCCTGAAACGTTTTCGCAACCGTACAGACTTCAATGACACTCCATTTAAGATAAAAGACAAAACCTGATAAGAAATCTCGTAATTGCCTGTATGGGGGTTAAATGTTGGTAACTCAAAACTTCCACCCTCGAGGCGCTTGTAGTACAGAAGAAAGCCATCGCCATCCCAACGCAGTATTTTTACACTTTGTCGGTTTTTGCCAAAGAATAAAAATATATCTCCGGAAACGGGAGACAAGTCCTTCATTTCCAAGCGTATAATTTTGAATAAACCGTCGATGCCAAGGTTCATACGAACAAAGCCCTGGTACAGATAGTATCGATTGGCTGATGTTAGAGAATACATGGATCTCCCTCCTTTCTTTCGTAATCGAGCAACATTTTAATAACACCACCGGGTGTGGCCCGTTTGACCGAAATGGTGGTTCCACTGTTAAACGTGATTGTGATCCCGGCAAGACTAAACTCTTCTTCCGACGACATGGCGGGTGCTATTTGAGTGAACGCAGGAGAGGTAGTGCTCAGTGGGGACGGCTCAACGCCGCCATAATAATCACGAACCACATCTGCCTTAGCTTGTTTAACGCTATAGCCCCGTCGGGACATCCAGGAACTCATACCTCCAAAAGTGGTATGCTGCTCGCGGCAAACATCCGCTAAAGAACAATTGTAGTCTGTTTTTAAGACTTCTTGGAAACGTTTCCAAGTTCTTCTAAATCTATTTTCTAAATCCATAATGCTTCATTTTTATACCTCGCAAAGATATGAGAGCTAAAAACGGACAGCAATATAGAATCGCGGAGACGCTTACGGGTGGAGATAGGTAATAATCCGAATATTATCTTTACCCAACTTCCTCCGGGTGAGTACCAGCTTGAAGTGAAGAGCACGAATGGCGACAAAGTATGGGGAGACAACGTTTATCGCTTAACTATAAAAGTAGGTTATCCGTGGTGGCTTAGTGTTCCTGCATTGATTATCTATGCCATATTGTGCATTATTATCTTCTATATCACAAAGTCTGTTATCAAAAATCGCATACGGTTAAGTCGCCAGGTTCTTATAGCCCAGGTAGAGAAACGGCATGAACAGAAGATTTATGAATCCCGGCTCAATTTCTTCACTAATGTGGCACATGAATTCTTTACCCCCCTAACTTTGATTTATACACCTGCACAGCACTTGTTGGAACAGGACGGGTTAGATGGTAGTACAAAGAAATATCTCCAAATAATAAAGAATAATGCCGAAAGGATGCAGAAGCTGATTAGTGAGTTGATGGAGTTTCGTAAAACCAAATCGAGCAATATGGATTTGAATCCTGAAAATGTGGACGTAAAATCATTGATGGAATATGCTTCCAACAATTATGTGGATATCCTGAAAGAGAATAAAATAGACTTCAAGGTAGAGGCTCATGATACGTCAGAGATCTATTCCGACCGGAATGCTTTGGAAAAAATTATATTCAATTTACTGTCGAATGCGTTCAAATATACTCCTCGTTATGGATATATTCATGTTGAAATATCACAAAATGAACCTGATAAAACCTTATACTTGCTCGTAAGAAATTCCGGCAAGGGGTTAACCGAGCAACAGATGGCAGAGATATTTGATAAGTATAAGATATTTGATACTCCCAAATTGGGTAACTCTGTAAGCAATGGCATAGGTTTAAATCTAACAAAGAGTCTGGTTGAATTATTAGGCGGGCAGATAAGTGTAAATAGTGAACTGGGAAAAAGCGTTGAACTTTCAGTCGTGATTCCTTCTCTACCATCCGATCATTCACTTGTTGTAACGGATGAAAAAGATTCGTTGCAGAAAGAAAAGAACGGGCAGGATCACTTATCCCCTCGCAAAGATACTGTCATACTGATAGTGGAAGATGAAAAGAATATCAGAGACCTGCTGAAAGATGTCCTCTTTGATTATGTGATACACGAAGCAAAAGACGGCGTAGAGGCTTTGAAAGAGATAGAACATAATCATCCTGATATTATTATAAGTGATATTGTTATGCCCAACATGGACGGCTTGAGCTTGATTAATAAATTGAAATCCGATTTGAAAACAAGTTATATTCCAATCATAGGAATATCGGCAAAAGCTTCTGTAGAAGACCAGATTAATGCCTTTAACCATGGTGCGGATGCTTATATCGTCAAACCATTTCACCCGAGGCAGGTTATCTCCACCATAGAGAATCTGCTGTCGAGACAAATGCTTTTAAAGGACTATTTCAATTCCAGCATGTCTTCTGTGAAAGTAAAAGACGGGATTGTTCTTCATCCGGAAGACGAAGAGTTAATACAGAATGTAACAGACTTCATAAAGAATAATATAGATGATGAGTTATTAAGCCCTTCTTCTATTGCCGAATTTGTAGGAGTGAGCAAAGCTACCTTGTATCGAAAGTTCAAAGAAATAATAGATAAGACTCCGAGTGAATTTGTACGAGGCATCAGACTGGAATATGCAGCCAAGTTATTAAGGACAACCAAGTTGACCGTATCCGAGATTATGTTTAAATGTGGATTCTCTAATAAATCTTATTTCTATCGGGAGTTTTTAAAGCAATACGGTGTATCTCCCAAAGATTACCGGAATCAATAGATAATACAAAAAAGGCTATCCGAAAAATAGGTAGGGATATTCCTAAAATAAGAAAATTTAAGGCAACTAACTCATTGCAAGTCAGTTGCCTTTTTTGTATCTTTAAGCAGGGATATTCAGTAAATGTACCTTTTCCATATAAGAACTATCCATCCTATTTATTTTTCTAATATTGTAAATTCAAGTATTTTACTTCAATTTTATTTATCTTCTAAAGAGATAGCATGAACATTAATGCTGTAAATCCTAGAAAGAAAATCTGCACGAACCTTAGGAAAATCCAAGTCTTTTCTCCGTAGAATACTAAGTTCAAGGTACTTTTGTTCAATATCAATACCAAGAAATCGACGTTTCAAAAGATTAGCCGTGACACCAGTAGTACTACTACCGGCAAAAGGATCTAATATCCATGCCCCAGGCCTAGTACTAGCTGCAATAACCCTAGCTAATAAATTTATCGGTTTTTGAGTAGGATGTTTACCGTGTATCTTTTCCCATCCCTCAATAGCAGACAAATTCCAAACATCTGTCATCTGATGATTAGCATTACTCATTTTCATAAAATCATAATTATAATAATGAGAAACATTATTATTTTTACGAGCCCAAATAATGTATTCTGCCGAGTATGTAAAATAACGACACGAAATATTAGGAGGAGGGTTAGTTTTCACCCACGTAATGCAGTTAAGAATTTTAAACCCAAGTTCAGTTAACTGATTAGCTACAGAAAAAATATTATGATAAGTCCCTGATATCCAAATTGTACCATTATCTTTAAGTTTGTCACGACAATCAGCAATCCATTTATAATTAAAATTATCAATGGATTCTTTGCCAAAACTACGATCCCAATCTCCTTTATCTACACAAACAATTTTACCAGATTGTACAGAAATCCCTCCATTCGAAAGAAAATAAGGAGGATCAGCAAAAATCATATCAAATTGAAAATCAAACTGTGACAAAAGTTGTCGACAATCGCCAAGTAAAAGAGTAAATGCTCCATCCGATGATTTATAATATGATTTTAAGGGCATTATACGAATTTATTCAGTACGTAAATTAAGTACCCAATTTATCCAACTAATCACTGTACTGGAACGGCGATAATATAAATTTTCAGACATGCGGTAAAGTTCGCAATGCCTCATGATATCTATTACCTCCTCTTTAGATGGGATATTAGCATTATCAATATAACTCTTCAATGTCTGTCTAAAAGGACTATGGCTAAGAATCAATTCTGCCACCCGAAGATGTCGGCTTCGCAATGGCAATTTAAAAATTTGTTTCCCTAAATTCGATAGTTTATAATTGTAGATACTCCCTTTTTTATACCGCTGAATTAAACCCAAATAAACACCTGCATTCGCATAATAATCTGACTGGCGCTCATCAAAACTATATATTTTTGCTATACCATATTTATTAAACGCTTTATTATCCGAATTCATAATTTCACAAAGGTTGATAATGCGTTCCAACGAATCTGCTTGTGGGAATTGAATTTGCGGTTCCTTGACAACTGGAATACGCTTTGGTATCTCAAGTATATCCTGTAAGGTTATCACATCGTTCTCAATACGATATTTTTTATATTGCACTCTCTTTAGGGAATTATAATTACCTATTTCTTCAAAAGCATATTCAAATAAATAATATGTACCATTACTATACAATAAAAATACAGGTCTGATAGGCTTAGTTATCTTATTAGTCCATAATCTAAAGGGATAGTAAAGTTGGCGTACCAAAAAATCTGTAGAAAGAGAACTTTTAGCTTCAATCAAACACAAAGAATTTGTTCCTTCATAACCTCCATCAATCTCTATCTGTGAGTTACTTACATCCACTAAAAGAGAAGTATCTTCACCTGACAAACAATTGACACTAAATGAGAAACTTCCAGCTCCCATTCGCCCATTTACCGTAGGCAACAAGGTCGGTTCATTCAAGAAATCCCTGAGAATATCCGAAACATATATGCTATTAATAGCCGTAGCCTCACTTGTGATATTATTAAAATCAATAGACTCAATAAATGCAGGTGAAGAAACAGGCATACTATCTGTACTATCAAAGACTTTCTCTCTATCAGATAATGCAAAATCATGATACAAGTCCATTGCACCAATAATATAGCTTCCTCGTGTAATTGGCAAAATAGACAAAGAATTATCTATAAATATCTGGGGTCTATTGACACTATGATCGTGTTTAGTCATCAAACGAGGCTCCCAAAATTCTTTAATTTGTTGTGCTGTTATAATATACTTTCCTTCATCTTTTATAGTTTGCAGAATAGGATATTTATTAAAAATTTTCGTCCAATTAGTGTCTATCTTACTTGCATTATTCATAATTTCTTATTAATACTTCAGAGACCTGTCCCCTCTTTTCAGCATCTGAATTGATGGATCGAATGGCCTTTATTTCAGTTATGTTATAGTTCTTATATAAATCAAGAATCAAATCAGTACATGAGTTTGATAAGAGAAACTTTGCCTTCTTTGCATGCAGCCAATCACAAACATTTCTCAACCGTTCTTGTTCTGTACGATCAAATCCTCCCTGAGTATATCCCGTAAATGAAGAACTGTTTGATAACGGATCATAAGGAGGATCGAGATAAACGAAATCACCTTTAGAAACGTTATGTAAAGCCTCCTCGAAATCACCATTCATTATTAAGACATTGGAATTATTCAAATATAAGGAGACAGCTTTTATAGTTATCTCATTGACTATATTAGGATTCTTATATCTACCAAAAGGAGTATTAAATTCCCCAGAGCTATTCACTCGAAATAAACCATTATAACAAGTTTTATTTAGAAATATAATTCGCGAAGCTCTTTCTATGTTTGTTAATGCCGAAAATTTCTCTCTATCTCTATCCAGACTCCGAATCTCATAAAAATAGTCTGCTTCATTTTTATGTTTTTTCAAATCCGCTATCAGTTCTAATGGATTTTCTTTTATTACAGTATAAAGGTTTATTAATTCAGCATTAAAATCATTGATAATGGCATTTTTTGGCTGTATATGAAAAAGTAACGCTCCTCCACCAATAAAAGGCTCGTAGTAAGTTGCAAATTTTGAAGGCAAATACTTTTCAATTTCTGAAAGTATCTGCCTCTTTCCTCCAACCCACTTTACAAAGGGAACTACAAGTTTATTAGTTCTTCTTGATGACATACAACTGCAATTTGTAGCAAAGATAGATAATCCATTTGAAACTTGGAGAGTTTTAATCTTTTTATTTCTGAATCGTATAATATGATTTCCATAGTAACATATAAAGAGGATATACCTAATGGATATATCCCCTCTATCTAATTCATCCGTAGATTAATAGTTTTCCTTCTTCACCTCGAAATAAGCCTGTGGATGCAGACATGCCGGGCAAACTTCAGGAGCTTCCTTACCGATTTCAATGTAACCGCAGTTACGGCATTGCCATACCACTTCGCCTTCTTTAGCGAATACAGTCATATTTTCGATGTTATTTACGAAGGCAAGATATCTTTCTTCGTGACCTTTTTCTGCGATGGAGATATTGCGGTACATAGCAGCAATCATCGGGAAACCTTCCTGTTCTGCCACGTCGGCAAAGTGAGGATAATCCAGTGACCATTCTTCATGTTCACCCGCTGCGGCAGCGCGAAGATTTTCAAGTGTATTACCAATTACACCGGCCGGATAGCTGGCAGTGATTTCTACCATACCGCCTTCGAGGAACTTAAACATACGTTTTGCATGTTCTTTTTCCTGATCGGCAGTTTCAGTGAAAATAGCCGCAATTTGTTCGTAGCCTTCTTTTTTAGCTGCACTTGCGAAATAAGTGTAACGCATTCTAGCCTGTGATTCTCCTGCGAATGAAGTCAACAGATTTTTCTCTGTTTGAGTTCCTTTAATACTCTTAGCCATAATTCTATATATATTTTAAATTGGTTGATTACCAAACGTAACTTGTCGTACTATTTATAACGCAAATATAAGCGATTTGTTCACAATAAACCACCTTTTCTTAATGAATAAAAACTATCACCTCATTGATGAAATCTATCAACAGACAAATAGTATGTTCAAAAACATACTTATTTCGATTATTTTATCTAATTTTGCAACCTCTAGTTTGCAAAAAAGTACAGAATACACGTATAACAACATCTAAAAATGAAGCTATTTGAATTTAAACCCAAACTGGTTTCTTGTCTAAAGAATTATTCGAAAGAAACGTTTATGGCGGACCTGATGGCCGGCATCATCGTAGGTATCGTGGCGCTTCCACTGGCTATCGCTTTCGGTATCGCTTCGGGAGTTTCACCCGAAAAAGGTATTATCACCGCTATCATTGCGGGATTCATCATTTCTCTGTTGGGAGGCAGCAAAGTCCAGATCGGCGGTCCTACGGGAGCATTTATCGTCATTATCTATGGCATCATACAACAATACGGCGAGGCCGGACTGATTGTAGCCACGCTAATGGCGGGCGTACTCCTTGTATTATTAGGAGTGTTCAAGCTGGGAGCTGTCATCAAATTCATTCCTTATCCTATCATCGTCGGATTTACCAGCGGTATCGCCGTCACTATTTTCACGACCCAGATTGCCGATATTTTCGGTTTATCTTTCGGAGACGAGAAAGTGCCGGGAGACTTCGTCGGGAAGTGGCTGATTTATTTCCGACACTTCGACACGATCAACTGGTGGAATACCATCGTTAGTATTGTCAGCATTATTATTATCGCCATCACTCCGAAGTTCTCAAAGAAAATTCCCGGCTCGCTGATTGCCATCATCGTAGTGACGATAGCTGTTTACCTGATGAAAACTTTCGGAGGAATCGACTGCATCCAGACAATCGGCGACCGCTTCACCATTAAATCGGAGTTGCCCGATGCCGTTGTGCCTGCGTTGGATTGGGAAGCTATCAGGGAATTGTTTCCGGTAGCTATCACCATTGCCGTATTGGGAGCTATCGAATCGCTGCTGTCTGCCACGGTAGCCGACGGTGTGATAGGCGACCGCCACGACTCCAATACAGAACTGATTGCACAGGGAGCAGCCAATATCATAGCTCCTCTGTTCGGAGGTATTCCTGCCACCGGAGCTATCGCCCGTACCATGACGAATATCAACAACGGGGGTAAGACACCGATAGCCGGAATCATTCATGCAGTAGTATTACTGTTGATTCTGCTCTTCCTGATGCCACTCGCACAATATATCCCGATGGCATGCCTTGCCGGAGTACTGGTCATCGTATCTTACAACATGAGTGGATGGCGTGTATTCAGAGCCTTACTGAAGAATCCGAAATCAGACGTCACCGTATTGCTTATCACGTTCTTCCTGACTGTTATCTTCGACCTGACTGTCGCTATCGAGGTAGGACTGGTGATTGCTTGCGTCCTCTTTATGAAACGTGTCATGGAGACTACCGAAATCTCGGTGATTACCGATGAGATTGACCCGAACAAAGAATCGGATATTACCGTACACGAAGAAAACCTGATGATTCCCAAAGGTATAGAGGTATACGAAATTAACGGCCCTTATTTCTTCGGCATCGCTACCAAGTTTGAAGAAACAATGACACAACTGGGAGACCGCCCGAAAGTACGTATCATCCGTATGCGCAAGGTTCCGTTCATCGACTCCACAGGTATTCATAACCTGACTGCTCTCTGCGAAATGTCGCAGAAGGAAAAGACTACCATTATTCTTTCGGGAGTCAACGATAACGTGCATAATGTACTGGAGAAAGCCGGATTCTACGAGTTGCTGGGAAAAGAGAATATCTGCCCGAATATCAACGTAGCATTGGATAGAGCAAAAAATCTGGTAGAATAGCACTAATTATCAGCCACTTACAGGAGCTATATACCGTGCGTGTTGGACATATAGATCCAATGTGTACGGCATATATGACCTGCGTGTTGGATCTATAGCTCCAACACGCAAGCTATATATAGCCTATTTAATCAATCGCCACCTTACTAGACTTAAAAAATAATCCGCGCTTATGCGCCGCCCTCCACACCTGCCTGGCTTGTCTTACTCCAGCATCACTTCATCAAAAAAGATTCTCGATGTCTGTCCCGGTCTCACATGAGATGCAGGACAAACTCCCGGACCTTTGGCGGTCACACGTACATAACGGGCCTGTGTGCCTCCCAGTTTCAATGACAGGTTTTCTATAAAATTCCCTTCACGGAAAATCTCTTCAGACGTGAAGCTCTGCACAACGGCTTCGCGGAACTTGGAGTTATCATCCGAAACTTCCACCCTCACGGATGCCGGTTTATGGATAGCCATTCCATTGTTCGTGATGCATCCCAATGTCAACGTGTTCAGCATTTCCGGCTTCAGCAAGTCAATCGTAAAAGAGACAGAGTCATTGTCCGCCCATGAGCACCACTCGAAATCCGAATATTTCAGGCTTCCGCGTATTCCATTCGTCAGGAGCTTTTCAGTCGGATTGGTTCCCAGTACAGGTTTGGCGGTAGCCAGGTTCCATCGGACAGGAAGTATCAATGTCTTTCCCATCTGTCTGCCGTACGCAAAAGTTGCACCTTTTAGGGTAAGCGCCTCTTTTACAGGCACTATTTTTTCGTAGAGCGGTGAAGTTGCCGTAGGTTCGCTGCCGTCCGTCGTATAATGTATCTCCATATCAGGACGGATACATTCCAGTTTCACTTCAAGCATTCCATCGTTTGGAGTTACCGTATGCTGGATGTTGTACATTGAACGGGCGTAAACGATGCCTTTAGCTGTCAGATGCTCATTATAGGCATCCAGTCCTTTCAAAAACGCAGTCCAGTCCTTGTGTTCGGGCTGTGTCCATGCCACTTCCGCCAGGGCGGCAAGACGGGGGAACACTAAATAATCGACATCTTCCGGCTTATTGCAGAACTCCGTCCACATAGATGCCTGTACGCCCTTTAACAAAGAAGCATATTCCGGTTTCCAGTCCGCTTGCACAGGTTCGTAATCGTAGATGTCTTTCAGCGTGTTATTTCCGAAATAGGTCTGGGGTTCGAACCATTGCGGGCCTTGATAACGAATCAGATACAAGATGCGGGCAGGGGTCATAATGAACTGATGTCCTTTTTCCGCGGCTTTCAAAGCAGCCGTACCGAGTCCGCGCCAGCCTTGGATGATAACACCTTCCGGCAGGAAACTGCTATTTGTCAGTTCATCCCAACCTATCACTTCGCGTCCTTTGCTGCGTACATAGTCGCTCATCCGTTTCATAAAGTAACCTTGCAGGTCTTCTTCGTTGGCAAGGTGCTCTTTCTTTATCCGCTGCTGGCAAAGCGGGCATTTTTTCCAGTACCCTTTCTGCGCCTCATCTCCTCCCAGATGAATATATCGCGAAGGGAAGATTGCCATCACTTCATCTAAAACATCTTGCAAGAATGTAAATGCACTATCGTTTCCGGCACAATAAATCACTCCCGAATTACTTCCGCCCAAACCCGGAATTACTCCGATGTAACTGTCTACTACGGGGCAGGCCAGTTGCGGATAGGCAGCCAGTGCAGCGTTGCTGTGAGCCGGCATATCTATTTCGGGGATAATTTCTATCTGGCGGTCGGCAGCATAGGAGACCATTTCTTTAATATCTTCCTGTGTATAAAATCCACCGATAGGAGTGGGTTCACCCGGTTCGGCGTTACGGCGGAAATAGAAGGGAACGTCCATGCGGTTCACTCTCCATGCTCCCACTTCCGTCAAACGGGGATATTTCTTGATTTCCAATCGCCAGCCGTTATCGTCCGTGAGATGGAAATGAAGCGTATTGATTTTGAGCATGCCCATACAGTCGATGATACGCAACACGTTTTCCTTGGGGATGAAGAAACGGGCGGCATCCAGCATCAATGCCCGATAGCCGAAGCGTGGCTCATCCTGAATGGTTACTGCGGGGATACTCCATCGGATATTCTTAGCCTGTTGATTGCCTTCAACAGCCGACGGCAACAATAGGCGGATGGTCTGTAATGCATAGAAAAAGCCTTTTATATCCGATGCCTTTACCTGAATCTGTTCCGGAGTAACTGCCAACTGATAGGCTTCGCTTTTTAAAGAAGAGTCGGTTGTAAAGCAGACATGGCTCTTCTCACTGCCACCTATTGCCAACTGTGAGGTGATCCCCGAGCTTCTCTTCAATAAGTTTATAAAGTTGCGGACGATGACAGCCTGCTCATGGTTCTCTACCGAAAACAGCGTTTGAGAAGAGAAGGTAAAGTTGCCCTCTCCCGGCACGACCTGCGCCGGACGGGGAACTATTGAAATAGGGGGAGATGTCAAGTTGGCGGCATGCATACTAATCAAAGACGTCAATAGCACGAGAATAATTAAGATTTCTTTCTTCATGGTAATAAAACTTTTAAGAGTGAAAATGTCGAAAGAGATGCATAAACACCTGACTTCCGACATTTTATCAATTAATCTATTGAAAGCAGAACACTATATTAGTAGAATAATTGACCTGCATTTGCCCAGTATGTCACACCTTCGTCCGAATACGTGCTATTCGTATAAAAACGAATCCAATCAATTTCCATCATAGGTGTATTCGGATCGGTCTTAGGTTCGGAAATAGCCTTCAATACACTATCCCATCCGTCCGGACGATTGTCTGCCGGAGCAAAAAGGAAATCCAAAGCCAAGCCATCTGCAGGAGCAAAACCCCAAGAACTTGTCGAAGGGACATCTACATTCGTACTTCCATTGATTCCTACTTTTATTCCATCTGTAGTCAATTCTACCCAATAAATATTATAATCACCAATTTTGGGGAGTGGGCTTGTTTTAGTACCATCTTCCATTGTCGAGAAAACACCTTGTGTCACCAAGTTTCCTTTCGTATTTCTAAGAATATCGATTCTCTGTATTTGTTTATCAAATACGCCCCCAGGTGCATCTCTAAGCTCAATGACCGGAACAATACCCGTACGATCTCCCGTCACACGCACTCTCATTTCTATACGCATTCCCGGATTGATGTGTATAAAACGGGTAGAAGCACCTGAACCGCCTCTTCCAATATATACAGCAGCCGAACCGTAATCTCTACTCGCACCAAGTCCGTCTCCCGGTGTGGAACCAGCTTGTACCCACAATTGATAAATACCGTCTTCTGTTACATTAGAACATTTATCGCGATTAGCAGCAAACACATCTTGTATTGATTTAGTTGGAATATAATTAAAAGACCAATGCCTATAGTTACCAAACGACGTATTCGGCTTCGTCGGCATACTCCACCCGAAAGAGCTTTGTATAAAATGGAACTCTACGCCACTCCAGAATTTCCATCCTTCCTCTGCTAATTTCTGGTTGGGATGCGAAGTTAACGAAGCATAATCAGTTCCAGGTTTAGCACCCGTTTTTCCGGTTATTTCTACAGACGAGCTTCTGTCACTCCCCCACCAAGCATCGAATTTGCTTTTATTGCCTTTAGATACAAATGGATATTCCGGATGTTCATACACCAAGGTCGGATCATACATATCCGGATTGGCAAGAGATTCGAGGTCAGTCATCATAATTACTAATTTATCAGACTTCATCGGATTAGCTTCAGAGTTTGAAGTGAAATTCAATGTCAACTCCTTGTCTCCTGTCTTCGCTCCATCCATAACTAAAGATATAGGGTCAGTTTTTGCGTTCAGCGCTCCTGCAGGAATAGTCAGTTCACTGGGCAAATTTTCAAAAGAGCTCTCATCCTCCGCTTTTGCGCTGATACTTACCACAATAGGTATTGCCCTCGGTTTATCCAGACTGGCTACCAACACAAATTTATCACCTTCCGTTACTATATTGTCCGCATTGCCTTGTATTGCCATATTTACCCGATAGTAATCGGACACTTTCATAGGAAAACTAGGGTTACCAATCTCGTATCCGCGGGAAAAAGCTACAAAATTAAAGTTTTTACTTCCTTCCAATCCAGTTTCTTTCAGAGGGAACTCAACACGAATACTCTTCTCACCTTTCGGAAAAGTAACGATGTTATGAAAATCTTTGAATACGCCGGACACATCCTCCGTACCAGTTTTAGCGGTAAAATAAATATCAAAATCTTCGTTAGCCAAAACCTCGCTTCCATCCTTATCCGGATTAATATCCAAATCGACAACTAACTTTTCGCCCATTACAAAAGTCGTATTATTGACAGTCATCGTAAAAGGAACAGCTTGTGGTAAAGGCAAATACTTAGTTTCATCTTCACATCCCATCAAGCATACACCCAATAGAGATATTGAAAATAGTTTGTAGAATATATTCTTCATGTTTTTTTCTTTATAATTATCAATGAACTTAAGTTGATGCTTCTCAATTTTTGCGCCACCCCGGATTCTGTGTCAGTTCTTTATTCAATGATATCTCGCTCGGTGGAATCGGAAGTAGATAATCACGTCCCGCATCAAACTGGAACCCACGTGGAAGAACATTTTTCAGTGGATCCAAGTAATCGTTATTGTCTACCAGAATTTGAGCCAATTCTTCATTCTTCGGATCAATTGATTTATATAAAACGCTGCCGGCTCCAAAGTAAGCGCCTCCGCCACGTTTCCCCTGGAATAACTTATGTGCTCTCCAACGCATCAAATCATCCAAACGCATTCCCTGCAATGGCAGTTCAGAGCGTCTTTCCCGACGGATTTCTTGCAGATTGGCAGAAATTGTATAACCAAAATCAGGGAAATTGGGATCAATAGCTGATGGAGCGAGATAAGTGACTCCGGCCCGTTCGCGTAATGGCTTTATAGTCTTCTCCAAAACAGCAGCGTCACATTTTCCCAATTCTTCCGCAGCTTCTGCATAAGCCAGCAAGGCTTCTGCATAACGAATCATTGGAGTGGCAGTTTCTCCCTGCCCACTTACGAATGTAGTATCAATTCCCATACGGATATGATAGCCGGTAGTATTACTCTGATTTCCGGTACTTACAATTTGAGGAGGATTGATTAAATCTTTATCTTCCTCTGAATAAGCCTTCACCAGCATTTTCTTAGCTCCTTTCACTGTCATCGATTTGTATTTACAGTCCGAATGCATTACAGTGGCCAGCAACCGACCATCCCTATCCTTAAAAGATTCATTGAAATCTTTAAATTTTGCGGCTGTGGGATCAATAAAGTTGCCATCCACACTTAAATAATTATCTACTAATGATTGAGAAAGTCCGGCTGGTCCTTCAGCATCACACATTCCACTGGATAAATTCGTATTTAAACTGTGAACCAAGTTGTCGGCAATTGAATATTTCTTCCAAAACAACACTTCCTGGGTAGCCGACAAATCTTTTGAATTGAACAGGTTTCCATACGCATCATCAATATTCTTCACTGATTTATCATTCTCTTTTGTGTTTAATGTAATACCCATTTGAAACAATTCATCCCCCAAAGTAAGTACTTGCTGCAAAAAATCATCTGATTTATACTCGGCAGCAGCAAAGTCAGTACCTTTATGATATTTCTCCCACGTACCTTCAAAGAGTGCCACTCTCATCGCCATAACCATAGCAGCTTCTTTACAAATACGCAATCCCTGATATTTGCTGCGGGAATATAGCAACTCTTTAGCTGCCTTCAAATCATCAAGAATGAATTGTGCCACTGCCGAACGATCACGTGCCGGAATCTGTAACCCGCCAACGGTAGCGTTTCCATCCCAAAACTTGTCCATCACAGGAATACTGCCGAATTTAGTCAACAAGTAATAGTGCCAATATGCACGAAAGAAATAGGCTTCTCCTTTCAGAGATAATACTTCCGCCGTTTCTTCAGCTGCCGGTACTTTATAATATTCTAAGAAGTAATTGACACTACGTAGATTCTGGTATCCTTTCTGCCATTCTGTTACGCCTCCGATAGATTCTTGCAACTCTCCGTTCATACGCCTGTCATACACCATGGCTACCATATTATCACTATTCTTTTCTTCTCCCATTATTCCCATGCCATAGGCACCTGCAGAAGGAAGAGCAATATACAAACCATTGACATAATTAGTCACGGCACTTTGATTCGTCAAGAATGTCTCGCTACTGGGCACCACCAAAGGCACTTTATCCAGAAAGTCAGAACAGGAAGTCAATAAAGTACCGGCTAAAGCTACTGCTAATAAATATATTTTTTTCATCATTATCCTCTATTTAAAAAGTAAAATCAAGTCCGAATACAAAATTCCGGTTTAGCGGATACACCATACCATTACCATTAGATACGACCGGTGAGGTTAGACCCGGAGCCTCTGTAGTAGTACCTCCAGCCATTCCGTTCACCTGATTAAGCGTTTCCGGGTCAAACTGTTTTGGCAATTTTGTTACAGTAAACAGGTTATCGCATGCTACATACAATTTCAGTCGACTAATACCGATATGTTTTAGCAACTTCTTATCGAAATTATATGATACAGTCAGGTTCTTCATACGCATATAAGCTGCATTCAATAAATAGCGAGTTGAATTATACCCTGTATTTACATAAAAGTCCTGATTATTTTTCCAGCTAGTCAGACGAGGCAAAAAGCCATTCGGAGTCTCCGGGCTGAAATAATCCAGATGCTCCTTGAAGTTGTAGCTACCTGCACTAAACATATAGCTACTTCCCGAAATCGGGAAATCCCTTTTTGCCACTCCTTGCAATAAAGTAGATACTTCAAAACCCTTATATCCCACATTCAAATTGATACCGAACGAATATTTGGGAGTTGTATTACCAATAATCTTCAAGTCACCATGATTGTATATCGTACCGTCACCACCATCTATTTTCCCATCATTATTGGAATCTATATATTTCAAATCTCCACGACGCCACATGTCATCCGGCTTGAGCGCACTCATATCCACCTTTCGCAAGTAATCGTCAATCTCACGGTTTGTCATGAAAAGGTCGTCAGCCTGATACCCCCAAATCTCACCAAGATCCATCCCTTCATAATATCCTTTATTAGGACCATACCCGGTGTGATTATTGTAAATGGTTCCATCCGGATTATTATATTTGGTAACGACAGCCTTATAGCTAAACACATTGAATCCTACGCCATAACTAAATCCACATTTCAGCTGATCATGCCAGTTCACCGAAAGCTCCCATCCGCGGTTACGCAATGTAGCATTATTTATTTTAGAGCGGTTTTCGGAAGCTATACCACTAATATCGGGAATAGCTTCGGCCGGGCCAATCATATCCCTTGTCATGCGCTGGTATATATTTGCTTCTAAAGAAAGCCGATTGTCGAACAGCATCAAATCAAGTCCCAAGTTTGCATTATCCACTTTTTCCCATGTAATAAACGGACTTACCATTTTAGGGGTCTTTGCTATCGTTCCCTTGATAGCACTGGCAGAAGAGGCAGTAGGCAATAACCAACCATTAGATCCCAAAGCATCCAATGACATAGTAGCCAGATAATCGTATAATCCGGCTCCATTCTGATTACCCAGACGACCATAAGACACACGGACTTTCAATTGAGACACCGGAAGTTTCAGCCTCTGGAAGTAATCTGTTCTGGCAATATCATAACCAGCAGAGAATGAAGGGAAAAATCCCCAACGGTTTCCTTTTGCAAAACGTGAAGAGCCATCATAACGCCCGCTGAACTCAAAGAAATATATATTGTCATAATTCCAGTTCAACTTAAGGTAAGCCCCCATTGTAGCCCAATGTGTACGATCTTCTCCGGCTATGACGTTCCCGCTGGCATTTGCAAAAGAAAAGATATCATTACTCATCATTCCATCTTTATACATATACTCATTGGAATCTTCTTTCATTTCCATTTGGAATCCCGCCATTGCCTTGAAAGAATGTTTTCCCCATTGCTGAATATACATACTGGACACATTAGGCGACAAATAATAATTGAACAGACTTCCACGGGCATAAGAACCGAACTTCATTAACTTCCAATCGATATTCGGATAAGAGAATCCTTGCCTGCGTCCAGTAGCATCACCCGGTTTTAGCGTCCCTAAAGGAGTTTCATATTGCGGATTCTCATATAGAATCATATTGTTATTTTCTACATCAAAACGTATCTTCATTTCAGCCGTAACATCCCATCCTTTCATTAGAGTAGCCGTAGCGGATACTGACAAGGCATCTGAAAGCCGATTATTTTCATAATTCGAATTTTGCATGAAAAGCGTTTCGTTCCAGCTGGGAATATTATATTTTGAATCAATCGGCAAATGTGTTACTTGTGACGGACGATGCGAACCTATCTTATTATAAATAATAGACTGGTTGGGCATCGGACGTTTTATCATTTGCAAAGTTATATTATTATTTAGGTTGAATCTCAACCAGTCAGTAGGCTTCGCCTGTAGCTTTGTATTCAGATTATACTTGCTCAAATCATCCTTAACATGATCCAGAAAGCCCTCCTGATAGACATATCCCATACCGATATAGTAGTTTATCTTCTGCGATCCACCCTGTACACTCAAATTATGTGAATGACGAATGGACTTATCCTTGTAATAGTATTTAAACCAATCCGTATTGCCATACTGGGCATAATATGCACTAGCCCAGTCTTCTCCGTTACTAGATACATCTATTCCCGGAAATTCCTCTGAATATGGATTCTGCATGAATCCCTTAATCTTTTCTATAACCGAGTCTGAGATTCTATTAATCCCCGAAGCAGATGCACCGGCATCATACAAAGCATTATTATAATAAGCAAACTCCAAAGAATTCATCATCTGTGGAGTACGGATAGGAGAACTAAAACCAACTGTTCCCGAATAACTTACTTTAGCTTTTTCCGAATTTCCACTTTTAGTTGTAACCAATACCACACCATAGGCGGCACGGGCACCATAAATCGCGGCTGCCGAGGCGTCTTTCAACACACTGATACTAGCAACATCGGCGGGATTCACATTCTGCATACTTTGTTCGATTCCGTCTACCAATACATACGGTTCGCCACCATTGATAGAGCCAACACCACGGATATTGAATTTTATATCCGTACCCAACTCACCTCCTTTAGCTCCTCCCATTGCATCCGATGCGAAATTTAATCCTGCTACATTACCTTGCAAAGCGCTGGTGAGGTCCGTTATGGGACGATTGACGATATCATCTCCTTTCACTACAGATACCGCCGCCGTAATTGTATTTCTCTTTTGCGTATCCATACCGACAACAACAACCTCGTCAAGCACTTCCGTGTTTTCCTTCAATACGAATCGATTGTTTTGTAATTTTGTAATTTTCACATCCAATGGAGTATAGCCAACATAACTTATAGAAAGCGTTTGCCCCGCTTTTCCCTGAACAGAAAAATTTCCGTCCAAATCCGTAATTGTTCCGGTTTTTGCACCTTTCACCATCACACTGGCGCCAATAACAGCTTCTCCCTGTTCGTCCACTACTTGCCCCGTAATCATCTTTTGTTGGGCAATGACCCCTATCGGCAATAAGAATAGGAAAATCAGAAGAAAAACAAGTCGTTCTTGTATCTTCATTAATTTTTCTTTTTTCATAATATTACATTTAATAATTAAGATTACATTTACTTGGGATTATTAATCTCATAAGCAACAAACTCCTCTTGTATCGCTTTCAACAATGATTTTTCATTATTTACCGACACATCGGACCCCCAACTCATTATTCCTCTATAGCCTTCCTCACAAGCATACTTCGCTTTTTTACGAATCGTATTCTGACCATTAAGAGTATACGTTTTGCCATTATACGTAAATTCATCCAAAGCAACATCCGAAAGTCCACCATTTATAAAATCAGAGTAAGAGACTTGTTCTCCATTTACACCGGTAGTCCCGATAAAAGGCACACCGAGAACCAGTTTATCTGCCGGAATCCCGTACTCAACAGCCATTTCTGCATCTTTTACAAATTGCTCGTAAGAATATCGCATCACTGCCGGTCCGTAGCATTGGTAAGACATAAAATCCAAAGCTTCAATCGCATTTTTCGAAATTTTATAAGCAACCGGATGAAGGGATACGGAGAAACATACGTCTTTGCCAAGTATCTGTCTGATTTTCACAATCGTCGCACTGTAGTTAGCATATTCTGTCTCCGTAGTAGGCCATTCAATATCAAGGTCTACTCCATCAAATTCATATTCCTTCAAAACACTCTTCAAATTATTAGCAAATGCGGTACGCGTATTATCAGCACTCATCATTTGCCTCCATTGCCCGCTGCCGAATCCTAATCGTAATTTTCGGCTGTCATTACCTACCTGAGCTGCCAAGGTTTCGCGTATTTTTTTCCAACGGTCCAACCAAGTGTGAGAGTCCTTCCCCGGATTGGTAGAATCATCATATTGCCAATAAGCCAACACTTTTGCTACCATATTCCAATTATCGAATTTTATACCATTCTTCCCACCAGTACCTGCTGCCATACTCCAAAAAGAAGTTTCATCCAAACGGCCTTTGAAGTTTTCACCTATATAAAAATCGGCACGGGCAGTAGGCAATACGATTTCTTTGTCAAGCGTAGAAGACCACGCATCTACAAAAATCCTGAATTGCTTTTTATTGCCATCATAATCTACCGCCAGATAATGCCAAGCTCCCGGAGCCAAACCCTTGGCATCCACATAGGTACCTGCTGTCACTGATGCATTTCCCAACGCCCAGCTCACAGTCTGCTCGTTAGCACCTAATTGTAAGGCAGCCAACACTTTATCTCCACTTGTTTTTTTAAAGATATATGCTCCGGGCACCCACTCATCTATAAATATATAGGTAGCAAAAGTGAAACTTTTATTAAATGTCTCTTCTGTAGAATGCAATAATCCATCTTTTCCATTCATTTTTCCGGTTCCGTCAAATTTTATCACACCGCTACGTCCCTCATAAGTAGCTTCATGCGAAACCCCGCCTGTAAAAGTTGCATCATTTATAGGCAAGTCAAAAGCTATATCTCCATTAGCATAAGGACGCGCAGCCAAATAAATAAGATCATTGCTGACAATCAGATTTTCTACCGGAATACGGTTTAATTCGAAAGGGTCACCACCAATGTATTGACAATTGATTAATGTTTTCTCAGCCGGATCATCCACTCCCGGCTGTCCGGTGATTGCTCCTTCAGGGGGCATTCCACCCGGAACTTCTACCCATTTAGTGTCTTTACAAGCTGTTAGCGATACTAACACGAAAAGACATAAAAAGAATTTGTTTCTCATAAATTTAAGTTATTAAGATTTTCTATTCGCTGACAATAAGAGTCTCCATTAATCAAACAATTGGTTTTTCTCCTAAAATCAACGTCACAAAAATAGGTACAACAACAAAAATCAATATTTAAAAAATAGCCATTAAATATTCACTTTTCACCAAATCAACCCGTTCCATCGGAGAAATGGTTCTTATCTCAAAAAGACAATGATTAAAACACCCAACTATCCGGTTCTGACCTTGCCAAAACCCTCTTATTGAATATTCATGTTATAATCCGGTTTCAGCCGTTTCAGTGTTGTCTGCAAACGCCTTGATAGGAGGAAATAGCGGCTGAAAGCGGAAAAAGACATCCCTCGCAGAAAGATACTGCAAACAAGGTAGAGTGCTTTCAGCGCATTCAGTTTTTTCAAATTAGCTGATGGATTTATATATTCAGCGTAGTAGGTATATATACTCACCACGCTGAATATATATGCCCAACAAGCGGGGTATATAGATTCATCACGTGGGCAAAAGTCGGTGGAATGTGGGCTTGGGTTCCTTTGAGTGGGGGATGGAGTACTACATACAATGAAATGATGTAAGAGACTTGAGCAAGTCAAGTACATGGCTCTGCTTACTTCAGTACTGGTTTGAACAAGTTCATCCACACATAGTTTTATTCCTTACCGCATCACCATCGAGCAAGATTAGTAAAGCTATTTCGTAATTAGTTTCGTAAGCACTCATTGTATGGCTGTCCCTTTTTCTATACTCTGTAGTGGAGTATATAGCATCTCTTTATCCAATAATTAGTATTCTTTATTATTGTTGATAGGTAATAGTGACATGTAATTTGTTTCTCCTGCCGTTAATTTAGTTAAAATTTCCGCTATATATTTCACCGGCCTTAATCCATTCATCTTACATGTTTCAATAATTGAGTATAACATAGAAGCATTCTTTGCCCCTAGTTCCGATCCGCAAAACAGATAATTCTTTCTTCCCATACAAATGGGCTTCATCATC
>NZ_JH114344.1:384099-441431 GCF_000157095.2 Bacteroides sp. D1
TGCATACCGGAAGGGGAAGTGGGGTTAGTTAATTGACACTTGTAATGACGATACCAGCCAAGGAATTTATAATAATCAACGCCAAAACGATGGCAATACTCCAAAAGAGAGACTTGGCAACCACTGTCGGATGACTGATAAGCAGAAAGAATCTCTAAAAAACAATCAGTAGAGTCCATAAGAATAAAATTTTAAGTTCTGTGCAAAGGTAAAGCTGACTGATAGGATAAACAAGAGCCATACAATGAGTGCTTACATTAGTTTCAACCCTATTTGAAACTAAAAGTTTCACGCCGGGAAACAAAGTGTTTCACCGTATGAAACGAAGTGTTTCTCGGTGTGAAACGGATTGTTTCAAGCCTTGAAACAATTTTTGAAACTAATCGCCACAGGTGAAGAGATGGTGAAGTTATTGCACTTCACCCGCAAACTCCTTATTCATCGGAGAGACAGAGAAAAGGTGAAAGGGGAGATGGAAAGATGGAAAATAAATATCCAGTGGGGAAATTTATTCGATACTGTAATGATTCAGTACTATACCGAAATGAATATTACTTTATAAGCTCTCTACTTCTTTTCCTGATAATTAACAGCTATCGAATGCTGTATCTCAAGAATTTACCTCCTCGCAAACTCTCATTTCCATACCTTTATACACTACCACAATCTTGTGTAGTTGCGTAGTGCCAATAGCGTTCTTCACCCTGTCGGTGTCAGCATAGCGGTTGGTCTGGGCAATAGCTTCCGCCCGCAATTCCTCCACCCGGCTTTCGGGGTCTTTGTATCTGGCATACTTCAGCTCGATGATGTAGCTATGGCTCATGTCAGGGTAAATCTCCAGCATGGGAGACAGGAAAATGTCAACATATCCGGATTGCGTGTCTGCTTCGGAAATGGGACGGTAGAAACGGTTTTGCGCTGTCATGGCAAGCGTGAAGCCATGTACGAAGGACTCTCCTTTCTGCTTGTCGCGCTGAGAGGCGTAGCGTTTCAGACAATCGGCGATGTAGTCGAAGTAAGATTGCCATGCACCACGATATGCCAAGGCGGAAGATAGCTCATCTTTTTCATGGTTACTGAAACTGAGGTCGGCTTCATTGTATGTATTCAGCAGATAAGTATAGAGTTGTTCGCGCACTACCTGGTTGGGTATGATGAGTTTGGTCTTGCCTTCAAATGTTCCGCTCACGGTGAGCATGCCGAAGTAATAGAGCAGGCTCACGAAATTATCGGAATCTACAATGTTGGCAGCTGGGAAACCGTCTTTCAACTCGCCGGTGATGTATCCCTGGCTCACTAAAGTCTGGATAATGGAGGCATCGTGCGCAAACTCTTTATCCTTGCGGATAAGCATACGCAGTTTCTCGTAATCGATACGAATGTTACTTTCTATCATATTTCGCGGTGCCTTTCCGTTATTATCAATATAGTTCTTAACGAAATAGAGCACCATATTGGAGTTGTACAAGGTTGGCTGATCATAACACTCCTGCGCAAAGCAATAGTTGTCATACCACGGTTTCATAAGTTCTATCAACTCATCTACAGTGTGATGGAATGGAGCTTTAGTAGAATAATAAGTCAGCATTTCGCGGACTTCGTCCTCGGTGAACCCCATCATTGCGTTGAATTTCGGTGTGAGGGAATAGTTGGTGCCGATATTAAATCCACTGGTGAGGTCATCCATCGTGACGGGACTCACTCCGGTGATGAAGCAACGCTTGATGCTGGAATAGGTTCCGGCTTTCACCCTATTGAAGAAGGCGCGCAAGTAGCCTTCCTTGTGGGTCTCTTCCGTATATCGGTGAATGCTTTCGGCATCCGAGAGGATGGCATTGGTGAAGTGGTCATATTCGTCAATGAAAAGATATATTTGCTGCCCGGCAAGTTCACACTGATGATATAGATAATCCAACTGCTCAACAGCTCCTGCTTTTTCATTCAAGACTTCCTTAATGCCTTTCGGCAGGTATTCTGCATAAATATCACAGAAATAATCGAAGCTGGTATTGCAATGTGCATCCAACCCTTGACGGTAGTTGTGCAACTCTCCACTAATTCCTGAGAAATTGAGATACAACACCAGATAACTGTTACGGTCTCGTGTGGGATGCTTTCCGATATAGAGATCGCCAAACAGAGCATCGAACTTGTCACGTGTACGCACATCATAATAGTGTTGCAACATGTTCAGCGTAAGGCTCTTGCCGAACCGGCGCGGGCGGATGAAAAAGAAGAATCTGTCCGATTGTTCTATTACAGGGATGAACGAGGTTTTATCCACATAATAATAATTATCAAGACGAATATCCGCAAAGTTCATCATGCCGTATGGCAGCAACTTTCTTTCTGATGATACATATTCCATAATCCGGTGTATTTATGAGTTCACTTTTTATCAGTGCAAACAAAGATACGCTCTTTCCGCTACTTTCACAAACAAATGATTTTAAAAATGTTCTCTGCCCTGATACTCTTCCATGAGTACTGCAAGAAACAATAGATCAAAATGGACTCATCATCGTTGCTTTCTTACACACCTTATCTATAAACATGTTCATTTGGGTCGATATTGCAATGAGGTCCTTATATGCTTCGGCATATAATTCTTCCCGGCTCATACCTGTCAGATACATACTTGTTTTTATATAGGAAACAAAGGTAGTATTTATCTCCAGACCGGACATCATCCGTCGGAGTGTTTTTCTTTGAAAGTTGGATATACTGAATGCAAACCAGACCCGGTTCTTCATTAGAAACATCTTACCAAACCCACAAAGAAGCACTTTTAGCGATTTTTAAAAGCCTATTGGTAAAAATTGAAACCAACCCGCTAGACAGAATCTTAAAAAACAAGTACCTTTGTATCTCACATTCCTTTAAACAACACATATTATGAAAAAACTCTGCCCTCTTATTCTTTGCACACTTTTTTCTCTTTCCGCAGCGTCCATAGAGACGGTGGATTATACTCAAGGGCTTTCCGTATGGTTCGACACTCCCAACAATCTCGATGGACAAGCTATCTGGCTACGTGCCAACGGCACAGGGGCGAATCCGGACAAAGCATGGGAAAGCCGTTCGCTACCTATCGGGAATGGCAGCCTGGGAGCGAATATCATGGGCTCCATATCCGCAGAACGAATCACACTGAATGAAAAAACTCTCTGGAAAGGGGGGCCGAATACCGCCAAAGGCGCCGAGTATTATTGGAACGTAAACAAACAGTCGTCAGGTGTACTGAAAGAAATCCGGCAGGCTTTCCTGGACGGGGATTCTAAAAAGGCGGGGTATCTCACGCAGGAAAACTTCAACGGGCTGGGAGCTTATGAAGAAAAAGACGAGACTCCGTTCCGCTTCGGTGCTTTTACCACGATGGGAGAGCTTTATGTGGAAACCGGACTCAGCGAAATCAATATGAGCAATTACCGCCGCATCCTGTCGTTGGATTCGGCGATGGCTGTGGTGCAATTTTACAAAGACGGGATACGGTATCAACGTAAATACTTCATATCCTATCCAGACAGCGTTATGGTCATGAAGTTTACTGCCGACAAAGGCGGAAAACAGAATCTTGTACTTAGCTATTGTCCCAACAACGAAGCAAAAAGCCATCTGGAAGCAGATGGAAACGACGGATTAGTATATACCGGCGTTCTCAATAACAACGGAATGAAATTCGCTTTCCGAATCAAAGCTATCCACAAAGGGGGAACACTGAAAGCAGAAAACGACCGGATTATTGTGAAGGATGCTGACGAAGTGGTATTCCTGCTTACGGCAGATACCGATTATAAGATGAACTTTGCCCCAGACTTCAAAGACCCGAAAGCCTACGTCGGCAACGACCCGTCACAAACGACTCTGGCTATGATGGACAATGCCCTGAAAAAAGGTTATGACGAGCTTTATCGTAATCACGAAGCCGATTATACCGCGCTGTTCAATCGGGTACGTTTTGAAATCAATCCGGAAATCGGCACTCCCAACCTGCCGACCTACAAACGACTGGCTAGCTATAAGAAAGGCGTGCCGGACTATCAGCTCGAACAATTGTACTATCAGTTCGGACGCTATCTGCTCATAGCCAGTTCGCGCCCCGGCAACATGCCAGCCAACCTGCAAGGATTGTGGCACAACAATACCGACGGCCCGTGGCGGGTAGATTACCACAATAACATCAACATTCAAATGAATTACTGGCCTGCGTGCCCCACCAATCTCTCTGAATGTACATGGCCTTTGATTGACTTTATACGCAGCTTGGTAAAACCCGGCGAGAAGACAGCACAAGCCTATTTCAACGCCCGCGGATGGACAGCATCCATCTCTGCCAATATCTTCGGATTCACAGCTCCCTTATCCAGCAAATCTATGGCATGGAACCTGAATCCTACCGTCGGTCCGTGGCTGGCAACGCATATATGGGAGTATTATGATTATACCCGTGACACGAAATTCTTAAAGGAAATCGGCTACGACCTTATCAAAAGCAGCGCACAGTTTGCGGTAGACCACTTGTGGCACAAGCCCGACGGGACTTACACCGCCGCTCCTTCCACTTCTCCCGAACACGGCCCGGTGGACGAGGGAGTCACTTTCGCGCATGCCGTAGTACGTGAAATATTACTGGACGCCATCCAGGCAAGCAAGGTGCTCGGAACGGACGCCAAAGAACGCAAACAATGGGAAAACGTACTGACCAAACTGGTTCCGTACCGTATAGGACGCTACGGTCAGTTGTTGGAATGGTCTACCGACATAGACGACCCGAAAGATGAACACCGCCACGTCAACCACCTGTTCGGATTGCATCCGGGGCATACCATCTCTCCCGTGACTACCCCCGAACTTGCACAGGCAGCCAGAGTGGTACTGGAACATCGCGGAGACGGCGCTACCGGTTGGAGCATGGGTTGGAAGCTCAACCAATGGGCACGACTGCAAGACGGAAACCATGCGTATAAACTATACGGCAACTTATTGAAAAACGGTACACTGGACAACCTCTGGGATACCCATGCGCCTTTCCAGATAGACGGAAACTTCGGCGGTACGGCAGGAATAACCGAGATGTTATTGCAAAGCCACATGGGATTCATCCAACTTCTTCCCGCTTTGCCGGATGCATGGGCAAACGGCTCAATAAGCGGAATCTGCGCCAAAGGAAATTTTGAGGTTTCCATCTCCTGGAAAGAGGGACAACTGGAGAAAGCTATCATCCATTCCAAATCCGGAATCCCCTGTAACGTAAGATACGGAGACAAGACGCTCAAGTTCAAGACCGTAAAAGGGAAAAAATACGAAATCACCTTAAAAGGGGACAAGTTAGCCGTATTATAAAGAAGGCATCTGTCCTCATAAACAAACCTGCTTTACATGAAAACCAAATACGCTGTTCTGTCAAGCCTTTTCTTTATCATACAGTTAGTCGGTGTTCTCCCTCTCCGGGCAGAACACTATTACTTTAAACAAATCTCTCTGAAAGAAGGGCTGCCTTCCAACGTGCGCTGTATTCTCCGGGATGAGCAGGGTTTCGTATGGATAGGTACCAAATCGGGACTGGGAAAGTTCGACGGGCACGAACTGAAAAGATACAAACACCAGGCAAACGACCCGAACTCGCTTCTCCACAACCTGATTTATCAGATTGCCGAAGACAAGCAACACAACATCTGGGTACTGACTGAAAAAGGTATTGCCCGTTACCAACAGCAGAGCAACGACTTCACGTTCCCCACGGACGAGGACGGGAAGAATATCACCGCCTATTCCTTCTGCCTTGTCCCGGACGGAATCCTCTTTGGCGGTAAGGACAGGATTTACAAATATAGTTATAACGATTCTTCTCTCCGGCTTCTGCAATATTTCAACGCCAACTCTTTTAAAATCAACGCTCTCAGTATGTGGGATTCAAAGACGTTGCTTTGTTGCAGCCGTTGGACAGGCATATACCTCGTAGACCTGCATACCGGAGAGCACAGACGGCCCCCTTTCGACTGCGGGCCGGAAATTACCACCATGATGACCGACAGCCGGAAAAGAATATGGATTGCCCCTTACAGCGGCGGACTTCGTTGCTACTCATACGACGGCAAACTACTGGCTTCGTACTCCACCCGCAACTCCGCCCTTAGCAACGACATCGTCCTAAGCCTCGCCGAAAGGGAAGGGCAACTGTGGATAGGAACAGATGGCGGCGGAATCAATATCCTCACCTCCGAAACCGGGGAAATCTCCCAACTGGAATATATCCCGGGACGTGAAAACTACTCTCTCCCCGCCAACTCCATTCTCTGCCTGCACAACGACCACAATAACAATATATGGGCAGGAAGCACCTGCAACGGATTAATCAGCATCCGGGAAGTGTTCATGAAAACCTACACCGACGTAGTCCCCGGCAACGACCGCGGACTAAGCAACAGCACCGTGCGAAGCCTTTACCGCCAATCGACCGACAGTATCTGGATTGGTACGGACGGCGGCGGTATCAACCTCTTTAACCCGCGTACCGAGAAATTCACCCATTATCTTTCTACCTGGAACGATAAAATAGCGTTTATCAGCGGATTCACTCCCGGAAAACTACTGATTTCCCTTTTCTCCAAAGGAGTATTCATATTCAACCCCGCAACCGGGGAGAAACAGCCTTTTACCATTGTCGACAAAGAAACTACGACACAACTTTGCAACCGGGGAAAATCGGTCAACTTATATCAGAACACCCCCAACACCGTGTTATTACTGGGCGACCATGTCTACCAGTATCACCTGAAAGAAAAGAAATTCGACAAGGTCACCGGAGAAGAAGGGAAAAGTATTGTCGGCACGCTCGTCCCCTTCAAGCACGAGAACAACCGGACTTACATCAACGATTTCAAACATATCTACGAACTGCACGATGGGGATTCCTTGCTGCAAACAACCTTCGAATGTTATCAGGATACCGTAATCAGTTCGGCGTCACACGACGAGCACGGCGATTTCTGGATAGGAAGCAATTTCGGCCTTATCCACTACAACCCCGTTTCCCAAAAGCAGACGCACATCCTTACCAACCTGTTTACCGAAGTCAACATGGTGCAATGCGACCAGAGGGGCAAAGTATGGATAGGTGCGGATAATCTGCTTTTCGCCTGGCTTATACAGGAACAGAAGTTCGTTCTCTTCGGAGAGTCGAACGGAGCTATCCAAAACGAATATCTGCCCAACGCCCGGTTGGTAAACAATGAGGGGGATGTCTATATCGGCGGTGTAAAGGGTATGCTGCGCATTGACGGCCAGCTGCTGCTGAATACATCGGAAATGCCGGAACTGCAACTGTTGGATATTATCATCAATGGTGAGCCTGCACAGAACAAACTATATAGTCATCCGGCAGCAATCTCTGTCCCATGGGACAGCAATATCACTATCCGAATCATGTCGAAAGAAGAGGATATCTTCCGCAAGAAAGTCTACCGCTACCGGATAGAGGGGCTGAACGACCAGTATATCGAATCGTACCAGCCGGAATTGGTAATCCGGTCATTACCGCCGGGCAATTACAAAATTATGGCTTCATGCACAGCGAAAGACGGTAGCTGGATTCCCAACCAGAAAATACTGGAACTAACCGTACTCCCACCATGGTATCGCACGTGGTGGTTCATTCTCGGTTGTGCCATTCTCATTGCCACCATAATCATCGAAACTTTCCGCAGAACATTGAAACGTAATCAGGAAAAACTAAAATGGGCGATGAAAGAGCATGAGAAACAGATGTACGAGGAAAAGGTACGTTTTCTTATCAATATCAGCCACGAACTACGGACTCCGCTGACGCTTATTCATGCGCCACTCAATCAGATTTTGAAGTCGCTCTCTTCCGGAGACAGCCAATATCTGCCGTTAAAAGCCATCTACCGGCAGGCACAACGGATGAAGAACTTGATTAATATGGTGCTCGACGTGCGGAAAATGGAAGTAGGGGAGAGTAAACTGCAAATTCAGCCTCATCCGCTCAATCAATGGATTGAACACGTTTCGCAGGATTTTATCAGTGAGGGGGAAGCAAAGAATGTGCATATCCGCTATCAGCTCGACCCACGGATAGAGAAAGTTAGTTTCGATAAGGACAAATGCGAGATTATCCTAAGTAACCTGCTTATCAATGCTTTGAAACACAGTCCGCAGGACACGGAAATAACGATTGCTTCGGAACTGCTGCCCGAAGAAAACCGGGTGCGTATCTCCGTCATCGACCAGGGATGTGGACTAAAGCAAGTGGATACGCACAAGCTCTTTACCCGCTTCTACCAGGGAACGGGAGAACAGAGCGGAACAGGAATCGGCTTGTCTTACTCCAAGATTCTGGTGGAACTGCACGGCGGCTCTATCGGCGCACAGGATAATGAAGAAACCGGAGCCAGCTTTTTCTTTGAGTTGCCGTTGAGGCAGGAACCGGAAGAAATCATCTGCGAGCCAAAAGCTTATCTGAACGAGTTGATGATGGATGATAACAGCGGGCAGCCGTCCGCGAAAGAGGTATTCGACACCACTCCATACACTATTCTCGTAGTGGATGACAATCCGGATATGACAGACTTTCTGAAAAGAACGTTCGAAGGATACTTCAAACGGATAATTATCGCCGGAGACGGGGTGGAAGCCCTTCAACTGGTCAGAAGCCATGTCCCTGATATTATAGTCAGTGACGTGATGATGCCTCGGATGAACGGGTATAAACTTTGTAAAACGATTAAAGAGGATATCAATATCAGTCACATCCCAGTCATTCTGCTAACTGCCAGAGATGACAGGCAAAGCCAAATAAGCGGTTACAAGAATGGAGCGGACGGCTATTTAAGCAAACCTTTCGAAGTGGAAATGCTAATGGAACTTATCCGCAACCGGTTGAAAAACCGGGAATATACCAAGAAAAGGTATCTGAATGCAGGATTAATCCCCACACCGGAAGAAAGCACCATCAGCCTGACAGACGAAACATTCCTGATTAAACTGAATAGTATCATCCAGGAAAATATAGAAAATTCCAATCTGGGCATTCAGTTTATCTGCCAGGAAGTAGGATTGGGCCGTTCTTCGCTTTATAACAAACTGAAAGCACTTACAGGCATGGGAGCGAACGAGTATATCAGTAAGCTCCGTATAGAAAAAGCTATTACATTGATATCCGGCACGGATATGCCCTTCTCTGAAATTGCAGAGAAAACCGGGTTTACCACTCCGAGTTATTTCAGTACGGCTTTCAAGCAATATACCGGGGAAACACCCAGTCAATATAAAGAAAGAAAAAAGAAAGGTCTGGCTGGTAAATAATACCATCATTATTCTTTATGCTGGCTGAAGTTTCCGGCTGCAAGCCAATTCGCCGCATATTGACCGATATTGACCGATTAACAAACGGGCTGCCACAGAATCACTTCTCCGGCAGCCCTTCTTTCATTAAATTAAAAAACAGAGAGTATGATACAGTTTATTCCTGACCTCCTCCTAAAGCACGGTATAGGTTAATTAAACTTTGTATTTCAGTAAAATGATTGGCCGTCTGCGAGAGTTGCGCACTAAGCAACGACTGCCGGGAGGTAAGCACTTCCAGATAGGTTGTATTACCATGCTCCATCAACAGAGTAGTGCTTCGCAAAGCCGTTTGCAGGGAAGTGATCTGTTTATCCAACAAGATTCTTTTTCCCTGACTGGTTTGATAGGCAATCAACGCATCATTCACCTCACTACCGGCATTGAGCAACGTTTGCTGAAAACCGAGCGCCGCTTCTTCCTGTTGCGCACGGGCAATGCGGTATTGTGCCACCACCTGTCCTCTGTTAAAGAGCGGCTGCGTAAGCGAACCTACCGCCGACGCGAGAAACTTACCCGGATTGATAATCATCGCCCCGGCGGAGTTTGTCCATCCGGCACTCCCGCTCAAAGTGATGGAAGGATAGAAAGCCGAACGTGCCGCATTGGTGCCATAGAACGCCGCTTCCAACGTCCGCTCTGCCGAACGGACATCCGGACGGGAAGAAAGCATCCGTACAGGAATTCCTATCGAGAAGTCGGCAGGAAACTGTTGCTTTGCCAATACACCACGCTCATAGTTGCGTGGCGTCTCCGCCAATAATAAGGCAAGACTGTTCTCCACCTGATTGATCTGCTGCTGCAAATCGAGGACCGAACCCTGCACCTGATAATAGGCCGCCTCCATCTGCGACACAGCCGATTCGTTTGCCAATCCGGCATTCATTAATGCACGGGTGGACGCAACGGTTTCTTTCCATGCCTCTTCCGTCTGACGGGAGATGTCGAGTTGTTCGTCCAGCATCAACAGGGTGTAATAGGTATTGGCGATACCTGCTATCAACTGCGTACGGACTGCCTGACGGTAATCCTCGCTTTGAGCATAAAGCACTTTCGCCTGTTTCTTGGAGTTGCGCATACGCCCGAAAACGTCCAACTCCCAACTGGCAGTAACGGGCAACGAATAAGTCTGCGTAGCCTTCTGCGTATCGAAACTGCTCACTGTTCCCTGCGGAGCAAGCGCAAAAGCGGGCAGAAAAGCAAGTTTGGCGGACATCAGTACGGCCTGTGCTTCTTCCACACGGAGCTGGGCAGACTGATAGTCGGTATTGGTCTGCAATCCCACTTCAATGAGAGACTGCAAATAAGGGTCGGTGAAGAGTTCCCGCCAGTCCATATTACCCAGACCGGCAGTGTCTTCGGTCACCACTTCCCCGCCGTAAAGATCGTCGGGAACGACAGTGGCGGGTTCGTATTTGGTATAGATGCCACAACCGCTCAACGACAGACTGATGGCAACTAATGTGATGATATTCTTCTTCATTCTTTCTTTCATTTATTTACGTTCGCGTTCAACTTCACTCTTTTCTTTCTCTAAAAGCACCTGCACATCTGGTTCCTCTTCCATCGGTTTGCGGATTTTCTCCTGCAAAAACTCAAAGATGATGTAGAAAACCGGAACGACAAAGAGCAATGCCAGTGTCCCGACAGCCATACCGCCCACAACACCCGTACCCAGCGAACTGTTGCCATTGGCACCCGCACCGGAGGAGAACATCAGCGGAAGCATACCGAAGATCATCGTCAACACCGTCATCAGGATAGGACGCAAGCGGACTTGTGCGGCAGAGTAGGCAGACTCCACGATACCCATTCCCTTGCGGCGACGTTCTATGGCGTACTCCGTAATCAGAATGGCCGTCTTAGCCAGCAAACCGATCAACATAATCACACCCGTCTGCAGATAGATATTATTCTCCAACCCGAGTATTTTGGCGAAAAGGAACGACCCCATCAGCCCGAACGGCACGGAGAAGATAACGGCAAACGGTATGAGGAAACTTTCGTAAAGACAGGCCAGAATCAGATAGATAAGGAAGATACAGATGGCGTAAATGAAAACCGTCTGCGCACCACCGCTACTTGCTTCTTCGCGTGCCATACCACCATATTCATATCCGTAGCCTGCCGGCAAAGATTGCGCAGCCACTTCTTCAATCACTTTCTGCACCTCGCCGGAGGAGTAACCGTCGGCAGGATTCACATTGGCGGTGATGGTGCTGTAAAGATTGAAACGGTTGGCCGTTTCCGGTCCCAGCACTTGTTTCAGCGTCACGAACTGGCTCACCGGAGCCATCTGCGTACCATTGCGTACAAACATATTATTCAATGCCTGCTCGTCGAGGCGGTATTCAGGCGAAGCCTGCATCATCACACGATATACTTTACCATACTGGTTATAGTTGGAGATATACGCGCCACCACAATAACTGCCCACCGCATCGAGCACCGCACTCGGCGAAATTCCTGCACGCTTACATTTGGCAGCATCCACTTCCACCGATATCTGCGGGAAGTTGATAGCATACGATGTATAAGCCATCGCTACCTCCGGACGCTCGTTCAGAGCACCAAGGAACTGTATAGCCGCTTCATAGAACGTAGCCAATTCTCCACCCGTCATGTCCTGAAGGTTCAGTTCGAGGGAGTTACCCATACCGTAACCCGGAATCATGGCAGGCTGGAAGCTGAATACCTGCGCTTCCTTTATCGCCTGGAATTGTCCGTTGAGGCGTGACACCACAGCATCCGAGCTATGCTCCTTGCCCTTTCGTTCGCTCCAGTCTTTCAGGCGGATAATGATCGTACCGTACGAAGTTCCCTGACCGGATATCAGTCCATATCCTGCTACGCGGGCGTAGTGTTCTATTTCGGGCGTATCTTTCAGGATATTTTCCAGGCGGTCCATCACTTTCGTGGTTTCTTCGAGCGTGCTTCCCGGTGAAATGCTGACATTCACCATAATGACACCCTGGTCTTCCTGCGGCACAAGTCCCGTTTTAGTGGTACTCATCAGGTAAACCAGCAAAGCAACGGCAACAGCCAGTGAAGTCCACACCATCCAGCGATGGCGGATGAAGAACATCACACCTCTCTTATATTTACCCAATACGGCATTGAACGAAGCATTGTAAGCTGCACGTACCCGTCCGTTGATGCTCTTGGCGCTCTTGGTTCCGTCCGACGGACGCATCATGATGGCGCACAAAGCGGGACAGAGCGTCAAAGCCGAAATCATCGAAATACCTACGGCAGTTGCCATCGTGATACCGAATTGTGTATAGAACACGCCCGAAGTACCTCCCATGAAGGTTACAGGAATAAACACAGCCATAAATACACAGGTACAGGAGACAATAGCCATCGTCACGTCGCCCATTGCATCTTTCGTGGCAAGGTAAGGAGACTTATATCCGGCATCGAACTTGGATTGCACGGCCTCCACCACCACAATGGCATCATCCACCACCGTACCGATGGCAAGCACCAATGCAAACAGTGTCAGGATGTTCAGGCTGAAACCCGCAGCCACCAGACAGGCAAACGTACCCACCAACGACACAATGATAGAGATGGAGGGAATCAGCGTACTCTTCAGATCCTGCAAGAAGAAATAGACCACGAGAATGACCAGAATGATGGCAATAATCAGCGTCTCCACCACATTGTGTATGGAAGCGAAAAGGAAGTCATTCGAACTCATCATCGTGACGAACTCCGTTCCTTCCGGCAGATTCTTCTCCATCCGCTCTATCTGCGTAGTGATTTCTTTGTTGACAGCGGTGGCATTGGAACCGGCTGTCTGGAATATCATATAAAGAACGGCAGGCTGACTGTCCATCTCACTGCGGAAACTATACGTCATCGTACCCAGTTCCACCTCTGCCACATCTTGCAGGCGAAGTATCGAACCGTCTTCCCGCGAACGGACAACCGTGTTCCGGAATTCTTCTACGCTTTTGAGGCGTCCGCGATATTTCATCGTAAACTGGAAAACATTCTTCGAGCTTTCGCCCAGTGAACCGGTAGGAGCTTCAATGTTCTGCTCACCCAATATGGCGGTAATGTCCGACGGAACCAGTCCGTATTGCGCCATCCGTTCCGGTTTCAGCCAGATACGCATACTGTATGTATCGCCCAGCTCCATCACGTCTCCCACTCCTTCGATACGTTTAATCTGGGGAATGACATTGATGTCCAGGTAATTGGCAAGGAACGTCTGATCGTATCGACCGTCCGTGCAGACCAAAGCACCAATCTGCAAGAAGCTGGTCTGCCGCTTCATCGTGCTCACGCCGACTTTCGTTACTTCAGCCGGAAGCAATCCCTGTGCTTTCGCTACACGGTTCTGCACGTTGACTGCCGCCATATCGGGGTCCGTGCCCTGCTTAAAATAAACCTGTATAATGGCCAAACCTGCATTGGAAGCACTGGAACTGACGTACATCATGTCTTCCACACCGTTGATACTCTCCTCCAGTGGCATGATGACACTGTTCATCACTGCCTCGGCATCGGCACCCGTATAACTGGCAGTTACGTATACCGTTGGAGGCGCAATGTCAGGATATTGCTCCACCGGCAGCGTGAAGAGCGAAATAAGCCCTATGGCCAGAATCAGTACGGAGATGGAGATAGCCATCACCGGCCGTTTTATAAACACATTTCCTTTCATAATCAATCTCCTTCTTATTTAACTTGCGTGCCTTCGCGCACCAGTCCGGCGCCTTCCGATACGATTTCATCACCTGCTTTCAGTCCGTCCAGCACCACATATTCGCGTCCGTCATTGTTTTCGGCCACTGTTATCAGGGTAGAGACAGCCTTCCCGTCCACTACCTTATATACAATCGTCTTATCCTGCATCTTCACGGTGGCCGTCTGCGGGATGGCGATACAGTCTTTATAAATGCTCGGCACTACCACCGTGCCCGAGGCTCCGCTATGAAGCAACCGCGATTCGTTGGGAAACACCACGCGCGCCACCACAGTACCCGTTTGCCGGTCGATGACGCCGCTGATGGATTCGATGACACCTTTCTTATCATAAACCGAATTATCATTGAGGCGCAATTCCACTTCCGGCATGTTCTTCAAGGCTTCGTCCATGTCACCATACTGGCGGGTGAGGGCAAGCAACTGATTCTCGGTCATGGAGAAATAGACATACATATCTGAATTGTCGCTGACCGTAGTAAGCGGATAGGGCATATTGGCACTTACCAATGCGCCTGCACGATAAGGCAATGCACCTACGACTCCGTCACTGGGACTTTTCACTTCGGTATAAGAGAGATTGTTGCGGGCACTGATCTCCTGGGCTTCGGCCTGCGACAGTTGAGCTTTGGCGGTGAGATAAGAATTCTCGGCCGTTTTCAGACTGAATTCCGAAACTACTTTCTGCGCATACAGTTCTTTGTTGCTTTTGTAGGTCAGTTCGGCAGTACCCAGCGCGGCACGTGCTGCTTCCACATTAGCAGTGGCGGTTTTCAGTGCGGCCTTGTAAGGCACTTGGTCGATAATGAAAAGCGATTGCCCGCGGCGTACTTTTTGCCCTTCGGTCACACAGAGTTTCTCAATCGTTCCCGACACCTGCGGATAAATATCAATATCCTGCCGCCCACGTATGCTCGCCGAATAGGAAGAAGAAAATTCCTTATCCACCGCTTCTATCTGCATTACTGCATAAGAAGAAGATTTCACTCCCGCATCCGATGCCTGCTTGCAAGATGCCATCCACACTGTACAACCGACAATCCCTATCAGCCGTATCCATTTTTTGCTTACTGTAATCATACTTTCTCTTTTGGTCTTTTGTTAAATCCTGGACAAAAGTAGGAGAAAAGAACAAGGCAAGAGTGACCAATTTCCCTCCATAAATGTCCTATTTTCGCCATTTACGTTTATTATAGCTAACTATTTGGCAATAAACGACATATCAAACAAATCTGAAGAAGTATGGGACATTCTGTTTTCCCGATTATTCACCAACTTTGCAAAAAGTAAAAAAGGAAAGAACATGGAAAAAGAGAACATTATTACGGTGGATATAGAGGATTTTAAGGACAGTCAGCACGTCCTTGATTATATCGATGATGACTTTGCGATAGTCAACAGTCTGGAGGGGACTCCTTATAGTAATGATACAATCAAACTGAATTGTTTTCTCATCGCGGTTTGTATAGAAGGGTGCATCCAGTTAGACGTCAACTACCGGACCTATAAGTTGCAGGCGGGCGAGCTGCTGCTCGGTCTGCCCAACACGATTATCAGCCATACGATGCTTAGTCCTAAATATAAAGTCAGGCTTGCCGGGTTCTCTACCCGTTTCCTGCAACGTATTATTAAAATGGAAAAGGAAACGTGGAATACTGCCATTCATATCCACAACAATCCGGTGAAGTCGGTTGACAACGGGGAGGATCAAACAGTCTTCGGATTCTACCGGGATTTAATTATAGCCAAGATAAACGATGAGCCTCATTGTTACCACAAAGAAGTGATACAACATCTCTTCTCCGCTATCTTTTGCGAAATGATGGGGCAGCTTCATAAGGAAATCGAAGCTTCCGGCAACATGGAAGGTTCGAAAGAAGGCATCAAACAGGTGAATTATATTTTGCGGAAGTTCATGGAACTGTTATCGAAGGACAAGGGTATGCACCGTTCGGTGAGTTATTTTGCCAACGAGCTTTGCTACACTCCGAAGCATTTCTCGAAAGTCATCAAGCAGGCATGTGGCAGGACTCCGTTGGATTTGATTAACGAAACTACCGTGGAGCATATCAAATACCGATTAAAACGTTCGGAAAAGTCTATCAAGGAAATTGCCGAAGAGTTCAACTTCCCCAATCAGTCCTTTTTCGGGAAATACGTAAAAGCGCATTTGGGAACATCACCGGCCAATTATCGGAACAGAAAAGAAGAATGACAAAAAGAACAGATTCTTATGTTAGACAAATCTTTTTGGGGATCTTGTTCATCTTAATATAAAAAAAGAGTAATAATGTGCACATTATTACTCAATAACACTAAGATAGCTCCCGACTCTTGACTTATACATAAGTCTATATTGCTTTTTCAATTCTTTAGAGAGAAAAGAATGTTCAATCAGTTGATCAGTCAATTCATATATCTTACTATATTTTTCGAGACAAGAGTTTACCAAACGCTCGGGTAGACCTATTTTTAAGCCAAAGTGATAAAAAGTCTTCCCAGTAACCGCCGATGCACCACCGAAATAATCCGGTTCAGGATTAACAAACAAACCTTTGCTCATGGCAAAGATACCATCGTTTATATGGAGATGAGTATTCAATAAATCGTAAGCAGGAGATAGGCGGAATCTTCCTTTCTTCTCTTCCAATAAAGAAAAGTTCTTTAAATGGGCATCGCCGTTAGAATAGACAAAGTTGAACAAGATAAGTTCAAAAAAACGCAATTTATCCACTTGGGGGACAGAGCTGTATTTATCTATAATTCCTGCAAACTCTTCATAGGCCAGATTGTCATATTTATAATCGGAACCTCCATTTTTCCTGGTAAGCCCGGCTAAAGAAGCAAAATCCTCCTTTTGTAACTTTCCTTTCTCCGACAAATCAAAACGTCGTACAAAATAAGCAGGGGTTCCGTCCTGAAAAAAGCATAATCCATTAGGAGCTGTCGGAATCCCATATACTTGCGCAGCTATCTGCATTGTCAAATGTTCGTTGGCAGGACAAAACTCCTTGTTACGGAGATTATTGGGAACAGGCTTTAATATGAACTCGCCCTGTTCTCCCTCTTTGGTCAATCGCAATATCCCGTCATCGGCAACTAAAGAATACTTAATCTGGACTCCAGAAACGGATATGCGTTTGCTATTGTTATTGAAGAGATCAATACCGACATTATCGTCAAAATGCCTGTAAGGTAATTCACAAGATATATTTTTCCCATCAGAAAGCTGCTTCAAGGCTTTGGGTGAATATCCGCTTTCTCCACCAGTCTCCCGTAAAAGTGAGGGACAAATATGAATATCAGTTCCCATTATCACATTTTTTTAATTGTTATTGCTCCGATTGTATCTGTATGGGCAGTAGCCAGAAGAATACCAAAATCATCCTCTTCATCAATATGCAGGTTTCTAGCTTGAATAATCCGATTATCCCCTTCAGATGTCATATTAAAAAAGACAGGGAAAAGATAGGAAGAAGTATATTCCTGCTGTGTCTTGGGCATGGTCAGTGAGACAGCTGGGAGTTGTGGATTATTATAATAGTCCGTATCATAACAGAATGAATAGTGTTCACGATCTATTTCTGTTAACAGACCGGCATAAACACCTTTTATATAGACTTTGGCAGATCGACTCATATGTGTGTCTATTATTGAATATGAATACTAAGTCCTAAAGTTTTCAGGACATTAAAAAGAACATCGAAGCGGGGATTACCACTTCCACGTTCCAAGCGGACCAAAGCGTTAATCCCTATTCCTGCAAGAGTGGCCAACGTAGACTGATCCAACCCCAACTCCTTACGCCTTTCGCGAATATGTTTTCCTATCTCTATTAAATCCATAATTCACCATATATAGAAACTTTCTCACAAAGATAGAATCTTTTTAGTATAAAAACAAGTAAATTCACCATATACAGTGAATTTGCACATAAATAGCATAGTATTAAAGCATACTATCATGCTTTTCACCATATATGGTGATTTAAAAGAGATACATGCTTATAAAGGAAAGACATTGATTGCTGAAAGAAGTGCCAACATGAAGAATTGTATATTTTACCTATCCTGCTCTTTATATTTCGAGCCCTTCCTTGCACTTCATGAAAAACGCCCTCCATTTAGAGTTACAGATTTCGCAAATAACACAAAATAGGCATTATTAGCAAACAAGTTACAATAAAAGCAGTTAATCAAAAGCATAAATAGCTATCATATCACAAAGGATATATCAGATTGCTATTTATAAATAGGCAGTAGAAAAAGACAAACCAGCTCAATATATCCTCTTCAAAAACCAAGTTTAGCTTCCTTTAAAAGAAACCGATGGTTTGATTATAGCAAACGGACGGTTTGTTTAAACCAAACGGAGGGTTTGATTACGGCAAACGGATGGTTTAGTTACACCATATCGTGCATATTTCAAGGAAATAAATACAAGATAAAGAGAGATAATGCATATTCTTGCAATTGTTCATGCAGTTTATTTTCTGTTTGGCCCTTTTCTTTCTTTCCTTTTTTCGTGAAGTTCTTAAAAACAGAACAGATTCCCCGTTATATGAAAGTACCTTGTATCCGGAGACAGGCAGAAACTTTCATATAACGGGGAATTCTATTTCATATTCTCAATGAAGAGAATCCATGAAGAGAATCAACGATTCTCGGTATCTTTCATACAACGCACGGAGAATGCATGGGAACGACCGGAGGAATGTGTCCAGGTCTTATCGGAGACTTTATAATACAGAGAAGTAGCTCCCTGATCCTTGTCATTTCCATAACTGCTAGCCGATGAGTTAGACCAATAGCAAGCGGCTCCCTTAGCGGTATCCAATCCTGTATTATTACCATTATTACCACCGTTGGAACCCCACTTACAACCTGCCAACGGCCAATATGCGTAATTCGTACCGTCATAGCAATATTTAAATACCGCAGTTGCGCTCTGTTTCACAAATTCTCCTTTCTGCTCTATCTCATCCAATACTCGGGGAGATACAACCCGGTAGCCTTTCGGACAAGGATCATAAATAGATTTATGACCGTCAGAAGGATTGAGATAAGTGCTCGATTCATTCGGGTTACCCCAGAAGTCATCTTTACGATCGGTACGTGCACCAGTCCATGCACCCAGATACCAGTCGGATTTTGTATTCTCCACATTATTGGTATAAAGCAACGCACGGGGATTTTCTATAGAGAAGCGGACGTTGGTGGCTTCGGTAGGTATATTAGTACCCACGGATCCCGACCAGCCGACCGGCGTAGGACGTCCCCATTGGAAGTAAACACCGTTTTGCTTCCAGTTGTCTCCTTCACACGTCATATAAGTACCCAGATTACGATCCAACACTACATATCCCGTATTACCATAAGGGTGTTCTGCCGGAGTAGGGGTCATCCAGATAATAAAACTCCAGATGACGGTAGTCTGATCCGCTCCATAGATAGCCACCTGACCGCAACCGCCGTCATAGCCTCCGCTTACTTTATAGGCATTGATCGTAATATTGTAATCACTGCCAATAGGGGAGATGTCCGTAGTAGAGCCATTTACGGCAATCATCTTATGATCCTTATTCAAATCGCAACCTAGAATAGTCTTGGCATACTTGGGTTCTTCCACTTCCATGAAGTTACCACGTGCCTTCACACTAATCGTATTGCTCACGCCACTGGTAGAAATATTCGTCAACAGACAGTTGGACTCGCCATAAGCCCATCCTCCTGCCAATAAACGTGTCTCTACCGGCTCATACCATTCGCAGGAGTTATCCGAAAGTTTCAGGTTGTTGACAGCAATCGTATTGACAGCATTGGCTTTCAGTTGCTTTCCTTCTTTGAGAATAGGAATGGTAACAGTCTGCTGGTCATTCTCCAGAGTGATGACAATGTACACTTCTTTGCCACTTAAATCGGCAGGATATGTAGTCAGGTATATATCCTGTGCGGAAGCGAGCAGTTCGGGAGTAGTCAGTGAAACAGTGGCATACGGTTTCACATCCGGACCGTAAGTCAGTTCGTCCGTATCCAAATCTGCTGTGAATACACCGGAAAGAGGAGTTTTTGTCTCCTTGTCATATAAAGAAACGCTCTTGAGCTTGTACGTAGAAAGCTCCTGGGATGAGATGCTGAACTTCACATACGCCATCGCATGGTTCAACGTAAATTTAGCAAGCATATCCGGACCGCTGACCGTAGCCTTGGCAAACGCAAAACCATACTTTCCAATATGATGGCTATCGCCGGGACGGCTTTGTTCCTGCTCAACAGACAGGGTAGAAGTTATCTTGTTGCCATTTTCGGCCAGTTCCGTACTTGCCCGGTAAGGATAGTAAATAAGAAGCTCCGTAGCTCCTTCTTCCGCCATCTTCACGTCGTCCGAAGTAAAGACGCCGGAGTTCTGCCCGATCGACTCATCACTTAATAAAGACTGCACATTATTGATGTCGGTCCCTGCCGTACGGGAGAAAACACCCAAGGCATCCCCTTCGCTCCAAATCACCGGATAAACGTCACCTGTTTTGTCACCGATAGAAATACGTGTCTGCGGAGACGAGAGTCCAACCAATGTCAGACATGAACCTGCCGTTGCCGGTTCTTTGCCGTTATCGGACGAAATAAGTTCGTCCTGCGTGCAACTTGTCATCATGAGAATCATTGCACCTATTGCAAATAATCTATTTTTCATACCATTCATTCTTTTGAGTTACACCATTCTTTACCATTCATTCTCTTCCAAATCACCGGCAGAACCGCCGTCACTCCATGCTCCTTCCGTTCCTGAAGCTTTCCAGGTCTGGAAAGCGGAACACACGGCACGCCCTTCGGCATTATAGGCGATAATCGCACTGATGTAATTCACTCCCGGACGTAATCCTTCGGTGATTTTACGCGTATAGGGCAGAGATACGGGTTCTCCGTTCTCTTCTACAAATTTCACCAGTTTCACTTCAATGTTATAGTCAAAACCGATGTCGGCCACGGGATAGAATTCAATGACTTTCGCTCCGAACGTAGTTCCTGTTTGCTGCTCGGAAGTAATCAGAGCCGTATTGTCCGCAATCTCCGAAACTGTCAGGTTCATGGTGGGAATGACACGCGGAGCCGAATCATCCTTGTCCGAACAGGAGGCAGTTATCAGCAGTAGTACGAAGATAAATGCCATGCTAATATGTAAGTTCTTCATAATCATATTGTATTAGTTTTATTTTTGTAGATTCTTATACCGCAGCAACGCTTCTAAAAAGTAATAATCGGCATACGTCAGGGGGACATCCACTTCGCTTTTATCAGGAAGTGCACCCACGCTGTGCTTCAGGATGAAACATTCGTTCGTACCCGGTTCTGCCAGATACTCTTTCGAGGCAAGCGTACGGAGTTGCTTTTCTGCCATGGCAAAATAAGATTCCTTGGCTTCCGTGCCGGGGATATAACGGCTTAGTTCGATAAAGGCGGAGGCCATGATAGCCGCAGCGGAAGCATCCCGATAGGTCTGTTCTTCTACCGGAGCGTCGAAATCCCAGTAAGGAATACCGTCGGCAGGCAAACGGCGGAGCAGCATATCGGCAATATGTCCGGCTTGCAACAGATAGTTCTGATACCCCGTCAAGCGGAACATCATCGTATAGCTATACAAGGCCCATGCCTGTCCGCGGCTCCAGGAGGAATCGTCCGAGAAGCCCTGCACCGTTTGTTTGCCGCGCACTGCACCCGTTTCAGGATCATAATCCACCAGATGATACGTGGAATAATCATCCCGGAAGTGATGCTGGATAGTGGTATTGGCATGCGTACAGGCAATGTTCTGCAAGGAGTCGTCGGCGTAGGCTTTCGACATGGACAACAGCAGTTCAAGGTTCATCATATTGTCAATAATCACCGGGAACTTCCAGTCGCAACCTTTGCGTACAAAGTCCCAGCTACGAATCACACCGGCAATAGGGTTGAAGCGGGTTGACAAGGATTTGGCGCCCTGATAGAGCACTTGTTTATAAGCCTCATTACCTGTCAACCGGAAAGCATTCCCGTAACTGCAATTCAACTGGAAACCGACATCATGATCCCTGGTCACGTATTGTATAGAGTCGAGTTTCAGCGTGTTCTTCTCGGCCAGTGTTTTCACTGCTTCATTGCCTGTATATTCGTAGATATACCAGAGGGAACCGGGATAGAAGCCGCTGCACCACCAATAAATATTCGAGGGAACAAACTCACCGTCGGCAGAGAGTGTGCGGGGAAGTGTCTTTTCTGTCAAGCGGGTGTCCATAGTCGTGTATTGTTGCTCTGCAACGGTAAATACACGGTCAATCAATGCCTCCATCGGCTCCTGCTTCGTGCAGGAGGCCAATGTCAAAAGTCCGAGTATAGATATTAATAGGATTCTCATACGTTCCATTCTTTTTTATTTAGGGGACAGGGTTGTGGTAAATGTGGCGGTCTGATTGGCGGTGACCGTTGCTTCAAAGCCGACCATATAGGTGCCCGGATTAGCCTGGTCATAAGAGTTCTCGCTGGTAGTACTCCATTGCTTGTAGGTAGGCTTCACGCTTCCGCTGGCTGTGAGATACATCACTTTGCTTCCGTTCGTTAGTACGATGCGGTTACTTTCCACCGTCGGAACGGCAGGCGTTACCATACACCAGCGCACTTTAGCGGATTTATCTGTTCTCGCCTTGATCTCATCCATGACTACTAAATCTTTATCGTTCACGATTTTCACGGTACGGGTAGCGGACGCCGCCTGATCGGACACTACTTCAGTCAGATCGAAAGTGGCTCCCAATTCCGTAGCGGTATTGATGGTAGTAGTCAGTGTAGCCACCCCATTTACCCGGTGACGGGCGTCGTTGATTGAAATCGTGCTATGATTCAAGTTATTCAGGCGGAATACATCCCAACGCATCGAGTTCTGTCCCATATCCCAAAGATTACCACCCAAAGCTGACAATTTCGACTCGAGCGTTGTATAACTTTGCAGACCGAAATCCATCGACCAGCGCACTCCATACGCGTCGTACACAAACGAACCGGCATCCATGTGTCCGTGGCTCGAACCTGCCTTGCCACCTTTGATTCCGAGGTATTTATCCGTATCAGTGTACGTCCAGTCGGTATGTACCATCACTACGGGCGTTTCCCCTTTTCCACTCCATAATTTATTGGAAGGAGCGGAGATTGCGTCCAGATTCAGATTATTGGCAAACGCCATAATCATCGGTAACAGGCGGTTTTCGGCACAGGAAGCGTATTCACCGTTCTTCAGCATTTTCAGTTCATTATATAATAAGGATGGATTACTGTATTTATCGGCAAACCACCACGAAGCCAATGCCGCAGTAGAGGAGGGGGCACAGTCGGAATAATTAAAGAACTTGCTGTTCAAGCCTGTCATATACAGCATATATTCTGCCGTTTTAGAGAATCCCGGTGTATCGGAAAGCCCGTTATCCGTGCCGAGCGTACTGTTGAGGGCGGCAAGCATCAATACCTGATAGAGCGTGCCGTAACACCAGTAACCGCTGCCCTCCGGATAGTTGCCGTCGGGAGAGTACATCACTTCCAATGCAGGTTTGTTGGATTCCAATGCCTTTTCAATCATGTCCTTTGCTTCGGAAGGATTGTTTTCATAAGAAGCCAGTGCCGCACAGACCAGTCCGCCATTACAAACCTGGTTCCAGTTGTTGGTGGCTTCGTAGAAGTTGAGGTTCCAGTTCTTGTTCTGCGCCTGTTGGAAGGCAAACTTCAACAGTGCGTTGGCCGCTTTTGTACGGGTGGCTGCACTTAGTTCGTTGTAGAGCCAGTCGTAGCCGAACGCAACAGCCGTAGCCATTTCGCCCACATCGAGAAAGTGACGTTTCGAGTTCCAGTCGGGAAAGTTGCAGACAGCGTTCATATCCGTTTCCGCTTTAGTCAGGTATTTGGTATCGCCGGTCATCCGGTAGGCATAAGCACAGGTGAAAATACGCAGTAACGCGTCGCGGGACACATCGAGGATACGTTTGTTGCTGGCATCCAATTTATAAGTCAGTGCCGTGGCGTTCATCCCTTTACTGTTGCATACACTCATAATGGTATTATGGAGCAAGGTCAGATTGGCACTCGAATTGGCATCCACTTTGGCTTTCAACGCAGTGAAGGCCTCGGCGTTCATCAACAGGCGGGGATGATTGTCCGCAGTCAGTTTGGAATAATCCAGTCCGCCCTCCGGCTCCGTGGGATTCGGTTTCTCATGGGTAGATCCCGGACGGAATCTGTTCTCATCTTCATCGGAACAACTAACGGCTGTTCCTACAAAGAAAGCTATGATGATTGTTTTAAAAAGAATCGTTTTCATGGTTCAATGAATTTATTTGTATTACTACTTCAAAGGAATAAGTCGTACTTTCAGTTGCGAGGCACGATTGGCAGGAATCACCGTCTCAAAACCCACGCGGATGGTTCCCGGATTGCGGAAATCATATTCATGCGGGGGCACGTTCGACCAGGTTTTCATTTCTACTTCCGTATCGGCATCTACCGTCAATAGCATCCGTTGTCCGTCTTTGGTTAATTCCATCCGGTTCTTGCCCGTTATTTTGGCTTCCGCCGGAGTGACCATGATCCAGGATACGGCAGCTTCCTTGTCCCCCGTCTCCAACCGGTCGGTTACTTCCAGATGGTCTTTCTGATCCAATATCACGGTGCGGACGACTTTCTTCACGCTGTTGGCAAACACACTCGACAGGTCTACTTCCGCCCCTTTCTGTTTCTTCGACTCGAAAGTACGGGTGATCGGAGCATTACTCTTTACCAAATGGCGTTCGCCGTTAATCGTCAGGGTGTTGTGAGCGATATTGCTTAGCCGGAATACTTCCCAGCGTTGTCCGTTCTGCGACATATTCCACAGGTCTACTCCCTTACTTTCGAGCGTGATGTAACTCTGCATACCCAAGTCCATCGCCCAACGCACCCCGTCTCTCTCGAAGATAAACGAACCGGCATCCATGTGCGCATGAGAGGTAGAAGGCGAACCGCCTTTCACTCCCAGATAGGTATCTTCCTTGCTGTCCCATCCGCCACGGTAGATAAACACAGGCGTATCTCCTCGACTGAACCAAAAGTTTCTCTTCGGCTTGCCGATATGCTTCAAATCGAGCTGCGAACAGAACACCAGCAGGCTGGGCAGTAAACGGTCTTCGGCAAACTGCATATCCGGCCGGTCGAGATACTGACGTTCGATCCACAACAGGGAAAGGTCTTTCGCTTTGCCTGCAAACCAAAACATCATCATGTTGCACTCCGCCTCTACCGGAGAGTCCGAGAAACAGAAACAATCTCCGCCCGGAGCCGTCATATACTGCATGAAACGGGCAGACTCCATGAAACCGGGGGCTTGGGAGAGCCCATTGTCTGTGCCGAAAGCACTTTCGAGCGCAGCAATGAGCATTACCTGAAAACTTGTCCCGTACCCCCAATATCCGAATCCTTCGGGATAACCTCCGTCGGGGCCATAACCTACCATCGCTTTCGGATTTGTCTCCATGCATTTCTCTATGATGCCTTTCGATACTTCCGGAATCTCTTCAAAAAGAGCCAGCGCGCCATACGCCAATCCACTATTACATACGGAATTCCAGTTGTTCTTAGCTGTATAGAACCAGGCATGACGGGTGTTCTTTGCCGCGTCGAAGCCTTTCGCGATGATTGCTTCGCGCACTACCCGGCGGGTGTCGGGCTGCAAAGAATCGTACAGCCAGTCATAACCGATAGCCAATGCCATTACCATCTCACCCACATCCAGGAAATGAGTGGGGTTCCAGTCGGTGAAACGACTGACGGCCAGCATCTCCTGTTCCGCACGGTGAGCATATTTCTTATCTCCCGTCATACGGTAAGCGTATGAGAGGTAATAGATACGCTTCAATGCGATGCGCGAAATCGCCAGCAGGCGTTTACCCTCTTTGATACGTTCCACAGGCTGTTCCGTAAGTGTCCGGTCGCAAAGTTCCATGATCCGCTGGTGAACAGTGGCCAACGGGGGATACTCCGCAATGGCTTTCCTGATGGCTTCTTCTCCTCCCGCCGGCAATAACAACCGGGGATGAGGCGCTATCTTGCCATAATCAAACTGTTGCGCAACTACACCCGTGTAACCGGATACAAAAATGAGTAATAGTAAAAGTATTTTCTTCATCCTTATTCAAATCTTTATGATTAATACGCCCAACCGCTTCGTTTAGTCAGGTTCGGGTTCTTTTGCGTTTCAGAGATAGGAGCAGTCCATGGCCACATGTAATCGGTGTAATACCAGTTATACTCTGCCAGTTCGCCCCACCAGGATTTGCCGCCATTGATGTCTTTCCCCTGGAATTTGGTTTCTTTGTAGGTTCCCCAACGTACTTCATCGAAGAAGTTGATTCCTTCCAGGCAGAATTCCACGCGACGTTCGTAACGTATCCTTTCGAGCATGTCTTCTTTTCCGTTCACTGCGCACGGACCGCTTCCACCCTCTGTCAGTGCAGGCATGTGGGCACGGGTACGTACTTTATTCACCAGGCGGATGGCTTCTCCCATCTGATCGGTCTGCGCCAATGCTTCGGCATACTGCAACAATACATCAGTATAGCGAATCAACGGCCAGTCGGTATGGCAACGGCTCCGGCTAATCAAACGGCCTTTCTCAAACTCATTGTACTTGCGATAGCAGTAGAAAGCAGAAGTACGTTTATCGAGCCAGAAGTCTCCACCATTCGTGCCCTGTTCCTTCAACGGCCAACGGAGTTGTTTACCGATCTGGTTGGCATCTCCTGCATAATTAGGCTTGTAGCAGTCTACCGGCACATAAGGAGTGACGACGGTCTGTTGCAGACGCGGGTCACGACTGTTATACGCCTTTTTGATGCGGGCTTCATTACCGCTGTTCAGGTAATATTTCTGATAGATATCTTCGCCTACCCGTTTGATAAGCGCATTCTTTTGTGAGGACATGGATTCCAGTCCGTCACGGCAGAAGAAGATTTCACGCTGTTTTGGAGTCAGCAAGTCCCAGTCTTGCAGGCCGTCTACTTCCGACCATTTGAAGTCCGATCCGTCGGCGTTCTTATAGTAGTCCACAAAGTCTGCGGAAGGTTTTATTTCCGTCCAGCCATCATACGTATCGCGAGCGCCAGTCATTTGCTGAATGTTATCACAATAACCGGTTTCTTCGCTGAACTGGAGCGAGAAGATCATTTCTTTGTCTTTCTCGTTTTCATATTTGAAGAAGTCGGCATATTCGCCTGTCCACAAGCCATAACCACACGTTTCCACTTCTTTGAAATCGTTGCCTGCTTCCTTGTATTGCTTCTTCCACATATATACCATACCACGCAGGGCATAAGCGGCACCTTTAGAAGGACGGCCGTAGTTTTCATTCAGCGTGTTATTGGGGAAATCGGGATTGTTGATGCAATACGTCAAATCATCCAGAATCACTTGCCATACCTCATCCACCGAAGATTGGCCACGGGTACAGTCTTCATTATTGATGGGTTCCAGATAAACGGGAACACCCTGATAAAGCATATTCAGACGATTGTACGCCCAGGCACGGAGGAAACGGGCTTCGCATTGGTAACGTGCCAGTTTATTAGCGCTCATATCTGCTTTATGCAGATTGGCAATCGCATCGTTACACGCATGGATGATGGTGTAACAGAACTTCCATTCATACCACACCTGAAAGTCATTGGCAGGCTTGGTAGCCAGCGAAAGCAGTTCCACCGGATAGTTGTTGGAATAATAATCGGTTGCAAAGCTCATGGCTTCGATTCCCTGACGGTTCAGTCCGTCGGCACGGCGAAGCTGGGTGGAGGAGAGTTGGGTGGCATAGAACGGGAAGTAGAGTCCTGCCATTCCCTTGTCGGCAAGCTCCTCCGTGGTCCACATGTTTTCACTTGCTATTTGGTCTTCCGGAGCCACATCGAGAATATCCATGCAGGAGGTAGCCGCCAGCGCCATCGTTAAAATCATTAATATCTTTTTCATATCAGATTCTGTTTTTTAGTTCTACATCATTAAAAGGTAATCTGTCCGCCAAAAGAGATCTGACGCATCAACGGATAACCGATAGCAGTTCCTATTTCCGGATCGAGTCCCGGATAACTGGTGATCGTCAGGATATTGTCCATCGACACGAAAGCACGGAGCTTATTAACAAAGAACTTGCTGGAAATCCGTTGCGGCAACGTATAGCCGATCTGGATATTCTTCAACTTGAAGTAGTCGCCCTTATATTCGTTCCAGTCGCTCTGGATTCTGTTATTATAGGTAGTACCGTATGTCAGGCGGGGATATTTGCCCCACTGGTTGGTACGCGGATCGTCCGGGTTGGAAGGATCGAAGAAGTAATGGTTATCGGCGATATGCTCAATAATGCCATATCCGTGGCTGACCAGCGTCGAGTTGTAGTAATCCGTATTCCAGTTGAGGTAATGCCCGAAAGCTCCCGACCATAACATGGAGAAATCAATGTTCTTGTAAGAGAAAGCACAGTTGAAACCCAGATTGAATTTCGGGACACTGGTGTGTCCGGAGAAATCCCGGTCGTTGGTATCGCCGTAGTTCATATCACCGTTGCTGTCGGCATAGAGTATGTCACCATACCAAAGCTGGTCTTTGGCAACCGTCTTCATTCCTCCGAACGAATAACCGGAGTCAATCATGGCCTGCACCCATACCATATCTCCTTTCGTACGTATCATTCCGTCCTTCGGTCCCGCATGGATATCCACCGCACCTCCGGTATAGCCTTCGCCGGAACCTCTGTACACCTTATACATATAGGTTTCTCCCAGTTGGCGGCCTTCGCAGATGTAGCCTCCGAAACCAGATTCAGACACATCACTGAAGTTGTTGACATAGCTCACTTTGTTTCCCTGTGCATCATACGTCCAGTATTTCTGGAGTTCGCCTTTGAACTTCATCACTTTGTTGGCGTTGAAAGAGAAGTTCATACCCACTCGGTATTCGAAATCTTTTCCGATACGGTCGTTCCAGTTGAGGGTAAATTCAACACCACGGTTGCGCACTTCACCCAAATTCTCGGGAGCAGAGCCTACAACACCCATCGAAAGATAGAGTTCGGGATGGTAGAGAATGTCCGAAGTATACTTATTATAATAGTCTATCTCACCCGTCAGGCGGTGGTTGAAGAAGCCGAAATCAAGTCCGATGTCGGTGGTGGCGGTACTTTCCCAATGCAGCTTGTCGTTGCTTAGTTTCTTGCGTACCAATCCTTTGGTTCCTTCACCGTCGATTACAACATTGCCTGTGGCGTAGTTTGCCTGCCAGTCGTAGTTGCCCGTTGAGTTGTTACCTGTCTTTCCCCAGGAAACACGGAGTTTCAGGTTAGAGAGATAGTCCGATGCTCCCTGCATGAACGATTCTTCCGAAATACGCCATCCACCGGAGAACGAGGGGAAATATCCCCAACGCTGGTTCACACCGAAACGGGAGGAGGCATCGGCACGAAGGTTGGCTTCGAAGAGATAACGCCCTTTATATCCGTAGTTGACACGGCCGAAATAAGAGAGCAATCCCCATTTGGCAGGTGCCGAGCTGGAAGAGCTGACGAGCGTCTCGTAAGTGCTTAGTTCGTTCAGCGTCCAGTCCGTAGCGCCTTTACGGGAAACGGCAAAGCTCTTGCTGTAATATTCCTGTGCAGAATATCCGAGCAGTGCGCCCAGATCGTGGTCTTTCTTGATGGTTGTATTGTAGCGTACCAGTATTTCGGCACTCTGACGCCAGGTGCGTGCGCTCGTATTGGTGATGGAAGCGTTCTCCAACGCGCTTTCGCTGACACGCTGGTCGGTGACGTAGTCCCAATAACCATTTTGGCGGCTATAAGAAGACTTGTCGGTGAATGTCGGCGAATAGTTGAAAGTACCTTCAATGTTGAGCCCTTTATAGGGAGTGATAATTCCGTAGACTGATGCGTTGAGACGCCATACGGTATTGAAACCGGTGGCTCCTGCCATCTGACCGAAGATATTATTGGCATTGGAAGATTCTTCGCTGGCTAGCGCGGCACGTCCCCAGTAGTTCGGTTCGCCGGGATATACACCCGGAGTGGTCTGATAGAGATACTTGAATCCGTTGCTGATATTAGCCATCCCGTAATCTTGCTTTTGTCCGTAGAGACGGGTGCCGACGGTCATCCATTTCACTATCTTGGCTTCCAGGTTGGTACGGAAATTGATTTTCTGCGTACTTGAGTCGAGGTTCCAGCGGTTCATGACTCCCTGATTGTCGAGATAGCCTAAGGAAAGCATGTATTTCACTTTCTCCGAACTGCCGGAGACAGACAGGTTGTGCTCTTGCGAATATCCGGTGTCGAATACTTCGTCGAACCAATCGGTGTTGGGATAAGCCACGTAATTGGGTACTCCGTACTCGTTCAACCCGTTCGGATCGGCAGAAGCAGCCCTCCAGCGGTCGATGCTTTCCTGCGAGAAGATGCCTTTGGTATTCACATTGTCGCAAGCCTCGTTCACCAGTCCCATATAACGGGCATAGTCGCTTACGAAAGAGAGGTTGTTGTAGGGCATCTGCACGACTCCCGAATAAGAATAGGAGATTTGCGGTTTACCTTTTCCGCTTTTGGTGGTGATGAGGATCACTCCGTTAGCGGCACGCGTACCGTAAATAGCTGTTGAGGCAGCGTCTTTCAGTACGGAGATACTTTCAATGTCGTTGGGGTTCACGTTGTCCATGCTCCATTCAATACCGTCTACCAGTACCAATGGGGAGTTGGTATTGAACGTACCGTTACCACGCACGCGGATGGTGGCGCCGTCCGATCCGGGTTGTCCCGAAGCCTGCGTCACGTTCATACCGGCAGCGAGTCCCGAAAGAGCGGAAGAAACACTCATGATGGGACGTCCCTCCGTCTGGTCGGCAAAGTTGATGGAAGTCACGGAGCCGGTCAGGTTCACTTTCTTCTGCACACCGTAACCCACTACCACTACTTCATCCAGTATTTTCGTTTCCACCTTCATCTGGACGTCGAGTTTCGTGCGTCCGTTCAAGGGAAGCGTGGTGGTCTGATAACCAATGTAACTGAAAGAAACAGAAGGTTTGGCAGAAGTTGTTTTTAAGGTGTAGTGCCCGTTCAGGTCTGTCAGGACACCGTTCGTTGTACCTACTTCGACGACGGAAACACCCGGCAGGGTTTCTCCATTCTCATCGATCACTACTCCACTTACTGTAGCAGATGTCTGTGCCCACACCACATCTGTCAGTAAAAAGAGCGAAGCCAATAAAAATAATAGATAGTGCTTCTTTTTCATTTTATTAAATTTAATGAAACAATTAGGTTGTTAAATACTCACAATGCAAAGAAATGGGATATTTAACCAACCTAATAATACTGTCTAGGCGATTGATGCCACTAATTAAGAAAATTCGGCGGAGAATGGAAAGGAAAAACAAGCTTTTAAGATTTCGACCAGCTTTTATCAGAAAATGACTAGCTAGTTTTATTCCATATTTAAAAATAGGTTGTATTTTTGCCTGATACCTATATAATTATTCGTCGAATATCTAATAAAAACAGTATGAAAAAACATTTTCTACTTCTTATTTTATCACTTTTATTCCTGCCGATTGCACAAGGCAAAGTAAAACTCCCTGCAATGATGGGAGATCACATGGTACTTCAACAGAACAGCTCCGTTAAGTTATGGGGGTGGGCGGACGGCAAAAAAGTAACCGTCACCACTTCGTGGAACAACCGGACTTATCAGGCATCTACGGATAAAGACGGGGCCTGGCTGGTAAAAGTAGACACTCCCGAAGGGGGTTATACACCTTATTCTATTACTATCAGTGACGGCACTCCGGTCACTCTCTCGGATATACTGATAGGGGAGGTGTGGATCTGCTCCGGACAGTCGAACATGGAAATGCGCATGATGGGAAATGCAGCGCAACCCATTGACAACTCGCTTGAAACGTTACTGAACTCGGGAAATTATCGTGACCGTATCCGTTTTATTACCGTACCGAGAACCAATGATACAGAGCGCCGCACGGATTTCGAGAAAAGAAAATGGGAAGTATCGTCACCCGAAACGACCATTGATTGCAGTGCCGCCGCCTATTTCTTTGCCCGCCAACTGACTGAAAGTCTCCATCTCCCGGTAGGGCTGGTTATCAACAGTTGGGGAGGTTCGGCGATCGAGGCATGGATGGATGAACCGACATTGAAAACCGTTGAAGGTATGAATATTGAAGCTGCCAAAAATCCTAAAAGAGGAGTGCACCAACGTCTGGAATGTCTGTACAATTCGATGTTATGGCCTGTTAAGAACTTCACGGCAAAGGGTTTCCTCTGGTATCAGGGAGAATCGAACATATCCAACTATCAATTCTATGCTCCGATGATGACTGCCATGGTGCAGCTATGGAGAAATGTATGGGAGGCTCCCGATATGCCTTTCTATTATGTGCAGATTGCTCCTTACAAATATGAAAACAGCAGCAATACGGGGGCTGCTTTATTGCGTGAAGCACAGATGGAAGCACTGAAAACGATTCCTAATTCGGGCATGGTCCCCACTACGGATATCGGTGATGAATTCTGCATCCATCCGCCACAGAAGGATGTAGTAGGGCTTCGGTTGGCTACACTTGCATTGACTAAAACATACGGTATCCGCCGATTGCCATCCAACGGTCCGACGATGACCAAAGTGGACTATGCGGACAAAAAGGCTATAGTGACATTTGATAATGCACCTGTGGGGTTGTTTCCTACTTTCTCCGAACTGGAAGGATTCGAGATTGCGGGAGCGGACAAGAAGTTCTATCCGGCGAAAGCAAAGATTGTTGGACGTACCAACACAGTAGAAGTGTGGAGTGAAGAGGTAGCCCAACCGGTTGCCGTGCGCTATGCTTTCCGTAATTATGTGGGAAATATCACGCTGCGGAATACTTTCGGATTGAGTGCTTTCCCGTTCCGCACGGATACGTGGGACGACGTGAAATAAAGGAAATTATGAAACGATCCATCTTATCTATATGTATACTGCTGACATCGGTTTCTCTGGTCTTCGCCAATATCTACAAGAAATATGACGTTAGATCAGGGTTATCGGGCAATTGCGTCCGGAGCATCCTCCAGGATAGCATCGGCTATATGTGGTTTGCAACGCAGGACGGGCTGAATCGTTTCAACGGTATCGAGTTCACCAACTACGGACATTCGTCAGAAAACGGCGGAAACAGCTATATGAATATAGTAACGATTTGCCGCCATCAGGATAACAATCAGATTTGGGTGGCAAGTACGGAGAAGCTGTATTTATTCGATTCGTGGGAAGAGAAGTTCTCCGTATTCGATAAACAGACGGAAGACGGGGTGTCAGTCAACAGCGTCTTCGGAATGGCATACGACAATGACGGGCAGTTATGGATCGGAACAACCAACGGGCTGTTTGTCTACAACGAGAAAAAAGGTACGTTGAGGCAATATCTGCATTCTCTTTCCGATCCTCATTCATTGCCGGATAATCACATATGGGTGATTTATAACGACTCGTTCGGGACTATCTGGATAGGTACCCGGAATGGGCTGGCGAAATACAACCAACGTACGGACAACTTCACAGGATATATATCCGAGGGCACTTCTTTCGGACGTCCTGCCTGCAACGAGATTATCTCTTTGATGGAAAGTTCGCAGGGAGTATTATGGGCGGGTACATGGTACGGGGGACTGGCACGTTTCAATAAAGAGACAGGGCAATTCCGCTATTACTTCGGAGAAGGGGACACGCTTACCATTCCGCGCATCCGCACCTTGTTTCAACGGACAGCCAACTCTTTCTATCTCGGCTCCGACGACGGACTTTATACATTCAACACCACGACAGGAGAATGTCTGCCTACCGACGACGGACAAAATAAAGAAAGTATCTATGCCTGTTATCAGGATAGGGAAGGGGGAATCTGGATCGGGACTTATTTCAGTGGAGTGAGTTACCTGTCTCCCAAGCATAAGGATATCGAGTGGTATTATCCCAATGGTACGGAAAATTCTCTTTCGGGAAATGTAATCAGCCAATTCTGCGAAGATCCCGATGGCAACATTTGGATTGCTACCGAAGACGGGGGACTGAATCTCTTTGATCCCCGCACGAAAAAGTTCAAGAACCATCTGTTGAGAAGCAGTAACCCTAACATCGGTTATCACAATATCCATGCACTACTATACAATGAAGGAAAATTGTGGATTGGCAGTTTCTCACGGGGATTATATATCCTGGATACTCAAACGGGAAAAATGAAAAACTATCGCCATAACCGCGCAAACCCACATTCAATTCCTAACGACCATATCTACTCCATCTATCAAACGAAGGATGGCAGCATTTATCTGGGAACGCTTTCCGGATTCTGCCGGTATGACCCGGAAAGTGACTCTTTCCGGACATTGGAACCTTTAAGCCATATCTTTATCTACGATATGGTTGAAGACCAACATGGGGACATGTGGCTGGCAAGCAAAAGGGACGGCATTTGGCGTTACAACCGCCAAACCGGTAAATTGCACAACTATCGCAACGACCCAGTAAATCCTGATTCTCCTTGTAGCAACTGGGTAATCCGTGTGTATATCGATCATAAGCAGCATCTATGGTTCTGTACCGAAGGCGGTGGCATCTGCCGTTATCACTATCAGGAAGACCGTTTTGAAAACTTCTCTACCAAAGAGAATCTGCCGAACAATATCATCTATGGCATACTGGACGATCAATCGGGTAACTATTGGCTTTCTTCCAACAGGGGACTGATCCGGTATGAGCCGCAAAACAAACGGGCACAACTCTATACCATCGAGGATGGATTGCAAAGCAACCAATTCAATTTCCGTTCTTCCCTGCAAGCCAGTGACGGGAAATTCTATTTCGGTGGGGTGAACGGGTTTAATTGTTTCTATCCGTTCAAGTTATCTATTAATAAGGTAAGACCTACGGCGTCTATCTCGGCGGTATATATGCACAGCCCCGACGACAAAGTAAGCCTTAGCAAGCGTATACCTGCTCTTAGCGGACAAGTAACGATTCCTTATCAGGTAGTATCGTTCGACATCGCATTCGAAAGTCTTAGTTATGTGGCTCCCAGCAAGAATTTATATGCCTACAAACTGGACGGTATTCACAAAGAATGGATATATACGGATAAACATAACGTATCTTTTCTCAACCTGCCTCCAGGTGAATATACTTTCCGTGTGAAAGCCAGTAACAACGATGAATATTGGAGCAATGACGACTGTTGCCTGCATATTGAAATTCTTCCTCCACCCTGGAAGACCATTTATGCCAAGATTTTCTATTTACTAATAGCGTGTGGCCTCGCATATTTCCTGATACAGCTTTATTTGCGTAAACAGCAGGCTGTGAAAGCAAGAAAGATGAAAGAGATGGAACAAATCAAGAATCAGGAATTGTTCCAGTCGAAAATTACATTCTTCACCCAAGTGGCACATGAAATCAAGACTCCGGTTAGTCTTATCAAAGCTCCGCTGGAAGCGATTTTGGAAACACATGAATGGAACAGTGAAGTGGAAAGCAACCTGTCTGTGATACAAAAGAATACCAACCGGCTGATGGAGCTTATCAAACAATTGCTCGACTTCCGCAAAGTGGACAAGGAAGGTTATACGCTTTCATTCAATGAAGTGGATATCAACCGGATGATAGAGGACATCATCGACCGTTTCCGTGCCATCTCCCTGACCGGAATCTCTTTCAGTGTCTCCCTGCCGAAAGAACATCTGCAATATAATGTAGACCAGGAGGCGCTGACTAAAATTGTCAGCAACCTGCTGACGAATGCCATGAAATATGCCCGCACCCGCATTATGGTGATTTTGGACGAACATCTGTCTGCAGAAGGGCGTACGCTCTCCTTGTGTGTACGCGACGATGGTCCGGGTATTCCGCAAGAGGAATGCAGCAAGGTTTTCGAACCGTTTTATCAAGTGGGAAACACAGGAAACAACGGTTCGGGAGTAGGAATCGGATTGAGTCTCGTCAAATTGTTGGTGGAAAAGCATAAAGGAAAGGTTTATATCAATCCCGGCTATACGGAAGGATGCGAAGTATGTGTGGAAATTCCGTATTTGGAGAAAAGCATCTCTGTCAGCCCCTCCATTACTTCCATGCCCGACAAGGTTCCCGCTTTGGAGGAAGAAGGCGAACCCGCCGGTTACTCTCTTTTAGTAGTGGAAGACACAACGGATATGCTGGAGTTTCTGGCTAAGAATCTGGGAAATACCTACACCATCCATACAGCCGCCAATGGCAAGGAAGCCTTGGAATGTCTGGAGACAACGACAGTAGATCTTATTATCAGTGACATCGTCATGCCTCACATGGACGGATTCGAATTATTAAAGTCCATCCGTTCCGACAATATGCTTTGCCATATCCCGTTTATCCTGCTTTCGGCACTCGACAGCATCGATTCAAAAATTGCGGGTCTTGACTATGGCGCGGACGCTTATATAGAAAAGCCTTTCTCGCTAAGTCACATGAAAGCCACCATCAATAATCTGCTGGAAAACCGGCGCATGCTGTTCAACCACTTTACAACTGTTCCGAATATGTCATACGACCAGACATTAATGAACAAAACAGACGTGAAATGGCTGAACACGATCAATGAAATCATTACCCGCAATTTCACCAATGAAGAATTTACCATCGATAAGATGGCAGAGGAGATGGCTATCAGCCGTTCCAACTTACAGCGCAAATTGAAAGGGCTGACCGGAATGCCGCCCAATGATTATATCCGGTTGATACGACTCAAAACAGCCGGAGAACTACTGCGTGAAGGAGAATACCGGATCAATGAGGTTTGTTTCATTGTAGGATTCAATAATCCTTCGTACTTTGCCCGTTGCTTTCAGAAGCAGTTCGGGATATTGCCGAAAGATTATGTGAAGAAAGGAAACATTATCAGGGAAGTACACATTCTCAAGCATTCCCACTGCGATGAGAAAAAATACTCATAGTAATGAGAAAAAACTCTCACTGCAATGAGAACTTTTTCTCATCGAAGTGAGAATATACCCTTGTCAGAATAGGCTGAAACAGCTCATGAAGCCAATAAAAGGGCGAGCAATAGAATAGGAAGTATAAAACTTCTGAATTCTATTAGTTCGCCTTCTTATATTAATTTTCTTACGTATTATCAAGAAGAAATATATCCCTGTTTAAATTATATTTTAATAAGAAGCTGTTGCCGGAATACCTTCCTTTTCCAATAAAGCCACAATACGGTCTAACTCTTCATGCGTAGCCTTTTGCAAATCGTGGTCGGGAGTCTCCCGGTCAATCGTATAAATCATCACTTGACGGGGAGCGATTTCTTTCACTGCTTCTATCCAGGGGAGCACATACTTGTCGGATGTATTATCCATGTCTTTTCCCTGATAACCTCCTTTCAGGAACATCGTCTGTACGATGCAGTTTCCTTTGAACTCTTTCATTCTTTCGATGATCTTCTTAACAGAATATTTTCCGTTAGGACGGTCCAACAGATGAATGTATTCTTCATCCACCGTATCCAGTTTCAGGATATTATTATCTATCTTGTTCAGTGCTTCGAATACGGCAGGACGGTCGATAAATGTAGAGTTACTCAATACGCTTACTTTTGCTTTTGGGAAATACTTGTCGCGAAGCGCAAGTGTATCTTCTATGATTTCCGGGAAATGGGGATGCGCAGTCGGTTCACCGTTTCCGGCAAATGTCAGTACATCGGGAGCGGGGCCGTTTGCCTGCATGTCTTTTAGTTTCTCTTCGAGAGCCGTGCGGACTTCTTCACGGGTAGGAAGAAGTTTCTTCGTACGATGTTCGGCATTGAAACCACACTCACAATAAATGCAGTCGAATGAACAAACCTTACCGTCGTCCGGCAATAAATTGATTCCCAAAGAAACGCCCAAACGGCGGGAATGAATAGGGCCGAAGATGGGTGAAGGAAAAATAATAGTCATCTTATTCTAATTATTTATTCATAAATCATAGCAAAGATAACCCAAAACTTATAGGTTATTCTATCTGTACGACCATTTTTTCATCATCCCAAACAAATTATTACTCTAACGCCACTCAAGAAACCACACGGAAATATTGATCCATTCTTCTCAAAAGCAGAATATACATATCACGTACTTCCCTTTGGGAATGTGTCGTGCTAAGCTCCTCCAGTCTATCGTGCAGACTATGCAATTCGTTCGTTAAACGTTTCTTTATACTATTATGTTCAGTAGCTTCCTGCATAATATCCAGCCACGCTTCCAAACATATCAGCTGAATATCCATCTGTTCATAACTAACGGCAGACTGCGGATCAAAACCATTAAACAACCCCTTATAAAGATCCCGGAAAAAATCAATATCGTCATACCCCTTCCGGTCACTCTGCAACGCCTGCAATCGAAGAGCTGAAATTGTCTTTACACTCAACAATTGTTTGAACAACCTCGTCAGTTCCGGATACAGAAGATTGTTTCTTGTTTCCAACAAATTCTCTTTTACATAGGTACATTCCATCTTTTTAACAGAATGAAATAAATAGTTGTCCAAATCAAGCATTGCCTGACGCTGCGCATCTGCCGGTTGAGAACTACCCACCACCTTTGCCATTTCCATCAGATAACTCCCATACAGACGAATAGCTTTTCTGTATATATCAGTGAGCGAACTCCCTTTATCGTATTTCTTCCCCTTATACACAATCTTATCCAACCGACTCACTACAGTCTGTAAATCCGATATTTTGACCGCATAATCTTCTGGAAATGAAGAATTAGAATTCTCCTTCCCTGATGGTTGGAATAAACGAATGTGATCTGGTAAATTATGATCTATCCATTGGCGGAGCTTCTCCCGTTCATCATAACAATTTTGGTCTCCTTTGAAAGGATGATAGCCAAAATAAATAGTCCGGCAATCATCATCTCCAACTTTTAAAGTCTTTCCACACGAGCTTTTCGATAAACTTCTGCGCAAACCTAAAAGATATCCAATTTCTTCCGTTATTTCATTTTGCAACAATTCTTTTTCCACTTCTTTAGAATAACGGTCAGCCAGAATACGCGAATCCGAGGCACCGCAACTTAACAGATAGTCGTCTAATTTTCCTTTTAGGAATCCATGTCCGATATTCAGACGACATGAAAGTATTTCTCCGGTACGAGGATGACAGATAAAGTCACTTTTGATCCCCGGTATTCTTAAATCATAAGATATAAAAGCACGTTGTTCCGCCGGAATTATCTTTCGGTCTGCATACCTTACTTGTAAAGCATCATGAATACCTGCTTTATGGAAGGCGGTATTCCATGCTTCCACTCCTTCCTTTACTGCCTGGAAGTATTCCTTCGGAAAAAGAGTGTCTACATAGAAAGTAAGCGGTTGTGACATATCCCAACGAAGAATCAATGAATCTTCTACCATACAATAAGGATTTTGCGAGTAATCTTTGAAACTCAATGTCCGGTAAGGTATTCTGTAATCTGCCAAGCGGATCTGATCTTTTTTCAGAGGTAGCAAGCGTACTGCACAAGTGACTTCCAAAGGCATACTACCTTCAGGCAATATAATGGCAGAACTGGACAGCATATATCTTTCCGCTTCAACTCCATGATAGCGCCTGACCGTAAACGACACACCTTCCTTAAAAGGATGTATTTTCATTATTTCCGACAGTTCCGGAACCAAGGAACGAATAAAACTATCATTATAGCTGAACCAGTCATCGCCAGTCATCAGATACTCTGTTATCCGAATAATAGCTCCCTGCTCTTTTGAATAGGCCACCACTGGATAACTTTTACCGGCAGGTTGCATATTTGACAACGAGAAAGATTGCTGATATGTGCTTTTTTCATCTAAAATACGCTCTGTATAAAACGGTTTTTGAAAGCAAATTGTAGCTTTATCCGGAGATATAATACGCACTACTCCCAGTCCGTCAACCGGACGATTCAACAAATCAAACCCTCGGTCTATCTGTCCACTGACTTCAATTTCCCGCCCGATATATTTTTCGGGTATTTCCAAATAGATTTCTTTTTCCGCTACATACACAGGAAACACACCGTCGATCTTATCCATCCCGGCAACAAAAAACTCGTCAAATGACTTGACGGAATCCTGTGCCTGAAGCAAAGCTGTGACACACAACAATATACCAATCACATATCTTCTTCTCTTCATGAATTTCTTTATTTACTTTTCATCATTAAAACAAAATACTATCTACAAGAAACATTGCCCGTTTTTTGGCAACCGGATCCGTAATCTTATGGCTATAATCAAGACTTTCCTCCTTTATTCTATTCAAAGCCTGCATGATGGAAACCAATAATCTCGACGAAGTTATCTTTTCTGATCTATCCAACAATTTAACAAGTTTACTCACATAAAGCAGCTGCACTTTATACTTGGCGTCACTTACAGGAATATTGTCAGCCCATTCGGTAAATAATTCTTTATGTATGCTTTCCAAAAACTCATCTACAGACAACATATCCTCACAAACATTCTCCGTTCTTTCCACTTCCCGGAGGGAACGAATCATTTCCGACATCAGCTCTTCATAAAAGCGATCGAACTCCCGACTACCGTTTATTTCTAATTTAGCGGTAAGTTTTTCATCAAACATCCACACAGGCGGTTGTAATATATAAGCCTGTATAAAGCTCATAACCTTCTTATTGTAATCGGCTTTTTCGGGTATGTAAATATTCTCATCATCCGGCTCAGCAAGACGTTTCCCGCCCAAATGAGACAAAACGTGCTGTACCCACTGTTTATAATGCTCCAATACCGCTTCATAACGCCCCTGTAATACACGCAAAGACGTTTTATCCGTCACATTCCAGACATCCGGATGTTCACACAAATATTTCAAGTTCTCTATTCCCTGTGTATTAACCATAACATGGTCATTACCCAAATCTTCTGCCTGAGCCCTTACATCCATTCTGCCCGAAAAATGTAATGAGGGATCTTTCTGTTTTTCCTGATTCCAAAGGCTCCTGTTCTTTTCTCTTTCAGAAGCATCTTTACCCGGAAATATACGATAGCCCCATTCAATAGCCCACTTATCATATTCACCGACACGTACCCTCCTGTTTCTCAAATCAACTTTATCTTGAGGACGCAAAGCATAATTACACCGCACATAATCCATTATGGAACTACCAATACTATATTGACTTAAAAAGTCATTATCACGTAATTGATCGATGGAGTAATGAGAACTACCCAGAAAGTTATGTTCCAATCCTAATGTATGACCCACTTCATGTGTCAGCACTTGTTTTATCTGTTCGTATTGCAAAGAGTCCGGCAGCTCTATATTCCATGCCTGCGGATCATTCGCTCCACATTGAGCAAAATACCATTTCTGTTCCAAATTCAAGACACTGCAAAAAATACCGATGTGGCAAGCAATAATCTCACCGGACCGGGGTTCGCATGGAGTCGGTCCATAAGCGTTATTTTGTCCTGATATCTTCCATGAGATGAACGGATAAGTACTGTCATAAATACTAAAATCAGGATTTTCCTCAACGGTAGGAGCCAGCCGCGCATCAATGGCGTTCTTAAATCCAGCTTTCTCGAAAGCCGGACGCCAGTCACGCACCGCTTCAATGATACAGTCGATGTACTTTTCCGGTGTATTACGATCTATATAAAAAATAATAGGTTGTATGGGTTCTACCAGTTCCCCCCTCATGTATCTTTCTTCATCTTCCGCCCTTATTTCCAGCCGCCATCGTTTGACAACAGATTTCCGAATAGCAGGCTGATTCCCTTGAAAACACTCCTTGCTGATAGAAAAATAAGCTCCGGTATTTGCAGCAACTGCCTCCAACGGTCTTTTTGACAGTAATTTTATGCAGATACCTGTATCCCAGTCTCCAATATAAGGAGGTGCAACAGGCTTACCTGGTATTTTCATTGACGAACTTCGATAAACTCGTGATGCGTGTATCAACAAGCGGTTGTCATATCCTTTAATTTCCTTGATATAATCTTTCTCTCTTAAACGCGTACCTATCAATAAATCAAAAGATACAATATCAAGAGTAAACAAAGGAAAATCTTTTAATACTTCACCAATCTCTATCAAGCTGCTTCCCTGATTCCTAGCTTTAATCGGTAATATCTTATAAAGCCTTTCGTTCCCACGTTGGGCGGCGATTTTTGCATACGTTCCTTCAGGATTTTCTATCACCCTCTCATATTGTGGATCCATCATCCACAACTCGTCACCCTGTTTACGGAAACTGAAAAATACCGGACCTATCATGTCACCCGCATATCCGAATTTCTTTTCCATATCCCGGTCCGGACGGGCAGGAGCTGTCAGGATAGTTGTCGTTACGGCAAACTCACGTCCAATCAATGAATCCGGGATTTCCCAATAGATATGTTTATCACTTCGGTAGGTAGTAAACATACCGGGAATAACTTCCACTGGTGCTTCTTCTTTAATAAAAGTTGTAATACTTTGCTGTTGCCCGTACAGACAAGTACAGACAACAGCAAGAAATACTGCACCGATAATTCCTTTTAGCATAAAGACCGGTTTATACTATTCATAATTATAGCTAATATCAACAATCTTCCCAATAGGCTGATCGGGATCTTCGTAAACACAAATGCTGTTTTCTTCACGAGCTACATCGCCCGCCACTGTCAATTGCAATTCGACAACTACACCTTTGTCAGCAGTATTGATACCCAACCCGAGAGACATACCTAGTTTCTCCTTATATTCGCCTATTTCCTCATCGTCATCTTCCTCTCTCACACTTTCAGGGTCCTTAAATTTAAAACTAACTATCTGTGCTGACGGATCAGTTTCATAAGTATAAAGTTCAATTGCCCTTCCGCGACCAAGATCAATGCGATATAATTTATTACCCGATGTCATAAATATAAGGTTTGCCGTATACGCGTAAGAAGCTGCAAATTTTGCTGTTTCTACATTTACTTCGGACGGTAAAGCAATCGTATACCGGGCAGCACAAATCGGATCTTCATCTTGCGCACTGAATTTAAACACAGTCAGCTCTTTTCCGTTATGGGGAGCAGCAATTGCATAAGCAAAATTTCCCCCGTTTCCTCCCGTAACAATGTCATGCACTTCTAAAGACGGATCAATCTTATTTGGATCAAAGACATTTGATTCATCAGACGACATTAAATATGTCCTGACAGGTTTCTGATCAGTCCATTTAGTTCCATAATTACGTATATCTTGAGTAGCCGAATTCGGTACCATATAATCGCTAAAACCCAGAATAGAGGAAGCAAGAAAACGATGATTTTCAGAATCAAAAAACAAATAGCCTCCTCCATACGAACCATAAGCGGAAATGGCGGGAAACTCACTTTCCTTTTTTACTGAGAATGGTACACAAAATCCATCCATAGGAGCACAATATACTTTTCCACTATTCACAAACAATTCACCATGAGTACTCATCTTATAGAGCTCGATATTCAACGGTTCCCCTTTTCCAGTCGGTTCAAAAAGTATTTTATTCGATGGATATCTCGTTATTAAAGTACTTGGAGTCAACAAGGCCAAGTCCCGATCGGTTACCACCATTAACGCCGGACTTACTTTAAAACCAAAAAAACCCAGCATACTACTTAAAAACGAATCCCCATAGTTTTTTCTTGCACTTACCGCCAAAGGTTTTCCTTCTAACGGAAATGACTGATTCAGTTCTGATTTAAAGACATCCGGATAAACATAATATCCTTCCGGAGTACCCTCTATCGCTCCTAATACTCCCTTTCCTTCTTTTTCCTGCAATACAAACCAGCAAGGATTTAAAGGACGAATAATTGCAACTTCACCTATCTGATACCAGGTTGTTCCATTCTTTTTATCCGTAATGACCAACATCAAACCTATATTTTCGGATTCATAAGGCTCGACTGTTACTTTACATTCTTTGCCTACGGAATAATCTTTATAATCACTAAGTCTGTCCGACCCCGCTTTCTTTCCTTCGATTGTTTTCTTCCATTGAAATACAAGGTTTTTCTCATTTTGCTCCAAAGTCTGAGAAATCTCGGGTATAATTGAAACTTCGACTGCTTCCTCTTTAGGCATACGTACCTTCGTTTCAGGTATTACGATATCCATCGTATTTACATCATGATAATCGTAATCTCCCTTGTCATCGTAACAGCCTGTTTGCAATAAAGCCGCTCCGATAAAACTTACTATACAGATGATATATTTCCTCATAACGTTTCTTTTTAATCTTATTCATATTCTATTTCATCACCCTCTTCACCTAAAATCGGTGGATTTCCCTCCTCCTTATATTCTCTATAAGCTTGCTTGATTACATCAATATCTTCATCTTCCAAATCATCCCATACACGTTGACATACATCCATAATAAACATATATTTAGCATCGCTATAACTGCCAAATCCCACATAATCACTCCATTCGGTCGGTTTCAACTCCCATCTGACATTTAAAACGATTTGATTCTTTTCTACCAGACCTTTATCAAACTGATGAAGAGGGTTATTCAAATCAAACTCCAGATAACAACCATAAACATTTCTACCTGCCTCTACTTTCGGACGATTTATTTTATAATAGAATATCTGGCAAACTGTATCAAGGTCAGTATATGTATACTTGCTTTCCAATAATACATCCACTGAATTCTGATAATCATTATTCGGAGTTACTTTCACACAGAAATCACGATTCTCTTTCAAAAAATCTCCTTGTATTCTTACCTCGAAACTGTCTACAGCATAAGGTTCTTTCTTCACATAATCCGTATCAACCAAAGTACGGACATGCGTAGTGCTACCATAGAAATTGATACGAGGTGTCTGGTCATATAAGTCTATCTCGTTTTCACTGCATCCTACATAAATGCCGCAAACAAGAATAGCTAAAACAAAATATATAATACGTTTCATAATGCTTCATCATTTAGAGTTGTTTCCAAAAATATACTCGTCATCCGGCAACGTCATCTGATAATGGGCTTCAGTCATCGTTTCAATCCCACAACCATAATAAGTGCTATAATTATGCGCTTTCAAGAAATAGAAAAGTTGACCTTCCGCGAAATATTCTTTTCTATATTCTTTCATTATCTCATTAATACGTTTAGTCTGGTTTTTGTCTTCTTCCGAAGTATTATCAAGGTCATCATATCCGGTAGTCGGTATTTCATCACTATAAGAGATACCACGTGCAAAACGTACGGTATTTAACGCGTCAGCACTTTCCGATGCAGAAGGAACACATTCTGCTACAATATAATACATTTCGGGTAAGCGTATCAAAGGGATAGCGTCAGCACCGGAATAAGCATATCCGCCATTCAAAGGTTTCTGATTATATTTTCTACAAAAAACATCTGTCCGACTTGCCCCATTAATAACCTCAAACATTTCCGTATTTTTTCTCCAGTCAGTATTCCCTGCATCGGCAGTTTCATAGAAGAATTTAAATTTATCTCCATCCAGATAGAAATGTTGCTGAGTATTGGTATTCTCCATATCCATATAATTTCCAATAAGCAAATTGGAGAATTCATTGACTGTTATTCCAAAGATTTGCTCTGCGTAGCGTATGGAATTGTAATTGGAAGCAGTCTGCGATTTATACAATGTAAAATACTTAGAGGCAGCAATCACTTGTTTAGCGTACTCTGTGGCCAATCCTTTACTTTCCGCATCACCTTTGTAACAATATACACGAGCCAGCATAGCTTTAACCGCATATAGATTCATACGAAACTCACGATTGACAAGAAAATGATTTTTATCTATAAAATCTTCATCCGTCTGATCGGTAAAGAAATCAAGAGGATCACTCTCTTTCAGTAATTTTTCAGCGTCATTCAAATCTTTGAGAATAGCGTCAACCACTTCGCTGGCTGGTAAAACAGGAGTGGCATCCTTATCAAAAGCAATACGGTAGGGTATAGCTTTGGATGCAGGATGTTCTTTATAAACAGGACCGAACATACGCAACAAATCAAAGTGAAGAAAAGCGCGAAGCCCGAGTGCCTCTCCCTTCATAGTTTCATAATAGCGTTCGGTAACTAAAACATCTTTATTTTTGTCTACGTACTCCAAGAAGTTATTAATATTGGCTATGATGTTATACATCGTTGAGTAAATCCCATTCTTCTTACTCAAAAACATGTTCTCATAATCGAACACGATACTTTGGTCGAAAACAGCATTTGTATTATACCCCGGATAATCGGAATATAATCCTGCCAACTCATCCAAATAAGCATAAGTCAAGTCTCCGGCATATAATGTCGTGGTTCCCAACTTCAAATAAATACCTGTAAGCGCATCCTTAAATCCTGATTCCGACTCAAATTGCTTGTCGGTAGGAATAGAAGTCTTCGGAGATACATCCAACCAGTCGCTGCAAGACATAAGTCCCAGCATTGTTGTTGTTAATAGTATATATATTATCTGTTTCATACAAATAGGTTTTTAATTAGAAAGCAACATTCAGAGCAAATGTAAACTGACGGGAATACGGATAGTACAAACCTCTTTCGCGTTTCACTGTAGACCAATAGAAAAAGTCTTCCATATTAAACGTCACTTTAGCGGAACTCAATCCCCAATGACTAATAAATTTTGTATTAGTACGATCCATACGATAGTAAACAGACAACGAACTTCCCTGGAATATATTTTCATCCATTATAAACCGGGAAGTGGCTTTCGTTTCCAAACCGTTAGGATTAAGAATACGGAACTGTGCCTTATCACCCGGTTTCGCCCAACGTAGCTGAGTTACCCGTCGATCTACATTATATTTCAAATTAGCATTTTCCACCTTGTCAAGCAAGGTCTGATTATATACCTGACCGCCAAACTGATACCTGAAGCTGACATCTGCTCCCCAACCTCTGTATGTAAAGGAAGAATTAATATATCCTTGCCATTTAGGTTCTGTATTACCAATAGGTACTACATCATTCGCACTCCAGTTAACGGCACTCGTCATCTCCCCGTTACGTTTCAATAATATTTCATCTCCGGAAGCCGGATCAATACCTAATGAACGTACTACCCAGATACGGGAAAGAGATTCACCTTCTTCATAACGTGGCAACGGCGTATCTTTTAAATCTGATGCACTTTTATCATTTCTGTATTTCATCGCTTCCGATATTTTCAATAGTTTGTCAGTATTATGAGAACCGTTTACTGTAATTGTCCAATAAGCTTGTTTAGCAGTGTTTTTATAAGGAATAGCCGAGAGAGAAATTTCCCAACCCTTATTCTCTATCTTTCCCAGATTTTCCGGATAACTGCTGAAACCAAGAGAAGGAGCAAGACTTATATTGGCAACCATATTATCTGTTATTTTCCGATAATATTCCACACGTGCAGTAAAACGCTGATCGAAAAACCCGAGTTCCAAGGCAAGATTAGTACTTTTCGTTGTCTGCCATTTTAAACTCTCATTATGCATAGCCAAGATTTCCGAACCTGTTGCATCAGATGAGTAATAAGGAAGCAGCAAATTAGAGTATGTATAATAACCATGTGCCTGATAAGGATCAAAACCTTGCGAACCGGTCGTACCGTATGTACCCCTCAAAATGAAATCGGAAATAAAAGATACATCTTTCATGAAGTTCTCTTTTTTCAAATCCCAGCGCAATCCTGTTGACCAGAAAGGAGCCCAACGGTTATTTTTTCCAAACTGTGAAGAACCGTCCAAACGTATATTAAAGTCGAACGAATACTTATATTTATAAGAATAACCTCCGGCAGCCACCCAACCGATAGAGCGTGTTGTCCTCTCATCGCCCGTCACTTTCTCGTTATATTTCTTACCAAACAACAAGTTATCCATATTATCATTCGGGAAACCGGTCACATAGTTTCCATAAGTCTCCGAATTATTCTCCAATACACTCATGCGTGCATTAGCAGTCAGATAATGGTCTTTCAATTGCTTGTTCCAGCTTCCTGTCAAATCGATTCCCCAACTGACAGCTTCACTCTGGCTTCTGCGGTAATCACCTCTTAAGGTAGGATCGGTCACATTATCAAAAAGCGTATGTTGTGCAGGACGGAAAATATCACGATGTCCTACACTTTTGGACAAATTAAAAGCTCCTTCAAACCGTAATTCATTAGTAGGATTATATTCTACCCTGAAAAGTTCACGTACTGTGAAGTTCTTACTCTGATCTTTGCTGTTGAATGTCGTATTATACATCGGATTCAGGTAGCTCGACTCACCACCCACTCCTTCAAAATTATCAAGCCGTTTTTGTATTTCTCCGTTCTCTCCATACGGACGCAGATAAGGATTCAAGCGGGTATATTCACTAAAACTTCCCCACGGAGACTCATTAGCCACCGAATTATCCAACGTAATACTATTCTTTAACAACACCTTTTTCAGACGATACTGAAAATCAAGTGAACCGGTCAGTACATCACGTTTGCTGTCTTTCATCACACCCGGAGAACTATTATATCCGACATACATCCGATAGCGTAAGGCTTCATCACCACCTTCCAGCGTAACCGTATGTCGTTGTTGGAAAGCTGTTTGCAAAGGCTTGTCCAGCCAATAAGTATTTACTCCTGCCAGCACTTCACGCAATTTAGATTGATAGAGCTGCCATTTTTCAACTGTTTCGCCGCCGTATGTATAAAGTCCGCTTTGCAACTCTGCATCTATCTTCTCTCTTGCATTCATCAAGTTATACCCGGTCATATCCGGAGCTTCAATACGAAGTTCCCCACCATAAGTCACCCAAATCCGTCCCGGTTTGGGAGTCTTGCTTTCGATAACAATTACTCCATTTGCCGCACGCGAACCATAAATAGCCGTAGCTGCCGCATCTTTCAACACAACGATGGAAGCAACACGGTCGGGATCCATATCAGCAAGTGTCTGTATACTGATTTCAAATCCGTCCATGATAAGCAGCGGTTGATTGGCATAGGTCTCATATTCGCCCTGAACTGCCAGCACATCATTACTGGCAGAATTTAAATCTACCGTAGCCTGTGCATTCAAATCCATATTTGCACCGCCACGCATACGCATATCAGGCAGATTATTCGGATTAGACCCCATATTGATATTATCCATGATACGAAGCCCGGGAGCGACAGCAGCTATCGCTTTAGCCACATTATTCGTACTATACTTTTTCAGTTCTTCACCCTTGATAGTAACAGCAGAACCAGTGAATCCCTCTTTCTTTCTATTAAACATACCTGTCACCACCACTTCATCGAGTGCTTTTGTATCAGACTTCATCACTACCGACATATAGGATGAAGGATTCAAGAACTGAGTCTCCAAACCTACATACGATATTCTAACCCGACTATCTTTCGAAACATTAGAAAGCTGAAAATTACCATTATTGTCCGTGATAGCCCTAATATTATTGGCATCTTCTACGATAATAGTGGCACCGATAACAGGAAGTCCGTCTTCCTCGGAAAAAACTTTTCCTTTTACTTGTGAAAAAAACTTTTTAGAATCCTCTTTTGTGATATTGATGAATTGTCCGTCAATGTGGTATTTCAACGGATTTTTCCCGATAATCACTTTCAATGCTTCATCGACTGTAGCTTTTTCTACTTTTCCGGTAGAAGTATAAGAACTGATTTCATCGTAGATAAAAAGAACTTTATATCCCGATACTTTTTCAAAACGTTTAAAAATAGAGGGTAATCCTTCATTTTTAAACTCCATTGTTATTTGCTTTTCCTTACCTGTTTGCGCTTCAACACGCCATGAATAGGCAAAAAGGAAAAACAAGAACAAGACAATGAACTTTTGTGCTTGATTCTTTTTCATAAGCCCGAATAGTTAAATAATATTTCATTCTTTTAATTATATACGAAGTTTAAAAAAGAATGGTTACCCTTAAAAGAATTTATTTTTCAGAAATATATATTTCTATTCAGATTTATGACTTTTTGCTCGTTTTTTATTCAATAATTAGTTTTCCTGTTTCAAAATGAGCATGTATCCTCTCCATTCGATTCAATAATTCAATCAAGTGAAAGATGTCTTGGTGACGATTTGCAAAGAAATGCATACGAAGATCCATAATTTTGCTATTGCGGAACTCAATATCTATATTATACCAACGCCCTATTTCTTTCATCATGTCAACCAGGGCAACATCGTCAAAATAGAAAAATCCTTCCTTCCAATATAAAAATGATTCAATGTCCACCTCGTTCACAGCAAACGTTCCGTCAGAAGAAAGCTGTGCACTTTGTCCCGGCATCATTTCAACACTATGAATTCCACAAGTATCGCTAACAGCCACTTTTCCTGTAATGAGCGTAACACGGACATCAATAGGAGAGTAGCTACGCACATTAAATTCCGTTCCTAATACGCGAACCTGTAGATTTCCACTTTTCACAATAAAAGGATGTTTTGCATCTTTAGTAACTTTAAAATAAGCTTCACCTTCCAAAGAGACGACTCTTTCTTTTCCTTTAAAAATCGTAGGGTAAGCTAATCGGCTGTCTGAATTCAAGAAGACTTCGGTTCCTTCGGATAAAACAACTTTGAATGTCTCTCCCCTGGGAATACTTAATCTATGTATCTGTACTTTCTGCTTTCCTACTTCCTTGGTTTCTGTCTGAAGAAGAGCACGACTATAATCTATTTCTTTAGAAGACAACTGTGCAGTAGAGGAAGACGAAAGAGATTCTACCACTTCTTTTAGTGGTTTTATTTCCTTCTCATCATTCACTTGTAAAGTGACTTCTTGGGCAACATGATTGGCTTGAAACACTTGAATGATTTCCGGTTGCGACGAAATCATCATTGCACGCAAAACTAAAATTATGACAACAGCTGCCGCTACACCTGTGATACTGGCCCACAACAGCATGCGTGTATTTTTTCTTCGATTGTTTTTAGAATGTTTATTATGAAAATCTGCCATTTCATTCCGGACATCAATTGCCAGCATATTTTGTTTTTTCTGCATCTCTATCACAATTTCTGCCAAATCAGAACATGCTTGCAAGCATTCCTCATCTTCTTTCAAATTATGTAATTGATCAGCAGTTATATGAGAACGATTCTCCATAATTTCCAGGAGTTCTTCTTCCGACTTGCTTATATTTATATTCTTTTCATCCATAAATAATGTATTCAATATATATATTTACGTTTTAAAGTCTATTCCGGTTACCCTCTTGACCCAATTCTTCGCGAAGAATACGCAAAGCCTTTACTATATTCTTATGAATAGCCGCAACACTTACATTCAATTCTTCGGCCACTTCTTTATATTTCTTATTATGAATATAGCATGCTTCCAATATATGATAATTATAAGGAGTCAACTTTTCCATAGCTTTACGAATACGCAAAACACGAGAATCAGAATGTTGCGAATCGCTTTCTATCATTTTATCAGTTAATTGCGAAGTAAACTCTACATATTCTTCATGGATATTTTGCTTGCGAAGATAGTCAATGCAACGTGTACGAATGATTGTATAAAGATAAGTTTTAGCCGTCGCCTCTTCTATCTTTTCATAATTACGCCACAAATACTCAAAAGCATCACTTACGATATCTCTGCATACCTCAGCGTCATTTATAAAATAATATGCAAAATATACAAACTGTGCATACCATTCATTAAACATTTTGTCAAAAGTAGCCCTGTCATCCATTTAATATCGTATTCTTCTATTATTTTTGGCAGACAAATATACATTAAAACTTAATACGCAGCTGCATTTGTACATCTCCTTTTTTATTTCCACAGATCAAATCATTGCCCGAACCGATCTCATTCCGATCTAAATAGACTGTTTCGCCAAACTTGGTTATGAACAACCAGTGCTTATTCAGTTCATATCTGAGACGGACGCTACAGCGAAATCCACGACCTTGGAAGGACGGTGTGTAGAACGTATAAAGCAATCCGCTTTCCGAAGCATATACGCGCGAATCATAATCCTCTGTAAAAAAGTAACTGCCCTGAACGTCAGCAAACAGCCTGGCCCAAGGCAGTTGGGAGGATATCATTTGTGTAACCTGATATCCTATATTAGCAGCTCTGTCCTGAGAATGAAAATGATTATAATCTAAAGTTGTACGACTGCTTAACACATCTCCTAAAGAATAGTTCAAACGATAACGAAGTTGATGGTGAAAAATAGGAAGTGTTAGTGATCCTTTACTACCTGTCCAATCCCGTTCTTTGCGTTTATAGCGGTACTTCAGATACATGGATAGATAGCTGCGTGGAGTGAAAGTGGCTTGAAGCAATCCGTCTGTTCCGCGAGAGGGTTTATTTACTCTGTATTTTTTCCACGGAAAAGAAAATAAATCGAATGAGGCGAAGAATTTCCAATAGGCAAAAGGAGAAGTCTCCATGCCGATATAATATCCCTGTTCATTTTGTGTCGTACTTCCTTCACCAAAAGAATGGGCAAACATGGCCCAATAGTTATAAGAATAAAACCGGTGTATCAACATGATTTGAGTGTTTTGAACCGGTGAATATTGCAAACGGTTCAAAGAGGCCCAACCTTGTTTTCCGATGGCCGTCTCTCCTTGAAAAGAAAAACGATGCCAGCGGTAAGCATAATCAATCCCCAGATTATAGAAGTTGTTTCCATGAAGATTGTATTTGGAATAGCCTGTTAATTCCGGTTCGTATGGTCGGTTGAAAAGGTAGTAAATACCGGTGATACCCAGTCGAATACGGTTGTGTTGATAACTCACGTGTCCACCTGTTAATTGCATGGTGAATAGGTTCTTTTTATCCGCTTCTTTTTGACTTCGGTGCAGTCCGGTTTTATAGATAGAGGTGATTTCTCCGTCAGTGATTACTCCATCTAATGAACGGTGTGAATAGAAACCGGAAAGATCCCAATCTTTAGATAAAGCAACAGTGGCGGCCACTCCCCGAAAATAATTGTATTCATCGCTGGAAGAGTGTTTCTTTATTCCGCCACTGCGATTGTTGAAAGAAGAGGCATAAATTGTTTTTCCCATCAGATAATCAGTGCTAATCACTAATCCTTGTCCGAAACTAAGCCGATAGTTACCAATAGCTAATGCTTTTAATCGTCCACAATCTTTTAATAACAGATAAAAGGAATAATAATCATAGCCGTAGCGATTGTGTAAAGCTCCAAAAGGTTCTCCAGCATCTTTTTCAGCAACGACTCCTGCATAGAGTCGGTCACTGTATCGGAAACTGTATTTCACAGAGTTATAAACAGAAGGTCCTAAATAGGTATGTTCATAACCTTTTCGCCTATAAAATGGTATATCAAAGCGAGTTAACAGCTCATTTTTTCCATATTTCGCTGCGCTTTTCAACAGACTTTTCCACCGAAAAGCAGGTTCATTGTTAATAGCTTTTATACAGACAAAAGGTAGTAAATACTGGATTGTTTGCCTATCCATCTCTTCTACCAGTTGAAGTTCATAGATGGTTTTCATCTGTCCGTGTATATAGATGTAGGCCAGCAAATGTTCAATCTGAATATCACTAAGGAAAGGAAACTGTTCGAGTTGTTCACGGGTAGCAACATTCAAATTAACTGGTTCCTGCATACGATTGGAAAGTTCTTCCAATTCATTTTCCCAATTAGGAGTATTAACAGAGTTATCAGTTCCGTTATTAACGGATAAATCTTCAAGAACATCTTCTAAAAGACTTTCAGAAAGGTTTTGAGCACTACAAGCAGGAATTATTAACAGGCTGTTTATAATACTTATCAACCGTAAAAGTTGAATAGTTTTCATCAATAAAATGGTTTATTCTTCCTGCTTTTTAACAGATAAGGCCGCAAAGATACTTTAAATAGGTTAACATCGAAGAGAAATGTCTGAATAATAAAATTTTAATTCTATTTTTGTATCGTGAAAAGAAGGCTTAACATAGTAGTAATGACGCTGTTTGCTATTGTTTGTTGTTCGTTGCGCCTGCAAGCTCAAGATAAACAAAGCATCAATGGATATTTGGTTCCGATGTGTATCTACAATGGAGATACCATTCCATGTGTCCAGTTAAGAACTGTGTATATTTTCCGTCCGTTGAAATTCAAAAATGAAAAGGAACGCCAGGAATATTACCGACTGATCCGCAATGTGAAAAAGGTATATCCTATCTCCAGAGAAATTAACCAGGCCATCATTGAAACTTACGAATATCTTCAGACTTTACCCAATGAGAAAGCCCGCCAAAAACATATCAAACGGGTTGAAAAAGGATTGAAAGATCAATATACTCCCCGAATGAAAAAACTCTCGTTTGCACAGGGAAAACTGTTGATTAAATTAATAGACCGCCAAAGCAATTCTACCAGTTATGAACTGGTAAAAGCATTTATGGGACCTTTCAAAGCGGGATTCTATCAGACTTTTGCTGCATTGTTCGGAGCCAGTTTAAAAAAAGAATATGATCCGCAAGGTGAAGACAAACTAACGGAACGTGTAGTGTTGATGGTGGAGAACGGACAGATCTAAAATCAATCAGCTTATAAGTTTATAAACTTTATAAACTAATTGATCACTACTCAACCATACTAGTTATCATTTCAAGAATTAACAAGCTTCCTGCAAGGTATTAATTTCCGGTTTCTCAGAAGTTAATACTTGAGTTCCCAGCTATTAATACATATCATATAGGCTGTTAATACCTGAAAACTCAAGTATTAACAGCCTGAAAACGAACTATCAACAACTATAATAATAATTACCCAACACCCATAGAATCAACATGGCTCCATATAGTTATAAACAGAACATAGTTATTGATTATGAATGAATTAACTAAGCTATTAACTCGTTATAAACAACTTATTAACCAATCCTGTATTATGACTATTAGTGTAACTTTTTGAACAAATCCCAAATCACAATACCAGTAGTTACGGAAACATTCAACGAATGTTTGGTACCATATTGAGGAATCTCTATACAGCCATCCGAATGGTTAATAACCTCCTGCTGTACCCCTTTCACTTCGTTTCCCATAACGATAGCGTACTTCTTGGTTTTATCCAACTGGAGCTCATCAAGCATGATGCTTCCTTCCGCCTGCTCTACAGAATAAACGATATACCCTTCATTTTTGAGGTTATCAACAGCATCAACAGCGTTATTAACATACTTCCAGTCGACAGTGAACTCTGCACCCAGCGCAGTCTTATGCATTTCAGGGTGCGGTGGGGTAGCTGTTATACCACACAGATAGATACATTCAATACGGAAAGCATCCGAAGTACGGAACACAGAACCTATATTGTGCAAACTACGAATATCGTCCAGCACTACCACCAAAGGCAGTTTTTCAACCTGTTTAAACTCTTCGGCACTGATACGGTTCAGCTCTGTTATTTTCAGTTTACGCATACGTCTTTTCTTTTATTATGTTCTTGTCCACAAAGGTAATTCTTTTCAGTTAACAAGGTGTTGATAACGGTTTAAAACCTGTCAAAACTATCGGCAAAGATTTTGAAAAATAATTCTTGCATTATTCAAAAGAAGATATAAGAGGCCTTCATTATGAACATTCCAAAAAACTAACCCAAAACTTTCTACACAGACATAAACATATTTTTCAGCACTTATCTACCTGTTTATATCCATAAAGTTTTTAACTTTGCACTTTATCAACAGGGAGTTAATAGCAAACTTCCATTTGACGGCATTTAACGATGCTTTCATTGATAATGAAGCAAGTAGAATAGGATATCTTGCCCTTTACATCAGTTCATAACCGACTCATAAAGCAGAAGTATGGACTAATAACTTATCCGGCAAGAAAAATCGTATTTATTTGCTAACATTATTAACAGGCTATCATCACCAACAAAAGATTTTTTTAAAAGGAAAGAAATAAGAATATTATTATGAATGAACTCATAAAGGCTATTAACGAGCTAAAGAAAGAAAAGAATGCAATCATTCTGGGACACTACTACCAGAAAGGGGAAATACAAGACATCGCCGATTACGTTGGCGACAGTTTGGCATTGGCTCAATGGGCAGCCAAAACGGAAGCGGACATTATTGTGATGTGTGGCGTTCACTTTATGGGGGAAACGGCAAAGGTGCTTTGTCCGGACAAGAAAGTGTTGGTACCCGACATGGCGGCAGGTTGTTCGTTGGCGGACAGTTGTCCGGCGGATCAGTTTGCACAGTTTGTCAAAGAACACCCGGGATACACCGTTATTTCGTACGTCAACACGACGGCTGCGGTGAAAGCGGTAACGGATGTGGTGGTGACTTCCACCAATGCGAAGCAGATTGTGGAAAGCTTCCCCAAAGATGAGAAAATAATCTTTGGTCCGGACCGGAATCTGGGGAATTATATCAACTCAGTTACGAACCGGAATATGTTGCTTTGGGACGGTGCCTGTCATGTGCATGAACAGTTCTCTGTTGAAAAGATTGTGGAATTGAAGACGCAGCATCCCGAAGCATTGGTGCTGGCACATCCCGAATGTAAGAGTACGGTTTTGAAACTGGCGGATGTGGTAGGGTCTACGGCAGCATTGTTGAAGTATGCAGTGAATCATCCGGAAAACACCTATATTGTGGCTACCGAATCGGGTATCTTGCATGAGATGCAGAAGAAGTGTCCGCAGACGACGTTTATCCCTGCTCCGCCGAACGATAGTACGTGTGGATGTAACGAGTGTAGCTTCATGCGATTGAATACGTTAGAGAAGCTCTATGAGTGTCTGAAGAATGAAGCACCGGAGATTACAGTAGATCCGGAGGTGGCTAAGAAGGCAGTGAAGCCGATTCAGCGGATGCTGGAGATTTCGGCTAAGTTGGGATTATAAAGAAATTTGGTTTCTATTATTGTTCTTGAATGAATAACAATTAGAAGCTGTCTTAAAATAATTTAATTCTTTAAAGATAAAAAGGGATATTCCTAAAATAATAAAATTTAAGGCAACTAATTCATTGCGAGTTAGTTGCCTTTTTTGTATCTTTAAGCATTCCCCCCAAAAAACGGTTTGACGGCCAAAACGGGGGTAATCTAAAATAAAAACACATGGTAAAGATACAAAAAATCTCAGAAATCGAACCTCTTTTAGGTTTTACTGAGTTCGATATGCTAAAAAAATATCGTCAAAGTTTTGCAACGAGTGAATTAGGTCGCCTCCA
>NZ_JH114344.1:441531-459108 GCF_000157095.2 Bacteroides sp. D1
TTTTCTTTGGGATACATACAGCCAATGCGGTATGTATGATAGAAAAGGTCGAAAAGAAAAAAAGAAAGGCAGCATAATCTGACTAAAATAACAGGAAAAACAGGAGAGGTTTTAACTTCCCCTAAAAAAGACATGTACATAATGCATGGGTGGGAAGGAAAAAACAAGAATATGTAAACAATATTCTACAAAAAAGATAGAAGACTGGGAGAGTTGAACGAAAAAATCAAGAGAAAAGCTCACGTAAAGCAAAGCTTTTCTCTTGATTTTTTAGAAAGAGGAACATTTACTGAATATCCCTAAAAAAATCCTCCCAGTTTATTAACCGAGAGGATTTTTTATTGTTGATTATTGAATCAATTATTTTTTATTTGGATTCTTCCGAACTTTGAAGCATCTGGAACAACTTATCCAGTTTCGGAGCCATGATAATCTCTGTACGGCGATTCTTGCTTCTTCCTTCTATTGTTTCGTTGTCATCAACAGGCATATATTCACCGCGGCCGCTAGGCTGAATCTGTAAAGGATTTACATTGTAATTCTTGATGAGGATACGAACTACGGAAGTGGCACGGATCACACTCAAATCCCAGTTATCTTTGAATTGTACAGTATTGATCGGTTTGTTGTCCGTATGTCCTTCGATAAATACGTCGATGTCCGTCTGTTTGTTCAATACTTCGGCCAGTTTGCCGAGAGCTTCCTCTCCACGTTTATCTAGGCGGGCACTTCCTGACTGGAATAATAATTTGTCGGACATCGCTACATATACTTTTCCGTCTTTCTCGCGGACGGTCAGCTCGTCAGTACTAAAACCAAGTAATGCATCTTTTACATTACTCAAGAGATTTTGTACCTTATCATTCTGTGCCTTAATCATGTCCTGCAATTCATTGATCGTGCGTTCTCTTTCGTTCAGCTCATTTTTCTTCTGGCTCAACAGCGCATTCAGTTTTTCCTGTTCGGTCATGTTGACATTCAACATACTCTGATACTGACGGATACTGTTCCCCATCTTGGTCGTATCACGCAAGAGGTTTTTGACTTGTGCCGATAGCTGGTTACCAACTTCGCGGGAGTTATTCAACAACCCTTGCAGACTGTCTTTGCTTGCGGTGGCTGCCATTTCTGCAAGCATGAACTTCTTTTTTGTTACACACGAAGTACACAATAGGAGCGTAAGTAAAGTAAATAAAGTAATTTTCTTCATTGTGTTTTATATTTTAAGTGGGTATGTATAATCAGCTTTGCAGAAACTCACAAAGTTTCTGTACAGCCAGTGCACGATGGCTGATTTGGTTCTTGATATCATTTCCCAATTCGGCAAAAGTCCGGTCGTAACCTTCAGGCATGAATACAGGATCGTAGCCAAATCCGGAATCACCACGTTTTTCTTTGATTATTTCGCCTTTTATCACTCCTTCAAAGAGATACTCCTTTCCGTCCAGTATCAACGAAATAGCGGTGCGAAATTGCGCTTTACGGTTTTCCTTTCCGTCCAGTTCGTGAAGAAGTTTGAGCATATTTGCCTGGGCGTCGTGTCCTTCACCTCCTGCATAGCGGGCGGAATAGACTCCGGGAGCTCCGTTCAAGGCTTCCACTTCCAATCCCGTATCATCGGCAAAACAATCCAGATGATAGTTTTTGTAGATATAGGAAGATTTTAATAACGCATTTCCTTCCAGTGTTTCAGCAGTTTCGGGAATATCCGTTTGGCAACCGATATCATTGAGACTTAATAATTCTACTTGATCTCCCAGGATAGCGGCCACTTCTTCCAGTTTATGAGCATTATTGGTAGCAAATACAAGTTTGCGTTTCATCATCTTATTTTTTGTTTTAACAGGGTTGTTCACTACTTATCAACCGGTTCTTATTTCACTTTTAGCTTATCGAATCCTTCGCCATACACACCGATAACGGAACTTTGAGAGATAAAAGCATTCGGATCAATGCGTTTTACCAAACGGAAAATTTCGAGTGACTGACGTTTCTTGGCAAGTACTACTAATACTTTCACATTGTTTTTACTGTACCATCCCGTACCGTCGAGTACCGTTACTCCCCGGTCGGCGTCTTTAATGATACGGTCGGCTATTTCATCATATTTCTTGGAGAAGATGAAGAATTGAACTGATTGACGAGCACTGTTGATAATCCAGTCGAGCACAACACCAATGATAAACAAGGTGACAAAGCCGAAAATAACCCGGCGCCAATCATGAAATATAAAGTAACAGGAACTGATAATGAATACATCACAAATCATAATCATTCGCCCGAGTGATACATCTTTGTATTTATTGACGATGGCCGCGATAATATCTGTTCCACCCGTACTTCCATTGTAGTTGAAAGTGATACCCAAGCCTACACCACACATGGCTGCACCGATAATACAGGCCATGAAGTCCTGCCCTGTACCAAGCAATAGCGGCTTGCCGTCCGGCGTCATATCCGGTGCTTCTACGTAATTGTTCACCACCAACTGGAATAACCAAAGCAGAAAAGTCAGCGTAAAAATAGCATAAGTGGTTTTTATACTAAATTTTGGACCTAATACCCGGATTGCGAAGGTCATCAGAACTGCATTAATGATGAAGTATGACCATTGGATTGGGAATCCTGTTGCATAATAGATAATAGCCCCGATACCGGTAGTTCCTCCGGTAGTTATCTGATAAGGTAACAGGAATGCAGCCCATCCCAAAGAATAGCTTATCAATCCGAGAGTGATGTAGATATAATCTTTCACTTCTCTCATTATTTCCGCTTTTGTCAGTTTATGCATGGATTTTAAGTTCAAGTATTAAGTAATAAGTATTAAGTATTAACCTAGCGGATATATTTGGAAAACGACTACGGATAATACTTAATACTTATTGTTTTATACTTAATACTTTAAATTACAATGTTTACAATCTTTTTCGGAACGACAATGATCTTTTTCGGAGTCTTGCCATCAATCCACTTTTGTGAACGTTCGTCGGCCAATACTGCGGCTTGGATAGTGTCCGAAGCTTCATCTGCTGCAAATTCCATATTGAAACGTGCCTTTCCGTTGAAAGAGATGGTATAGTTGATAGTATCTTCTTTCAGATATTCTTCGTTGTATGCAGGCCATTGGGCGTCGCATACGGAAGTTTCGTGTCCCAATACATCCCACAACTCTTCGCAGACATGTGGAGCGAAAGGAGCGAGAGTGATAACGAGCTGTTCCAGAATCTCTTTTTTGCTGCATTTCAGGTTGAAGAGTTCGTTTACGCAAATCATGAATGCGCTGATAGATGTATTGTAAGAGAACTGTTCAATATCACCAGTCACCTTCTTGATTAATTTATGAAGGCTCTTCAATTCTTCTTTTGTTGCAGGTTCGTCTGTCACCAGATATTCGTCCGTACGGCTGTAGAACAACGACCAGAATTTACGGATAAAACGGTGTACACCGTCGATTCCGTTTGTATCCCACGGTTTAGACTGTTCTACCGGGCCAAGGAACATTTCATACATACGAAGTGTATCCGCACCGTATTTCTCAACAATCATATCTGGATTGACTACATTGAACATAGATTTACTCATTTTTTCAACTGCCCATCCGCAAACATATTTTCCGTCTTCGAGGATAAATTCGGCTGTTTTATATTCAGGACGCCATGCTTTGAATGCTTCCAAATCCAAAATATCATTAGATACGATATTTACGTCTACATGGATAGGAGTAACTTCGTACTGATCTTTCAGGTTCAGTGAAACGAAAGTATTGGTGTCTTTGATACGATATACAAAGTTACTGCGACCTTGAATCATTCCTTGGTTTACTAACTTTTGGAATGGCTCTTCCATTACAGACACACCCATGTCATACAGGAATTTATTCCAAAAACGAGAATAAATCAAGTGGCCTGTTGCATGTTCGGTACCACCTACATATAGGTCTACATTTTTCCAGTACTGGTCAATTTTCGGATCAACTAATGCCTGATGATTATGCGGGTCCATGTAGCGGAGATAATAAGCCGAAGAACCGGCGAATCCCGGCATGGTGTTCAGTTCCAGTGGGAAGACGGTTACATGGTCGATCTTCTCATTTTCTACGACACATTTGTTTACTGTATCCCAAGCCCATTTAGTTGCGTGTCCCAATGGAGGCTCACCTGTTTCGGTAGGCAGGAATTTAGCGACTTCCGGAAGTTCCAGCGGCAGGCTGGCTTCGTCAATCATATAGGGCATTCCGTCTTTGTAGTAAACAGGGAACGGCTCACCCCAGTAACGTTGGCGAGAGAAAATAGCGTCACGCAGACGGTAGTTCACTTTCACACGGCCCAGATTGTGCTCTTTTACATATTTCTTGGTTGTCTCTATCGCTTCTTTGATGGTAAGTCCGTTCAATGAAAGATCACAGTAAGGAGTGACATCAAGACGCGGAGAGTTGCAAACAATGCCTTCTTTTGCATCGAAACTTTCTTCGCTTACATCACAGCCTTCTACCAACGGACGGATTTCTAATCCGAAATGTTTGGCAAATGCATAGTCGCGGCTATCATGAGCAGGTACAGCCATAATAGCTCCTGTTCCGTATCCGGCCAGTACGTAATCGCTGATCCATACAGGTACTGCTTCACCTGTGAACGGATTAATAGCATACGAACCACTGAACACACCGGTAACACTACGGTCGGCAATACGTTCGCGTTCCGTACGTTTTTTGGTACGATCGAGGTAAGCGTCTACTTCTGCTTTTTGTTCAGGAGTCGTTAACTGTGCCACCAATTCACTTTCCGGAGCCAATACCATAAAGGTAACACCGAACATGGTATCTGCACGAGTGGTAAAAATAGTGAATTCGAGGTCACTGTCTTTTACTTTGAATTGCACTTCAGCACCTTCCGAACGTCCGATCCAGTTTCTTTGGGTTTCTTTCAGAGAATCTGTCCATTCGATCGTGTCCAATCCATCAAGCAAACGTTGTGCATACGCAGATACACGCAGACACCATTGGCGCATTTTCTTTTGGATAACAGGAAAACCGCCACGTTCGCTGACTCCGTCTACTACCTCGTCGTTAGCTAGTACAGTTCCTAATTCGGCACACCAGTTTACCATTGTTTCACCCAGATAAGCGATACGATAGTTCATCAGGATTTCCTGCTTTTCTTTTTCGCTTTTGGCGTTCCACTCTTCGGCAGTAAAGCTGATATCTTCGCTGCAAGCGGCATTGAGTCCTTCGTTTCCGTAGATGGCGAAGGCTTTTTCCAGTTCTTCGATAGGACGGGCTTCCTGTTCGTCGTTGCAATAATAGCTGTTGAACATTTTTTGGAAAGCCCATTGGGTCCAATGATAATATTCTGGGTCGCAAGTACGGATTTCACGGTTCCAGTCGAAAGAGAAACCTATTTTGTCCAACTGCTCGCGGTAGCGGTTGATATTGTTGACGGTAGTGATGGCAGGATGCTGTCCGGTCTGGATGGCATACTGTTCTGCCGGCAAACCGTAAGCGTCATATCCCATTGGGTTGAGTACATTGAAGCCCTGCAGTCGTTTGTAACGGGCGTAAATATCCGAAGCAATGTATCCCAGCGGATGACCTACGTGTAGACCAGCTCCTGATGGGTAAGGAAACATGTTTAGTACATAAAATTTTTGCTTCGAATCATCTTCCGTAACTTGATAGGTTTTCTCTTCTACCCACCTTTTCTGCCACTTCTTTTCAATTTCTCTGAAATTGTACTCCATAGTGATAAAGTTTTTATTTATAGTGATTTATACTGTTATTTCTAATTCGAGGCACAAATTTACGTGTTTATTTTCAGATAACCACGCTTTCCCTATTGACTTTCTTCTTTTTATTTTGTATATTTGAGGTCAATAATAATAAAGAAATAACAATGAAATATATAAATTTTATTACATAAAGTTCAATAGGTTAATATGCGAATTGCATAATGAGGATAACGAATGGGCAAGAAACTGTGAAGGTTCTTGCCCATTTTTGTTGCAATAATTCTATTTTAGGTATTGAAAGTGTCAAAAAAGAGTTTATAATAAACTTGGATACCGTTTATAATAAACCTCTTCGTTATTTATTAAAAACTTGAATAGAGTTTATTCGATTTCGAGAATTTCGTGTAAAGAAGAAAGAATGATTGCAATGAATAACCGGCATCTTCTTTTCTTCTTTAATAAATAATTTCTACAATATACTGAATGAGTGTATTGATTATATTATTTTACAATATGTCATTGTTTTGCTCGATAATCGATCATTCAATGTACAAAGCTCCTGTCGTCTGTTCAATCAGATCGGACTTATGAGTCAGTTCCGGATTGAATAGAAACCATCATTGAGTCAAAAAAAATGCAGAAATCGTCTGTCATATCATATAATTCTGTAATTTTGTTGTGCAAGCCCTGTAAAACTAAAACAGCATTTCCAAGTTAATCTTTTAATACTAAAAAATACATATAAGTATGAAAATGAATCTTCATTGTTTTGCGAATCTTATCCCGATAATGATTCTCGCGCTTTTCTCGAATAGCGGACTGATAAACGCAACCGAAGTCGGAAAACGTACTGACGCATTGGAAGCATCAGCCTGGAATGACTCCCAATGGATTTCCGCAGTAAACGCCCCTGTAGTGAAAGGACATAACAACGGTCGCGCAGCCGATGGCGCGAGTTGGTTCGTGTCCATCGTGAAAAACGAACAGAAAATTGTCTCTGCTAAGTGGATGACCGCTGGACTGGGAGTTTATGAGTTGTATGTGAATGGGAAACCCGTAGGCGAGGAATTTCTGAAACCGGGCTTCACACACTATGCCAAGACCAAACGTTCTTTCACCTATGATATTACAGACATCATCCGTACCAAGCCAAACGCCGAGAATATGCTCTCCGTACAGGTGACGCCGGGATGGTGGGCTGACAAAATCATAACCCCTGGAGGATATGACGGCATGATAGGCAAGAAATGTGCCTTCCGTGGTGTACTGGAACTGACTTTTTCTGACGGAACCAAGAAGCGCTACGGTACCGACCTCGAAAACTGGAAAGCCGGAATTGCCGGCCCGGTGAAACATGCCGGCATCTTTGACGGAGAAGAGTACGATGCACGCGAACCTATGGGCTTCGAATGTGTGGACAAACTCTCCATACCCGAAGAGAACACCGAATTTTCTGGCGACATTCTGCCTTCGGACGGAGCAGAAGTCTATCTGCGTACAGATCTCGCCCTTGCTCCTGTCAGAGCATACGCTTGGAAGAATGTAGAAGGAGTGAAGGAGAATGAGTTCGGTAAGGTGATTATCGCCCGTGAGTTCGCATCGGACACGGAGATGACCGTAAGTCCGGGAGAGACGTTAGTGGTGGATTTCGGGCAAAATTGTGCCGGCGTACCTTCTTTCGTATTCAAAGCCGCCGAGGGAACGGTGCTGACTTGCCTTCCTGCAGAGCTGCTCAATGATGGCAATGGTGCCAGGATTCGTGGCATGGACGGTCCGGAAGGAAGCTGCCATCGCGAAAACCTGCGCATCCCCCACACCGGTATCCGTCTGGATTACACCTTTGCTGGCGGAGATAACTATGTGGCCTATTATCCTCACTGCACCTTCTTCGGTTACCGCTATGTCTCCATAACTGCCACCGGGAATGTTGCCATCAAGTCGTTGAAGTCCATCCCCGTTACTTCCATCGCAAAGGAACTGGAGGCCGGCACTATCACCACAGGCAACGACCTTGTGAACAAGCTCATCTCCAACACTTATTGGGGACAGCTATCCAACTACCTGTCCATACCCACCGACTGTCCGCAACGCGACGAGCGTCTGGGCTGGACAGCAGACACACAAGTGTTTGCAGAAACCGGTACGTTTTTTGCTAACACCATGAAGTTTTTCCATAAGTGGATGCGTGACATGCGCGACACCCAAAACAGTTTGGGCGGATTCCCCGGAGTGGCTCCCTTGGCACAATACGGTGATGAGAAAATGCGTTTGGGTTGGGCCGATGCCGGAATCATCGTGCCCTGGACGGTATGGAAGCAATTCGGTGACACGCAAATTATTGAGGAGAGCTGGAGCGCCATGGACCTGTTTATGAACCACATCAACGACACCAAATATAACCACGAGGCTCTCTGCGGTGAGAACGGCAACTACCAATGGGCCGACTGGTTGAGCTACGAACCACTGGAAAGTTGTAGCGGACTGGCTTTCTCTCCCCAAGGTCCGCTTCCTGATGCCGTCAGCTATTGGAACTATTTGAGCGCTTCCTACTGGGTGATAGATGCTTTCATGATGCGGGATATGGCTGCCGCCACCGGTCGCGATGCCGCCAAGTACCAGCAAATGGCCGATTCGGCAAAGGCATACATCAAAAAGAATTTCCTCAATGAGGACGGTACCTTCAAAACCGCCATCCTCAACACTATGCAAACTCCTGCCTTGTTCGCCTTGAAAAACCAGCTTTTGGAAGGCGAACCCAAAGCGAAGATGATAGACCGCCTGCGCGAAAACTTTGCACAACACGATCTTTGCTTGCAGACCGGATTTCTGGGCACATCTATCCTCATGCCCACCCTCACGGAAAATGGCATGGAAGACATTGCCTATGAACTCCTCTTCCAACGTAAGAACCCAAGTTGGCTGTATTCTGTGGACAACGGAGCCACCACCATCTGGGAACGGTGGAACAGTTATATGATAGACAAGGGAATGGGACCGCGCGGCATGAACAGCTTCAATCATTATGCCTACGGATGTGTATGTGAATGGATTTGGGAAACCGTTGCCGGCATCGCAGCCGATCCTGCTACTCCCGGCTTCAAGCATATCATTATGAAGCCCATTCCAGACAAGCGATTAGGACACGTGACTGCCGAATACCGTTCCGCCTCCGGACTCATCAAGAGCGCCTGGAAATACGAAGGAGACACCTGGATTTGGGAATTCACCATTCCTAAGGGTGTTACCGCTACCGTAACTCTTCCTGGAGAGGTGAAGTCAAAGGAGTATGGAAGTGGAACTTACAAGGTGACTAAATAAAGTATGTAATTGCGATAGTTTCTCATGTAGAAATTGATATTAAGGAGATGTGTAGAAACTCTCTTTTTAACGTGATTACCCTCATTACAGCTATCTGTGATGAGGGTAATTATTCATTTTTACAATATACGGTTTATATCTTCTCTTTCTCTTCTTTTTCTATCATCTCATCGTAATACGCCATGCGTGCGGCACATTCCCGAATAGTTACTTCGCGGAGCACCTCTGTTCGTGCCAGCATATACTCGTATTGCTCTTTGCTAACGGTGAACAGTCGATTATATCGGGCTTCGATATATGCTCTGCATAATTTATCAAATGCTTTATTATCTTCGAAAGTATGAGTTGGAAACACATTTGCGAATTCTCGTGAACAGCTCCTGACCATTGCTCCCAGCACTTTCAATTCATGAGATTTAGGGCGAATGCCGCTATACACGAGCGTAAACGTTTTGTAGTAACGTTCGCAGGCTTGATGTAATTCAAATGAACCTAGTTTATAATTCTCTTCTTCTTTATCCAAATGTCCATGTCTTAAGAATCCTTCTGCTAAAGGAAAACATTCTGCATATTCTTCCTCTGCATATTGCTTAATCTCCCGATACGGTAATTTCTCCGGTTTGCCAATCTGAAACGTGCCGTCGTTATACAACAGAATACCGTCTTTTATAATCTCATAGAAGAAATAATGCTTCCTTCTTATAGCTCGATTAATGGTCGTCGGGTTTTCTACAATAATACTAGGCGGTGCCGGATGCCGCTTTCCTTCCATTCTTGTATCATATTTAGGAACGATCACCTCGCGCGCATGCCTCTCTGCTTTATTTGCGTCTCTCGTATCACATATCACCAGAATATCCAAATCACTTTGGTAGTAAGTAGTTACTCCACGTTCGTCGTATGTTTCATCCCAGATGACATATTTTCCCCGCGCATAACTTCCATACAAGATAATCATACGCACATTCGTAAGATTCGACAATATCAGCTCTTGCAACACCGCCAACTCTTCTTGCGTGCGTTTGGGCAAACGTTTTATTGATCTTTTCATATTGTTAGCCTATCTGTTAAACCTCTTCACATATCGGCATATCCATTCCTTTGTACACAACCACAATCTTATGAAGCTGTGTAGTGCCGACTGCTCTCTTTACCATATCAGTGTCAGCATAGCGATTGGCTTGGGCAATAGCTTCCAGTCGCAGTTCTTCCACGCGGCTTTCGGGATCTTTATACTTGGCATACTTCAGTTCTACAATATAGCTGTGCTTCATGTCGGAATAGATGTCCAGTAGCGGACAGAGGAAAATATCGACATAACCTGCCTGTGTGTCCTGTTCGGAAATGGGACGGTAGAAACGGTTTTGTGCCGTCATGGCAAGCGTAAAGCCGTGGACAAAAAATTCACCTTTCTGCTTGTCGCGCTGGGAAGTGTAGCGTTTCAGGCAGTCGGCAATATAACCGAAATAGGCTTTCCAGTCGCCATCGTAGGCAAGAGCACTGGCAAGTTCGTTTTTTTCGTAACTACTGAAATTGAGTTCGGCTTCGTTATAGGTACTTAGCAGATAAGTGTAGATTTGTTCGCGGACTACCTGATTAGGGATGGTGAGTTTGGTCTTTCCTTTATACGTGCCGCTAATGGTGAGCATACCGAAATAGTAGAGCAGGCTCACAAAGTTGTCGGGGTTGGTGATATTGACGGCAGGAAAACCTTTTTTCAGTTCTCCGGTGACGTAGCCTTCGCTCACCAATGTTTGTATGATGGAGGCATCATGAGCAAACTCTTTGTCCTTCCGGATGAGCATACGCAATTTTTCGTAATCGATACGGATATTGTCTTCTACCATATCCCGGGGGGCTTTGCCTCGTTGAATATAATTCTTGACGAAGTAGAGTACCATGTTAGAGTTGTACATAGTGGTTTCACCATAACATTCTTCCGCAAAGCAGTAGTTGTCATACCAAGGTTTCATTATTTCTATCAGTTCGTCCACACTGTGGTTGAATGGACTGGTGGTGGAATAGTAAGTGAGCATTTGGCGCACTTCTTCTTCCGTGAAACCTATCATTTCGTTGAATTCCGGTGTGAGCGAGTAGTTGGTTCCGATATTGAAACCACTTGTGAGGTCGTCCATTGTCACGGGGCTTACGCCGGTAATGAAACAACGCTCAATGCTGGAATAGGTTCCAGCTTTAATTTTATTGAAGAAGGCGCGCAGATAACCTTCGCCATGTGTTTCGTCCGTATAGCGGTGCAGGCTTTCTATATCCGAGAGGATGGCATTGGTGAAATGGTCGTATTCGTCAATAAAGAGGTAAATACGTTGGTTGGTCTTATTACATTCTGTGAACAGGTATTCAAATTGTTCGACAGCTCCTTCTTTTTTGTCGAGTTCTTCCTTGATGCCTTTGGGGAGATAGTCGGCGTAAATGTCACAGAAATAGTCGAACATTGTTTGGCAATGCGCGTCCAGTCCTTTGCGGTAGTTGTGCAGTTCGCCTACTATTCCGGAGAAGTTGAGGTATAGTACCAGATAGCTGTTTCGGTCGCGCGTAGGGTGCTTTCCGATGTAAAGATCGCTAAACAGCGCTTCGAATTTATCCTTGGCAAGTATATCGTAATAGTGCTGCAACATATTTACTGTGAGGCTTTTGCCGAAACGGCGCGGACGAATAAAGAAGAAAAACTTGTCCGCCTCTTCTATCATGGGTATAAACCGGGTTTTGTCTACATAATAACAGTCGTCGCGGCGGATTACTGCAAAGTTCATCATGCCATATGGGATACGTTTCCTGTCCGGTGCTATATATTTTTCCATAACTTATACCTTATTTTAGGAACTTTCTTTGAACATAAACAAAGGTACGGGCTTTTTGTTACTTCTCCAAACAAACATTCCATAACTTCTCGCTATCTTTGCACTCTATTAAACAAACATCACCACCATTATGGAATTGAAGCATGGATATTACCATCTGATTGCGATACTTGTAGTTGCTATCTGGGGATTGACTTTCATATCAACCAAAGTATTGATTAATCACGGACTGACCCCACAGGAGATATTCTTTTATCGTTTTTTCATTGCTTATCTGGGTATTTGGGTGATTTCTCCCAAACGTCTGTTTGCGGGTAATTGGAAAGACGAACTTTGGTTGATGGCAGGAGGTTTCTTCGGTGGTTCACTCTATTTCTTTACAGAGAATACAGCTTTGGGGATCACACAAGCATCCAATGTCGCTTTCATCATTTGCACAGCTCCCCTGCTTACTACCATTCTTTCCCTTCTCTTTTATAAGAGTGAAAAAGCCACCAAAGGTTTGATTTATGGTTCCATATTAGCTTTAATCGGGGTGGGACTGGTGGTCTTTAACGGTAGTTTTGTACTCAAATTATCTCCGGTAGGGGATTTGCTCACTTTACTTGCCGCCTTGTCGTGGGCATTTTATAGTTTGGTGATAAAGAAAATGACAGGGCGTTACCCCACAGTATTTATCACCCGCAAAATATTCTTTTATGGAGTATTAACCATACTTCCCGCCTTTCTTCTTCATCCGTTACAACCTGATTTCGATGTACTTTTAAAACCGGTTGTATTATCCAATCTCTTATTTCTGGCCGTCCTGGCATCCTTGGTTTGTTATGTCCTTTGGAATGTGGTATTGAAACAGTTGGGAACCGTTAGAGCCTCCAATTATATCTATCTCAATCCGTTGGTGACTATGGTAGCTTCGGTTATCATTCTCCACGAAAAAATCACGTGGATTACATTATTGGGAGCAGGTTGCATTATTTTTGGAGTCTATCAGGCAGAAAAGAAATAAGAAAGAATTTCTTATTTGCATATAGAAAAAATTCTTTCTTATTTCAGTTTGAATGACAGATCTGTTTTATATCTTATTTAGCGAGTAATTGGAGAATTTTATTACTAACATCGCTGTTTTCCTGAACACCGCCAAAAAGCTTGGATTGTGGACCGTATGCAAACAGTGGAACCATGATTGGTGTATGTCCTTTAGATACAAACATTGCTTTCATTTTGCCTTCTTTTATGTTTCCGTCACGTAAAGCTAATGCTCCGGTTTCATGATCAGCTGAAATAATCACTAATGTATTTCCATCTTTTTCTGCAAATCTGATAGCAGCTTCTACCGCCTTATCAAAGTCCAATACTTCACGGACAACTGCCGAATAATCATTGCTGTGCGCACTTTTATCTATTCGGGCACCTTCTACCATTAAGAAGAAACCGTTAGTACTCCTGCTCGAAAGATAGTCAATAGCCATTTGGGTGGTAGACGGAAGGAAATCTCCCCGGTTTTCGTTTACAGAAGCTGTTTTGCTTTTTGTGGGTAAGTATCCCAGTTTTTTAGATTTCTTGATGGCTTTGTCATTCGGTTCTTCTATGATGGTAAACTCTTTTTTGATTTCCTTTTGAACGTTTGGTGCTTGTTTTTCAAATAGTTCATAACTACCGGCAGAAAAGAATGTCAGCTTACTGTTAGGAAGATCTGCCCAAATTTCTTTAGACATTCCACGTTCCGGTTGGTGAGCAAAGAAAGCAGCAGGAGTAGCTCCGTCGAGATTGTCAGTGGTAACAATTCCTGAAATGTAGCCATAGCCGGATAACTTCTCCGGTAAGTTGGGAATAACTTGGTTATTTTCATCCATTCCGAGTGCTCCGTTTTTAGTTTTTTTTCCGGTTGAGTAAGCAGTTCCGGAAGCAGCTGAATCTGTTGTAAACTTGTTGGCGGATTGCGTTCTGACGAAACCGCATGTTTTTAAATTAGTGATAGTAAGCTGTCCTTGATTGGCATACATTCCTGAACAGATATGTGCCAGTCCCATGCCGTCTCCTATCATTAAGATGACATTCTTCACCGGTCTGTCGGTAGCATCCATGTCAAATGAAGGAACATACGAACTTTGTGGATTTTCGTTCTTAAAATCTCCTTTGACGATTTCTTGTGCTGATAGATTATGGCAAAAGAATAAGGAGAAAATAAATAAATGAGCTTTAAATTTTACATTCATGGCTAATATGTTTTTTAATTAGAAGTAAGTAATTCGGATATGTTAACTGTATCGTATGGCTTTTCTCCAAATGCGGCATAATATTCTAATTGCATCCTCTTGGCATTATCTTGTCGGAATACATGCCAGCATCTTTCGTTTACCGGAATCACAAGCTCGTGTAACATGACAAACTTGTAAGTTGCTTTCGAACCGGCTAGTGACTTTTCTAATTGTTGTAGCCCTTCCGGATTCCGATCCCATGGATCATAACACACAAATAATACATCATCAAGAGTAGTAGTGTAATTGGCTGACTGTAAGGATGGATGTCCTGCCAACCTTGCCATATTGGGTAAGTATACTTTTTCAAAAGCTTCTTTAGCCCCTGGCCCTGTGATATCATGATTACCTTTAGTCATAATGAAAGGTACTTTCAGATTCATTTTGTTGACAGCTTTAAAAGCACTGTTAGCCATCTGTATTGCTTTTTGTGGAGAACCGGCCAATCCTTCTGACAAGTCCCCCATTTGCAGAACGGCTTTTATTGACGGCTGGTGTTTTTGAACTTGCCCGCTGATTATCCGGGAGAATTCCGGCCATGTATTTTTCGTGAATACTGAATATTCTTTGGTAACTTGGCGCAGATCATCCGGTTTGGTGGATAACCATTCCATATCGTGATCTTCCAATAAATCATAGTGTATATCTCCCAACAAGAGAAATGAAACTTCTTTTTCATTTTGCTCTTGGGAGTATGATTGCAGAGAAGTCAAAAGCGATAAAAGGACAAATAATATTTTATTCATATTCTGTTATTTATTCATTTCAAAAGAAGGGGGTACACTGTCTGCCGCCCAATTCTTATTGGGAGTGTTTCCCATTGTAAATTCCAGTTTGCCGCCATTCATCAGTTCTTTATGTTCAAACCAGGATTGGTTCCAATCTTTGCCATTTAATTTGGCTGATTGGATATATTTATTTGTCGGCGAATAGTTGTGCGCAATAACTTCGAATGATTTGCCGGCTCCTGTTTCAATAACTGCTCTTTCGAACATAGGAGTTCCGATGACATAAATAGGCAAACCAGGAGTAATAGGATAGAAACCTAGCATGGAGAAGACTACAAATGCTGACATTCCTCCGCCATCTTCGTCGCCCGGGAGTCCCATCAGGTCATTTCTAAACCATTCATCGAGCAATGTCCTTACTCTTTTTTGAGTTCTCCAGGGCTCTCCTATATAGTTGTACAGATAAGGAATGTGCATACTGGGTTCGTTAGCCATTGAAAATTGACCTACATTACCCGTATGATCCGGTAATTGTGCATAAAATACATATTTGGCTTCGCCCAATGGGGTGTTATACATCGTTTCAAGATTATTTCTGAATGCTTCTTTCCCTCCCATCAGTTCAATTAAATCAGCAATATTATGGGGAACATCCCATCGGTATATCCAACCGTTATTCTCGCCGTATGCTTCACGGGCACCTAATCCACCGGCAGTGGCATAATCAAAGGGTTCTATGAATTCGCCTTTTGCATTTTTGGGATGGAAGAATTTTGTTTTAGGATTGAAAATATTCCGATAGTTTTTACTCCCTTGTAGAAAGTAGTTATAGTCTTTCTCATACCCAAGTTGTTTGGCTATTTGTGCCAGGCACCATTCATCGTAAGACGTACCTAGAGTGACAGCTACCGGTTGGCGTTTTTCAAATGGGTGTACTTCGTCAGCAGTTTCTTGTTCTCCCGGTGCCAATGCCGGTAAATATCCGTTTTCCCAATAGAATTTTGTGATTTCACCTCCCTTTATGCCTGACCATGGGGCTAACGTTTTTTCTGTAATACCAAGTTTGCAGGCTTCGTAAGCAGCTGATAAATCAAAGTTACAGATTCCTTTTATATATGAATCAATAACAGTGGCTACACCGTGATTGGAATTCATTCTACGGCTGTCTCCCGTAACTTCAGGAAATGTAGGCATCCAGTTATGTTCCATTTGTTGTGCCATTCTGATAAAAGACTGAATCATGTCAGCTTCCATTTGTGGTTCGATGATAACACGTAAGGGGTGGACTGCTCTATACGTGTCCCAAATCCAATCGTCGGTATAAAATGGGACAGAATCTTTGTGGATACTATTGTCGAAAGCACTGTAATAGCGGTTGTCTTCCGAAAGGCAAATCATCCGTTCGTAAGTCCGGTAGAGGGAAGTATAGAATATTGCTTTTGCATTTTCGTCTATTCCTTCCACTTTGATTTTACTTAATGTTTGGTTCCAGATGTTTTTGGCAATGTTCATCTGGTTTTCCACATCATAATCTTTTATTTCCCGCTGTAGATTGGCTTTTGCTTGCTTTTCATCAATGAAGGAAATGCCGTAGCGAACTTTTATTGTTTTTATATCTGTTGAATATAAGAGAGCGATACCCACGTTTTTGCCTTTTATGGCAGTGTGGCTGTGATTTATTTCTTCTTTGCTGACAGTCATCGTTTTTTCCGGTAGTGCGGAAGTCTCCATATAAACATATACTTTGGTTTGATGATCTATGTTCTGATAACCGGAAATGGTATTCTCCGTAGTTTTAAGCTCACCATTGGTGGTACTAAGTATTAAATATGGAGCATCGTTTTTCCGGAAACTTAGTTCATAGATTCCTGCCTGGTGGGAAGGAGCGAATTTAGTGGAAACCTCTTCTTCTTCAAAATAGGAAGAATAGGAATAGGGTTTTATCACTTCATTATCATAACAATAGTAATATACCGGTTGTAATCCGCTCTCTGCTCCCTGATAGAAAGACAGGCTGAATGCAGACTTTCCCCGATGCGAGGTGACAATGACCGGTAAGCCTTTTATTTTATCAGAGGTGTAATCTGCTCTTTCCGGATAGATGCGGAGCATACTATTGGGAAGATGAACAGTTGGGTAAGTAGGAACTAATAAATGACTGATATTCCCCATATAAGGATTTACATAGTCAACCGGAGTTGACACTACCTCTTGCTTGTTGCTGCATCCATTGACGATTAAAATCATTAACAGTACTAACGGAATGAATTTTCTCTTGTACATAAACAGATTTTTTTATTTTTCGATGGTTTTAATTAGATTTGCTGTAAATATAGGATAGTTTGATTAATGAAAACTTAATGTAACCTTAAAATCTATCTTCTACAAATATTTTTTTTGTAAAGTCTCGCCATTAAGAGAATATTAATCTAATATTAATCACCATAAAATATCTTTGGTTCATCTTTAATGCATTAATCAATACTGTATTTCATTACTGTCCCGTAAAAGTGGATAAATAGTTCTTTGAAATAATTGAAATATAGTCTATTAGATACTACTTTTTAGGCGCGACGATTTGAAATCATACCTTTGAGTTCAATTAAGGTGACCTCAAATGAACCAAGATAAATATGTTTTCGCTCAGTTAGTAGAATTCTTGAACAATGATAAGTTCAGAAGACTTGTAGACAAGTATGATGGCAATCGTTATGTGAAACATTTCACTTG
>NZ_JH114345.1:0-34750 GCF_000157095.2 Bacteroides sp. D1
TATTTAGACGTGAAGATAATGAAATACCAGAATGAATACAATATAAATAATCAATATATCAATTGAAGAAGCCCGAAGATTAAAAAGGATGAAAGCAATAGGTGGCATGACCATGTAAAGTTGTGACACGTCTATATGAGGAAAAGTAACTAGGAAGACTTTATTTATTATTAGATATACAAGAGTATTGCCATTAAATAAGTTTTGAGAAGAGAAGGGAACTATTGATTATTAAACAATTAGCACTCGTGCGTTTTCCCTGTTCGTCAAAGATACGATAAAAAATAGAGAAAAGGACGATAAGAAGCCGACTTCTTCAGGTACGTAGAAATTAATATTTTTTCCGGAGAAATACTTGCAAACCGGTATCATCCGATAGTACATTCGCAGTATCAGCGCTGAACAATAAACCGATTTTAATCACTTAAAAATAGAAAAAATAATGAATGCAATAACATTGATATGGAGACAGGTATTGAAGGAACTAAAATTGTTTCAAATGAAGGAGAACAAAGAAGATGCAGTTGAGAAAACAGACAAAGAGCCACAGAAAATGCTAAAATGTCATGAAGATAAATATACCATTCCCCTGCCGGACACTGCACCGCCTACTGGAAGAGAGAAAGAGGCAGAACGAAAACAACCGGTCCGATTAACCCAAGAGGTACGTACATTCCTGCAAAAACAGTATGATTTTCGTTACAACCTATTGACGGAAGAAACGGAATATCGTCCTGCCAACAAGCGTGCCGTTCCTTTCGAACCTGTAAGTAAGCGGGAACTGAACACTTTCTGCATGGAAGCACACGACCAGGGCATATCCTGCTGGGATAAAGACTTGAGCCGTTACATCTATTCCACTTGTATTCCTGAATACCATCCTTTCCAGCTTTACATGGAGGAACTGCCCGGCTGGGATGGGACAGACAGACTGGAGGCTTTGGCGCAGCGTGTCTCTGACAATCAGCTCTGGATAAAAAGCTTTCATACCTGGATGCTGGGACTCACCGCCCAATGGTTAGGCATGACGGGAATACATGCCAACAGCGTAGCCCCCATACTTGTCAGCAGCGAGCAGGGACGACAAAAATCCACATTTTGCAAGGCACTGATGCCGCCGGCATTGTCACGTTATTACATGGACAACCTGAAACTGTCTGCACAAGGAAAACCGGAAAGGTTACTTGCCGAAATGGGACTTCTGAACATGGATGAATTTGACAAGTACGGAACGCAGCAAATGCCATTATTGAAAAATCTAATGCAAATGGCAAACCTGAATATCTGCAAAGCTTATCAAAAGAATTTCCGCAACTTGCCGCGCATCGCTTCTTTCATCGGTACAAGCAACCGCTTTGACTTGCTCACTGATCCCACCGGTAGCCGGCGATTCATCTGCATTGAAGCAGAACATCTGATCGATTGCGAAGGTATCATGCACGATCAGATCTATGCCCAACTGAAAGCTGAACTGCTCTCCGGCATCCGCTATTGGTTCACAAAAGAAGAGGAACGGGAACTGCAACGCCACAATGCTGCTTTTTATCATCCGTGTCCGGCAGAGGAAGTCTTTCATGCCTGTTTCCGGATAGCTAAAGATGATGAAGAGGGAAGCGAACGGCTCTCGGCTTCGGACATATTCAGGAGACTGAAGATGTATAACCCCGCTGCCATGCGAGGAAGTAATCCGGCTACGTTCGCGCAAGTTTTGCTTGCGGCAGGGGTCACCCGCAAACATACCAAATATGGGAATGTATATTTGGTGAAACCGATGAAAGCGGCATAAAGCTCCAAACAGAGGGAGGGTTCACCCGTAAAAAACTGGTAAAGAAGTGTTTACAAAGGAGTGAAAGAGGTGAAAAGAGAAAGAGGATATTAAGAGGAAAATAAGCTATAAACAGTAAGATTTTGAATAGAAAATCAGGAATAACTTGGTTATCTATTCAAAATCTTACTGTTTATAGCCTAGGATCATCTGCTTGAAGTCAGTAGTATATGCTACTTTGTTTCCGGATATTTATCCTACTATCCATTTACTGCCCGGTATAAACGAAATGATCTTAGTTGTTACAAAACAACAGATAAACGTAACCACTGCGATACATGGTATAGCGGCAACAGTGGGAAGCGCCAATGTATCTTTGAACACAGTCACCCACAGTCCGAGCCAGAATATGTGCATAAGATACATACCATAACTAAGTTTCGATGTTTCCGTCACCAACTTGGGAGCTTGCGGACGTTTGATACATGTAAACATAAGGAATGTACCCGTTGTGAGAAGCACACAGTTAATGGTACAGAAAGCCCATCCTATTTCTATTACAGGTGTGGAATGGAGTTCGCCGGGTATAGCCTGCACATAGAATGAATAAATAGTCCATACAGCACCGATCACCATTAAAATGGTTCCTATAATGAAACGTTTGGAACGGTTCCAGGTAAGGTGTACACGAATGTAATGTGCCAGAACAAGATAGCCCAGATAACCGGAGAAGTACCACAACATGTGGTATTCATTCCAGAAACATTGTCCCCACACTTCACCGCACCAACGATTGAGATAAGGCATACAGGTTGACAACACAAACAGTCCTATAAAGAAACGCTCTTCTTTAGCCGTGGCTTTTCTCAACCATGGGGATATAATTGGGATAAACAAATAAAGGCTTATCAGAGGATACATAAACCACAAGTGTCCGGCTAGCGTCGGAAAATTCAGGAATATCCGCGACAAGTCCTTCATAGATGTTTCTCCGTCTATCTGTCCCCACAGCATAGGTAGAGTGCTGTACAGTATCATGAATATGAAAAACGGTGGAAGGATGCGAAGACAGCGCTGGCGATAGAATTGCCACATAGACTGCTCTTCCTTCATCGGTGCAAGCAGGAAGGCGGAGACTATCATGAACAGGGGTACTGCCATACGTGAAAAACCGTCGTACACTGATACCCATAGCCGGTCTACTTCATTTGCCAAAAAAGACTGCGGACCTGCCATATCAGTGGCTCCGGGAGCACAGTAGAAGTTTTCACTGGCATGAACAAGGATGACGAGAAAGCATGCAAACACACGGATGTAATCTAAAAAAACAATACGTTTCATTTATTCTAAGTTTTCTAGTTATTAATTTATTCTTTTGTGTTCGGGAACGCAGAGATTCTCAACCGTGCCGCACCCATAGGGATCAATGTTATTTCTTCTTTATCACCTTTCACCGCATCTTCTTCCGGCAATACGCCACACAGTCCTGTTTCGTCTATCTTCCATTCAGGAACCGGACGACCGATAGCTTTTACTTCCAAAGGTACACTGGCTACTGTGAAAGGATAGTTGTCAGCCGGCCAAGATTTACGGATTACCTTGAAATTCTTCAAAGGTTCTTTCTTATCCAATACCAACGAATAATTCCAAGGGCTATCCGGATAGATTTCAGTAGTAGGCCATTTCTTCGAATCAGCACCTTTCTGCCATTTTGAATCACCGATAGCAGTCTCGCGACTGTCTTTCTCTACATATTTCTCTGCAATCTTAAGAGACAAAGTCAAAGGTCCGTAATCTACGCTTACGCTGTTTTTATTCACCTGCCAGGTACGCATAGACAAAGACATCGGAAGAGTCAATTCCACACAATCACCATTCGCCCACTCGCGATTGATGCAAAGATATTTTCCCGCTACAGGAGCTGCACTTATCTTCTTGCCATTCACCCGAACTTCCGCCTTTTGAGTCCATGAAGGAATACGAAGATAAAATGGAAAAGCAACCTTTTCATCGGTAGAAACAGTGAAGGCAATAGCTTCTTCAAAAGGATAATTTGTCTCTTCGTGAAGAGTGATTTCCTTGCCGTCACCCACTTTCACTGTAGCTTTGCAAGCTGCATAAATAGCTGTTGCCACTCCGTTGTCGGGAGTTGCCAGTACCAGATGTTCGGTGAAGTAAGGCCAGCCCTGTGCATGGTTGTGTTGGCAGCAACGACTGCTGAAAGGATTCATCGAAAGGAACGGACCACGATTGTCAATGCCCGGATGATGATTCTTCGAATCACTGATGGCATGGTTCGGACAAGTGATATAACGCAATGCCTTGAAGTCCGGCATCACGGCAGCCGGATAAGAGTTGAACGCTACTTCCTCACAGTGTTCCGCCCACATGGGATCTCCTGTCATGCAAAGCATGATTTCATCGGAAGCCATTTGTTCTACCAAACCGCAGGTTTCCACTCCCTGTCGGGGATCGATATATCCCAGACGAGCATTTTCGTCCGCACCGAACATACCTCCGGGAACCTGTCCAAAAGTACGCCGAATCAGATGATGGACATTATAAGAGGCTTTCAGCATCGCTGAATCTCCGGTCTGCATATAATAAGTGGCAGGTTCACGGAAACATTGGGCGATATTTACATTGTGCCAGTTAGGTAAGGAGGTGGATTTCGTCCAGTCGGCTGTGTTACGGTGAATCTTCTCGGCTAATTCGAGTAGGAAAGCATCCCCAGTATGGTTGTAAAGCCAGTAGATACTGATGATGTTATCACCGCCACGGCTTTTCTCCCAATAATCTTCCAGAAGTTGGTCATCGGGAACAGTCATCTGCCACTTGAAGTAATTCGTCATCAGGTCAATGACACGCTGATCTTGAGAATACTCATAATAAGATTGCAGACACCAGAGCATAATCATCTGTGCCCAAAGTTCGCGTTTGCCGTTACGTTCATTGACCGGACCGAAATAGCCATCCGGCTGGCGACTGGCAAATACACCTTCAATCCAATATTTGGTTTCTTCAATCATCTTCGGGTCATTCAGGATATATGCTAGATTGCCATACCCTTTGAGCCAGTAAGGAACTTCCTCCCAGCCGTGATCGCCACCAGTTGTCAACCAGGCATTATTATCCTTTTCCAGCCAAGCGCTGATTTCTCCCAAATGTCCGGTCAGACCGTCACGTTGCAACTCCAGATACTTCTTCACCCATCCTTCGGGCTGAATACTACCTACCGGCAACTTTATAAAATTCAACGGTCGAAGCGGAGCGCGATACCCGATATAATTGGTATTGACGGACTGTATGTCCGGTCGGTCCACTACCGTCACCGTACCACAAGAAGAAGCAGGCGCACAAGCTGTAACCGCCACTCCAAGCACTATCGATGCAAAAAGTCCTTTCGTTTTATTTTTCTTCATTTCGTCTATTCTACTACTTCCGGAAATCATCCTAATTTCCCTATGAACCCAATTGAGCACTAACAAATTACATTAAAATAAAGAACGGATAATCTCTAATCAGACAACCCGTTCTTCAATGGCATGAACTGCCTTTATAACCTATTTATCAACAGAGAATTTGAAGATACATTGGCTTGTATACTTTTCGCCCGGGCGAAGTACAGCCGACGGCCATTCCGCTTTGTTCGGAGTATCCGGATATTTCTGTGTTTCGAGACATACGGAAGCACGTTGGTTGTAAGTAATGCCTTTCTTTCCTGTCAGTGAACCATCGAGGAAATTACCTGCATATACCTGAATACCCGGTTCATTAGTATAAACGTCGAGTACGATACCAGTCTTCGGTGATTTCAAAGAAGCGCATTTACGGGTTACGTCGCCTTTCGTGTTCAATACCCAGTTGTGATCGTAACCATTGCCGTTTTTCAGCTGTACGAAATCATAGTCGTTGATACGTTCGCCTACCGGAGTCGGGGTGCGGAAATCCATCGGGGTTCCTTCTACCGGAACGATCTCGCCAGTTGTCATGAAGGTGCTGTCCACCGGAGTATAATAGTCCGCATCCACCATCAACAAATGACCGGAGTTGTTGCCGGCATCACCTTCAAGGTTAAAATAAGAGTGGTTAGTCATATTTACAATCGTCGGTTTGTCTGTTTCCGCTTCGTATTGAATATCGATGGCATTATCGTCCGTCAGTTTCATCACCACTTTACAAGTGATGTTTCCCGGAAAACCTTCTTCACCGTCTTCTGCACGGTAAGTCAACTGCAATTCCTGCGGATTCAACAATGCTGCATCAAACACCCGGTATTGGAATCCTTGCGGTCCGCCGTGCAGACAATGACCGTAGTTATTGCGGGGAAGCTGATATTCTACACCATCCAAGGTGAACTGTCCCTGATTGATACGATTGGCATAACGTCCGATAGTCGCACCGAAATCCGAAGGCTTGCTGATATAGTCCTGAATAGAATCGAAGCCAAGCACTACGTCCTGCATTACTCCGTCCTTGTCGGGAACCATCACTGAAACAATACGTCCACCGAAGTTCGTGATACAAACTTCCATGTTGTTCTTGTTACGCAGAGTGAACAAATCAGTCTTCTTTCCATCTACTTCTGTCTGGAATTTACTCTGCAATAAACCGGAATCTGTAGCCTTTTCAGCTTTCGGAGTACAAGCTGCCATTAAAAGGGCGGCAACTGCCCATACACATAACTTTTTCATGATACAATTGTTTTTTTTAATATTAGTTTTCAGCTATTCATATTTAGATGCAGACGACGCGGATAACGCGTTTTTTCTAATTTTGCATCAGAAAAAGAGCCGCATCATCCGCGTTATCCGCGTTCAATTTACTATGTCAGCATATTACTGTATACTATTCAATAAATCTACCTTTCCTTCATTAACCAGCTTCAAAATCAACTCACCGAAAAGAGTATTCTGCCAGGCAAACCATGCACGGGTAAATTTCTTCGGATTATCCTTATGGAAAGATTCGTGCATAAAGCCGGTGTCAGCATCCGTGTCCATCAACATCTTAATGCAAGTCTTGATTTCAGCATCATTCTGACTTGTGAAGGCTTTCATCATAATACTCATCGGCCACACCATATCGTAACCGATATGCGGTCCGCCGATTCCTTCGCCTGCCTTGCCTTTAAAGAAGTAAGGATTGTCCTCACTCCACACAAAACGGCGGGTATTCTGATAAATCGGATCGTTTACATTCACATCACCCAAATAAGGCATCGCAAGCAAACTCGGCACATTGGCATCGTCCATCAGATGATGATTTCCAAAACCATCTACCTCGAATGCATAGATTTTACCATATTTAGGATGGTTATACACCGCATATTTCTTTAAAGCTGTTTCCACCTCCTGCGCCAAGTCCTTACATTCTTTAGACAAAGCTGTCTTCTTGTTTACCTTCTCCAAAATCTCGGCTGCCTTACGCAAAGAAGATACGGCAAAGAAATTGGAAGGAACCAGGAATTGAAGCGTAGTAGCATCGTCCGAAGGACGGAAACTGGAAACAATCAAACCGACTGGTTTCACCGGTGCACCCAGACCGTCATTGCTCACAGTATCCAGTGCACGTTCCGTCTTACGTTGGAATTTATAAGGACCTACTCCGTCTTTGCGTTGTTGCTCTTTGAATGTTTTCAGTACATTAGTGATTGCCTGAATCCATTCTTCGTCGAATATGCTCGCATCTCCGGTAGTCTTCCAGTAATGATAAGCCAAACGCAACGGATAACACAAGGAATCTATTTCCCATTTACGTTCGTGCAACTCCGGTTTCATGTCTGTAAGGTCACTCATCCAATGACCGTCAGGAATAGCGCCGTCATTAAAAGCATTCGCGTACGGATCGATATTGATACATTTGAACTGGCGGAGAATAACACCTGCCAGCATTTCTTTCAGTTCAGGGTCTGCATTAGCTAATTGTACGTAAGGCCATACCTGTGCACCGGAGTCGCGTAGCCACATAGCATGAATATCACCCGTATATACGAACGTATCCGGTTTGCCATCACTTCCTTTACGGAAATGTACGGTTGTATCCAGTGTATTCGGGAAACAGTTGGTAAACATCCATGCCAACTTCGCATTCTTCAAAAGTTTCTGTACACGGAGAATCTCCTTCTCTACCGCATTGGAACGGAACAAACGATTGGATATTTCCGGGCGGTTATCTTTCTGAATAGCATCCGCCAGACATACATGCATTTCCGTCATACGGTTGGAGGCTTGTAACTGCCCGCCACAGAGAAGCATACCTGCCAGCATACCTGCACTGATATATTTGATCTGTTTCTTCATGATTACTTCTTCTTTTTAAATTCGTTAGAGAAAGAATAAGGGAAATCGGACTCTTTGGTACCACGTTGCTGATTGGGTTTCGCATCCATTTTGTAAGAAATGCTAGCGCCATTCAACAGGTCCTGATGGGTCAGATAGTTTTTGGTATATTCTTTACCGTTCAATGTCATTGATGAAATGTAACGCTTGTCGTCTCCGTTATTCGGAGCGGAGATAGTCACCGTCTTTCCGTTTTCCAGATGTAGCTTCATCTCCTTGAAGTAAGGAGTACCCAAAACATATTCATCCGTACCCGGACATACCGGATAGAATCCCATTGCCGAGAATACATACCAGGCAGAAGTCTGACCGTTGTCCTCATCACCGCAATAACCGTCGGGAGCAGGAGTATAAAGTTTGTCCATCACTTCACGAATCCAATGTTGCGCTTTCCAGGGTTGGCCGGAATAGTTGTACATATAGAGCATGTGCTGAATCGGCTGGTTGCCATGTGCATAGTTGCCCATGTTCATAATCTGCATTTCACGGATTTCATGAATAACGGCTCTATAATAACTTTCATCGAAAATCGGAGGCAGGATAAATACAGAATCCATCATTTGGTTGAATCCGTCTTTACCACCCATCAAATCGATCAGACCTTGAGGATCGTGGAATACCGACCAGGTATAATGCCAGCTGTTACCTTCCGTAAAGGCATCCCCCCACTTCAACGGATTGAACGGAGACTGGAACGTACCGTCTTCATTCTTACCACGCATCAGTTTGTGTTCGGGATCGTAGAGATTCTTATAATTCATTGCACGCTTTGCAAAGATTTCAATCTCTTTTTTCGGTTTCTTCAAGGCTTTACCCAATTGATAGATACACCAGTCATCGTATGCATATTCCAGTGTACGGGCTGCATTCTCGTTAATACCTACATTATAAGGTACATATCCCAATTTATTATAATACTCATGTCCTAATCGTCCGGTAGAACGAACATTCGGATGTACTGCATTCGCTCCGTGTTTCACGGCTTCCCACAATGTCTCAATATCGTATCCTTTCAATCCTTTCAGGTAAGCATCGGCAACTACGGAAGCGGAGTTGTTTCCAACCATGCAACCTCTGTGTCCCGGACTTGCCCATTCCGGCAGGAATCCGCTTTCTTTATAAGTGTTCACCAATCCTTCCTGCATCTTTGTATTCATGGATGGATACATCAGGTTAAGGAATGGAAACAGACAACGGAACGTATCCCAGAAACCGGTATCGGTAAACATATATCCCGGAAGCACTTCACCGTTATAAGGGCTGTAGTGCATCACATCTCCTTTAGCATCTATCTCGTAGAAACTTCTGGGAAATAATACTGAACGATACAGACAAGAGTAGAAGGTACGCAAATGATCGATATCATCGTCTTTCACTTCAATACGTCCCAGAACCTCGTTCCATACCTTGCGGCCTTTCGCTGCAATCTGTTCAATGTTGTCCGTACCCAGCTCTTTCAAGTTAAGTTCCGCCTGTTCAGGGCTGATAAAAGAGGAAGCTACACGCACATTTACCTGTTCGCCCTTGCGGGTTTTGAAACCGATCAGTGCACCGGCATGATTGTCTGTCGCTTCCAGTTTGTTGGTGTCAATCACACCACTGGCTACGGCAGCCGTATAAGTAAACGGTTTGTCGAATACCAGTACAAAGTAGTTTTTAAAGTTGGCAGGAACACCACCGCTGTTTTTAGTGGTATAACCGATAATCTTGTTCTCCGAAGGGATTACTTTCACAAACGAACCCTTATCAAAGGCGTCTACCACTACATAAGAGTGGTCGTTTTCGGGGAAAGTGAAACGGAAAGCAGCTGCTCTCTCTGTCGGAGCAATTTCGGTCACTACATCATGATCGGCAAGATATACTTTATAATAATAAGGAGTAGCCGTTTCAGCTTTATGAGAGAACCAACTGGCACGCTCATCCTGATTAAATACTGCCTTACCGGTTACCGGCATGATGGCAAATTGACCGTAATCATTGATCCAGGGACTTGGCTGATGGGTTTGTTTGAATCCTCTGATCTTGTCAGCGTCATACGTATACGCCCATCCATCGCCCATTTTACCAGTCTGCGGAACCCAAAAGTTCATTCCCCAGGGCAGCGCAATGGCAGGGTAAGTATTTCCGGTAGATAATGCGTGCTTTGACTGCGTACCAACCAGCGGACTAACATAGTCCACCGGTCCGGTAATTGTTTTTGCAGTCATAGCCCATGCACTAAGTAACGTAAAAGCGAATAGAGCTAGTTTCTTCATGGTATTTTTGTTTTATTTAATCAGTTTTCCTTCAAGCATTTTGATATAATATCCACCTACAACGGAACGTGCCTGGAAGCCTCTTTGATTCGGTTCGTCTGTAAATACCCAGTCGGACATCGGAACACGGTTAGGTGTAACGTTCATAAACAGATATACGGGTTCGATAAATTTCTCAAAGGTAGCTTTGTCATTTGCCAATGTAGCTGTCCACATGATCCAGTCGGTCTTTGTGTATGTTTCACGGTTATCCAACGGAAGACCATATTTATTTTGCTTCGAAAGATAGTAAGCTATTTCCGTTTCTGCAACATTTTTAGGGAAGATTTGCAGATTCAACAGTTTATCCCACACCAGGTTATACTTCTGGCTCCATGTTCCCGGTTTGTCAAATGTGAGACGATAGTGGTCACCATCATCAGCCATTTTCACCCATTCGGCAGCCATTTCTTTCGCTTTCTGTGTGTATTTTTCAGCCACGTCTTTTTTACCCAGCATATCTGCCAGATAACCGTATGAAGCAACACCCATGATTGCTTTGATAGAAAGGTTGGCATTGTGTGCAAAGTGACCTGCAAAGTCATCGGTACAAAGCTGGTTGGCCGGATCAAGTCCGTTCTCTACCAGATAGTCTGTCCACGTAGTCAGGGTTTCCCAGTGTTTCTGTGCGTAATCTGCATTACCTTCTACTTTTGCAATGGCAGCAGCCAATACTACCATATTACCCGATTCTTCTACCGGCATATCACCACCATAAGTCTGGCCGTTAGCCAATGGATAAGTACCGACATCATGCGCAGCAAATGGTTTCGCCCATTTTCCGCTTTCGCTATAATAGAAGATATGGTTCATGGTAGCTTTCACCAATTCCGGATTGTAGTATAAAAGCAACGGAGCTCCCGGATAAGTCAGGTCGACTGTTCCGATGGAACCATTACTGAAATTCTCCTTAGAAAGGAATACCAAGTCGCCGTTCGGAGCCTGTACCAGTTTATGTGCAGCCAATGCCTGACGATAAGCCAATGCACAAAGTTCGGCATATTTACGTTCACCGGCAGCAGTAGCTTCTTCCATCAGTTTCTTGTCGAAAGCAGCGCTGTTCTTCATTTGTGTCTTGTATTCTTTCTCTGCTTTCTGGAATTGGGAAACAATCGTTTCATTGCCCTCACGATTCCAGTAAGGACGCAGGTTATCACCAAAGTATTGGATAGAATAAATATCATCATACCCGATCAACAGATGGCCATCAGCTTTTTGTGTTTCGCCCAATGAACGTACCAAAGCCAGTTTATCATAACCGTTTGTGGTAGGAGCTTCCAGTTTATTGGCTACGAAGTTCTTGCGCAGCTCTCTGCCGTCACCGATTGCAGATGTGCTGTTTTCCTTTTCAGCTGCCAGATAGAAATGTCCCCAGTCGATACGAACATCATCACCCTTTTTCTTCAGAATATCCTGATTGCGGCTTCCGGTACGAAGGAATAACAAATCGCCGTCAGTAAAGCTGTCGGCAACAGATTCCTGGTGAGGTTGGTCGATTGCCCATTGCGGAGATGCTTCGAAATACAGTTCAACCTGATGTTTCTTTCCGTCATTGGAGGCTACTTCATAAGAAATATAGTTGACCGGACGTGACAACAAATCCAGATTATCCATAAACATAGGAGCAGTAAATGTCAGTTTCAAATCTACCGGACCGCAAGTAAATGTATAATAAGTCTGCATAGGTTGTACATCTACAGAAGTTTGTTGCGCTGTTTGATGGAAAGAACGGTAACCGTCCAATTCTACCAGCAATCCGAAATCCAACAGTCCGTTTCCTACCCGGTTATGACAATAACCTGCAATCAGATTTTCACCCGGTTTCAAAGAAGCTACTACTTCTTCCGACAGTTTCACCCGCTCGTTCTTTTTACAAGCATTGCCTGTATCCACTACCTTGATGCCGTTGATATAAATAATAGCATCATCGTCGTGAGAGAATTCAAGATATACATTCTTTCCTGTCAAGTCTTCCTGAATATCAGCTACCCGGCGTACCCAGATAAATTCTTCTCCCCATTGGGTTTTGGCTGTATGCTCATTTTCCATCGTTCCGAAGGCAGCTTCGCCTTCTTTCCATGCTTTATCATTGAATCCGGCATTCTGCCATCCGTCAGCAGGCTGTTGAGTAGTATACTTTCCTGTCCAGCTACCTTGTTCGGATGTCTTTACCAAAGGACGTAGTTCCAGTTCTTCCGTTCCCATGAAACGGTAGGTTTGTCCGTCTACTTTTGCAACACCAAGTAAAGAAAAATCCTTGCCTGTCCAATGTTTCACAGGACTGTCATACAGATTGTCCGTAGTGGACCATGCACTGGTATAAGGATCGATCGTCACCAGCGGGTATGCCGGAGCACGTAATTCATTCTTCTCGTGCTGTTCTATCTGGGTCTCACAGCTACAAAGTACAGAAGCTGTTCCCAGCAACAGCATCATCAGTTGTTGTTTCATAATTTAATTCACCTGTTTATTTAATCTATTTTACCATTCTATCGATACATTCACTCCGGCGGGATCATTCTCGAAACTCAATAAAAGAGTTTTGGAAGATTCATTCCATTCCGGCTGTTCCGCCTTTCCGTTTACCAAGACCTTTCCAGGTTTACGCGGCAAAAGGACTCTTGATACATTCGTCGTATGTAACGGGCTTTTAGCTACAAACGAGTAGCTCTGCTTCCCTACTTTTTCATCATAAATGCGGGAGGCTCCACAAAGTACCTTTGCTTTCACTTTACCCGATACTTTATTCAAATCGTACAAATACCCCTGTTCACCGGGATTAATCTGCTTGACTGTCAATACCGGCAAGTCTTTGTCGAACAAATCGATATACAATCCCGACAGTTTCAAAGGCTCTTTAGAAGAACTCTCATCCATTACTGCTGCAATCGTATAAGGACCACGTTCCACCATAAAATTGTTTTTGATTTCTATCTTCTTACCAGTTTTGCTCTCATAAGCGGATGCAATCGTTTCAAAGTATTTCCGGTCGTTTCCGCCTTTTAATACAAAATGTTTCGGATCTTCGCGCATGACAATCACAGTGCCTTTCCCAAACCGATAGGTTCCGTCACCGGGATTACGGGACAACCCCATCGCCTCAAACAGATGTTCCGAAGGAGCTTTGTATGCGTTTCCTTCCGTATTCCACCATTCTAAAACTGTTTGATAAGGATCGACATCTTCTCCACAGTACACCAACGTACCTCCTTTTTTAACCCAGTCTGCCAGATAGTTATGGTATTCCGATTTCATCGGTTTCATGTTCGAATAAGACATTACGAGCACTTGAAGTCCGTTGAAAGTATCTTTAAACGGAGTATTCTCCATGTGTACCAGTTCCACCGGAATTCCTCTTTTCAATAAAGGCAAGGTTTGCCCATAGAAACTGGAGAATTGCGGATCGTCATATCCGTTATGATCCGGGAAACGCTGGAACATCAGCGAATTTGCCATCAATACACCAATGCCGTGCGTACCGCTGATTTGTTTGTCAGAAGTGCGAATGTCATTCAATGTATTAATCATCACCTGCATTTGCGTAGAATACGAACGGGGAATACGTTCTTTCTGATCCGTTCCTGCTATCCGGTATAATCCCTGATAAATACGATCCGGCCAAGGCATCACTTCATAGGTATCTACCATCGGGTACATTAACTGTGCGGCAAAAGTGGCCTGATAATTGATCTTATAATCCAGCCAGTCTTTGGCACGGTCTTCAATCGGGTCGGTCAGGAAATACATTTTACGATTCAAAGGGGCAGTCATGGATTTCATGCAGCCGTATTCGAGAAAAGCATTCTCAAATACACGCTCTTTCTTTACGCCGTTATAGAAGTTCGGTTCACGGGCAGTACCTGTCCACACCTGTGCGATATAACCATCTACGCAATCCAACGAGGCTAAACTGGCTTCCGGACTTACAATTTGCCAGGAAGTATAGTTAATCAAAGAGTGAGTAGGCACATAGCATTTCACATCCAGCCCTTTCGATTTACCATATTCTTTCGCATAAGTGAATATCTTATCCAATGCATTATAGTAGAGATGATATTTCAATTTATTGGAGAGGTAGGTATTTTCGGGAGATTCATGTTGGGGCCTCCAGGGAAAATTATAATATTTCTGCCATTCGGACTTGAAGGCTTCACTATATCCGCCACGCATCCAGAACTCCGGTTCTTCCAGATAGATGGAAGTAATGCCGGCATCAATCACCCGCTTTATCTGTGTTTCCTGCATATAACGGATAAAACTTTCGGTAGGCACAATGTAGGGAATCAAGTGTCCGTGGGCTATCTCGTTTCCGTTACGATCCCGCTGCCCCTCTTTCAAGTGACCGTCTATTCCATCCCATTTGCCGAGAAAATAGTCTTTATAGTCTCCCCATGCCACTCCGGTCATAAATTGTGTCTGATACCCCTTGTCTCTCCACGACTGAACACGCTGTTCAAAAGAAACACCCTTTTTATCCAGCGTGCCATACACCATCGTGGCATCAGCACGCACATCTGTTTCGGGTTTCCAGGGTTCGGCAGTTTGAAAAGTCGTTTTTGCTTCCTTGTCTTTGGCCTTTTGAGTTTGAGCAAAAGAAGCATAATTGCCGGTTAATAACAGGCTGAATATTATCAGTAGTTGTTTATTATTCATTTTTACGTGGTTCTGTGTCGTTTTCTATTTACTTCTTAGCCGGAAACAAAAGCATCAATGCCGGTATACCGGAAGCAGAATAACTGTCGATTTCCGCACCTTCCGGCAACTTTTTATAGTATTCGCCTCCACATACGTTCCGTGTCTTATCTCTGTTTGCCCAACCTGTTTTGATGGTACGTTTCAGGAATGGGAGATATTGGGTTTGTCCGCAATCATACACCAACCATGCCATATATTCCGCAAAGATGGCAGTATAGATACCCTGTTCAATACCACCTTCGAAAGGTAGCACTTTATGTTCTGCAGACATATCTTTCACTGTATAGTCTGCTGCCAGAATAGCATTGTCCAGATAACGTTTCTCTCCGGTCGCCTTATAAAGCAGTATGGAAGCTCCGATAAAGGTTGCCTGATTATAGACATGTGCTTTCCAGGCAGGATCGCCATTTCCATGACGGCTATCGGCAATCTTTCCTGTTGCTTTATCCAAGAGATTTTCCACTCCCCATTCATAGATTTCTTTACCTTTGGCAAGATATTGAGCTTTCGTCTGATAATCCGGCCGTTTGTCGGTCGATTCTTTTCTATTTTCAGGCACGTTATTGTAGAGGGTTAATGCTGCAACAACTGTCGGAAAGTTGATACAGGCCATCTTTCCATCACTGAATTTATTCGGTTTCGGATTTTGAATGGGTTGCCATTGCCAGAACATACCTCCGTTTTCTTTGTCATACGAGCCTGTATCACCTACCTTTTCCGAGCCATACCATACCCGTTTGAAACTGGCTTCCGAAAGTTTCAGATATTCATCCACTCCAAAAAGCTCGTAGCCGCGTGCCAGGCTGATAGTCCACCACATGATGTCATCGTAGATGAACCAGCCGGTATTTTCGTTGTTATCATCAAAATCAAACTGACAATATTGCGCTTTGTTCCCTGCAAATATTTTCTCGCAGAGTGTTTTATAATAACTTGTCTTCTTTCTGTCTTTCTGTGCCTTTGCCAGTTTATAGGCATTCATTGCCATATCCCAATAAATAGGCTGACACCAGATAGCCGCTGCTCCATTGCCACGGTCAACAGCACTCGGATAGGACGAATTTGTCTTGTAAATATATTTATTGGAGTCTAGTAGTGTATTATTAAATCCTTCATAAGCTGCCCATACATCTTCGTTCGTATACGCATGCTTCTTCTGGTTTGCTTTTCCTAAATTACCGACTGCCCATGTGGTAGTTGATACTCCCAATAGTAGTGTCAGAGCCAAAAGAATTTTGCCTTTCATGATAGTTTATAAGTTTATAGTATTTTTCCTGTTACAAAGATTGCAGAAATAGCTGAAAAAAAACGATAATATTTATTCAATAAAGAACAAATACAGACCAAAACACTTTTCTACAATAAAAATAAAGGATTAATAAAGGGTTATTGGAGAATAATTTCCCCTTACTCTGTCCTTATGACAGAGATAAGGGGAATATTTAATCTACCTATTGAAAACTCATCCCGGTAAACAATTATTTGTTATCTGTAATGTCTGTGGATTCAATCCATTGCCAGTTATCACCAACTAATGTTGCTGTATGACCTTTCAAACCTGTTATTGTCCTGGTAGCACTTTGAGTAGGCTGATCACCTTTCACTTCAAAATCCCAGGCTTCTACCAAATTCGGATTATCGGCACTTACACCTTCTTCATTCCCCATATAAGAAGCATATACCTGATTTTCTGTCCGGTTTGTTTTCCAGATACGTATCTTCTTTATGTAACCGGAGAACCATTCGTTACGGTTTCCATTATTGTCCATCATACAGAATCCGGTCATTTTAATCTGATTGGCTATGGATTGTTTATTGATATACGTTCTCCAGGACTCACCTACACGAATGACTTCACCTTGTCTCGTACCATCAATCATGGAATAGCACTTCACATCTGTCGGAGTATCAAATCCCGGCAATCCCTTATCCCTGAAGAGGAATGCATAATGCGTCCAACGATCTTTGGTCCAGTTGTCCGACTTTTTCCATCCCGGTTCCCATTCTTGTGGATTTGTATGATTATTATCTTGCCAGTGAGCAACCATTGTTCTCAACAATCCCTTTGTACGATCCTGGGCACGCCATCCGCTCCAATGAGGATCGTTTGTCATGGTAGAAAGGAAAGTACAGTTGTCTTCTCCCTGCTTATTGCAATATTCTTTAATATTCACCCAAAGTTCAATCGTAAATGCCTGATTGTCATCCTCTCCAAACTTCACATAATCCTCGCTATAACCAAAGTCTATATAAGAACCGGCATTTCCGTCTACAAACAGATTCCAGGTAATCTGACTGTTATCCGGCCATGCAGAATCTTCGACTTCTTCTACTTTCTTATCGGCAGCAGCAATAGCCTCATCATAAATCTCCTGCGTCATATCTGTGATGGAACCGGATTTGATTCTTTCAGCCAGACTTTCCAAGTCTTTAGCTGCACTCTCCAAAACCGACTTATTTTCTACCGGATATTGTCCCTGATGATTTCCCCACTTCGTTTCATCATTAACGATTGCAAGTATTTCATCCGCCTTAGCCAGTAAATTATTGATATATTGCTGTGCTTCCGGAGACAGATTATAATATTTTGATTTTTTAAACTCGTCAATCGCTTGATTTACCTTTGCTACAGCAGCTTCCAAAGTTGTTTCATCCAGTTCTTCGCCAGCTTCTACCCGTGTTATCAGTGCATCCAACTCGGCAATAGCAGCATTTAATATATCCTTTCCGGTTTCAGGATATGTTCCGGGAGCAGTTCCGTAAGTTGAATTTTTCAATAAATAGTTCAATGACGTACGGCTTTCCTGTAAGATACTTAATTGTGTATCTGTTATGTACTCGTCTTCAATATCGTCACAAGCGGTAAATATCCCTGCCAGACTAGAAATCAGGAGGAAAGAGAGGAGCATTGCTCCCTCTCTCCATTTATTAGTTAAACATTTCATGTTTTTCATCGTTTTTACATTATTATTCAACAATACGTTGCCACTCGTAAGTACCGATAATCTTAGCAGTATGACGACCTGTCAAATCTATTACTTCATTACCCGAACCGGAAGGTTTGGTCATGAAATCCCATGCTGCCGCCAAGTCTGCTTCTTTACCCGTCACTTCAGCCGTTCCATTATAAGAATTCTGAACATATTCGTTATCCTTTGCGCTTTTCCAGATACGGATTTTCTTCATATAACCGGCAAAGCCTTCTTCAAACAGATTATCACTGGTACGCATATAACGTCCGAAAGCGGTCATCGGTGCATTATAGTTGGCATAGTTGCTCGAATTATAGAACCTGTTACCCACGCTTCCCTCGGTTGTTTTCACTTCTCCGTTCACATACAATTTCGCACGAAGCTCCGGACTGCCCGGCAAGCCTTTATCACTGTACACAAACAAGAAATGTTGCCATTCTCCATCTTCCGGTGCCTTTAGTGACGGTTCACAGATATTTCCTCCTGTTTCGCCCCAAGTTGCACGATAAATACCACCGTCTGCATTACGCCAATACATCATCCAGCCATTACGCCATCCATCACCGCCCATGTAAGTTGACAGGAACACATTCTGGTCTTTTCCACCACCTTTGGTTACTTTCACCCAAAACTCAACAGTAAAGGCTTGGTTTCCTTCGGTTCCAAAATTGACATATTCTTCGCTACGTCCGAAATCGATATAAGAACCACCATCACCACGTCCGTCCACAAACAGTTCAGCCGGTGTTGTTTCAGCGTCTTCTGTACGGATCGTACTCTTGAACTGTTCTATAGACGCCTTGGCTTCTGCCACATAGCGTTGTTTCTCACTTTCCGACGGAGAGGGTTGCTGATATTTGATTAAAAGTACCACACGATTGGCATCATCTATCGCATCTGTCAGAATTGCCCGGCTTTCGGTGGGGTACTGTCCTTTCTTATCTCCGTAGTCTGAATTTTGCTGCAAATCGGTCATTTCAGCAATCAATGCATCCAGTTGGTCGATATAGGTATCTTCTATTTCAGGAGCCGCAGTATACTCGTCATGCGTTTCTTCAGAACAAGCTGCCAATTGAAGTGTCAGTACCATGCATAACACATAATACCACATTTTCCAATTTGAATATTTCGTATTCATTATTCTTCTTTTTTATGGGTTACAATTATTTATCTGCCGGAAACAACAACATCAATGCCGGTATTCCGGATGCACTATAGCTGTCAATAGTAGCACCTTCTATCTGTGCCTTATAATATTCGCCACCACACAAATTACGTGTCCGGTCGCGATTAGCCCAGCCGTAATTAATGTTACGTTTCAAGAACGGTACGTACTGGGTCTGGCCACAATCATTTACCAGCATGGCCATGTATTCCGCAAAGATAGCGGTATAAATACCCTGTTCCACGCCACTCTCGAACGGCAGTAAATCGTACGTTTCGGACATGGTATTCATTGTATAGTCAGCTCCCAAAATTGCATTGTCCAAATATGTTTTCTCACCGGTAGCTTTATAAAGCAATAACGAAGCTCCGATAAAAGTGGCCTGATTGTATACATGGTCCGACCATGCCGGATTGCCTTCACCATGCTTGCTGTCGGCAACCTCTCCGGTATTGCTGTCTACCAGATTCTTCACAGCCCATTCATAGATTTCTTTTCCTTTTGCCAGATAAGCTTCCTTCGTTTCATAATGCGGACGGGTAAAATCACCGTACTTATTACTCCAGCTTTCCGGATTCGGATCAGCCACACGATCGGCAGGAACGTTATTGTAAAGGGTCAATGCAGCTACCACTGTCGGGAAATTGATACAAGCCATCTTACCATCACCGGCAGCATTTTCATTCGGATTGCCGATAGGCTGCCATTGCCAGAACATACCTCCACCCAAATTCTTTTCAGGATCTGCATAAGAACCCGTATCACCTACGCGGGGAGAACCGTACCATACACGTGCAAAACTTGCTTCTGCCAGACTGCGATACTCTTCCACTTTAAATAATTCGTAAGCACGTGCCAAAGTAATGGTCCACCACTGTATATCATCATAGATAAACCAGCCGGTATTCTCATTATTATCGTCGAAATCAAAGTTTACATAATGTGCTTTATTTCCGGCAAACAAATCATCACACAACTGCTTGTATTTGTTTTCTCTTTCCGTATCTCCTTCCGCTTTTGCACGTTTATATGCGTTCATAGCCATATCCCAATAGATCGGTTGGCACCAGATAGCAGCAGCTCCGTTATTACGGTCGGTAGCAGCAGTATAAGCGGTACTTGTTTTATAAATGTTCTTATCGGGATCCAGCAAGTTATCATTAAATGCTTCATAGGCAGTCCAGGTATCCGCATTGGTATACTCCGGTACAATCTCGTAATCCGGGGTATATGGCTTTGCCTGTTTATCCTCATTGCAAGAGGACATACAAAGGACACCGGACATGAGACAAACTGCAGAGAAAATATATTGTTTCATCATAATTTCTATTTTATAATCAGTATTTAGAATCCTGTATTCTGAACCAAGTTCTTATCAATATCAATTTCGCCCTGTGGTATGGGGAAGAAGTACTGACGGTCAAAAATACGCTTCACAATCTCCGTACGTTTGAAGAATTCATTTCCGTCATAATTGACATTCATACCGTGAATTGCCTTGTTGAAATACTCATTTACCAATCCCCAGCGACGTACATCAAAATAACGGCAGTTTTCGAAACTCAATTCAATGCGTTTCTCCTTACGAATCAGCTCCATGACTTCTTCCGTTGTAGTCGGTTTAGGCAGATTGACTGTTTCACCGTATCCCGGAATACCCGCACGCTTACGGATCATGTTCATATACGTCCAGATGTCTTCATGAGTCGGGCTGACATGCGCAAGCGCTTCGATATAGTCAAAATAAATATTAGTCAGACGCAAGAGCACACAAACCAAGTTCTGGTTACGATCACCGGAATCCATTCCTTTACGCACCAAATAACCTGTACTTGTATAGTCATTGCTACCTTGTTCTTTACCACAACTTCCGCTATAAGTGAAATCTACTATATAATCGCCTTCTGTTCCATCAAACCATTTTGAATTACTAAAGGTAATGTCTACATAAAAACGAGGTTCACGATTAACATACATCATTCTGGTTCCTGCCGGTGCATATAAGGTACCGTCTGTTCCTTTGTATTCTGTTGTAGAGACTCCCTCTTCTACATAATCGGATTTTTCGTTGATAATCGGAGTGACTCCGTCAGCACTATAACCGGAAATAGGAGATTCTCCGTTTGACATGAAATAGGCATCTACCATTTCTTGGGTTGCTCCCAACAAGCTACCACCTCTATAATTAGTCGTATTACCGGATCTATTCGGCATACGGTCGTACTGCATGGTTCCGGCAGCATTATCCAAACGATAGAAAATCATTTCTTTATTGTTACCCATTTCAGAAAACAGGGTTCTTACTGCACAGCGATAAGATTCTGTCGGGCTGAAGCCTTCCGAGTCCGGACCGGAAACAGAAACACCGTCCTTATTGGTATACATCAAATGATAACGACTTCCGTAATTAGAGAAGAAAGTGTTACATTCATTAATCACTTTCTGCCAATTGGCACGTTTGGTAGCTTCGTCCGGTTTGTTAGGGAACAGCTTTGTTCCGTCCGTATTAGCCAGGTCTGAATAGTAATTGCACTCTCCATTAAACAACCAGCTGGCACGATAAGTCAATGCCTCGATGATAAACGCCTGTGCAATCGCCTTATCAATACGGCCATATCCGGACACTTTGTCGGTAGAAGCATCGTCCAGTAAACCATCGTTTTGCGCACCTTTCAGTTCTGATACGATAAAATCGAAACACTCGTCTACCGTATTACGAGGGAGTTGCAACTCATCGCTCGGAGTATCCATCGGGAAGTCCTTTTCAAGCAAAGGAACCGGACCATAAGTACGTACTAGATAAAAATAGTAGATCGCCCGCAAAGCTCTTGCTTCCGCTTTCCATTGATTTCTTTCTGTAACAGTCAGCGGTGCCTGATCTACATTTTCTGTAAATACTGCCGCTTCATGAATACCTGAAAACCAGCTCTTCCAGCGATACAATACCATCGTTCCTTCGGTAGCATCGATTGAGTTGTTATTTATCAATTTCCCTTTATTGTCATTTGTCCACTCTGCTTCGTCGCTGGAGCCTGTCCAGGGACCGGGAGTACGGTACAGACTTGTTTCATGCACCTGACGTTGGTTAAATTCATCCGGTAAGAATGTGTATACGTTCGAAAGATACCGCAAGGCTCCATCTCTGGTTGTGAAAATCTCCTTGAGTGATAAACGGTCATCAGGCACCTGGTCAAAATAGTCATTACAAGATGTCGTCAAGAGACACGCCAGCAAACTAACGATTATATAATTATATTTTTTCATTATCTTTTTGTTTAGAATGTGAAATTAATACCAACTGAATAAGAAGTCGTATTCGGATAAGAAGCACCATTATCGGTATTCAACTCCGGATCCCACAATTTGAAACGACTCAAAGTGAACAGGTTAGTTCCCATTACATATACAGCCGCATTCTTCAGATGAACTTTATTCACCCAGGGTTTAGGCAGATTATAAGAGATCTGCAATGTCTTCAAACGCAGGAAGTTCATGTTACGCACCCACCAGGTACTTTTCTGGAAGTTATTAATATTACTAGTTGTTTCACTTCCATAAGACAAACGCGGATAAAAGGCATTCTGATCCGGATTTTCCTCTGTCCAACGGTCGCCAATGTTAGAGTAAAGGTTACCACTACCGCCACCGCCATTAAACGGATTAACACTGCTACCGTTCAAAACACGTTCGGCTCCTGCTACGCCCTGGAACATCATCCCCACAGACAAGTCTTTCCAACCTACTGTAAATCCGAAACCATAGACAGTTGTCGGCACATCACCACGAGAAATGTAAGTCTGGTCGTATGCGTCTATCTGACCGTCATTGTTTAAATCCTTGTATTTGATATCTCCGGCTTTCACTGTTCCAAACTGTGATGCAAACGGTTTGGGAGTAATGGCTTTATTGGCATCCGACAAAGATTCCCAGCGTGCCATATCATCTATTTCAGCTTGAGTGAACAGCCCCTCGGCAACATATCCTTTCACTCCATTGATGTTGTGCCCATATTGGTTCATCCATTCGTATTTCTGTTCCGGCAATTCTCCCTGAATCCATTTATCCTTATTAAAGGTGACATTACCACGAAGCGCAATTACCCAGTCTTTATTGATACGCTTGTTATACTCGATCGTTCCGTCAAACCCCTTATTTTCTATGATACCGATGTTTCCGTAAGGAGCAGATGTGTTGTATCCCAAGAATGAAGGTATAGAATGTTCACGCTTCAACAAGATGTTTTCACGACGTTCTTTAAACAAGTCGAATACAATAGACAGATCGTCATTAAATAGCTTAAGGTCAATACCCAGGTCTTGTTTGCGAGATTCTTCCCAAATCAAGTCAACAGCCATATTCACTGTTTCATAACCGGACCACTTAGTTCCATTCGGTCCGAATTTATAACCATAGTCTCCATTTTCTTTCATCTGATCCAGATACATGAAACGACGGTCGGAAACTTCGCTATTACCCACTTTACCATCCGTATAACGTATCTTCAAGAAAGAAACTGCCTTCGACAGAGGTTGCCAGAATTTCTCATTTGAAACAACCCATCCTACACCAAATGCAGGGAAAGTTCCGAAACGATGTTTAGGCGAAAAGTTCTCGGCACCGTTATAACCGATGTTGAACTCTGCGAAGTAACGGTCTTTCCATGAATAAGTGGCACGACCGGCAATACCCATCATACGATACGGAATCGCATCTTCCAATGTCCCTTTCGGATATAATAGTTTGGATTGCTGATTGAACAGGAATAAAGCACTAACACGATGATCGTCGTTAAATGTCCGGTCATAGTTCAAGGAAGCCTCCAAATAGGTCTTTTTGTTACCACTCGTTTCCTGTTTATAACTTAACACGTTACTTCCTTCATAAATACGTTGCAGAATAGGTTGTCCATTCATATCGTAAGGAACACTAGTGTCCAGGAAGTTGTAGGTAGACTCTGCACGGTCCTGATGTACATGTATCTCATTGTATACGTCGAATGCATACATAGCAGTCAGTTTCAGTCCTTTCGTGAGCATATCCAAATCCTGTGTGACGCGCAAATTAGAGTAAATCTGATTTTTCGTCAGGTTGTCATAGCCACGACGTGTAGCCTGTGAATAAGGGTTATTAAAGTTGTTATTGGTTGAAGTTCCCGGCACAAAGGCTTCTCCGTTAACAAAGAACATCTTCGGATATTCAACCGGTGAGATAGACATTGCTGCATTATACAAATCGGCAGAAGAGATGGCCGGATAGTTTCCTTCTCCCAGATAACCTTGCGCACCGATCTCGACCTTAGTAGTAGGAGTTACGTCGATATTCAAATTGGTAGTAAAGTTGTAACGGCTATATTTCATTTTAGAATCATAGGTGTTGATATTCTTATCAGTCACCGTCATACCTGTCTCATTAAAGTAGCTGACTGATGCATAATAAGCGACTTTCTCGCTACCACCGCGTACATTTACATTCACACGGCGATTATGTCCCCAATCATTAAAGATTTCTTTCAACCAATCCACATTCGGATATAGATAAGGATCCTTACCGGCAATCGTGTTACGTATCTGATCTTCTGTATATTTCGTAGCAATACCGTCATTACGCATTGCCTCGTTGGCTGCATTCATATAAGTGATACCGTCTGCCAAATCGACCATCTTCGTGAAACGGGTAAACGATTCATAATAATCCGCGCTCACTGTCGGTTTTCCTACCTTTCCCGGTTTGGTTTTAATCAAAATTACGCCATTGGCACCACGTACACCATACACAGCTGTTGCTGATGCATCTTTCAACGTTGTCAACGATTCAATATCTTCCGGATCAATGTCATTGAACGAACGTTCCACTCCATCCACCAATACCAGCGGAGAAGAAGTGTTGGGAGTGGAAATACCACGAATCCAGATATCAGCAGCATCTTTTCCCGGTTCTCCTGTACGTTGTACAGCCACAACACCCGCCAAACGACCTGCCAATGTAGTTGTTAAACTGGCAGAAGGCGTTTTAATATCTTCCATCTTCATGGAAGACTGTGCACCGATATTACTTATTTTACGCTGGGTACCATACCCCACAATAACAGTCTCTTCCAATTCGTTGACCTGTTCTTCCAAGGTGACATCATAAATGTTGGTCGAAGCATTGGTTCGTATTTCAGAAGTTTTAAACCCGATATAGGTAAATTTAAGCACTACACTCTTCTTGGTTACGAATATCTCATACAAACCATCCATGTTCGTAATCGAACCGTTTGCATCTCCATCCACAGTAACGTTCACCCCAATAAGCGGCTCTCCTTTTATATCAGTGACACGTCCGGATATTTTCCGCTTATTCTGTTGCTGTTCGGTTGAAGCAGGGGCTTTTCCGGAAATAAATATTTGCCTGTCAGAGATCCGATAAGTACACGAAGTACCTTCGAAAAGTTCAGAAAGGATTTCTTCTATATTCTTATTCTTACTGTCGATAGATACCTTACGTTCTAAGTTGACAGCGTCATCTAAATAGAAGAAAACAAATTGACTACTTTTCTCTATTGTTTTAAGCACTTCTCTCAACGTCGAGTTACTCACGCTGACCGAAAGGGTCTTAAATTGAGAATAATTGTTGTAACTTGCGAAAGAGTAGTCTATTCCGAGAAGTAAAAAGCACAGGAATAGCCCGAGAACCTTACTCTTTCGTTCTCTAATTGCATTTTTCATATTAAACATGTTAAAAATTTCTCATAATATTATTTTCTGTATCTAAACATTCATGGGCACACAAATCCCATCTGGATGATAGTTCGTATCATCCACTCTCTTCAATAATTACCATAAAATAAGGGAGTTAGATTAGTTTATTATCTTATTTTTTATATCTATTTCTTTACTACTCGATACGTTTTATATTGTTCATCATAGGCATAAGAAATTGGTGCAACAAAGGTTAATCCATTAATAACTGTTTCAAAGCTGTCTTTCAAATCGATTTTTCCGGAACATTTTATTTTACTTAGCGCTGGGTCAAATTCTACATTCACACCATAATAGGTAGACAGGCGTTGCAAGACTATTCCCAAATCGGCACTTTGGAAACAATAGAGTCCATTTATCCACGATATTGCCTGTTCTACATCTACTTGTGATATATTTTCCTTTCCATCGGCAGAACTGAACATCTGATTAGGAGCCAAAATCGCTTTCGGAGTCCGGGCTGTCTCTACCTGAACACATCCTTGCGCCAGCACTACACTTCTAATTGCTTCCGACTCATACGCCGTTACATTAAATTTAGTACCAAGCACCCTGACATTCATATCTTTGGTCCGCACATAGAAAGGGCGGTTTTCATCTCTGGCTACTTCTATGTAGATTTCTCCGTCCACATAGATTTCACGTTTATCTTTTTCAAACTCTACCGGATAAATCACTCTCGTGCCGGCATTCACCCAGACTTTAGATCCATCGGCAAACGTCAACACCGATCGCTTTCCACGCGGAATGACCAATTGATTGTAAGCTGCCGATTTTTCCTTTTGTATACTTTCCTGATTTGTTTTGATTTCTACGGAATCATACGTAATCTCCGTTTCTTTTTCTTTCAGGCTCACTACGTTATCTTCCGCCAAAATCAACAGTGTTTCTTCCGTCAGAGGCAAATCAGCTTTGGTATTCACTGCAAAGGTGGCAATATCCGGATCCAGCACCGAAGAATAACTCTTTAATAAGAAGAAACATCCCACAAGAATAGCAACACTGGCCGCCGAGCTCAATCCTATTAAGAAATAGTTCTTACGTTTCGCCTTCTCCTTATTTATATTGGTTGCCTGTATACGAGTCCATAAATCATTCGTTTCCTCGTTTGAAAGTACTTCTTCTTTCTCTTTTGAAAAAACCTCCAAATAGCTTTTTGCTGCTATATATTCATCTATATTAGAAGGATTCATCTGTTCAAATTCATCCCAGAACTTCTGTGTTTCTTCCGTAGGATGATTCATGGAAGAAATAAAGAAATCATTCTGAAGGAATTCTTCAAAAGTATATAGGGAAAAATCTGTATGTTTTTGTTCAGAGTTCATCATTTTCATTGTCTTTACGTATGAATAACAGTTGTACTTTCATTTTATACTCACCTTTTCCGAAGTTTTTTCCACTTTTTTTTGATTGGCAGGAAAAATAGGTTGATTATTCTCTCTTATTTTCTCTTAAATAAGTCCCGGATACGTCCCAAAGCCCGTTGAATGGAGTTAGAAACAGATTGATTATTCATGTCTGTCACCTTACTTATTTCATCGATACTCATCTCTTTGATATATCGATAATAAATAATTTCACGCTGTCTGTCCGTCAATACAGACATCATAGTATGCACGGTTGCCTGAACTTGTTTTTCCTGTTCATTATTAATATATATAGTTTCCGGAGTGGAGGGGGATTCGTCAACCGTCTCTTCTCTCTCACCTATTTCATCAAACGAAAGAGAATCTGTTGTTTTTTTTAGCGCATTAAAAAGAGTGTTTTTCAACGCTACCGTCAAATAAGCTGCAATATTATCTGTTGGGGCTAACTTTGCACGATTCATGTGAATTTTCACAAACACATCATGTATGCAATCTTTAATTAATTCTTTGTCTGAAGTATATAATAGTCCGAATCGAAACAGATCTTGCACCGTTTGATTATAGATTTGGGTATACGCACTCGAATCTCCCTCGAGAAACCTTTTCCACAAAAGGGAGTCAGAAAGAGTGTGTATATCTGGTTCCATTATAATAAGTATGTTTGATTTACAAGGACAAAAATAAAACAATAAATCAAAAAAAGCCCATCTTTATTAAAATATTAATTACGGATGGGCTGAACTTTTCAGATTTTACTTCAATGGGCTTGCCTTTACTCCCTCGAAAGTCATCTTTATGGGTTTTATTTTTCCATCTTTATCAAAGTACATACGGTCAACGCAGGTCACACGAGCGTTTCCATCCGTTTCACCCAATGGATGGCGATGATAAATGATGTACCATTCATCCTCTCCCGGCCCTTTTACAACTGAATGATGACCGGCACCTGTTCCAATATTGGGATCTCTCTGTAATATTTTTGCTTCTCTTTTGAAGGGTCCGAACGGTGAGTCGGCAATGGCATAAGCAACACAATAATCCGGTCCGGTCCAACCGCCTTCCGACCACATAAAATAGTATTTTCCGTTACGTTTCAACATAAAAGGTCCCTCTACATATTTTTCGGGGGTTACTTCCTTATAAAGGGTACCATCTTCAAACGGTACGATACTCAACAAGTCCGGGGCCAGTTTCACCATATTACAATGTCCCCAGCCACCATAATACATATAATACTGTCCGTCATCGTCTTTGTAAACAAACTGATCGATCGGTTGCGCACCATTTACAAATTTATCAATCAGAGGTTTGCCTAACACATCTTTAAATGGTCCGGCAGGATTGTCGGCCACAGCTACACCAATACCGCCCAGTTCATTATTGCTTTGGATATCATTCGCACCGAAAAATATATAATATTTATCATTCGCATGAATCACGGCAGGTGCCCACAAAGCACGTTTAAACCAACTAATATTCTCTTTTGATAACACTTTCGGGTGCTTTGTCCAGTTCACCAGGTCTTTAGACGAGAAGGCATCCATGAAAGTCTGTTCGTCATAAGGCGCCGAATACGTAGGATAAATCCAGTATTCATCTCCAAATACAACTCCTTCCGGATCAGCATACCATCCCGGGAATACAGGATTGCCACTCGTCTTCGGTTGTTGATTGGCTTTTTGTCCAAATACAGACTGGGAACAGCAAATAATACTAAGAAGGATAAGGTGCTTCAGTTTCATACAATATCAATTTTAAAGTTCGTGCTGCAAAGATGAGAAAAAACAACTAGAAAATTCAATAAATACGAACCAATTAAGGATAAATACTAACCAATCTGCAAAAAAAAGATGATTTATCAGGATTTTGTGCTTTCTTTGCAGTGTCATTATTAAATGAAAAATACCATGAAAAGCAAATTGTTATTACTAGCCGTACTTTTAATCATTATTTGTGCATCCTGTCAACCCAAGAAGAAAACAGAGCCGGAAAAGGAAGCCGTAACAGGAGCTACTTATACAAATCCGCTACGTGAAAGAGGAGCAGAGCCATGGGCTGTTTTTTATAAAGGGAAATATTATTATACGCAAGGCTCTGAAAGCAGAATCATGCTCTGGGAGACCAGTGATATTACAAATTTGAATGATAGTCTTAGAAAACCTGTATGGATACCAACCGACCCAAGTAATTCCCATCACTTATGGGCCCCCGAAATGCATCGCATCAACAACAAATGGTATATTTACTTCGCTGCAGACGATGGCAACATGGACAATCACCAGATTTATGTGATCGAAAACGAGGCTGATATTCCTACAGAAGGTAAGTTTGTCATGAAAGGGCGCATACCGACCGACAAAGATAATAACTGGGCAATTCATGCGAGTACTTTCGAACACAACGGACAGCGTTACATGATTTGGTGCGGATGGCAAAAACGAAGAATTGACAGCGAGACACAATGTATTTACATCGCTTCGATGGAAAATCCGTGGACTCTTTCTTCCGACAGAGTTCTGATTTCCAAACCTGAATATGAATGGGAGTGTCAATGGGTGAATCCCGATGGCAGCAAAACAGCCTATCCGATCCATGTGAACGAAGCACCTCATTTCTTTCAGCCGAAGAATAAAGATAAAGTATGCATTTTTTATTCCGCCAGCGGTAGCTGGACTCCCTATTATTGTGTAGGATTACTAACAGCAGACGCCAATGCCAACCTGTTGGATCCTGCTTCCTGGAAGAAACATCCGATACCTGTATTTCAGCAGAAACCGGAGAATGAAGTTTTTGGCCCCGGCGGCAGTTCTTTCGTCTCTTCACCGGATGGAAAGGAATGTTATATGCTTTATCATGCCCGTCAGATACCGAATGATGCTCCGGGTGCAATGGACTCACGTACTCCCCGCTTACAAAAAATAGAGTGGGACAAAGATGGGATGCCTGTACTGGGAATACCGGATAAAACCGGAACAATATTGCCCAAACCATCAGGAACAAAAATAGCTGAAAAATAACAAAAACATTGATTCATACGATTCAGCAGTCAAACGCTAATTAACATGAACCCATAAAGGACAAAAACTGACCATCACTTCCATTCTCTATTACCCGAAGCCGCTTTATACGGGACTTTATATAAAAAAGAAGAGAATTTGCTGTTTTTTGAACGGTAATTTTCCTTTATTCTCTTTTATTTCCACTTTCTTTGCGATATTCCTTTTTAATGGGATACCAATTCAACAACTAATTATAAATGTATACCATGAACATGAAAAAGAATTTTCTAACAATGCTGCTTGCATTGGCTTTATGCGGTTCGACTTTTGCTCAATGGAAACCTGCCGGTGACAAAATCAAGACATCGTGGGGAGAACAGCTTGACCCTAAAAACGTATTGCCGGAATATCCGCGTCCTATCATGGAACGTAATGACTGGAAAAACTTGAACGGGCTTTGGAAATATGCAATCACAAAGAAAGGTGATCCTACGCCTGCTGCTTACCAAGGCGATATTCTTGTTCCTTTTGCCGTAGAATCGTCTTTATCAGGCGTAGGTAAAATGATAAACGAAAAAGAAGAACTGTGGTACCAACGCACTTTCGATATTCCTTCAGCCTGGCGCGGCAAACAAATCCTGCTGCATTTCGGTGCGGTAGACTGGAAAGCAGAAGTTTGGGTGAATGATGTAAAAGTAGGCGAACACACAGGCGGATTTACTCCTTTCTATTTCGATATTACTTCTGTACTTAATAAAGGAAATAATGACTTGGTAGTAAAAGTATGGGATCCTTCAGATCGTGGCGAACAACCCAGAGGAAAACAAATAGCAAATCCTCATGGCATTTGGTACACTCCGGTTACAGGTATCTGGCAAACAGTGTGGTTGGAACCGGTTGCAACACAATACATCACTAATCTGAAAACTACTCCTGATATTGACAATAATTCTGTTAAGGTAGAAGTTGCCGCTAATACGACCTCTGCCGACAAAGTGGAAGTAAAAGTATTCGATGGTAAGAACCTTGTAGCCAAAGGCGCAGCGTTGAACGGAGTACCTGTTGAACTGACAATGCCTGCTAATGCTAAACTGTGGTCTCCGGACTCTCCTTTCCTCTACAATATGGAAGTGACTCTGTATAAAGACGGAAAAGCAATAGACCAGGTAAAGAGTTATACGGCTATGCGTAAATATTCTATCCGCAAAGGTCAGAATGGCATCACTCGCCTGCAATTGAACAACAAAGACTATTTCCAGTTCGGTCCGCTCGACCAGGGGTGGTGGCCTGACGGTTTGTATACCGCACCGACAGACGAAGCATTGGTTTATGACTTGAAGAAGACGAAAGACTTCGGCTACAACATAGTACGTAAGCACGTCAAAGTAGAACCTGCACGCTGGTACACTCATTGCGACCAATTAGGATTGATCGTATGGCAAGATATGCCGAACGGTGGTCCTAGCCCACAGTGGCAGGCACGCAATTATTTCAACGGTACGGAAGTGATTCGTTCTGCTGCTTCGGAAGCTAACTATCGCAAAGAGTGGAAAGAAATCATCGACTGTCTGTATTCTTATCCGAGTATCGCTGTATGGGTTCCTTTCAATGAAGCATGGGGACAATTCAAAACTCCGGAAATCGTAGCATGGACCAAAGAATACGATCCTAGCCGCCTGGTGAATCCTGCCAGCGGTGGTAATCACTATACTTGTGGCGATATTCTCGACCTTCACCACTATCCGGGCCCGAACATGTTCCTTTACGATCCGAGACGCGCTACCGTATTGGGTGAATATGGAGGTATCGGCTTGGTAGTAGAAGGAAACACTTGGGTGAATGACAAGAAAAACTGGGGTTATGTGAAGTTCAATACATCGGACGAAGTAACGAACGAATACATTAAATATGGCAAACATCTGTTGGAATTGATCCGGAAAGGATTCTCTGCTGCCGTATATACCCAGACAACAGACGTAGAAGGTGAAATCAACGGTCTGATGACTTATGACCGTAAAGTAATCAAGATGAATGAAGCTAAAGTCAGAGAAATCAACCAACAGATCTGTAACTCTCTGAATAAATAATAAATAGAATAATACTCTTTTCCTTATTGAATATCAAGACAGCACCTTTGAATTTTTAAATTCGAGGTGCTGTATTTTCATTTATAATAAGAAAGCTCTCTCATTGCCATCGGTCAGAGAGCAATGTTTCATTTAAAGGAGATTTTTATGAACAGCAAACATATCTTCTTATCCACCTTAGTCGGTCCCTTAGTAATTCCGTCACTCAATGCAGCCGAAACCAACAGGCCCAACATACTATTTGTCATTTCCGACGACCAGTCTTACCCGCACGCATCGGCCTACGGATCACCCATAGCTAAAACACCGGCCTTTGATTTTGTAGCCCGCAACGGCTGGTTATTCAACAACGCGTTCGTTACTTCTCCTGGAAGCAGTCCTTCGCGAGCTTCTATCTTAACCGGACTTTATCCCTGGCAAATAGCAGAAGCAGGTACTCATGCTTCCTCCTTCCCTGCCGAATATAAATGTTTTCCTGATATTTTGGCCGAAGCAGGTTATCATGTTGGCTGCACAGGCAAAGGATGGGGCCCCGGCGACTGGAAAATATCGGGACGAAAACATAATCCTGCAGGTCCGGAATACAATAAAAGACACATTCAACCTCCTTTCAAAGGAGTGTCCAATACCGATTATTATCAAAACTTTAAAGAATTTCTCCACGCCAGAAAGGAGAAACAGCCTTTCTATTTCTGGGTCGGCTCACGTGAGCCGCATCGTCCTTATGAAAAGGATAGCTGGAAAAAAGCCAATAGAAAACTGGCCGATGCAAAAGTTCCTTCTTTTCTTCCCGATAAGGAGGCCATAAAAGGAGATTTATTAGACTATGGAACGGAAATAGAATGGTATGACAGCCAATTATCCCGTATCCTTGACACATTGAAAGAAGAGGGCGAATTAGAGAATACTCTGATTATTGTCATGGCAGACAATGGGATGCCTTTCCCCGCAGCCAAAGCAACTTGTTTTGAATATGGTATTCATATTCCAATGGCTATATGTTGGATAGGTAAGATTAACAAAGGAGGTATCAGTGATGAATTTGTAAGTGGAGTCGATCTGGCCCCAACAATCCTTGATGCAGTTGGCATACATAATAAAGGGCAAATGGTAGGTATCAGTCTACTACCCTATCTTCAGAAAAAGAGAAAAGACACTGGAAGAACGATGGTTTTTGCAGGAAGAGAACGTCATGCTTCTGCACGTTACAATAATTGGGGATATCCGAGCCGTGCATTAAGAACAAAAGATTTTCTTTATATCAGAAACTTCCGTCCGGAGAGATGGCCTGCAGGTGACCCTTGCGCTATTGATAAAAAAGGAAGACTAGAAGCAATGCATAGTGCTTATTACGACATAGACCAATGTCCGGCATGGGACTTCATTGTCAGCAACAGAGATGACAGAGAAATATATCCTTATTTTCTGAAAGCAGCAGGGAAACGGCCTTATGAAGAATTGTATAATGTATCTACCGATCCCGGTTGCCTTCATAATTTAGTTGGAAATGGTAAATGCACTGAAAAGCTAAATAATCTCCGTAAAGAAATGGACAAATTACTTAAAAAGACCAAAGATACACGCTACTTGGATGATCCGACCCAAGATGACATCTGGGAAACTTATCCGCGTTTGAGTGGAGCAATCCGTACCTTTCCAACACCTTTATTTTAATTGGAGGATCCAAAGGATATAAGTAATATCCTCTTTACATAAAAACGCATTGATATCCCACTCCAACAAATATAGAACCTGTTGAAGTGGGATTAGTTTATTCATATATTTAATGTATTAAAGCATAGCTAGTAAGTAATACTACCTATGTCTCCATGGTTTCCTGCTAACATGCCCGGATTATCTTACCGGCATCTCTTTCGTTCCACTCCAATGAACAGTTCCTTTCACTCCAGTGAACAAGCCTGTGCACTCTAGTAAACAATTCGTGCCACTCCAGTAGAACGAGCGGAATGTCTTATTAAAACAGGGTCGACGCATTATATTTTTTACTATCTTACAACTTGTATTTTATTTTTATATTATTGACTATTAGTGTATTATCTATTGTATATATCGATTATTTTCCTTATCTTTATAAGATATTATAAAACATAAACTAACATGAAAATTGGCATAATTGACCTTTGTAAACAAATAGAAGATCCTAGGATGAACCGCAAAAAAGTACATAAAATGGAAACTATTATCTATATATCCATTGCTGCTGTAATCTGTGGCGCCCAGTCTTGGAATGAGATTGAGGAATTTGGCAATGCGAAAATTGCTTTTTTCAAAAGTCGCATACCTGACCTGGAGTTCATCCCTAGT
>NZ_JH114345.1:34850-46512 GCF_000157095.2 Bacteroides sp. D1
TAACTTCACTTGATAATACCAAACCGGAGGAGATTGCATCTGCCATCAGACAGCATTGGTCTATTGAGAATAATCTTCATTGGCAATTGGATGTTACCTTTCGAGAAGACTACAGTAAAAAGGTGAAAAATGCAGCCAGAAACTTTTCGGTGGCAACAAAGATGGCACTTACCATACTAAAGAAGGATAAAACAACAAAAGGAAGTATGAATCTGAAAAGACTAAAAGCCGGATGGGATGAAAAATATTTGTCACAACTTTTACAGAACAATAATTTTTAATGCGTCTGCCCTGCTTATTAAAAACAAGGTGAGAACGAATGGAAAACATGAAAGCATATGGTTATCTGAATGAGAAATGCGCAATAAAAAGATGAGAAATAAATCTCTTCTAGTGCGCGCGACCGAATAACGACAAAGCATACGGAATGACATATAGCGCGGATGGCTTCGAAGGAGTTTGGGCAAACCCATTCCCTATCGCCAATCCTCCTAGGAGGCATAAACTAATCATTGATTTTTCCATCTTGTATTATTTTCAATTCATAGGGTTAACAGATTCAACGTACTACTTTCCATTCTTTAGGAGCTTTGAATCCGTCACGACCTTTACCGTAAGGTACTTCCGGTATACAAGGAGTGATCGTGTCATATTTCAGGGCAACCTCATACAAAGCCTTCACAATTTTCTCGTTTCCTGCGCTGGCATTTTTCTTTTCGTAAGGATCTGTTTTATAATCAACCAGGAAGTCCTGTTTCAAATCCAGACCCGGTTTCATACCTTTTCTTATCAGTTTATAGTCTTTATTGACTACTGCTCCGTGTCCCAGATAAAAGTCGCGGTCGATACAGGTCTTTTTACCGTTTAATACAGGGAGAATGCTAATACCGTCATATTCACGTTTCGGACGGCTGTGATCTCCTACCAAATCTTTCAACGTGGGAACAAGGTCAACAAAGCCCGTCACTTGTGAGCTCAAGTTCTTATATTGTTTCTCTGCCTTCTTCCAATAAAGAACAGCCGGTGCATGTCCCCCTCCATCCCACTCGTCGAATTTATGTCCACGCAAAGGTCCTGATGAGGATCCCGGAACACCGGCAGTGCCGTTATCACTAAAGAAGATAAAGAAAGTGTTGTCCATAATTCCTTTCTTCTTCAAGGCATCTACAATAGCACCGATTCCCCTGTCCATACAAGAAACCATTGCACTGTAAGTCGCTTTTTTCTGTTCTTTCGGTGTCAGGCTGTCGAAATTGTCTGTATAGAGTTTTATATCTTTTTCCTGTGCCTGCAAAGGTGTATGAGGTGCATTATAGGCCACATACAACATAAACGGACCTTCTTTCTCGTATGCATCGATACAGCGGATGGCTTCTTGGGTTATCAATTCGGTAGAATAGCCCTTGTCATGACAAGTTTCCCAATCATTATGCCAATCCAGTTCACCCTCACGCGTCAGGTCGAAATAATCTATCGCACCGTTCAGATGACCATAGAAGTGCGAAAAGCCCCTATTCATCGGATAATGCACTTTCTTCGTATGTCCCAGATGCCATTTACCGATAATGGCTCTGTTCTTATATCCGTTACGTGCCAGCATATCGGCCATCGTTTCTTCATTCTCATCCAGTCCGTCTTCACGCCAGGGCGGAATAACAGCCGAACGGACACCAAACCGGTTCGGGTAACGTCCCGTCATCAGTCCCGCACGGGTGGGCGTACTGATGGGAGAAGTGTAAAAGCGTTCGAGTTCCACTCCCTCGCCCACCAGAGCATCCAGACTGGGAGTCTTGATTTCACTACCATGAAATCCTACATCTCCCCAACCCAAATCATCGGCCAATACAATCACAATATTGGGACGCTCTGTCTGCGCATGAAGAAATGCCGGAAGCAGAGTACATCCACAAAGCAAACCAAAAAATTCTTCTTTCATGATATACGATTTATAAATTACATTCTGTGTTTTATTCGTTTTGATGTGTGACGGCTTATTTTCTCTTTCCCGGCATGTGTTCGAAGGCACGCATTTCGGTAGGTTGTCCTTCGTCTCCACAATCCTTCATCCAGCGTTTCAGCTCTTTATCCAGACGGCTGATGGTAGAAGCTTGTTTCGCGTCTTCCGCCAGATTCTTCATACAATACGGGTCGTTCTTCACATCATACAATTCGATAGCAGGACGATGCTGGTATTTAATCGTCATCGCTTTTGCATGACTATCCGTTTCCGCCAGACTTTTCCACTTTTTAAACAAAGGAGATTTTGTTTCAACATTCTGGAAAGTAGCTTCCGGGGTGAGATTGACAATATATCTGTATCGACCGTCGTATACCGAACGGATGCCATAATAAGGTGATCCGGCATTGATGCCTCTCGTGGTCTGAAGGGAGAAAGAATATTCCTTGTGTGCTTTCTTCTTGCCTGTCAATACCGGTTTGAAGCTTTCGCCATCTACTTTCGCCAGCGGTTTTCCTCCTGCTATATCGACAAAAGTAGGGACAATATCGACATATTCCACCAACGCGTCACTCACGCTTCCCGGCTTAATCACTCCCGGCCAGCGAACGATACAAGCAGAGTGTACCCCCGCATCATAACAAGTCCATTTGGCAAAAGGCAGGCTGTTGCCTTGTTCACTCAAATATACGACAACAGATTTATCCGTCATTTTTTCCTGATCCAGGATAGAAAGGACATTACCAAATTCCTGATCCATATAATTGATCTCTGCCAGATAATGAGTAAACAACTCGCGAGTCTGGGGAATATCTACATACATAGGAGGCAGTGTCAGTTTGTCCGCATTAAATTGAGAGGCATCGCCTTTATTCCAAGGAGTATGCGGTTGATTGGAGGCTACAAACAGACAGAAAGGTTCGCCTTTCGCCTTGCAATCGGAAATAAATTTCTGAATTGCTTCAAAATTCAAGTCCACACCTTTCAAAGGAGGTACATAAAGGTCGAAAGGAAATACTGATTTCGGGGCAATATGCGATTTCCCGATCAACGCGACTTTATAACCCAACGGTTGCAGATGATGTACAACGCTCAATGTGCCTTCATTGGCACAAGTGTGATTAGGGTAAGCTCCGCTGCGTACAGGCCATACACCTGTATATAGATTATGGCGGGTAGGCGATGACATCGGAACAGCCTGATAGGCTTGTGTGAAGCGTACTCCCTGTGTGGCAAAATGGTCGATATTCGGAGTCTTCGAATCAACATTGCCATAACAGCCCAGATCATAATGAGAACAGTCGTCGGCTATGAACAATAGGAAGTTCGGTTTTTCCGTTTGCTGGGCGAAAGACAGGCTGGTAGCTCCCAAGGCTACAGATGCACTTACTTAATTTATTCATTTTGTGTTCCTCCTTTATTTATTTCTTCGGATGTTTGGGTAATACAAAGTTTGCATTCGCCCATTTCTCCCATTCGGCAACTAACTTGGTAAGCACTTCAGGGTGCTGTTCCGCTAGATTGTTACGTTCGGTACGGTCTTTAACCACATCGTACAATTCCCATTCTTTTCCTTTTTCGTCGCGGATTGCTTTCCAGTTTCCCCAGCGGATCGCTCTATTGTTCTGATGTTCCCAATACATATATTCATGCAAAGAGTCTGTTTTCTTCTGAATAGCTGGGAAAAGACTACTGCCTACTAATGGATATATTCTGTTTCCACCGTGATAAGTTTCCGGATAAGTGGCTCCTGTTGCTTCCAGAATAGTCGGCATAATGTCCGGCAGATAACCGGGAACACGACACCATTCACCTTTTTTATTCTTCAGATTGCTTTTCCACGACACGATGAGAGGAGTGGAAATACCTCCTTCATAAGAACGGCATTTGTATTTCCGGAACGGAGTATTGGAAACCTGCGCCCATGCTCTTCCGTAAGAAGGGAATACGCTACAAGCCGGGTCGTTGATTTCAGACACTTTTCCGCCTCCCAATTCAGCGTATGGCTCGGCACAAGCACCGTTGTCGGATAGAAACATGACAAGCGTGTTATCCAGTTTACGATTCTTTTTCAAGTAATCCAGCAACTTTCTCACATTATAATCTACACAATGCACCTGTGCTGCATAAACAGCCATCCGATAGGCTACTTTATCTTTCTCCTGTTCCGTCAATTCATTCCATTTCCGGTTTTCCCATTCGGCAAACTCTGTATTCGGTTCGATGATTCCCAACTTGGTCATCCGTTTGCGCCTTGCTTCACGAATTTCATCCCATCCTTTCTCACGATAGATCTTCGTGAATTTTTGAATATCTTCTTCTTTTGCCTGCAACGGCCAGTGAGGAGCGTTGAAAGCTAAATAAAGGAAGAAAGGTTTATCGTCTTTCTGTTCGTCAACGAAGCGGATTGCGTAATCGGTAAATGCATCTGTTGTATAATAAGGTGCTTCCGGTACCGGAAGTTTCGTGTTATCAAGAGTCAAGCCACGTCCCCCCGATGGACGGAGATAGCTGCAAGCTCCTGCCAAAATCCCGTAGAAGCGTTCAAATCCCCGTTGCAAAGGCCACTTTTCTTCTCCATGCATCCCCAGATGCCATTTACCAGCCATATAAGTATGGTAGCCACTTTCTTTCAATACCTCGGCTATCGTAACACAGTTCCGGTTCAAGAATCCTTTATATCCCGGCACTCCCCAGTCGTTCGGGCTCTTTTGATTGGGTTGATTAAACGGGTCTTCGGACATCTGCCCGATACCCGTCTGGTGCTGATATAATCCTGTCATTAAACTAGCCCGGGTGGGGCATGAACGTGAAGTATTGTAGAATTGTGTGAAACGTACTCCTTTGGATGCCAATGCATCAATATTAGGGGTCAGTATTTCTCCACCATAGCAGCCAATATCGGAATAGCCCATATCATCTACCATAATCAGTACAACGTTCGGTTTTTCCTGTGCCGAACAAAATGACGCCATCAGTAAGGGTGCAGTCATCAAGAAATTTTTCTTTACCATAGTATTATCAATTATCTGAAAAACAAAAATAGAGAAGTTTATGCAAAAGGAAGGAAAAATGCTAATCAATAAAGAATAAAATCTGGTATATATGCTATCCAACAGATATACAATGCGTCCATGAACTTTTATTTCTACTCTGAATAGTTTTTTTCCTTTATTGAACAATTAATTTTCTATTTTTAGGTCAATATATTCTAACTTTGCATTTTAGTTAAAAACCTATTGAAATGAAAAACAAACGAATTCTTTTTCTTCTTTCTTTTTGTTTATCACTAGCAATAGCATGGGGAGAGACTCCTCCTGCCAAAGTTATATTCCAACAATACATGAACCAGGCACAGACATTTGCCAACAACTTTCCACGGGAGAAAGCGTATTTGCATTTTGACAATACGAGTTATTACGTCGGTGACACTATTTGGTTCAAAGCCTATGTTACTCTTGCCGGACAACAGATTTTCAGTCAGATCAGCCGCCCCCTGTATGTGGAATTGGTGGATCAGACAGGACATATAACAGATAAGCAAATCATCAAACTGACACAGGGGGAAGGGAACGGACAATTCGTTCTTCCCCATTCCATGTTATCCGGCTATTATGAGGTACGTGCCTATACTCGCTGGATGCTTGCCTTCAGCGAACCGCAGTATTTCTCACGTACTTTCCCTATTTATCAACTGACGAATAGTGATAAGCTGGAACGTAGCATCACGACTTACGAACTTAGTCCGTCGATGGAGAACCGTCCGTTGGAAACAAAGGAGAAGTTGAGTGTGCGCTTTTTCCCTGAAGGAGGGCAATTAGTGGAAGGAGTGACTTCGCAAGTGGCTTTCAAGGCGGAGAGTAAAGATGAAGGGAATATAGAATTGTCAGGAACGATTTATACCAAAGAAGGAGCAGAAATCTCTTCTTTCGAGACTTTGCACGATGGAATGGGGCATTTTAAATATACGCCTTCTGCACAACCGGCTGTTGCCAAAGTCGATTTTCAAGGAAAGAAGTATGAATTTACCCTTCCACAGGCGTTACCTAACGGATATGTATTGAGTACTGTCAACAATGCCGGTGCCCTTTTGGTGAAAGTATCCTGCAATGCCGCTACTCCTCAAGATACATTGGCTGTATTTATCAGTCATCAAGGGCGGCCGTATGTTCATCAACTGATTAGTTGCCGGGCGGACACTCCACAAGAGTTCATTCTGCCTACCCGCAAACTACCGGCAGGTGTACTGCAAGTCAGCCTCATCAACCGAGCTGGTAATACGTTATGCGAGCGTTTTGTCTTTTCCAATCCACGTGCCCCTCTACAACTATCCGCAGAGGGACTGAAAGAGGTGTATACTCCCTACGCTCCTATTCGTTGTGAGTTACAGGTAAAGAATGCCAAGGGAGAACCGATATCGGGAGATGTATCGGTCAGTATCCGGGATGCCGTCCGGTCAGATTATCTGGAGTATGACAATAACATTTTCACTGATTTGCTATTAACATCTGATTTAAAAGGATATATCCATCAGCCCGGTTATTATTTTGCATCGCCGTCTCCCCGGAAGCAAACGGAACTGGATATATTATTAATCGTGCATGGATGGCGTAAATATGACATGAGCCAAGCCATTTCTACTGCTCCTTTCACTCCATTGCAGTTACCGGAAGCACAATTAGTGCTGAACGGGCAGGTTAAATCAACGATCCTCAAAAATAAGCTGAAAGATATAGCACTTAGTGTAATAGTGAAGAAAGATGACCAATTTATCACTGGAGGAACCGTGACCGATGAAAACGGTCGTTTCACCATTCCTGTCGAAGACTTTGAAGGAACCACGGAAGCGGTGATCCAAACCCGGAAAGTCGGTAAAGAACGCAACAAGGATGCATCCATCCTGATCGACCGTAATTTCTCACCTGCTCCCCGAGCCTATGGTTACAAGGAACTTCATCCTGAATGGAAGGACTTGACCCACTGGCAACAAAAAGCCGAGAATTTTGATTCTCTATACATGGATTCTATCCGGAAAGTAGAAGGGCTTTATGTATTGGATGAAGTGGAAATAAAAAGTAAACGCCGACAAGGAAATAATATGGCTACTAAAATCAATGAGAAAAGCATTGACGCCTATTACGATGTACGCCGTTCTGTTGATTTATTACGTGACAATGGGAAGATTGTCACAACTATTCCGGAATTAATGGAAAAGTTGAGTCCGCAATTCGATTGGGATCGTAGTAATGACAAGCTTACTTATCGGCAGAAACCAATCTGCTATATCATGGATAATCACATTTTATCCGAGACAGAAACTCAAATGATGCTGACCGAAGTGGATGGATTGGCTTCCATAATCATCAGTAAAGGAACAGGAGGCATCGATGACGAGATTATCCAAAACACCAAAATGTCCGAAGTTACGGATAGCACGGGAGTGGATATCAGCAAACTGGATAAATACAGTGTTTTCTACCTGATTCCCCTACCCAGACGCGATGTATTGAACAAAAGTCAGACTGCCGTACTTGGTACCCGGCAAACAGTCATTCAGGGATATACTCATGCATTGGAATATTATTCACCTGCCTACCCGACCAAAGAATTGTATATGGATAAAGTGGACAAAAGACGGACGCTCTACTGGAACCCGTCTGTACGGACAGATGAAAATGGAAAAGCGGTGATTGAATGTTACAATAACCAATATTCCACTCCAGTGATTATTCAGGCGGAAACGATGAGTAAGGATGGACAAATAGGAAGCATGAAGTATTCTACCATCGGGCAAGCGGAGCAATAGTTCTTGTTGTAGATAACCTCATAGCAGATATTATTAATGAGGATGAAGTTATTCCTGATCCGGAATCCTTCATCCCCATTATTCATTCAATTTTTTATTCATTCCGTTTTAAATGGAATGACAGTTATTTCTTTTTCTGTCCCGGGTAAGGTTCTACCACGCAATGCTTAGCCCATGCTTCGTATGCTTTTGACAGATGTCATTCCACCCACGTTCTTTTTAACTCCTTTCGGCCAATAAGCAATCATTGCCATGGGTAATAAAGCTCCCAACTAAGACAAACATTTTTAAATGTCCATAATTATTACGATTTAATTAACATTTTTGTCGGTTTCGTGTGACCGACTTACAGAACAAAAGTAGAGAAGTTTTTTAAGAGAAAGGGAAAAATACAAATCAATAAAGGAAAAAATAGATGAACAGAAATGGAAGTAACTAATCATGATCTATTATAAGTAAAGAGGGTGTCCGAAAAGGATACCCTCGTACTTAGAGTTAGTTTATCAAACTCTCTTATTTCATTCGTCCATATTACCATTCAATTTACTGGTCCTCATCTGGGATCTGTGTGTTAATATTCCGTTGAAGTGTCATCGTTCCCTTTACTTTATAAGGAATTTTGACACCTTTAGTACTTGTTACATCATTGAATTCGTATTCAATATTAAATGAGATAAATTTTCTTTTTAAATAAGAAACTGTTTAAAAATTACACAATAATTTTGTTAAGCATGATTTTGCAGAAAGCAAGTTGAACCATAGTCTCTGCAGTATCAGCATGGAACTCGTAGTCTATTGTCAGCCTTCTGAAGTTTTCCAGCCATGCGAATGCTCTTTCAACAATCCATCGTTTCGGAATGACCTTGAACTTTGACGGGCATTCATCAGGTCTGAGAACGACTTCAAGTTCCCATTTGAATTTGTCAAATACCCAATCTGCAAGGCTTCCTCTATAGCCACCATCCGCAAGGATTTTGGCAAGACGAGGAAATTTGTAGGATAGCCTCTCAATGACCTTCGGAGCACCCTTGCTGTCATGAACATTGGCTTCATGCACGGCTACAGACATCAGATAACCTTGGCTGTCAACGATTATATGCTGTTTTCTGCCCTTAATCTTCTTGTTGCCGTCAAGTCCTCGAACAGAATCTACATGATGTGAAGTCTTGACATTTCGTGAGTCTATAATGCCCATGCTGGGGCTTTCGTTGCGACCGGACTGGATGCGTACCATAGAGCGAAGTGTATCAAGGAGCTCCTCAATGATGCCCTCGTTTTTCCACTTGCTAAAATAGTAGTATACGCTCTCCCACGGAGCAAAATTCTTGGGAATCATGCGCCACTGACAGCCTGTTTTGAGAAGATATAGAATCGCATTCATGATGTTTCTGAGAGAATGTTTTCGCCTCCTTTCTTGCGGATTTATAATTTTTTCTATAACTTGCCACTGTTTATCAGTAAGGTTAGTTGAGTATTGTCCCATAACTCTAATTAATTGACACTCATAAAGTTACGAACAAACCTCCGATTAACCTACTGATTTACAATATATTATTCATTGCAATAACGTTTATTTTCAATAAATTTTAAACAGCTTCTTACCATATTCATCTAAATATCCGCACAAAGTGGAAACTACCAGTTGTGGCTCATATTCATACTTAGCCTGCGCTTTGGAAGATTGTTTTCCTATTTTTACTTCGACACTACCTTCAAAGCACAATGAAGGAGTGAGACAATAAAGACTGTTTCCTTTTGAGCTGACAACTATTGCTTCTTTCCCTCCTATTTTCACGGAAATAATAGAAGGATCCGTTCCAAAATTAGCTCCATATATCACCATTCGTGTATTTCCTCCCCCCCCAGATTTAGGAGTAAAATCTGTCACTTCTATTGGTTGGTTTGGGTCATGGGCAACTGCAGACGCATCTTTATCATCTTTACAGCTGCTAATACTAATTGTAGAGTATGAATTCAGTTATTCATGCGAATCAGTTGTTGAATGTAAGTTCTTGTTTTTAAGAAATTCTTTGATGCTAAAATAGCTTAGATACGCTCCGTAGAACAGATAGAAGGTACATTATTGAATATAAGATAAATAATAAGCAGCTTGTCATTGTTTAAATCCAGCTCAATGACAGGCTGCTTAAATTATAATTACTTATAGTATGCTGCAGATATGATTGTAAAGGATCTAATATAAATAGAAAACTTTGAGTTAAAAAAATGGAGATGTTTTGCAAATTCACTTTTAAAGATTAAATTTGCAAACAGTAAAATAAGAGCAGCAATGATAGAAAGAATATTGAAATCCAAGTTAATTGAAATGGCAAATAAATATCCGATTGTCACATTGACAGGACCTAGACAATCTGGAAAATCAACATTATTGAGAAATTCCTTTCAGGACTATGAATATGTGTCTTTGGAAGATCCTGATATGAGACTATTTGCTACAGATGATCCGAGAGGATTTCTTTCCACCTATCCAGATAAAACAATTATCGATGAAGTTCAAAGAGTTCCGTCACTTTTCTCTTATATTCAAACGCATACCGATAAAGAGAATAAAGAAGGTATGTATATGCTGGCTGGTTCTCATAACTTCTTATTAATGGAAAGTGTGAATCAATCATTAGCTGGACGTACGGCAGTACTCAAGCTACTACCGTTTTCGCATTATGAAATGGAAAAAGGAGAAATATTGCCATCCAATGTAAATGAAGAAATTTTTAAGGGAGCTTATCCACGTATTTATGATAAAGCAATAAATCCGGATGATTATTATCCTTTCTATATACAAACATATGTAGAAAGAGATGTAAGATTATTGCGTAACATTGGAGATCTAAGCAAATTTATTAAATTCCTCAAATTATGTGCAGGTCGCATAGGTCAATTATTAAATCTTTCATCATTAGCAAATGAATGTGGAATTTCTGTCACAGCAGCTACTAACTGGTTATCTATATTAGAAGCAAGTTATATCTGTTATTTACTGAAGCCAGATTACAACAATTATGCCAAGCGATTAGTAAAAACTCCTAAGTTATATTTTTATGATACAGGGCTAGCCTGTTCTTTACTTGACATACAAAATACAGAACAAATAACTACTCATTTTTTACGTGGAGGATTGTTCGAAAATCTTATCATCAATGAATTTGTAAAAGAATCCTATAATAGAGGCGTCGAACCGGGATTATCATTTTGGCGTGATAGTACTGGCAATGAGGTTGACTTATTAAGAATGGTTGGCGGAAAACAATATGCCTATGAAATCAAATCAGGAGCAACTTATTCACCGGATTTCTTTAAAGGTATTTCAAAATGGGCTAAACTATCCAATACTCCAACGGAACAATGTTTCGCGATTTATAATGGAGATAGGGATATAAAAACATCTGTCGGTCAAGTGAATGGATGGAATCATTTTAGTCTGTTCTAAATCGCCGCCACTAATATACATATCTTTATTCCATCTTATGTAAGATCCCTGAAACTGCATTTGGGGATATATTATTTCTTTGTCATGTATGAATTGTTGATATTTTGTTCTAAAATTAGAATTCGTTGAAAAAATCTGGAATACCCAAATCCAAGAAATAAATCATTTTTATAGGCCACAAAAACACCTGAAAAACCAACTAATTAGTCGTCCCTTAAAAAGTACTCATCTGCGGGATATTGCAAGAAAACAGTGTCCCGCAGATTTTTTCAACAAGTAGCCAAAGAACCCTCATGGCTCTTTTGAAGTTGTACGCTGCTGCGGCTAAGAGCAGATTGACAACATCCCCGAACACACCTTTATAAAAGTTGCGTCCTAAACGAAAGTCTGATTTCAAATGCCCGATAGTCGGCTCTATTCCTGCACGCTTGCAGAATAGCTTATGTTTCTT
>NZ_JH114345.1:46612-94705 GCF_000157095.2 Bacteroides sp. D1
GTTTGGCCGGACGACCGTTGACGGCACAGTATAGCGGGGAGAAAGCTTCTTCAAAACGGCGCCAGTCTATCTTATTGGCAAGCAGGTATAAGGGATGCCTGGGATTCAGCTGGTCTGTCAAAGAGCTGAACAAGGAGGGCTGAGGGGTGGTCTTGTTTATCATAATAATCTGCAAGTTTTCAACCATAAAGATACAAAAACTTGCAGATATATCAAAGCAATTTATATATTAATATGTTGATTATTAGGCGTAAAAGCACATTCTAAGGGGCGACTAATTACAACACAAAAACAAGACATATCAACTATACGCATCTGATAATAAACTAGATAACGTGAGTTCAACGAATTCACGTTAAATATAAAGTCCGGAGTTTGTTCCAACCCAGATATTTTTGTCCACCTCTATCAGGGCTTCCACAAAATTGTTTTCTAATGAGAACTTTTCGTTGAGAACATTCCGATACACTTTATTTCCCCGTCCGTCATAACGGTTCAATCCGTCACTGGTACCCAGCCAGATAAAACCATAACTATCTTGAAGGGCGCACCACACGGTATTATGAGACAATCCATCTTCTACCTAATATTTCTTGAACGAAAAATAAGGAAACGCGGATAATGTTCCGTTCCAGAAGATCAGCAAGCATATTAGTATTTTAGTTAACTTCATTCTACGTGTTTTTTATTCAATTATCGGTTCAGCCAAGGTTCAGGATTCAACTTTTCTTTCTCCCTACGCAGCTGGAAGTGCAATACCGTCCGTCCATTATCCGTACCGTCAGAAAAGATCTGACCGATGGATTGCTTTGTCTTCACCGTATCACCGGCTTTGACGGAGGCAGAAGAAAGATTGCAATAAACAGAAATATAATTGCCATGACGAATGAGGACATTAAATAATCCGTTCAATTGGAACACAGCCGCCACCTTTCCATCAAAAATGGCACGCGCCTGTGCACCCGGTTTTCCCTGAATATCAATACCCTTGTTATCCAGTTTCACGTTACGCAAACCCTCTACAGCATATTGCCCGTAACGGCTGGTGATAATATAAGCGCCGGATATGGGCATTGGCAATTTCCCGCGATTCGCGGCAAAGTTACCTGATAATTCCCGATCCGCCTTACTCATGGTATAAGACTCAAGAGGTTTCGATTTGGCGGCTGTTTCCGTTGTAGCAGATTTTCCCTCCTTGCTTTCCTCTTTCTTACGGGCAGCCGCTTCACGACGAGCTTCTTCCTGTGCACGCTTACGGGCACGCTCTATTTCTTCCGCAATTAATTTATCGATGCGGGCATTCAGCCGATTGGCTTCCCTGCGTTTTTTATTTATCTCATTCTGCAATCCTTTCTGCTTCTTTTGCAGATTAGTCACCAACGTACGTTTCTCTTTTTCCTGCTCTTCCAACTTCACCTTTTCGCTCTCACGTTCTCGCAGCAGGTTCTCTTTGGCGGCTTTCACTTGCTGACGCTCCACTTTCTTCTTGCGTATCTGCTCTTGTTTCTTTAAAATTTCTTCCCCTTGCAGACGTTGATAAGTGGCATATTCACGAACATATCGCATACGCCGATAAGTCTGCCCCAAATTCTTTGCTGAAAAAATAAACATAAGCTTCTCCTCTATCGACTTATTCTTATACAAGTACTGGACAGAAGCTTCATATTTCTTCTTTTTATCTTTCAAATCCTTCTCCAGCCCGTGCAACTGACGCTCCAATGAAGCCAGTTCACGCTGGATAGCCTCCACATCATTGTTGATAGCCATGATATAGCGTTTCCGCTCTTCAATCTGTCCGGTCAATACAGCCAGACTATTCAACTGGCTTCCCACATCTTTCTTTGTATCCTTCAATATAGATTCCGATTCAGCGATCTGTTTTTGCAACGCACCGCGTTTACTTTCCAGCTCACGAATCAACTTGTTCGATTGAGCGGAAAGAGGAACTGCCAACCACAGGCAACTGATTAGAATAACAAAGAAACGTTTCATCATAATAAAGCTACCAGCATTCTTACTAATTCTTCCAAGGGAATTTGACGATATTTGGACGTCAGTTCCGTCGGAGTCATCGAAAACTCTTGTGTGGAAAACTCATAAAGTTGGACTTTAGCCTTTTCTAATGAAGGAATTCCTATATCTTTTCCTGTCAGTTCTGTCTTTCCACTAGGAAGAGAGGCATCCATCAATATCTTTTCCAAACGGGAAAACTCCACATTCTTCGACAATACATTTTTCAATTCAGCTTTAGTGGCACGAACAAAGCGTTTATTCATCCTGTCTACCAATAAAACTTCATCGGGAGTAACTTCTATACGTGCTACTTCCGTACGCAGAATAGGCATCAATAAGGAGATTTGTACCCGCTCATGAGTTTTCATCTTCATGGTTCCCCCTACAGACATACTTCCCTTCTTGCTGGGAATAGTCAACTGAAGCTTGGAAGCCAGGTAACTGGATGTCGGAGCCTTTGTCGAAGTCTTAGTTTCCGAGGTTGCCAAGTGCTTCGAACTCTTACAGCCGGCCAACACCACTACCACCAACAACAGTAGATAAATGATTCTTTTCATTCCGCAATATATTTCTTCTTCTCTATTTTCTGTTTCAACGTTTTCGACTCGCTACCCATTTCCAGTGCCTTCTTCCAATATTTCAACGCACCTTCCACATCGCCAGTCATAAAATAAATATCTCCGCAATGCTCCACAATCACATCACTCTTCTCGCCATCGTTCTTCATTGCATTGTCAATATAAATACGGGCTTCGGCATAGTTTCCCTTTTCAAAAAGAATCCATGCATAAGTATCGAGATAGGTAGAATTATTAGGTTCGGCTTTCACCGTTTTATAACTCATCTCCTCCGCCTTGTCCAAATCACGACGTTCCACAGACAGATAATAAGCATAATTGTTCAATGCGCCAATATTGGAAGGATTGTACACCAAAGACGAATCGTAAGCAGCATAAGCCTCCGCCATCTGTTTCTTGGTATGATAAATGTCTCCCATGATTGAATAGAAATCCGAAATGACTTCTTTTCTAGTATCGGCAGTTACATGTTCCAATGCTCTGCTGCAAACACTCAATACACTATCCGTCTGTTCTGCCTGATGATAAGCAATAGCCAGATAATAATAAAGTTCCAACGCATCGGGAGTGGCTTCAATACCCGGTTCACAGACTTTGATAATTTGCTTGTAGTCTTCCTTCTTCACCGCCGCACTAACCAGCATCAACCGGGCAGCCTTATTGGTAGGGTCCAGATCAACCACCTGCTCCAATACCGGCACAGCCTCTTGTTCCATATTCTTCGACAACAAATATTGAGAATAAAGCATCGGAATCTGCGGATCATCTATATCCTGCTTCATCATCCGGTCGAACAAGGCAATCACTTGAGTGCTATCTTTGGCAGACGACTGTTCGTTTTCCACAATCACCTGTCTCATAACACTGATTTTGGTATCCGAAGTCACCTTCTTATTCAGCAATAAAGTATCCAACTGCTGTTGATACAACTCTTTCTGACCGGTCTGTTCATAATAAGAAGCCATTGAAAAAAGAGCCATCGGATTGTCAGGCTCTACCGCCAGGACCTTCTGATATGCATCGTATGCTTCCTGTTTTTTTCCATTCTGAAGATACACATCTCCCAATATCACCTGATAACGCATATCCATCGGATATTCCTGTACCAGACTTTCTATTTCCTGAAATGCCTTCTTATCATCTTTCATCTGAAGATAAATACGGAATTTCTCCATAGAAAGCTGCTCATTTTTACCTAAGCGTTTCTCTAAACGGTTCAATGTAGAAATGACATCGTTATATTTCTCCTGACGACTGTAAATATCAAGGAGACTGAACAAAGGTTCCTGCTTTGACGGGAAACGGGTTACCATTTTCTCAAGCAACGTTACAGCCTTATCCAACTCGTTCTGTTGCTGATACAGGCTGACCAGCCCCTGACTGTACCAGTAATTATCAGGAGCAAAAGCCACCGCCTGCTCCAAAGCCGCCTGACCTTGCGGCACCTGGCGGAGGAACATATAATACTGCGATATTTCATAAAGTGCCGAAGAAGCGTTCGGATTGATATCCAGACAATGCTGTAACAAACCAAATGCCGCATCATACTCATTCTTTTCTTTCATCCGCATGGCTTCCAAAAAGAAGTAGTCATATTTACGCTGTTGTTCAGCAGGAAGCAATGATTCTTTTACCGAAAAGGATGCATCTGCCTTCACTGCTGTTTTTGCTGTACGCATAGAACGAGTTCCCCCACACGAAGTGAGCACTAACACCGTCACGAACAGCCATCCTATTTTTATCTTCATTCTATTTTTTCGATTAAGCATTCATCATACTCCGGTATGTCCGAAGCCACCGGCTCCGCGTTCCGTTTCATCCAGCACCTCCACTTCCTGCCATACAGGCTGTTCATGCTTTGCTATCACCATCTGCGCGATACGTTCGCCATCTTCAATAACAAAAGCCTCGGACGAGAGATTGACTAAAATGACACAAACTTCTCCACGATAATCCGCATCAATCGTACCCGGAGAATTAAGTACTGTGATACCTTTCTTTATCGCCAGCCCGCTACGTGGACGAACTTGCGCCTCAAATCCCTTCGGCAGAGCGATATACAATCCTGTCGGCACCAGACAACGTTGCAACGGTTCCAGTGTGATAGGTTCAGAAAGATTAGCACGGATATCCATTCCTGCGGACAATTCGGTGGCATAAGCCGGAAGCGGATGCTTCGATTTATTGATAACTTGAATATTCATAAATGCATGTTTACTATTTAACGGGCGAAAATACACATTTTGAACTGAAAAATAGTTAAGTTTGCAGTTAAATAATGTACCTGCAACCAAATTGCGAATGGTAAACAACTAAATCCTAAATAAAAAGATAAGTCAAGCATCTTTAAGTTCAAATGATAAACGGAACTTCCAATCACAATGTTGCCGCCTTTAGCAACAACCGAAAGTTTCTGTTTTGTAGTCCAAAGCGGCAACCATAATTTAGTTATAATCAAAAGAATATTTACATCTTAGAAAAAGAAAGTTTATATACGATCAATCTGCCCTAAAACGTTCAGTCTGCACATCACGAGAGTTTGCTCCTACCATGACATCAAATTCTCCCGGTTCATAAACGTATTGTAATCCTGAATTATAAAATCTCAAATCGTCTTCCGTGATAACAAACTTAACTTCACGACTCTCTCCTTTTTTCAAGAAGATACGTTCAAAGCCTTTCAGCTCTTTCACTGGACGAGATATTTCAGCGTAAATATCATGCAGATACATTTGTACGATCTCATATCCGTCAAAATCTCCGTCATTGGTCACAGTCACAGACACTGTCAACTCCCCATTTTTGGACAGTACATCCGAACTAAGTTGCAAATTCCCATAAGAGAAATTTGTATAACTCAAACCGTACCCAAAAGGATAAAGAGGTTCGTTACTCATATCCAGATAGTTACTGGAGTAACGGTTAAAAGAATGACTGTCAGGATCGGGACGACCTGTATTCAAATGATTATAGTACAGAGGAAGCTGTCCCACTGAACGGGGAAAAGTCGTAGTCAGCTTGCCGCCCGGAGTCACTTTACCGAACAATACATCAGCAATAGCATCGCCTGTTTCACTTCCACCGAACCAGACATTCAAGATAGAATGAACATTGGCATCCTCCCAGTTCAGAACTAACGGACGCCCTGTAAAAAGAAGCAACACTACGGGCTTACCCGTCTTCACCAGCGCCTTCAACAAATCCTGTTGAGCATCAGGAATCCCTAGTTCCGTACGTGAAGCCGATTCACCACTCATTTCAGCACATTCTCCCAAAGCCGCAACAATCACATCTGCACGGGCAGCCGTATGCAAAGCTTCATCCAACAATTGCAGTTCATTGCCGCGTTCTAACGGACGGATACCAGCTCCTCCTTTTTCAAGTTCCGCATCATGATATATATTGCTACCTCTCGCATACAGTATTTCAGCCTTATCACCTGCTGCCGAACGAATTCCCTCCAATAATGTCCCGTGACGGGAAGGAGTACACGTCATACTCCACATCCCACACATATTATTACGGGCATCAGCCATAGGACCAATTAAAGCAATCTTACCTTTCCGTTCGAGCGGAAGCAGATGATCCTCATTCTTCAACAGAACAAATGTTTCAGCTGCGATTTTACGCGCCACCGCGCGATGAGCAGTCGTATAAAGTTCTTTTTCCACACGCAGGGTATCACAGTATTTATACGGGTCAGAAAACAAGCCCAATTTATATTTTGCTTCCAATACACGGCGACAAGCGGCATTAATCTGTTCTTCCGTAACTTTCCCTTCTTTCAGAGATTCTTCCAATGTATTCAGAAAACCGCAAGAAACCATATCCATATCCGTACCCGCCTGTAAAGCACGTACAGAAGCCTCTTTCAAAGGAGCAACCCCATGTGAGGAGATTTCGGCGATAGAATTATAATCCGTCACTAACAACCCACAAAAGCCCCATTCATTCCGGAGCAAATCGGTCAGTAACCATTTATTAGCCGTAGCCGGAATGCCGTCCACCAAATTGAAAGAACTCATCACACTACCCACACCTGCCTCAACAGCTGCCTTGTATGGGGCAAGATATTCATTATACATACGTTGGCGACTCATATCAACCACATTATAGTCCTTCCCTGATTCGGATGCGCCATATAATGCAAAGTGTTTTACACAGGAAAGAATTTCGTTTTTTCCCTGCATATTATTTCCCTGATAACCGCGTACATAGGCTTTTGCTAACAGGGAACCCAAATAAGGGTCTTCACCACTACCTTCTGCAATACGCCCCCAACGACTGTCGCGACAAATGTCAACCATCGGGCTGAATGTCCAGCAAATACCATCCGCACTGGCTTCTACAGCAGAAATGCGTGCCATACGTTCAACAGCTAGTGTGTCCCAGCTACAAGAAAGCGCTAAAGGAATCGGGAAAATGGTTTCATAACCGTGGATAACATCAGCTCCTACCAGCAAAGGAATTCCCAAACGGGTAGAATCAATGGCTATACGCTGCAAATCAACAATCTTTCTTATTCCTTTCACATTAAAAAAGCCTCCAATCTCCTGGTTACGAACCATTTTCGTAAGTTCGGCACTATTTACATTACCAGTAACCAAATCACCCCCGGAAGGAAGATTCAATTGGCCCAACTTCTCGTGCAGTGTCATCTTTCCCATCAGATTGGCAATATATCGATCCATCTCTTTATCTCCTTCTTCAGCCGACAATGAACAGGAAGACAATAACAACCCATATAGAACGCCTAATAACAAGTATTGATATTTCATGTTTATTACTTATTATATAATCACTTCATTATTTAGATACTTACATTAACGAGATAAAATCTTAATATCCGAATCACTTAACCCATAATCAACAAGCGTATATTTTTTGCCTTTATACGGAGTCGGCATAAACCGCCCAGAACCTAATGTATCGTAAATGATCGGATTGAAAGAAGCACTCCTTTTTGCCCTGAACAGCAACACACAGAACTGACCGGAAACAGCATATCCAAATTCAATATCCTCTACTCCCTCTCCCAGCACTTCATAACCTTGCAAGAGAGGTTCAACACCTTTAAACATAAAATTAAGTTTTACAGTCAAATTATCGGCTAAATCTATCTCAAGGGTATTCCGCATTGGAGAAGAAATGACAGCCCCTAATACATTCCAATTCGTATCATAATTAGCTAAAGTTGTCCATATTATCCCGTCAGAACTTACCCCTCTAAGCTTCTGCATCAAAGTCGTTTCGTAAGGATACAAGCGCTGCGAATTAGCAACTACACAATTCAGGAAAGAAAACTTATCCGCAATATCCCATCCCACCAAATCAACAGGACAATCTAGAATCTTAAAATTATCATTTAATACAGTAAAAGTAGAATTGGACAACTTCACTTTCAAATTGGGGTTATTCCCTTCTGCCTGAATAAAGCTGGTTCCAAAATTATTCAAATATGAAAAAGAAATCTGTTGGTCCAGCATCAAATCCGGACTATAACCCTCATTCACGACGATTCCTCTATCAATCGTATCATAATAGATTTGATTGAAAACAAAAAATCCGCCACTAGCTATACGTATTCCGACTGTTGAACGGTAATTCTTACCATCCTCAAGATGGGTCCCTCCGGTAGTATCCCAAGAAAGAATATGTACATTGTTCAATATATGACCGGCAGATTTCGTAACTAAAGCTTCTTTTGTACAATAAATAAAAGTGTCAGATATCTTACAATCACAACAAGATTCATCTATATAGATACCGTATACATTATCATTCGAAGAGATGCCTTGAATTGTTACATTATCTATCTTTGTATCCGAGCTACCCGTTCCACCAGTTCCAATACCTTCAGGAACGTGTATGCGGATATGTGTATTACGTCCTCGCACCAGACTCATCGTACGTATCTGCACCAACTGCTTCCTTCCGTTTACTAGAATTCCATTATCTGCATTATAACAATCCAGAATTCCTCCTTCAATATAAGAGAATCGCCGGTGTGAAACATCGGTAAAATAGGTTTCTGAATAACCTACTTTAATCAATGCTTCCAAATGGACATCACTTTTAACCGTTGCATTCTTATCAAAAATAAGATTTACATTTTTGGTATATTCCAATGGCAGAACGATAGGCTCCGTCAAGTTATAAGTTCCGGCAGGAAAATAAAGCGTTTTCCCATAAGACTGACCGACCAAATTATTAAGTTGAGAACCAATCAGTGTTCCATCATTCTTAATATCATAATCAATGACTGATACAATATCTTCATTATGCCCTTCCTTGACTTCAACAACAGCCTCCGGTAATGAATCATCATCGTTACATCCCCAAATTGGCATAAAAGATAATAAGCCTAAAAATAAAAAGTTAAGTTTCTTCATTTTTCTTGTTTTTTTTAAGTTTAACGTAAAGTTTGAAATGAAGAGGCCGGTAATCCTGCACCGTTAATTAAGTTACATGTAGGATTATCTCCCCATCCATAGCGAACAGCCAAAGGATGTTTTACCATTTCCGATGATACAATGATTTCATTTCCACAGATTTCAGCTTCCGCCCAATGATATTTTCCGTCTATCCCTGCTATGGCAAACCCTGTCAATTTTTTCCCATCAGACGTTTTTAATCCTCCGTCTGCACACTCAAAAGAGAGAATAACCTTGTCTCCTTTCACACGGTAAGTCTGATAAACCGGACCACTACAAACAATCCGCTCACCATAGGTATCGGCACGTGCTAATAAGGCAAGTCTACGCCCTACTTCCTGTTTGTTTTTGGGATGAATATCATTCATATCGCCGATGTCTATGGTAACGGCCATACCCACATTGTCATAATACAAAGCTGTCTGGCGCTGCGCTTCTCGTAATTCAGCCCACTGTGAGTCTCCCGGTTCATCTGCTCTCTCTAAATAATTAGCCAATTGCACAAGGTAGAAAGGAAAATCATTCCCCCATTCCTCACGCCAGCTCTGAATAAGTAATGGAAGCAATATCCTATATTGTGTAGCACGCCCTACATTATTCTCTCCCTGATACCAAATAACCCCACGAAATTTGTAAGGTGCTAATGGATGAATCATCCCATTATAAAGCACTGTTTGCACATTCGGATTCATCTCAAACACCGGATCAATATGAGATTGAGCGGCAACTTTACACTTCCATTCACCAGATATAAGAATCCAGTCTCCGACATCTTTGCTTAACTTCATTTCACCTCCGATGCCACACCCTCCTCCAGTATCCACGATACGAACAGTAATTACAGCTTTGCCCGCTTTTACTAAATTACCCGGTATTTCATAAGTACGGGAATGAGTATATCCTTTCGTGCTCCCTATCTCGATTCCGTTAAAATAAGTAATATCCTCGTCATCCACATACCCCATGTGTAAACTCAACGGTTTTCCCTCCCATTGTTCTGGAATATCCACCGTCTTTCGCCCCCAAACAATACCATCAAAATCAGGAAAAGTCTTTTCGATATTTCCGGGGAAAGAATGAGATATCCATCCTTCGTCATTATAAGAAAGAGTATTCCAAAAAGGCTTTCCATTTCTCATTCCTTTATCTAACGACAAAATCTTTGCCTGCCTTTGTTCTTCCTCCGCCTGTAAATCACAATCCTTGTTTCCCAATCTTCGGATAAGCTTCAATTGCTCAACAAAATCGGGAACTTCGCCCAATGCTTGAGCACTTATCCACGACTCTATATTAGTACCGCCCCAATGGGCACAGATAAGTCCTACCGGTACCTGCTGCGTGCGTGCTATTTCCCTACCGAAAAAATAGGCTGCTGCTGAAAACTCCCGGATAGTACCCGATGAACACACTTGCCATCCTCCTCCGACAGCAGTAAACTCCTGCGACGGACTTAGACTAATAGTATTACTCACAGTCATCAAGCGTATATTCGGGTAATTGGCCTGTGCCACCTCTTGTTGATAGTTTTTTACTTTGCCCCATCCTTCTACTGGCATTTGCATATTCGACTGACCGGAACAAAGCCATACTTCACCAATCATTACATTCTCCAATCTTACTTTTTCTCCATCTATTATTTCTAAATGATAAGGTCCCCCGGCTTTTGGGGTTTTGATGTTTACTTTCCAATTACCCGTCCTGTCAGCTATATTCTCATATTTCTCCCCACTCCATGAAGGAATCACTATAACTCGCATTTCTGGAGATGCTTTTCCCCAAACAGGTACTTCAGCCTCTTGCTGAAGTACCATATTATCGGAAAATAAAGGAGATAACTTAACTTTGGCACAAGCGATCAGTGACGCAAATAATCCCGACATTAATATAATCCATTTATACATATCACTCCGACTTACAAATTATCACCATTCGATTGCCTGATCTTCATCCGGAATCTGAATATTAATTTTACGCTCCATATTGACTGTCCCTTCAACCGTATAACTTATAGGAGTGCCCGGGACAGAAGTGACATCATCAAACTCATATTTGAAATTCTCAATAGTAATCGTCTTATGTTTGAGATATGGCAATGATGCGTCCATCTTCTCCGTCACTTTCCATGTCGGATTTTTTATCAGTTTGAAATGAATGTCCGGATCGGGGGCAGAAAGGGTAACTGTCCCGTCGGCATTGAGCGTGAAAATAATCTTGTACTTTCTGCGTTCCAGTTCCTCTTCGTTTATCAAGCCTGCATAGAAGAATATGGAATGCTCGTCTACCACAAATGCAGTACGTTCATTAGTAGTCATTTTATTACCGGCATCCTTAAAGCCTACTTGCATAGTTGTGGTAGAATAGGTACCTGAGTAATCATTGAAAGGAATCACACGCAATAATGCTTTCTTGTAATTCTTCCTTGGATGAGGCTCATAACTGCCGGTCGGACTTTCTGCAATTGTGAGCGGCAATACCCATTTGTCGACCAAATCAATTCCACTCAGTTTAAAATTGATGTCCAAAATCCCCATGCAATCGCCTGCTGGAATCATTACTTTCATATCATTCAACTCATAATAACCGGAGGTAAGCTCTCTGTAATACAAATCCTTTCTATTATGAAAATACTCCCAGTTGATACTTTTCAAGGTGTCTGAATCTATCGCCACCTGTACCTCCGTATCACTTCCGGCCATTGTAGAGCCACTCATAATGAGAGGTAACTGATAGGTTACCATGCCATTCGGCTTGTATTTTACATAAATATCAGTCACTCCTTTTGCATAATTCATCGGCGCCTTAAATGAAACATAGTGTTCATATTGTTCGTCAGTCCATTCTTCATTACAAGCTGCGCAAAACAATACCATCAAAACAGCAAGTAACGGATAATATATTCTTTCTTTCATATTCATTTTATTATAAAGGTTAATCATAGTAAGTCCAACCGGGGTTTTGAGTCAGCCGCTTATTGCGCTGTAACTGTCCGTGACTAAAGGGCCAGAAATAGCTTTTTTCTACAAAGCGGACAGGCAACGACATAATTGCCACCGGCGTATGAAACAAATCGCGGCGAGCTTCATCCATCAGCATATTGCATCCGTAAATCAATGTTTCTTCCTCCTGAGGAGCATCTTTCCAACGTCTTAAATCGTAATAGCGGTGGTTCTCGCCCATAAACTCTATCTGACGTTCGCGCTTGAGTTTCTTCCGGAACATTTCTTTATTCTGATACTCGGAAGAGGTATAATCAGGCACACCTGCACGAATACGAACAGGCTGGATACCTTTTTTCAGTTCATTCACATCACGTCTTAATGTGTACATTGCCGAGCCATCCCAGGATGGGATGTCATAACTTCCATCCAGTTCATTTAATGCTTCGGCATAAATCAATAGGATTTCCGCATAGCGAATAGCAGTCTCTGTTTTTTGCCTGTAATAAAAACTGTTTTGGTATTTAGCATCATAAGGGTTCACATATTTTTTGATACCGATACCTGTAAATATACGATTGCCGCCATTGTATCCTTCGGAAGTCCCACGATAATACCAGACTTGCTGGTTAGGACTGGCAGCTCCATCTTTTCCATTCAATGAAGACATATTCCACACACTGCCATTGAAAGCGACTGATGCATAGAAACGGGGTTCACGATTGGCATATTGTAAAGAAACTCCGGCGCGCAAAGGTTTGTAGCGACCGGCATCTACATCTTCACTGGTCACATAACCGCTTAATCGGGCACTTCCATCTCCCCGCCCTATCTCTTTATCTTTACCCGGACAATCAGTACCGTCGGCCATGTAGTAGGAGTCACATTGTTTCTGTGTCATTCCATGCATACTCCATCCTCCGGCCACCGTCGGCAACTGATGCAATACCATGTTTGCAATGCCATCCGGTGAGTTAGTTCCTTCTCCACTATGATCGACCGTTATGTTATCCACACGTGAAAAAATAAGTTCCGGATTTGCATAAGCAGAGAGTTCGCCATTAAAAACAGAACGATATGACTCAAAAGGATCAATGTCGGCATATCCGTCCGGCCAACTTTTTTTGGAGAAGTTATTATCATCAAACGGCTCGATGGTCTCCGGATAATCGTCCGTACCGCCACCTCTTATACGATTCTTGACATACAATTGATAGCGATGACCATTATTATTTCCCGGTAACTCCATCACATCTCTTGCAGCAGCAGCTGCCCTTGCCCATTTCGATTCATCGTATTCGGCAGAAAGCAAACGATTTCCTTCGTCATCTACCATTTGTTGTGCATAAGAATCGGTATTGCCATTCATCAACGGGCTGGCGGCATATAAAAGGACTTTGGCACGGGTGGCTAAAGCAGCTCCACGGGTAGGACGCGCTATATTGTTGGCTCCTCGCTCCAAAGGAAGATCCTTGGCTGCCAACACCATCTCGGATGTGATATATTCCACGCATTCGTCATACGTATTACGCGGACGGGCTAATGCATCATAATCCTGTGTATAATCTTCTCCGGCATCCGGAATCAAAGGAATGGGACCATACTTACGCAAAAGCAACCAGTAATAGTAAGCTCGCACAAAGCGTGCCTGTGCTGCATAATCAAGCCTTTCTTCCTCTGTCAGCTGCGTATTCATGTGGATATACTTCAAAAAAACACATGCTTTATTGATACCCAAATAGCAATTAGTATAAGTCTCTTGCATCCAATCCTCATTATACTCCACATTTCGGAAATAAGAATAATAACCACCTGCTATATTCTTATTCCCCCAATTATTCCAATCTGCCCAATAAATATCATCGGCAAAATTAGTCGGCACACTCTCTTTTCCACCAATATCCTGATTTTGGTCTCTGAGATATGAATAAGTGTTGGAAAGCCACGAATCCGTATAATCCCTGTTCGTAAACACTTTCTCAATCGTCAGGCGGTCCTTGAAATTATGTTCCACCTCCAAATAATCGCTACACGATGCCAGATAGCAGACCATAAATAGTATAGCACCAGTATTATATAACCATTTCATACTTTTCATTTTTTATAAGTTTACATTTAATCCCACTGTGATAGATTTAGATAACGGATAAGCTGCTCCATTCGAACTGTTCATCTCCGGATCCCACATCTTGAACTTTGACCAAGTAAGCAAATTGGTACCAATTAAATAAATGCGTACATTATTGAAATGCATCTTGTTGACGAGAGGCTTAGGCAAGGTATAGCCTATTTCCAAAGTCTTCAAACGCACATAAGAGCCATCACGCAACCAGAAAGAGGATTCTTGATAGTTGTTGTTACTTCCGCCATAACTTAACCGGGGATATTCTGCCCGCACATTTTCTGTGGATTCAGTGCCCGATTCATCTCTTGAAATCCAACGGCCGGCTACGACGTCTTTTAATATATTGCCTTTGCTACCGTTGACGAAAGGACGGACACCGCTTCCATTGATAAAGAAAGAAGACTTACCTGCTCCTTGAAAATGCAGATTAACATCTAGCCCTTTCCACTGAGCGGAAATACCCATACCATAAATCAAATTGGGGACGGTAGTCGCTCCAATGGCTACCCTATCCATATCAGAAATAATTCCATCACCATTGACATCCTTATACTTGATGTCACCCGGTTGGTAGGCACCGAAAGTTTGCTGCGGACTATTACGAATGTCTGTATAATCCTTGAACAATCCCAACGCTATAAGACCTTTCGCCTGATTCACACGGTATTCCTGTTCCATTAAATAAGGATAAACATTGTTCTGTTCATCTTTATCTTTCACTTCATTTTTCGATAGAGTCATGTTTCCCCGCATGGTGAGTTGGACACTCCCAACCTGCTGCTTATATGCAAAGTTTCCATCCACTCCTTTTGAGAGAACTTTCCCCACATTAGCTTGCGGAAGTGTCATCCCATTTTCTACACCTGCTGTGGCAGGAAGATATCTACGGTACATGAAGATGCCCTTACGGTCTTCATGGAAGTAGTCTATTGTCAAGGTGAATTTATCGTCAAACAAACTCATATCTAATCCGATGTCATGCTTGGTGGCGATTTCCCATGTCACACCGTCATTAGCATAAGACGTATAACGTAATCCCTGAAAAAGAGTGGTTCCATACTTTTCATAACCATAATCCGCCCAGTTATATCCTCCGAAGGCAGAATAATAACCGGCATTGTCTCCCCAAATATTGGGATTGGGAGCACCCCCATAACCGATTGTATATAAATAAGGAAAACGTATCAGTGTAGTACCATTAGCTTCATACATTTTATCGTTACCGACCTTACCCCAAGAATAACGTACTTTAAACATATTTACCCACTTCAGGTTCTTCTTGACAAAGGGTTCTTCTGCTATATTCCATGCCACAGAATAGGCCGGGAAGAAACCAAATTGATGACCCGCAGCAAAATTCTCAGAACCGGTATATCCGAAATTGAAATTCAGAAAATAGCGATAATTCCAATTATAGGCAATTCTTCCAGCCAACCCTTGATGGCGCATAGGGAGCGAATTCTTGATATCATTACCAATCTCCTGGGTTTTCACCTTTGAATCCTGTGTATATTTCAATGTCCCGCTAAGAATATGGGATTTAAAATTCCGGTTATACTGGAGTTCGGCTTCAAAGTACTCTTTTCGTTCACCCGTATTGCCGGAAGTCTGGGTCATTTCTTGTTCTGCCCGCTTTCGCGTAAAATTGATAGTACCATCATCTTTTCTAAAGCGATCCGCACTCCATAAAGCCGGACATTTATAACGCTTGATAAAATTATAGTTATCTGTGTCAAAACCAAAACGCCCTATAAAATTCAATCCTTTCGTAATGAAATCTAATTTTTGATTCAAAGTAATATTAGTCTGAATATTATTCCACCACTGTTCATTATACCCACATTGAGTGGAAGCTACCCATGGGTTAATATCGCCGTCCGAATTGGTAGGAGTATATCCATTGGAGTACATAATGGGCATGCTAGTAGGAGTTTGATTTAAAATGCTATTCCAGATCTCATGTGAAGTCATACCCGATTCATTCATTTTTTTTAGCGAACCACCGATACCCACTTGCAACAAAGTAGTACGTGTTACATCAATATCCGCATTCATACGGTAGTTCCAACGCTTATTGTTACTATTGGTGTTATAGTCCTCATTCAGTGATTTGTCTACTTTATACATACCACCTTCGTCAAGATAACTGCCCGAAACGAAATAACGTGCATTCTGTCCACCGCCACTCAAATTCAATGTTGCCCGATAACTCATAGCTCCATTTTTTAACAAGGTGTCCATCCAGTCCACATTCGGTAATAAATCGGGGTCTAGTCCTTGTGTGAGAATTTTTAGTTCATTTCCACTATAAATAGGTTCGAGATTACGGGTTCTGCGCGCCTCATTAGCCAGATTAGCATAAGTAATACCGTCTACAAAATCAGGAGTAAATGTACGTGTATTGTAAATTGTCTCCACTTTCGCATCAACAGTTATTTTATTGATCTTACCACGACGGGTAGTAATCAAGACTACACCATTAGCACCACGCGATCCATAAATAGCCGTTTCCGAAGCATCTTTCAATACGGTGAAGGATTCGATATCTTCATAATTCAATTCATTCATATCACGTTCAAAACCATCGACCAGCACTAATGCACTTGACCCCGCTCCAAACGTAGAGATACCACGAATCCAAAATTCAGAAACATTTTTTCCCGGCTGCCCGCTAGTCTGACGTGCTATTATACCTGCAACATTCCCTGCCAAAGAGTTGGAAATACTACCTGTAGGAGAGGTTCTTAATTGTTCTACATTGATAGTAGACACGGCTCCGGTCACCGTTAGTTTCTTCTGTGCACCTGTAGCAGTAATCACTACTTCATCCAATGTCGTTTCGGTTTTTTCTTTCATTACTACGTTCACTGTGCGCTCTTCTCTCACAAGGATCTCTTGTGTCTCATAACCAATGTAAGAGAAAATTAAACGATTATATGGTTGCATTTTAATGCTAAATTTACCATTTATGTTCGTGATAGAACCCAACCCCGGTACGTCTTTAACGGACACATTAGCCCCGATGAGCGGTTCTTGATTTTCATCCGTAACCACTCCAGTCACAACAATCTGCCTATGGGTGGACTGCTGAGCCGAAATTCCTGCCGCAAAACAACATAGAGCGGCTATTATAACTAAGAATTGTTGTTTCATGTTTTTCATACTATTTTTTATTCCACAATAATCTGACGGATACGGTGATTATGCTGATCACCAATATAAAATATCTTATTCACTTCATCAAAGGCAATACTGTGCGGTCCGTTGAAACGGGCTTCCTGAAGCAAATCGCCGTCAACGTATCCGAAATGGCTATTATCCATTGCCACGCTTCCACGCCCTGCGTATCGGATGGCCTCGGCATTAGGAGTGACCTTCCATATCAGATCTCCAGGGTGGTTATCATACAATTCTCCATCTGCCACATAAAAGTCATAGATATCGTCTTTATGCTGCTCTATGTATTTCTCATTTTTCACAAAAGTGCCCTGCCACATCACCCCCATACGGACATTCGTTCCTACACCTTCATTGTATCCCTGATTCCAATTTCCAACATAGATACTCGGCAGTTCCAGCCAGTTTGTCGTCTTGTTAAACTGGCATTTGAAGATAGTTCCTTCACGCGGACGCATGAGATAGGCAAAGTCACCGGAAGGATGAAAGTAAACATACATCCATATCCAGTTTCCACCCACAGAAAACATTGTTTCCACTTCTTTTGTTGCCATATTATAGCGTTTGATAGTGGCATCCGATTCCTGAGCAAAATAGATGTCACCCGTCTGTGGATGAATAGTTGCCGAAATAACCCATTTATAACCGGAAAAAAGCGAATGAGCTTTCTTAAATCCTTCGCTACGCAAAAGCATAGTGACAACAATCGGAGAATCACCATTGGAATAATTACTCACAAATAGAGTATCACCAGTCAGACTCCAGCATAAAGAACGCGGATCTTGAATATTCAACTGCCCCACCGTTGCCACTGTAGTCAGTTCTTGTACCTCCATGTCGATCAAACGAATACTACTTTTATCCTCAATCATATAAATATGATTCGGGTTCTTAGGATCAATGCTCAGCCATGTAGGCGAATTCAAACCACAATCACTGAATGGGCCATCCTTCACTTCATATCGCCCAGTCTCATCCACATAGCCACATAACGTAGTAACCTGCGTATTGGCTATATAAGTAAATCTGTCAGGAGCTATAGCAGCTTGATCACCAATAGAAATTTCTATAGTCCCTTTATCGGCATTGCGAGGTACCATACAATATATGCACTCATTGTTACAGTTTACGACTCTAGTCTCCACGCCTCCCAACTTCAAGTTAATCAAGGAAGGATCATTACCGAAGTTTTTTCCATAAATAAGTAACTGTGTTCTTGGAGTGACTTCCCTGGGCTCGAAGCCCACAATTTCAATAGGCAAACTGTTATCAAAAGCTTGCTCCTTTCTCTTTTCATCGTCTTTACAACCGATGAAACAACCAAGCAAAGCAAGTAAACAAAATGCCTTAACAACATTCATTCTTTTTCCTGTCCTGTTCATCATAATAATAAATTTAGTTAATAATAAGATTTAATAGTCAATGGGCCCAAAGGTTTATTAATTACAAATATAGAAAGGAGGGCATTAATTATAGGCTAATTCCTAACTAACAAACAATAAAAACTAATCAAACAGCTCTAGAATTAAATAATTTGTGCTTTCTTTGCAAGTATTTTAGCAAAGAAAGCACTATGAAATTTCAAAATTGCTTATTTTTAATATTGCTTATCGTTTGTCTATCATGCCAAAGTAAAAAGACTGATAAACAAACAGGCATTGACTCTACACTTTTCTACACAAATCCTGTCATAGGTGGAGGATCCGAACCATGGGCCATCTTTCATGAAGGAAAATATTACTATACTCAAAGTTTAGCAGACTGTATCATATTATGGGAAACTGACGATATAACACAACTGGCAGAAGCAGCCAAAAAAAACGTATATTCGCCCCAAAATGCCCCTGGTATATCTCATCTTTGGGGACCAGAGATACACTATATGGACAATAAATGGTATATCTATTGCGCTGCTGATGATGGTAATATAGACAATCGTCAGATATATGTGCTAGAAAATGAATCTCCCGATCCTATGAAAGGAGAGTTTGTCATGAAAGGAAGAATATCGACCGATAAAAATAATAACTTGGCTATTCATGCTAATCCTTTCGAGCATAATGGCAAACGTTATCTAATCTGGTGCGGATGGGAAACCAGAAGAATTTATCAAGAAACCCAATGTATCTATATCGCTGAAATGAAAAATCCATGGACACTAGCCTCAGACCGTATATTAATATCCAAACCTGAATACGAATGGGAATGTCAATGGATCAGTGTAGATGGCAATAAAACCGGTTATCCTATCCATGTGAATGAAGCTCCACAATTTTTCCGTTCCAAAAACAAAGACAAATTATTAATATATTACTCTGCAAGCGGTAACTGGACACCTTATTATTGTGTAGGGTTATTAACAGCTGATGCTAACAGCGATCTTCTCAACCCGAATTCATGGAAGAAATCTCTGGAACCTGTATTCAAACAAGCACCAGAGAATCATGTGTATGGCCCCGGTAGCCTGTGTTTCATACCTTCACCCGACAAGAAAGAATGGTATATACTTTACCACGCTCGAAACGCCCTTCGTGACATGTTCGTTTTGGACGGTCGGACAACACGCATACAAAAGATAGAATGGGATGAAAATGGAATTCCCATTTTAGGAATCCCCCAAAAGGAAAGCACCCTGCTTCAAAAGCCGTCTGGCACCCCCACGAGTGATAGGAACTAGCTGTTATCCTTTATAATCTTTCGGTAATACCCCAAACTTTTCTTTAAAACACTTTGCAAAATACGAAGAAGTAGTAAACCCTAACTGTTCGGCAACTTCAGCTATTCGTATACCACTCATGATTAGTTCAGTCGACTTATTCAACCGAAAGTTCTTTATATAATCATGAGGCGGCATACCAGACAGAGCCTTTATCTTCCGGGAAAAATTAGAACGACTCATATTCATCTGCTCTGCTAACAAATCTATCGAGCAACTCTCATCAGCAAGCAGTTCCGACAAAATCGTATTTACCCTCTCTATAAATTCTACATCTTTTTGTGAAAGAGCAAAATCCGCCAATGAAGAAGCCGGACTTCCAGAAAGATTAATCATCAACTTATGGAAGGCCAGTCGCAGTTTTAATAAGTTTTCGATTTGTTTATGGAGCTGCTTAATAGAGAATGGTTTCTCAATATATGCATCAGCACCATTTTCAAAACCTTCCGCTTTTGAGTCTAACGTTGTCTTCGCTGTCAACAAGATAACGGGAATATGAGAGTAAACTAGATCTGATTTTATATAGTTGCATAGTTCAAGACCATTCATTTCGGGCATCATAATATCACTTACAATGACATCAATACTCTCACGTGAAAGTATTTCCAGTGCTTCTTTTCCATTGCAGGCAGAAAAAACTTTAAACCAATCACTTAGAGATTCTCTGGTCAAATTTAATAACTCGACATTATCTTCCACCAACAAAACAATGAATCTCTTATTTCCAAACTCCGAATCCGGCATTTTTTTTCCTTCCACATCTATCATCTGCATTTCAGCAAATTCATTCGGAATACTTTCCGTTACTACTGTTTCCAACGGCAAAGACAATATAAATGAGGAACCACCTTCCATCCTATTTTCTAATGATAAAGTTCCATGATGAGCTTCTGCCAAAGATTTGGCAAATGCCAAACCAATCCCTGTACCTGTAGACGTTGCCACCGGATCATCCGGCAATTGATAGAAAGCCTGAAATATCTTATTTTGCTGACCTTCAGGGACTCCGGGGCCATCATCACTCACTATTATATTTACCCTATCGCCCAATAATATTAGCCGCATCTCGACTTGAGATTTTGCATATTTAATAGCATTTCCTACCAAGTTTACCAAAATTTTACTAACTTTCTCCGAATCAATCATCACACTAATTTCTTCAGGAGGTAAACTAAGACAGATTGTTAACCCTTGCAAATCTACAGAACCATTGAACTGATTGAATATATCACTCATCAACGCATTAATACTACACTCCTTCATGCTAAGTTGCAATGCTCCACTCTCCATCTTCTGAAAATCAAGTAACTGATTCGTTATTCCCAACAGATAATTTACATTCTTATCCATCACCGAAAGGTATTTTTCTTTTCTTTCTTCTTTTTCCTCTTCCCTCAACTTTTCCAGAGGGAGCCGAATCAGACTAAGAGGAGTACGTATTTCATGTACCAGATTGATAAAAAAATTGATTTTCGATTTATACATCTCTTTTTCCTTGGCAACCTGATAATCCTCCATACGACGTTTATATTTACGCTTGACATAGAGATTCCAACGCCAACCAATATAGCAAGCTGTACACAGAAATAATAGTATATACATAAAATAAGCGACACTAGTCCGCCACCAGGGCGGAGTTATCACAATCCATAAGGAAGCCGCTTTCTCATTCCAGTGATGGTCATTGTTAGAGCCACAAACTAAAAACTCATATTCCCCAGCTGGAAGATTGGTGTATGAGGCCGTATTATTAGATGAATGTATCCACTCCTTATCAATACCTTTCAACATATAAGTATAACGATTTCTGTGTGGATCTTCATAACTAAGTGCTACAAAACGTACTGTAAAACTATTATTTGTATAGGGTAATTGGATCTTATCTGCTTTATAGAAGGGCTTATCTAAACGAAGCAGCCGTTTCACTTCTTGTTCATCTGTCAAATAAGGGAAACTAATATCAGTAACATAAACAGGGGGAAGATAGGTATTATCCGTAAACTGCCCCGGTTCAAATACATTGAAACCATTGATTCCTCCAAAATAGAACTTCCCTGTGGACGATCTCAATGAAGACTGTGCAGTAAACTGATTACCTTGCAAACCATCATTTACGGTAAATAAGTGAAAGTTCTTTTGAGACACGGGATTAATGCGGCATAATCCGGCATTACAGGAAATCCAAAAATCACCGGTCCGATCCTGTTCTATAGAGAAAATTACCTTATTAGGCAACAATGTATTTTCCGGGTCGAAGTCAATGAAAGTCTCCGTATCTTTGGAGAATGAGCATAATCCTCCTCCATTGGTTCCAAACCACATTGTTCCTTTCATATCTTCAAACAATGTAATCACAGAATTACTGGTAATAGTTGTTGTATCTTCACGTATATGTTCAAAATGTTCCCAACGATCGTTCACTGTATTATAACGAAAGACACCACTATTTGAGGTCGCAACCCAAAGACTATTGTACATATCCTCATAAATATCAGTTACAGAAGCCATAGAGCCGACATGAATGATTGTCACAAAATTATCCAATTGCGAATTGTAACGACATAACCCCCAACTTGTTCCAACAAAAACATCTCCTTTTCGGTCTTTAAAGAGACTCAAGACATCATTACTACAAATTGTATAGGGAATATCGCGAGAATGGACATAACTCTTTACTGCTCCAGTTTTCAGGTTTAGCACATGCAACCCTTCCGCATAGGTTCCTATCCAAAGGCGGTCGCCATCTAGCAGCAAGCTACGAATGTCATATCTCGCATCCACATTCTTTAAAGTATACTCCGAAAGTGAATGAATTTGTGTATTGAAAAAACATAACCCGTTCCGGGTTCCCACCCAGATATTTCCATTCTGGTCTTCACAAAGAGGGCCGATCTCCCTGCCAAGCTCTAATGTACCTGATAATGAGATAAGGGAATAGTAATCAAAACGCTTCAATTGCTTAGTCATGTAACTCACTCCGCCGGAGTTAGTCATCACCCAAAGTGTACCTTCGGCATCCCACATCATTGCATTAACAGTTGGATCGCCCAATGCCCGCAAGCCAAAGGGAGAATCGCCTCTACGAAATGTTTTAAGGTCGCGATTGAACAGATACAGTCCATTATCCGTACCAACTAACAATTCTTTTTCGTTATAATCCATCAAACAGAGAATAGCACCGAAATTCTGTGCAGACGCATCATAAATTTTCAAATCCGGGCTTCCTTCCTGATAACAACCTAATAAATTAGTACCCACGCCAAACCATATTTCATTCTTAATACTATAGAGACAATTGATTCTCTGACTGCCTATGTTTGAATCTGACAGAACCGGATAATTTTGCAGAAAGGTTCCCTTCTCATCAAAACAAAATAGTCCTTCCTGCATTGAAGAAACATAAATACGGGAATCTGCACTCTGACAGATATCCCAAACAAAAGAAGTATGAATACTATTCTGTGTCAGCACACCTGTCACTGGTTCATAAATAAACACACCTTGCCCCAACGTAGCAATCCAAATCAAACCGCTTTGAGTTTTTATGATTTTCTTCACCTCACTACTGACAAATACGCCATACCGTGTTGTTTCATTAAAATAAGAAAAGCGGTCAGTAGAACGGTCATAGATATAAAGTCCCGAATTTGTTCCTACCCAGATATTTTCCCCTTCTTCCAAAAGGGAACTGACGAAATTATTACCCAAAGAATATTTATTATTCAAAGCATTCCGATACACCCTGTTGCCACAACCATCATAACAATTCAGTCCATCACTTGTGCCAATCCACAAAAAGCCATAGCTATCTTGAATCGAACACCAAGTCGTATTGTGCGAAAGTCCGTCTTCCACCTGATACCTTTTAAAAGAGAAATCAGTAGAAGCGAATATGGCTTCAAAATTGAAAACGATTATACAGATAAAGGCTGTAACCTGTTTTTTCATATAAATAAGAAGTAAAAAGATTAATCCAGATCAAGTCTACCGCCGATCCAGTCAAAACCCCGAACTTATTTTATCTTTAACGACAAATATCTCGGACAGCAGATTTAACAAGCGAAAATACACATTTTGAACTGAAAAATAGTTAAGTTTGCAGTTAAATAATAAATAATGTGCTAATAAGGCAAGGTACTAATATACCAACTGTCAATTGACACATTCATCAATCATCAAATCGCAAATCATTAAATCGTAAATAAAATGATGAATTGGAAACAACTAATATCAGCGAAACGTTTCGGGATGGAAGAATTCCATGAAGAACGACAGGAAAACCGATCCGAATTCCAACGGGACTATGACCGTCTTATTTTTTCGGCTCCTTTCCGCAGATTACAGAACAAGACGCAAGTATTCCCTCTTCCGGGCAGCGTTTTTGTACACAACCGACTTACGCACAGTCTCGAAGTAGCCAGCGTTGGGCGTTCACTCGGGGACGATGTTGCCAAAGCACTTCTGGAACGTCATCCGGAACTTCAAGATTCTTTCCTGCCGGAGATCGGTTCTATCGTCTCGGCCGCTTGCCTGGCACACGATTTGGGGAATCCGCCTTTCGGTCATTCAGGTGAAAAGGCTATTTCTACTTTTTTCTCTGAAGGAAAAGGAGTTCGCCTGAAAGAAAAGCAGCCGAACGGCGAGCAACTTTCTCCGATGGAATGGGAAGATTTGACACATTTTGAAGGAAATGCAAATGCGTTCCGAATACTGACACATCAGTTTGAAGGACGTCGCAAAGGCGGATTCGTCCTGACATATACCACTCTGGCTTCTATCGTGAAATATCCCTTTTCATCGAGCCTTGCAGGAACCAAATCAAAGTTTGGATTCTTTGTCAGCGAAGAAGAAAGTTTCCAAAAAATAGCAACTGAATTAGGGCTGACCTTGCTCAACGAGCATCCTTTGAAGTATGCACGCCACCCACTAGTCTATTTAGTGGAAGCGGCAGACGATATTTGCTATCAGATGATGGATATTGAGGATGCATATAAGCTGAAGATTCTCACTACTGAAGAAACCAAAGAACTATTAATGACCTATTTCAGCGAAGAGCGGCAGGAACATCTCCGGAAAACATTCCTGATTGTCAATGATGTCAACGAGCAAATCGCCTACCTGCGTTCTTCCGTCATCGGTTTATTGATCCGGGAGTGTACCCGTGTCTTTTTAGATCATGAACAAGAAATACTGTCCGGCACGTTCGAAGGATCACTAATCAAGCGCATAGCCGAACGTCCGGCAGCAGCCTACAAACACAGCGTCGAAGTATCTATCAATAAAATCTACCGTTCACGGGACGTACTGGATATCGAGCTAGCGGGATTCCGCATCATCAGTACCTTACTAGAATTGATGATAGACGCCGTAACCTCACCCGAGAAGGCTTATTCCAAACTCCTGATCGACCGGGTATCCAGCCAATACAATATAAATTCGCCCGTACTCTATGAAAGAATACAGGCGGTACTTGACTATATATCGGGAATGACCGACGTCTTTGCTCTTGATCTTTATCGTAAAATTAACGGGAACAGTCTGCCTGCGGTGTAACCACTTTAGGAGTAAAAACCTCTTCCCCTTCACAAGAAGACAATCTCAACGCATCCGGATGGCTTTCAATAAACGTCTGGATGTGTCGAATTCGTTTATCTTCAAGAATTTCGTCTACAGCAATCAGGATACCGGTTTCTTCCACATCACCGAACTCGTAATTGACAGCTGTTCCGAACATACGCATCGTAGGGCTTAAGCTCATATACGCATTTACCAACGGAGGAATATTATAGCCCAATTTACGGATTTCACAATTCAATATCTTATAGTCCTCTTTAAAAGTACTCTTGCAGAACAATGCGTTCAACTCTTCTTCGGAAGTCTCAAGTTGCAGAGGCTCAATCGGAGTAACAAGTTTCTCTTTATCATAAAAATGTTTCTTGAGGAAATGAAGAATCATATCACGGCCACGACGATGGTAGCTAGGATACATGGTCACCTTGCCAAAGAAATACTTCACATTCGGCATAACCACGGTCAACGCTCCCAACCCGTCCCACAGGTTATCCAAAGCAAACAATCCTTTGCTTCCGGCACGGGTAGACTGATATTCAAGCGTAACAAACGAACGCCCCAGCTCAATTGTCTGCGGCAGGTATTCTTTAATAAAAGCATCAGAAAAATGAAACATGTGGGAAGTAGCCAGAATTGGCGCGCCTTTTTCATCAAAACGCACGTCCGTACCAAGCAGATACCGGTAACCACCCAGAATTTCTTCCGCTTCCGGATTCCATACGATCAACTGCTTGTAGGGGTGTTCCATCGTGTCGTATTCATCAATATCCATTGACAGACCTGTTCCTCCACCAGCAGCACGGAAAGCTATTTCACGCAAACGACCAATCTCTCTCATTACATTAGGAGCATTCTGATGAGTAATAATATAAATCTGATTATTACTCTTATTCGTCATTCGTAAGCGTTTGTCTTCCGTCAATTCTGCCTTCAGCAGTTCTTTGCTTACCGGTTTAATAATCTCTTCCATATTCCTTGTTATAGTTGTTCTATCAGTTACAGTTTATAAACAATATCCTTTACGTATTCAGCCCACTGCGCAGGGGTTTTCGATTTATCAAAAGTCTGCCAGGGTATAGGTTTGCCAAAAGTGACAGTAAAAGTTTTGTGGCGATTCTTAAACATTTCATCCGCAAGATACAACATAGCGATGTTAAACTTGATACCCAATGCCTTGCAAATATTTGCCAAGTTGTAGAAGAAATCAGAATTCCTACCGCCGAAATGCACGGGTATTACATCACGTTTTGCTTGTATGCTCTTTACTACAAATGTCTTTTTCCATTCCAGATCACGAATGACTCCATTCTGACGACGCGAACACAGTCCGGCAGGGAACATTATCAGCTGGTCATCCGACTGAAATCCGGCTTCCACCATTTTCGGGAAGTCTTTTGCCTGTTTGCCGGTTTTATTAATAGGTATGCAAAGGGGAGCCAATCCGCGTAGATTCATCAACAAATCATTCACCAGGTATTTCACTTTCCCGTCATAGTGCTTTCCTAACACATAACCAAGCGCAACACCGTCCTGTCCGCCTAACGGATGATTGGACACAAAAGTATACAATCCATCCTTAGGCAAATTCTCAATGCCTTTTACGTCCACTTTCGCATCCAAAAAGCCCATACATGCCTCCAGAAAGTCCACACCCAATCTATCCTTCGACTCATTCAGGAATACATTAATTTCATCCTGATGAACAATTTTCTTCAGATAAGAAACCACGAATTTAGGGATGTACTTATAATGCTTCGGAGCCTTTGTCCGAAGTATCTTATCGACATCAATCAAAAATAAAGAGTCATCAGTCATTCTTTTCAAATAAAAATGATGGCACAAAATTAACGGTTCTTTTTTATTAATCGCAATAATTTGGTAGAAAATGCAGGATTTAAGTTCAGAAGATAAAAAAATACCACCCAAAAACTATCAAAAACAACCTAAAAACTATCCGCGGATAGTTTTCGGGCATAAAAACGTCGGATTTCCCCCTATCGGGTTTCAGAAATTCACGTAAACTTGCAACATCGAAAATAACAAACGAATATTCACCTTTAAAAAGCAACACATATGAAAAGTTTAAGCTTCAGAAAAGATTTAGTAGGAGTACAAGATGAATTACTACGCTTCGCTTATAAACTGACAACTGACCGTGAAGAAGCAAACGATTTGTTGCAGGAGACATCATTAAAAGCATTAGATAATGAAGATAAATATACCCCTGATACAAATTTCAAAGGATGGATGTATACCATCATGCGCAACATATTCATCAACAACTACCGCAAGGTAGTCCGCGACCAGACATTCGTCGATCAGACGGACAATCTTTATCATCTGAATTTACCACAGGACGGAAGTTCAGAAAGTACAGAAAGAGCATACGACCTGAAAGAGATGCACCGTGTAGTCAACAAACTCCCCAAAGAATACAGAGTTCCGTTCGCCATGCACGTTTCAGGATTCAAATACCGTGAGATTGCGGAAAAACTGAACCTCCCGCTAGGCACAGTAAAGAGCCGTATTTTCTTCACGCGCCAGAAATTACAGGAAGAATTGAAAGACTTCCGCTAGACCTTAACTATATAAATTGGTGATCTCGGATCACATACTTCTTTAATACAGATTTTAGTTTTGATAATGATTAAAAGGCAGAAATACTCCGGTATATTCCGCCTTTTCTTTTATTACTAAGATTAGTTGCACGACACCCGGGTCTCAACACCTACAACACCCGGGTCTCAATGGGTCTGACACCCGGGTGTCAGGTATGATGAGACCCGGGTGTCGTACAAATTCCTATTGCATCAAAAGAAGTCTTCACTACCCTATTATTTAAAATTCACCTATACAGACATTTTTTCCCGTTTTACTGCCATAACTCCCCCACCAGCAGACTACTCTCAAAGCCGCATCATTTTCAAGCAAATAGACATTTAACATTCTGTTGAAAACTTCTCTGAAAGTTTTTTATGGAAAGTTGTGGGGAATTGTGGGGAATTTCATACTTTTACGGTCGCTTATTATAATAAGGTAATGATACGTTTTTTAGGAAATATTGAAGCCAGGGCGGACGCCAAAGGAAGGGTGTTCATACCCGCTACCTTCAGGAAGCAACTACAAGCAGCTTCCGAAGAGAGGCTTATTATGCGTAAAGACGTATTTCAGGACTGTTTGACCCTGTACCCCGAGAGCGTGTGGAACGAGGAGTTGAACGAGCTTCGCAGCAGGCTGAACAAATGGAACAGCAAACACCAACTCATTTTCAGACAGTTTGTGAGCGACGTTGAAGTGGTGACACCTGACAGCAACGGACGTATATTAATCCCCAAACGATATTTGCAGATTTGCAGCATTCATGGAGATATACGTTTTATCGGCATCGACAATAAGATAGAGATCTGGGCGAAAGAGCGGGCAGAACAGCCTTTCATGTCGCCTGAAGAGTTCGGTGCAGCATTAGAAGAAATTATGAACGATGATAATAGACAAGATGGAGAAAGATGAATTGACATACCATGTACCTGTATTGCTGAAAGAAAGCGTTGACGGGATGAATATCCAACCGGACGGAACGTATGTAGACGTTACATTCGGAGGAGCGGGACATTCGCGCGAAATACTTTCACGGCTCGGAGAAGGCGGACGTTTATTGGGATTCGACCAGGACGAGGACGCCGAACGGAACATTGTCAACGATCCTCACTTCATCTTCGTGCGCAGCAACTTCCGTTACCTGCAAAATTTCCTGCGCTATCACGACATCGAGCAGGTAGATGCAATCCTGGCCGACCTCGGCGTATCGTCCCATCATTTCGATGATAGCGAACGCGGCTTTTCTTTCCGTTTCGACGGAGCGCTGGATATGCGTATGAACAAGCGTGCCGGAATTACGGCAGCAGACATCGTGAATACTTACGAGGAAGAACGTCTTGCAAACCTCCTCTACCTGTACGGAGAGCTGAAGAATAGCCGCAAACTGGCTTCGGTCATCGTTAAAGCCAGAAGCGGGCAGTACATCCGGACTATCGGTGAGTTTCTGGAAATCATCAAACCGCTTTTCGGTCGTGAACGCGAAAAGAAAGAGCTGGCAAAAGTGTTCCAGGCACTGCGGATCGAAGTAAATCAAGAGATGGAAGCGCTGAAAGAGATGTTGCTGGCAGCTACGGAAGCACTAAAGCCGGGCGGCAGACTGGTGGTAATCACTTATCATTCATTGGAAGACCGCATGGTGAAAAACATCATGAAGACGGGCAACGTAGAAGGAAAAGCAGAATCCGACTTCTTCGGAAATCTACAAACGCCTTTCCGCCTTGTCAATAATAAGGTAATCGTCCCCGACGAGGCAGAAATAGAACGGAACCCACGGTCGAGAAGTGCCAAATTACGAATTGCAGAAAAGAAATAGAAAGATATGGAAGAAGAAGTAGTAAATAAGAAAACAGAAGAGGGCAAAAAGAAAAACCGCACCTCGCTGAAGAGTATTCTGGGTGGAGACATTCTGGCTACCGATTTTTTCCGCCGTCAAACGAAGTTGCTGGTACTTATCATGGTATTCATCATCTTCTACATTCACAATCGTTATGCCAGTCAACAGCAACAGATCGAGATAGACCGGCTGAAAAAGGAATTGATAGACATTAAATACGACGCACTGACGCGCAGCTCGGAACTGATGGAGAAGAGCCGCCAGTCACGCATTGAAGATTATATATCAAATAAGGAAAGCGATTTGCAAACATCAACCCATCCTCCTTACCTTATTAAATAAGTGGAGAGTGGAGAGTTGAGAATTGAGAGTTTTTAAAAGACAAATACTGTGGCAGTTAATAAAAAGAACATAATGACCCGTTACTTCTTCGTCATCCTGTTGATGGCGTTGATAGGAATAGCTATTGTTGTAAAAGCAGGCATCACCATGTTTGCCGAACGACAATACTGGCAGGATGTGGCTGATCGTTTCGTAAAAGAGAATGTGACGGTGAAACCTAATCGTGGAAACATCATTTCTTCTGACGGTAAACTGATGGCCAGTTCGCTACCCGAGTACAGAATCTATATGGACTTTATGTCTGGTGAGAAGGACGAAAAACGCAGACGGAAAGATCAGGCACGCCGGGACTCCATCCTCAATGCCAATATGGATTCCATCTGTATCGGACTTCACAAAATATTCCCGGACAGGAGTGCAGCCCAATTCAAAGCACACCTCAAGAAAGGACGCCAGGCAAAAAGCCGTAATTATCTGATTTATCCGAAACGTATTTCCTATATACAATATAAAGAGGTAAAGAGACTGCCCGTCTTCTGTTTGAACCGGTATAAAGGCGGATTTAAAGAATTAGCATACAATCAGCGCAAGAAACCTTTCGGTTCACTGGCTGCCCGTACGCTGGGAGATGTGTATGCAGATACAGCCAAAGGAGCCAGAAATGGTATCGAACTTGCTTTCGACACTATCCTGAAAGGACGGGACGGACTGACGCACCGCCAAAAAGTGATGAACAAATACCTGAACATTGTCGATGTGCCGCCGGTTGACGGTTGCGATTTGATTAGTACCATCGACGTAGGCATGCAGGATATCTGCGAGAAAGCATTGGTAGACAAGCTGAAAGAACTGAATGCCAGCGTAGGCGTGGTGGTATTGATGGAAGTAGCTACCGGAGAAGTGAAAGCAATCGTCAACATGATGCAAGGCAAGGACGGCGAGTATTACGAAATGCGTAACAATGCCATCAGTGATATGCTTGAGCCGGGGTCCACTTTCAAGACGGCTTCTATTATGGTAGCTCTCGAAGACGGCAAGATTACTCCGGACTATGTGGTAGACACCGGCAACGGACAGATGCCGATGTACGGACGTGTCATGAAAGACCACAACTGGCACCGTGGAGGATATGGGAAGCTGACTGTTACAGAAATTCTGGGAGTTTCGTCCAACGTCGGTACCTCTTATATTATAGATCATTTCTATGGTAGCAATCCACAGAAATTCGTAGACGGGTTAAAACGGATGAGTATCGACCAACCGCTCCACCTACAGATTTCAGGAGAAGGGAAGCCGAATATCCGTGGTCCGAAAGAACGTTATTTTGCAAAGACCACTTTGCCGTGGATGAGTATCGGATACGAGACACAGGTTCCTCCAATCAATATTCTGACGTTCTACAATGGAATAGCCAATAATGGAGTCAGTGTACGTCCGAAATTTGTCAAAGCTGCCGTGAAAGACGGGGAAGTCGTGAAAGAATATCCGACAGAGGTTATCAATCCTAAGATTTGTTCGGATAAGACTTTGGCACAGATTCGTGAAATACTGCGGAAAGTGGTCGGTGAGGGACTTGCCAAGCCTGCAGGGAGTAAGCAGTTCCACGTTTCAGGCAAAACGGGAACGGCGCAGATTTCACAGGGGGCAGCCGGATACAAAACGGGAAGAACGAATTACCTGGTTAGTTTCTGCGGATATTTTCCGTCAGAGGCACCTAAATATAGTATGATTGTCTCTATCCAGAAACCGGGCTTGCCGGCTTCGGGAGGTTTGATGGCAGGTAGTGTATTCAGCAAGATTGCGGAAAGAGTGTATGCCAAAGACCTGCGGTTGCCGCTTACCAATGCAATTGACACCAATTCCGTAGTCATTCCGAATGTAAAAGCCGGAGAGATGCGCGAAGCGCAACGGGTATTGGAAGAGCTGGAGATTAATATACAAGGTAAAGTAGCCGATTCAGGAAAAGAAGTGTGGGGGAATACGCACGTTGCTCCGCAAGCTGTGGTTCTTGAAAGCCGGAGCAATATGCAGAACTTTGTGCCGAGCGTGATAGGTATGGGAGCGAAAGACGCCGTATACTTGTTGGAAAGCAAAGGATTGAAAGTCAATCTGGTCGGGGTAGGCAAAGTGAAAAGCCAGTCGATAGCCAATGGAACCATCGTAAAGAAGGGACAAACGGTGACGCTGACGCTAAAGTAAAAATTAAAGATTAAAAATTAAATAGAGTGATGTTATTAAAGGAGTTACTGAAAGCGATCCAACCGGTAGAGGTAGCCGGAGATTCAGACATAGAAATCACCGGAGTCAATATTGACTCCCGTCTAGTGGAAGCCGGCCAACTGTTCATGGCAATGCGCGGCACACAAGCCGACGGCCACGCCTACATACCTGCTGCCATAGCGAAAGGAGCGACTGCTATCCTCTGCGAGGATATGCCGGAAGAACCTGTTGCGGGGATCACCTATATACAAGTCAAAGACAGTGAAGATGCGGTAGGAAAGATTGCTACTACTTTCTACGGCGACCCCACTTCCAAGATGGAACTGGTTGGCGTTACCGGAACGAACGGAAAAACAACAATCGCCACCTTATTATATAATACATTCCGTTATTTCGGATATAAGGTAGGGTTGATTTCTACCGTTTGCAATTATATCGACGATGAGCCGATCCCAACAGAGCATACCACACCCGACCCCATCACGTTGAACCGTCTATTGGGACGAATGGCGGATGAAGGATGCAAATATGTTTTCATGGAAGTCAGTTCACACTCCATTGCACAGAAACGTATCAGCGGATTAAAGTATGCAGGAGGGATCTTTACCAATCTGACCCGCGACCATCTCGACTATCATAAAACAGTAGAGAATTATCTGAAAGCAAAGAAGAAGTTCTTTGACGATCTGCCGAAAAGCGCATTCAGCCTGACCAATCTGGACGATAAGAACGGACTGGTGATGACACAGAACACACGTTCTAAGGTCTATACTTATTCATTGAGAAGCCTTTGTGACTTTAAAGGACGGGTATTGGAGTCTCATTTTGAAGGAATGTTGCTCGACTTCAACAACCACGAGTTGGCAGTTCAGTTTATCGGCAAGTTCAATGCTTCCAATTTGCTGGCAGTATTCGGGGCCGCCGTTCTGTTGGGTAAGAAAGAAGAAGAGGTGCTTGTGGCCCTTAGCACGCTTCATCCGGTAGCCGGACGTTTCGATGCGGTCCGTTCTCCACTGGGAGTTACAGCGATTGTAGATTATGCGCATACTCCGGATGCACTTATTAATGTATTGAATGCCATACATGGAGTACTTGAAGGAAAAGGAAAAGTGATTACAGTAGTGGGTGCCGGTGGCAACCGTGATAAGGGCAAACGTCCCATCATGGCAAAGGAAGCTGCCAAAGCCAGTGACCGCGTCATCATCACTTCAGATAATCCGCGCTTCGAAGAGCCGCAAGACATCATCAACGATATGCTTGCCGGACTGGATGCGGAGGATATGAAGAAAACGATCAGCATTGCCGACCGTAAAGAAGCGATTCGCACAGCTTGCATGCTAGCAGAAAAAGGAGATGTAATCCTCGTTGCCGGAAAAGGACACGAGAATTACCAGGAGATAAAAGGAGTAAAACATCATTTTGACGATAAAGAAGTACTCAAAGAAATTTTTAAATAATGAATAGATTGTGCTAATATGCCGACTGGCTCTGGTATTCATCCGGCAGAAGCGACATAGCAACACATCAATAAATTGGCAAATTATTTATGTTATATTATCTATTTGAATGGCTGCAAAAGCTCAATTTTCCAGGAGCGGGAATGTTCGGATATACTTCATTCCGTGCTTTGATGGCGGTGATCCTCGCGTTACTTATTTCAAGTATCTGGGGAGATAAGTTCATCAACCTACTCAAAAGGAAACAAATCACAGAAACGCAGCGTGATGCTAAAACGGACCCGTTCGGCGTCAACAAAGTAGGCGTGCCGAGCATGGGAGGTGTTATCATCATTGTAGCCATCCTGATTCCTTGTCTGTTGTTGGGTAAACTGCATAATATATATATGATACTGATGCTGATAACCACCGTATGGTTGGGATCGCTCGGCTTCGCAGACGACTATATCAAGATCTTTAAAAAAGACAAAGAAGGTTTGCATGGTAAGTTCAAGATTATCGGTCAGGTCGGTTTAGGTTTAATTGTCGGAATGACTTTGTATCTAAGCCCGGACGTAGTGATCCGTGAGAATATCGAAGTTCATAATCCGGGACAGGAGATGGAAGTGATACACGGAACCAATGATTTGAAATCGACCCAGACAACGATTCCTTTTTTCAAGAGCAATAACCTTGATTATGCCGATTTGGTTTCTTTCATGGGCGAGCATGCGCAAACAGCCGGATGGATTTTGTTCGTCATCGTTACAATCATCGTGGTTACCGCCGTATCAAACGGTGCCAACCTGAATGACGGTATGGACGGAATGGCGGCCGGAAACTCGGCCATTATCGGCGCAACGCTGGGGATATTGGCGTATGTATCGTCACATATCGAGTTCGCAGGCTATCTGAATATCATGTATATTCCGGGTTCGGAAGAACTGGTAATCTATATCTGTGCTTTCATCGGTGCGCTTATCGGTTTCTTATGGTACAACGCTTATCCGGCACAAGTATTTATGGGAGACACAGGCAGCCTCACCATTGGCGGTATCATCGCAGTGTTCGCCATCATTATCCACAAAGAGTTGCTGATACCGATTCTTTGCGGTGTATTCCTGGTAGAAAATCTGTCGGTAATCCTGCAACGGGCTTATTATAAGGCAGGAAAGCGGAAAGGTGTAAAGCAACGTTTGTTCAAGCGCACACCGATTCACGATCATTTCCGTACTTCGATGAGCCTGATTGAGCCGGGATGTACGGTGAAATTCACCAAGCCCGACCAGCTGTTCCACGAATCAAAGATTACCGTCCGTTTCTGGATTGTAACGATTGTATTGGCGGCAATAACAATTATAACATTAAAAATAAGATAACCGGCAAGGTGCCGGAGCCGGGTTTCCATTCGGAAGCCAAGTTTTATAGAGAGTATCAACCCGATTATTAACTTTTAAAGGATGTGCGCAACTAATAAGCAATTCAGCATATTTGGAAACAGGAGCACATTATTGTAGATGAAAAGAATTGTAATTTTAGGAGCTGGCGAAAGCGGCGCAGGTGCAGCCGTACTCGCAAAAGTAAAAGGATTTGAGACGTTTGTTTCGGACATGTCCGCCATCAAGGACAAATATAAGGAACTTCTCGACAGCCATCAGATTGCCTGGGAAGAAGGACACCATACCGAAGAGCTCATTCTGAATGCCGACGAGGTTATCAAAAGCCCCGGTATCCCGAATGATGCCCCAATCATCCTGAAACTAAAAGCTCAAGGCACACCGGTGATCTCCGAGATTGAGTTTGCCGGACGCTATACTGATGCCAAAATGATCTGTATTACAGGTTCTAACGGAAAGACTACAACGACTTCCCTGATCTACCACATTTTCAAAAGCGCAGGTCTGAACGTAGGTTTGGCAGGCAACATCGGCAAAAGTCTTGCTTTGCAGGTAGCCGAAGATTACCATGACTATTATATTATCGAACTTAGCTCTTTCCAGCTGGATAATATGTATAACTTTCGTGCGAACATCGCCGTATTGATGAACATCACTCCGGACCATCTTGATCGCTACGACCACTGTATGCAGAATTACATCGACGCTAAATTCCGCATTACCCAAAACCAAACCCCGGACGATGCTTTCATCTTCTGGAATGACGACCCGATCATCAGACAAGAACTGGCGAAACACGGTCTGAAAGCTCACCTGTATCCTTTTGCCGCTGTAAAAGAAGACGGAGCGATCGCATACGTAGAAGACCACGAAGTGAAAATCACCGAACCGATTGCCTTCAACATGGAGCAGGAAGAACTGGCTCTGACAGGGCAACATAACCTATATAACTCTTTAGCTGCCGGTATCTCGGCAAACCTTGCCGGCATCGCCAAAGAAAACATCCGTAAAGCCCTCTCCGACTTCAAGGGAGTAGAGCATCGGTTGGAAAAGGTGGCACGTGTCCGCGGAATTGATTTTATCAACGACTCTAAAGCAACGAATGTCAACTCCTGCTGGTATGCCCTGCAAAGCATGACTACCAAAACGGTATTGATCCTCGGTGGTAAAGATAAAGGCAACGACTATACTGAAATTGAAGACCTGGTACGCGAAAAGTGTTCGGCACTGGTATACCTGGGACTTCATAACGAAAAACTTCACGAATTCTTCGATCGTTTCGGCCTGCCCGTAGCAGACGTACAAACCGGAATGAAGGATGCCGTAGAAGCTGCCTACAAACTGGCAAAGAAAGGTGAAACAGTATTATTGAGCCCTTGCTGCGCCTCTTTCGACCTCTTCAAGAGCTATGAAGACCGTGGCGACCAGTTTAAGGAATGTGTCCGCGCCCTATAATTTCTAATTATTAATTTTTAATTGCTATAAGATTGGATTTATTAAAGAACATATTCAAAGGTGACAAGGTAATCTGGATTATCTTCCTCTGTCTCTGCCTCATCTCTATTATCGAGGTGTTCTCGGCAGCGTCGACACTGACTTACAAAAGTGGCGACCATTGGGGACCGATTACACAACACTCCATCATCCTGATGGTAGGTGCTGTGGTAGTAGTGTTTCTGCATAATGTTCCCTACAAATGGTTCCAGGTATTTCCGGTCTTTCTGTATCCGATTTCCCTGGTTCTATTGGCATTTGTCACGCTGATGGGTATCATCACAGGGGACCGTGTCAACGGGGCAGCCCGTTGGATGACCTTTATGGGATTACAGTTCCAGCCTTCGGAATTGGCAAAGATGGCAGTTATCATTGCCGTCTCATTCATCCTGTCCAAAAGGCAGGACGAATACGGAGCCAACCCGAACGCCTTCAAATATATCATGATCCTCACCGGACTGGTATTCCTGCTTATCGCACCGGAAAACCTTTCGACAGCAATGCTGCTTTTCGGAGTAGTATGCATGATGATGTTTATCGGCCGGGTGTCAGCAAAAAAGCTATTCGGAATGTTGGGAATATTGGCACTTGTGGGCGGTGTTGCCGTAGGTATACTGATGGCTATTCCCGCTAAAACGCTGCATAACACTCCGGGACTTCACCGTTTCGAAACGTGGCAGAATCGTGTTTCCGGCTTCTTTGAGAAGGAGGAAGTGCCGGCTGCCAAATTTGATATTGATAAAGATGCACAGGTGGCGCATGCACGCATCGCCATTGCTACCAGCCATGTAGTCGGCAAAGGTCCGGGAAACTCGATACAACGTGACTTCCTTAGTCAGGCATTCTCCGATTTTATCTTTGCGATTGTGATTGAAGAAATGGGATTGATCGGAGGAATATTTGTGGTGTTCCTCTATCTATGGCTGCTGATGCGAGCCGGACGAATCGCCCAGAAATGCGAGCGAACCTTCCCCGCCTTTCTCGTTATGGGCATTGCGTTGCTACTGGTGTCGCAAGCAATACTGAATATGATGGTTGCCGTCGGATTATTCCCCGTCACCGGCCAGCCCCTGCCTTTGGTCAGCAAAGGAGGTACAAGTACGTTAATCAACTGCGCTTATATCGGTATGATATTAAGTGTAAGCCGATATACCGCCCATCTGGAAGAACAAAAAGCGCACGATGCACAGATCCAACTGCAATTAGAGGCAGATGCAGCTGCAAATTCCGAGGCACAGACTGCCGCCGAACCGACAGCACAGATTCTGAACAGCGATGCCAAGTTTGAAGATGAGCATGATATTGATAAACGGTAAGTGATGAACGGTGAGTGGTGAACGAAAAACGTTGAACAACGGATAGAAAAAGAATTAGGATGGAAAAAGAACTTAGAATTATTATCAGTGGTGGAGGAACAGGAGGACATATCTTTCCTGCCGTCTCTATCGCAAACGCTATAATAGAGCTACGCCCCGACGCAGAAATTCTCTTTGTAGGTGCTGAAGGACGTATGGAAATGCAACGGGTTCCTGATGCAGGCTACCGTATTATCGGGCTTCCGATTGCCGGATTCGACCGCAAACGTTTATGGAAAAATGTATCTGTATTGATTAAACTGATGCGCAGCCAGTGGAAAGCACGCAAAGTTATCAAGGACTTCCGCCCACAAGTGGCGGTAGGTGTAGGCGGATATGCAAGCGGCCCGACACTAAAGACTGCCGGAATGATGGGAGTACCGACATTAATCCAGGAACAAAACTCTTATGCCGGAGTGACCAATAAGCTCCTGGCACAGAAAGCAAAAGTGATTTGTGTAGCTTATGACGGAATGGAAAAGTTCTTCCCTGCCGACAAAATTATTATGACGGGGAATCCTGTCCGCCAAAACCTGACAAAGGATATGCCGTCTAAAGAAGAAGCATTGCGCTCCTTCAACTTACAGCCCGGCAAAAAAACGATTCTGATTGTAGGCGGCAGTCTGGGTGCACGTACCATCAACAATACGCTGACAGCCGGACTGGCAACCATCAAAGAAAACACGGACGTGCAATTCATCTGGCAAACGGGCAAATACTATTACCCGCAAGTGAAAGAAGCCGTAAAAGCTGCAGGTACACTTCCGAACTTATATGTAACGGATTTCATCAAAGACATGGCAGCCGCATACGCAGCAGCCGATCTTGTGATTTCCCGTGCAGGGGCAGGTTCTATTTCAGAGTTCTGCCTGTTACATAAACCTGTTATCTTAGTGCCTTCGCCCAATGTAGCGGAAGACCATCAGACTAAGAATGCCTTAGCATTGGTGAATAAACAGGCAGCGATCTACGTCAAAGACAGTGAAGCGGAAACAACCTTGATGGATGTAGCATTATCCACCGTCAATGACGAACAGAAACTGAAAGGACTGACAGAGAATATCGCCAAGCTGGCTTTGCCCGATTCTGCGAGAATCATCGCACAGGAGGTTATCAAACTGGCGGAAGCAAAGAGCTGATAAACAGAAGAAAAAACAGATAAATAGATTATCGGATTGCATACAGGTTGAAGTAGCGGTATAACTCCGGGATCAAACGACGTAATCCGTACTAAAATAAAAAACAGAAGAAATGAATATAGAAACGATAAAATCAGTCTATTTCGTAGGTGCCGGTGGCATCGGTATGAGTGCACTTGTACGCTACTTTCTCTTCAAAGGAAAGATAGTGGCCGGATACGACCGTACCCCTACTCCATTGACTGAAACCCTGATCGCTGAAGGTGCACAAATACATTATGAAGAAAACGTCGACCTGATTCCCGAAGCCTGCAAAGACAAGGAAAGCACGTTAGTCATATACACGCCCGCCGTTCCGCAGGAACATGAAGAAATCGTTTATTTCCGCAACAACGGATTCGAAATACAGAAACGCGCCCAAGTATTGGGAACAATTACCCATTCGAGCAAAGGTCTGTGCGTGGCAGGTACTCACGGAAAAACAACCACATCGACAATGACAGCCCATTTGCTCCATCAATCGCACGTGGAATGTACCGCTTTTCTCGGAGGAATCTCGAAGAACTACGGCACCAACCTGCTACTCTCTCAAACAAGCCCTTACACGGTGATTGAAGCAGATGAGTTCGACCGTTCTTTCCACTGGCTGTCGCCCTATATGACCGTAATTACATCTACCGACCCCGATCATTTGGACATCTACGGCACAGAACAAGCCTACCTGGAAAGTTTCGAGCATTATACCACGCTTATCCAACCGGGTGGCGCACTGATTATCCGCAAAGGCATCTCCCTGCAACCCAAAGTGCAGCCGGGTGTTCGTGTCTATACTTACTCACGTGACGAAGGCGACTTCCATGCAGAAAATATCCGCATCGGAAACGGAGAAATATTCATCGACTTTGTTGCCCCGGACACCCGTATCAACGATATTCAACTGGGAATTCCAGTTAGCATCAACATAGAAAACGGCGTAGCCGCCATGGCATTGGCACACCTTAACGGGGTGACCGATGAAGAAATAAAAAGAGGCATGGCAAGTTTCCGCGGAGTAGACCGCCGGTTCGACTTCAAGATCAAGAACGACCGTATCGTCTTTTTGAGTGACTACGCCCACCACCCCTCTGAAATCAAACAGAGCGTGTTGTCTATGCGCGAACTTTACAAGGACAAGAAGATCACAGCCATCTTCCAGCCGCATCTCTACACCCGCACCCGCGACTTCTATCAAGATTTTGCCGATAGCCTGTCGCTACTCGACGAAGTGATTCTGGTAGACATCTATCCGGCACGTGAAGCACCGATTCCGGGCGTCACCAGCAAACTGATTTATGACAATCTCCGTCCGGGCATTGAAAAAAGTATGTGCAAAAAGGAAGATATACTGAACATTCTGAAAGATAAAAACATTGAAGTATTAATCACTTTGGGGGCTGGAGACATCGACAACTATGTCCCTGAAATAAAGGAACTATTAGAAACAAAAAAATTAAGAATGAATAATGAAGAATGAAGAATCTCTATCCAGCGTATTGATGCGCAGCAATTCTTCATTCTTCATTCTTAATTCTTCATTAATAAAAAAACTATGGTAAAGAGAATCCTTCTATCCATCGTCATGCTGGTGCTTATAGCCTACCTCGCCGTAGCTATCACCGCATTCAACCGCAAGCCTGCCGACCAGACCTGCCGTGACATGGAATTGGTTATCAAGGATACCGCATACGCCGGCTTCATCACCAAAGAAGAGCTGAAAGGTATCCTTCAGCACAAAGGAATCTACCCCATCGGGAAGAAGATGGAGCGCATCTCTACCAAGTCACTGGAACGGGAACTAAGCAAACATCCGTTGATTGACGAAGCCGAGTGTTACAAAACACCCAGCGGCAAAGTATGCGTGGAAGTGACACAACGTATCCCTATTCTTCGGGTGATGAGCTCCAACGGTCAAAATTACTACCTTGACAACAAAGGAACCGTCATGCCACCGGATGCAAAATGCGTCGCTCACCGGGTAATTGTCACCGGAAACGTAGAAAAGTCGTTTGCAATGAAGGATTTATATAAGTTTGGTGTATTTTTGCATAATAATAAATTCTGGGACGCCCAGATAGAGCAGATCCATGTGTTGCCCGACCAGAACATCGAATTGGTGCCGCGTGTGGGAGACCATCTCGTCTATCTCGGAAAACTGGAAAACTTTGAAGATAAACTGGCACGTTTGAAGGAGTTCTACAAGAAAGGACTCAACCGGGTAGGCTGGAACAAATATTCGCGTATCAACCTCGAATTCAACAACCAGATTATCTGCACCAAACGAGAATAGATGATAAATGATAGTTGATAATTGATAGTTGACAGATGAGGAGTGAACAATCTTTTTTCAATCGTAAATTGTAAATCGTAAAATCGTAAATAAATATATATGGCAACAACAGAATTTATCGCCGCTATTGAACTTGGTTCATCGAAGATAACCGGTGTGGCCGGAAGAAAGAACAGTGACGGAAGTATGCAGGTATTAGCGTATGCCCAGGAAGACTCTTCTACGTTTATTCGTAAAGGAGTTATTTTCAATCTGGACAAAACAGCGCAAAGCCTGACCTCGATCATCAACAGACTGGAAGGTGAGTTGAAAAACTCAATTGCCAAGGTATATGTAGGCATCGGCGGACAATCACTCCGCACAGTCCGCAATGTAGTAAGCCGCGACCTGGAAGAAGAAGCCATCATATCCGAAGAACTTGTAAGCGCTATCGGTGATGAGAACATTGCCATCCCGGTGGTTGATATGGATATACTGGACGTAGCTCCGCAAGAATACAAGGTGGGCAATAATCTGCAAGCCAACCCGGTAGGTCTGGTAGGAAGCCACATCGAAGGACGTTTCCTCAACATCGTTGCCCGTGCTTCCGTACGCAAGAATCTGGAGCATTGCTTCCAGCAGGCAAAAATCGACATTGCCGACCAACTGATCGCCCCGCTAGTAACAGCCAATGCCGTACTGACAGAAAGCGAACGCCGTTCGGGTTGTGCATTGATCGACTTCGGAGCAGATACGACTACCATCTCTGTATATAAGAATAACATCCTTCGCTTCCTCACCGTATTACCTTTGGGAGGCAACAGCATCACGCGTGACATCACCACCCTGCAAATGGAGGAGGAAGAAGCCGAACGCCTGAAAAAAGCCTACGGTGACGCCCTCTACGAAGAAGACCCCGAACAAGAGGAAGAAGCTACCTGCAAACTGGAGGATGACAACCGTATCATCAAAGTGGCAGACCTTAATAATATCATCGAAGCCCGTGCCGAAGAAATCGTTGCCAACGTATGGAACCAGATTCAGCTATCCGGCTACGAAGACAAACTGCTGGCAGGACTTATCCTAACAGGAGGAGCCGCCAACCTGAAGAACTTGGACGAAACCTTGCGCAAACGCAGCAAGATAGAAAAGATACGGATGGCGAAACTTCCACGCAATACGGTCCATGCCCCCAACAATATACTAAAAAAAGACGGTTCACAGAACACATTGTTCGGTCTACTGTTTGAAGGGAACCAAAACTGTTGCCTGACTGAAACCGCCCCGCAAGCTGCTGCTCCTGTACCGCCAGTCTCCAAACCGGAGCCGGAAGTGCATAGGACCGCAGACATATTTGAAGACGACCAGGAGCTGAAGGAACAGGCCCGCCTCGCCCGCCTCAAGAAAGAGGAAGAAGAGCGTGAAGCCAAGTTAGCTGCTAAAGAAGCGGAAAAACTTCGCAAGCAAAAGGAAAAGGAAGAGAAAGAAAGACGGAAAAGAGAAGCCGGTCCGAGCTGGATTCAGCGCAAGATCGACTCGTTGACGAAAGAAATCTTCTCCGACGACGATATGAAGTGAGTTATGATTTATGAATTATGATTTATGAGTTGGCTGCGCGCTATATCATAAATCATAACTTATAAATCAAGATTCAAAAATCAGAGTTCAGAAACCAGAAATCATAAATCAGAAATCATATTATTATGGACGAGATAGTACAATTCGATTTCCCGACAGATTCACCGAAGATCATCAAAGTGATTGGTGTAGGTGGTGGTGGTGGTAACGCTGTAAACCACATGTACCGGGAAGGCATCCATGATGTAACGTTCGTTCTTTGCAACACGGACAACCAGGCATTGGCCGAATCACCTGTCCCGGTGAAACTGCAACTGGGCCGTAGCATCACGCAAGGGCTTGGAGCCGGCAACCGTCCCGAACGGGCACGCGACGCCGCTGAAGAAAGTATAGAAGATATCAAGGCACAACTGAACGACGGCACCAAGATGGTATTCATCACCGCCGGAATGGGAGGAGGAACCGGAACAGGAGCTGCCCCGGTCATCGCCCGCATTGCGAAGGAAATGGATATTCTGACTGTCGGTATCGTCACCATCCCCTTTATCTTCGAAGGAGAAAAGAAAATCATCCAGGCACTGGACGGCGTCGAACGTATCGCCCAGCATGTTGATGCCCTATTGGTTATCAACAACGAACGCCTGCGCGAAATATACGCCGACCTTACCTTTATGAATGCCTTCGGCAAAGCCGATGACACTCTTTCCATCGCTGCCAAGAGTATTGCCGAGATTATCACCATGCGTGGTACGGTCAACCTCGACTTTGCCGATGTGAAAACCATCCTGAAAGATGGCGGAGTAGCGATCATGAGTACCGGATTCGGCGAAGGAGAAAATCGTGTGACGAAAGCAATCGACGATGCCCTGCATTCTCCGTTGCTCAACAACAACGATATTTTCAATGCCAAAAAGGTTATGTTGAACGTTTCTTTCTGCCCGTCATCCGAGCTAATGATGGAGGAGATGAACGAGATACACGAGTTCATGAGCAAGTTCCGCGAAGGAGTGGAAGTGATCTGGGGTGTTGCCATCGACAACTCACTGGATACCAAAGTAAAGATCACCGTATTGGCAACCGGATTCGGTGTAGAAGACGTCCCCGGAATGGACAGCCTGCATGCTGCACGCAGCCAGGAAGAGGAAGAACGCCAACTGCAACTGGAAGAAGAGAAAGAGAAGAACAAAGAACGTATCCGCAAGGCATACGGAGAAAGTGCCAGCAATATCGGAAGCAAGAGCCTCCGCAAACGCCGTCACATCTATCTTTTCAACACGGAAGATTTGGACAACGACGATATCATCGCCATGGTAGAAGATTCTCCCACGTACATGCGTGATAAGACGACTCTTACTAAAATCCGGACAAAAGCTGCATTGGAAGAAGAAGTGGCAACAGAAGAAGCTACGGATGATAACGGCGTAATTACATTCTAAAGAAAGAGCTTAAGAACGAAAATTATAGTCCCACAGCATCAAGCTTCAGATCTAATTTTCAATCTTTAATTTTTAATTATAATAGTATGGATTTATTCGAACAAGTCAGCGAAGACATTAAAAACGCAATGAAGGCGAAAGATAAAGTAGCCCTCGAAACTTTGAGAAATATAAAGAAGTTCTTCCTCGAAGCTAAGACAGCTCCGGGAGCTAACGATATATTGACAGATGACGCAGCTCTGAAGATTATCCAGAAACTTGTAAAACAAGGAAAAGATTCTGCTGAAATCTATATCGGACAGGGTCGTCAGGACTTGGCTGACGTAGAATTGGGTCAGGTAGCCGTTATGGAAAAATACCTGCCGAAACAGATGAGTGCCGAAGAACTGGAAGCTGCTTTGAAGGAAATTATCGCAGAGACAGGTGCTACGAGCGGTAAAGACATGGGTAAGGTCATGGGAGTTGCCTCCAAGAAGCTGGCAGGACTTGCAGAAGGACGTGCCATTTCCGCAAAAGTAAAAGAGCTTTTGGGATAACTTCCGGAACTTCCACAGAACCTTTTAGTGTTCGATTTTATCTTGCACCTTACACTAACCAGAGTTTATCTATTTGATTAATAGCAGTATAAACCTGTGCAAGATACCGTTGCAGATGCGTGCAAGATGTTTTATCTTACACACATCTGCAACTTTTCTTTAAACATGACATTCACCTCCTTCACCACTCTGAAACATCGATGAATAAAGGGATTTCGGGTGAAGGTCTGCCTTTCACATAGGTTTCACCCGATTCACTATACCTTTCTGCCGAATTTTGATTAATAGACTGATTCCAATCTATTAGATATAAACTTATTCTCTATTGATGCCAAACTTCCTTTTCACTAATAGAAAAGATTACTAACATTAAAGGCAATCTCTAAATGAAGCTTTTGTTTTTATAAACAAAGCTTTCATTTATAAAATCAAAAGCTTCATTTATATAATTGCAACTTGCAATTATAGATTGCGATTAATGAAAAACAAGTTTAGAATTATAGTAAAGTAATTTAGGTATTAATAGAAAGGAACTTTTCTCACTATAAATAAGAAAGAGTCTATTAATAGCTGGGAAATAATCAAATTAGATCACATGAACTTAATAAAGTAAAAGCAGATTTGAAATTAATTTAATGTATGATATAGACAGTACTAATTATTATTTCCCCCGAACTAAAATAATCTCCCTATAAAAGAGCATAATATAGAAAATAAAGATTACTTTTACAACGAAACTAAACCACGACAGACAAATGAGAAAGAGTATTGCTATAATTATAACATCTATATTAGTGCTATCAGGATGCAACAAACAACAATCCGTATCTGACAGACTGCTAAATGAAGTAGAAAAAGCCATTGCCATAAATCCTGACAGTGCATCCAACCTACTAAAAGGTATATCATCTCCTGAAAAACTAGACAACAAAACCTTTGCACGCTGGTGTATGTTATCAGGAAAGATTACAGACGAAATTTTTAATAGCATCCTACCAACTTACCAATTAGAAAGAGCCTATGACTGGTATTCCTCACATGGTAGCCCTGACGAACAAGTGCAAATCTTGATTTATTTAGGTCGATCCTATTTTGCTGATGGAGATTATGATAAAGCAATGTCTATTTATACCAATGCACTGGACATTGCAGAAAAGAATAAGCTTAATAACCTCACCGGATATACATATAGCTATATAGGCGATTTATATGGAGAGAAATTCATGCGGACAGAAGCTATCAAAAGATATAAGGCTGCTGCCGAATGCTTCAAAAAAGAAAATAATACAGATAGCTATGCTTGCGCATTAAGAGATGTAGGACGCGAATATGCATGCATAGACTCGTTATCACGCGCTTTAAAAATTCTAACTATAGCTGATTCTGTAGCACGTAATACTAAAAATATCGAAGTCACTGCATCAATAGACAATGCCTTAGGGAATATTTATGCAATGCAAAATAAATATGATAAAGCTGAAGAATACTTTCTCAAAGCATTGGTAGGAAGAGAAACAATGCCCGATTATATGGCACTGATAGACTTATATATTGCATCGGGGGCTATTAACAAAGCACAAGAGCTACTATCCAAAATACTACAAGATAATCCAAAGTATACATACAGCATTAAATATTTATACTACCAAATCTATAATGAAGAAAAGAATTATAAAGAAGCTCTTACTAATCTGAAAGAATACGTCGAAATAACTGATTCAATCATATATGCTGATAACCAATCTAAGATATTGAACATAGAGTCTAAATATAATCATTTAAAGATCAGCAAAGAAGTAGATAGATTAAAAATTAAACAGCAAAGCTACATTATAGTTTTAGTTATATGCATTGGAATACTATTGTTAATAATAATAGGATATCTACTATATCGAAAGAAAGCAAAAGAGAAAATCCAAAGACAACAAGAAGAGTTGAACCGAATAAAGACAGATTTGCTTTATGTTTCTTTAGAACTGGAAAAGAAAAAAAGATTGTTAGATACATTTAAGGAGAAAAATGAGAGCTATGAGGAAATGCAGGAAGAAATAAGTCTCCTAACCACCAACTATAAACAATTGCAAAATAAAATTCTAGAGAATTCACCTTTACATAAAGAACTAATACACCTAGCCAACCAAAATAAGCCCAGAAATAACAAGCCATTAATAACAGACAAGCAATGGAAACTCATTGCAGATGAAATAACATATATTTATCCGAATTTACGTAAATACATATATAGTCGATGCCCAGATTTACCAGAGCAAGACTTTTGGTATTGCTGTTTATATATATCAGGGTTTGACACTAACACAGAAGCAAAGTTACTAAACATTACAGTCGACTCAGTAAGAAAAAAAAGACTCAGACTTAGACAAAAACTGAATATAATATTACCAGATAATAATGCTACATTGTATGAGTATTTAATTGAAAACATGCACTAATACCTCTTCTCAGGAAGAAATAATCAGCAACATAAAAGGATGTCCACGCAAAACATCATAAGCGACTGATTATCAAGCACTGTTTGTCCACGCTGAAAAACTTCTTTTATTTGCATTCCCCCTCATATCTCCATAAATTTGCAAAAAACAATCAAAGATATGAGAAAACTAAGCATTTTACTATTATTAATTGGCATTCCATTCATGATAATAGAAGCCAATAATCTATCAACACAAAGAACTAAAATTATAAGATGGCATAAATGCCAAAAAACACCAAATTCTATCCCAATAGAAGCTACCCAAGACGAAAACTCTATTGAAGTTCGTTTTCTTGAAGACATCGACGATCAAGTTACTTTCCAAGTAAAAGATCAACTGGGAAATATTATCTTCCAAGATGTGATATTAACTCCTAATGAG
>NZ_JH114345.1:94805-95143 GCF_000157095.2 Bacteroides sp. D1
AATGTACGCAGAGTAATGGAAAATACATTAAAGCATATAGAACCTGTCAAAGTTTCTCCACGTACAAAACTCACGGTGACCTATTATTTTAAAGAGTATGATGTATCAGTAGACTATGTTGCCACAATTGAATATAAAGAAAAAGATAAAGATGCTAGAATAGCCAAATTGCCTGGACGTTGGAGCGGAAGGATTCATGTAGATGAAATATCCGATGTTGATTTAGAAGAGACAAACTTGGATACTCAACAAAGTGTAAAAAGAAGAGTGAACACCAGAAATGCAAGTCAATCATCACCAATCATATTAAAAAAATAGACCTATATGAGAAAATTTAC
>NZ_JH114346.1:0-68843 GCF_000157095.2 Bacteroides sp. D1
GAATTCTAAATCTTGATTCTTGTATAGTTGCTACAACAGATTCAAAGCCGATAATTACTTCTTTTGCTCAATCAATGCACACTATGGTTTTGGATGGTAAGTTTTTGAACAAAATTAAATCTATCACCAATGAAAATGAGCGTATCTCTGAAGAAGATTTATTAAATGAACTTTCAAAATATAAAAGTTACAAAACCTACAATAATAAGAGTTGGAAATATATCTATGAATTTTCAAAATCAAGACTTCTTACAGAATTAGACTACTCAGGGTTTAACTCCTCTATAATGGACTTAAATTACTTTATTACTAAATATATTGCTGACGAACAAAAAAGAGCAATTTCATTAAGAATGGTCTATGTAATACTAGCACATACTCTTATTATAATGGATTTTATTTTAAAAGACATCGCCTTTTTAGAACAAAAAGATAGAGAATCAAAACTTTCTATTGGATTAAAGTATGGAAATTTAGGAAAAGAAGGAATTGATAAAATAATATCTATGGCAATGCATATCTCGGGAGTGACTTCAGCCAATACTATCATGAAGTCATTAGATAGTATCCCTGTAGATATTCTTAAAGACTTTTTTTTCAAAAAAATGAGAATGCAAAAAAAGCATTTGGTTGGGCTAAAGAACTCAGCATATTAGCATTCTCTTCCACATTAATATATCCAAATGAAATCGAGTCTTCCTTAAAAGGCGTATTATCTGTCATTTTAGATTTTCTATCCATTGACAGAAAGACTTTTTTCGAAACTAAATAAATTTTATAAAAAACAATCTACTATTTCCTCCATTTTACATAGAAAGGAACATTAAAAAAATTATGTTCCAAAATATCGAATACAGAAACAACGACAACCCTAGCATATAAACATCTATATAAGCTAGGGTTTAAATTTCCTCTTCCACTGGAGTATCAGGTAAAAAGTCCCGAGGAGAACAACCAAAGACTTTAGCAAGTATATTCAAATGGTTTAGATTATATTTTGCCCTCCGTTTAGGATTCTCAATATCAGCAATAAAACTTGCAGACATATTCATGTAATCTGCCAATTCCATCTGCGACCATTTTCTTTCCATTCGCATAGCCTTCACTTTCTGTATTACAAACTCTTCTATTTTAGTCATATACCAATTATTTAAATTGGTAAAGGAAAGATTATTGCAGAAATATTTTGAGCGTACATGTACGTGTATCATCTTTGCAGTCTCAATTATACAAGAAGTGTTTAACTAAAAAAAAGAAAAATGAAAAAGAAAACCATTTTTTTATTGACCATTTTATTAATGCCAATTTTCGTAACAAGCTGTTCAAGCGATGATGATAATGAAAAAACAGAATTCACATCAACACTAACAGTAAATGGAAGTGCTGTCAAGATTACAAATCTCGAAGGTAAAGCAATAGCGAATAGTATGTTTGAATTTTGGGTAAATGATGCAATATCCGATTTTTATATTCAAGGTAACATTGACTATCGTGAAGAGCTAACAACGGGGAAAGATGTAACCAAGGGTTGCAAAATGTCAATTGCTTTAGTAAAACTTGAAGAATGGTATTCCTCTGAAAAAGAGTATGTTTCTGGTACTGTTACAATTGAAAAATGGGATTTGGAAAATTTCAGAGTTACACTTGTATTTAAGGATTATAAATGCAAATCGGGTTCAAAGAGTATTGTTTTAAACGGTAGTGTTACCTTTCCAACATCCATAAATATTTAATCAATAGAATAAACAACTTTAAATTGAGTAGTTACATACAAGTATAACTGTTAAATACGGCTTCATTATTCCTATGAATAAAATTGCACTTGCACTTATTTCATTAATATTACCATTCTCTTTAGTCTACACATCACCACGAAAAAAGGTAGGTATCGTTTTAAGTGGTGGTGGAGCTAAAGGGGTTGCGCATATTGGAGTAATAAAGACCCTTGAAGAATTAAATATACCTATTGATTATATTGCAGGAACAAGCATCGGAGCTATTATTGGCGGATTATATTCTATAGGTTATACATCCGAACAATTAGAAACAATAGTGAAACAAACAGACTGGATAGACTTACTTACCGATAAAGTTTCACGCAAAGAAATTCCTTTTCCGTTTAAATCCGATGACAGTAAATACCTTATGTCATTTCCTATTAACAATAGTGGAAAGAATGGAGGTATAATAAAAGGGAAGAACATATCACAGTTATTACATCAACTTACAGAAGGCTATCAAAATGTAACTAATTTCGATAGCCTTCCAATTCCTTTTGCATGTATTGCCACAGATATGGTAAGAAATCAAAAAGAGGTCATCCGCTTTGGCAAACTTTCAGAGGCAATGCGTGCAAGTATGGCTGTTCCCGTTGTTTTTTCACCAATATATTCAGGACAAAAAGTTTTAATTGACGGAGGATTTAAAGACAATCTACCAATTGATGTTGTCAAAGCTATGGGAGCAGATATTATTATTGGCATTGATGTACAATCTGAATTATCAGATGCGGATAACTTGCATTCCATTGCAGGAATAGCCAATCAGCTTATGTTAATGATTTGTCAATCATCGCTTGATGAAAGTACTAAGGATATAGATGCTTATATAAAAGTTGATGTAGAAAACTATAATGCTGCAAGTTTTACAAAAGCCGCAATAGACACTCTCATTATAAGAGGAGAAAATGCCGCAAAAGCCAATTACAACACATTATTATCAATCAAGAATAGGGTAGGCATAGTAAATAATAAAAAAAACAATAAAACCAAATTCCCCTTGTTTTATCCGCAATATGCTCCAAGCAATGATAATCAACTAAGAATTGGACTAAGATTCGATAGCGAGGATATTGCAGCAGTGATTCTTAATATCAATTTGAATAAACAGAAAATCGGGAAAGCCGAAATAGTGGCAAGAGGAGGAAAACAATCTTTTCTCAGAACCCAATATCATCTTCCTATATCAAAACCACAATGGATAACACTTTCAAATCAAATTGGTTACAATGATATATTTTTATACAGTCATGGACACAAAATATCTAATCCAACCTTTATACGGAATACTAGCAGTCTGATTTACTCTATTATACCTTCAAGAAATCTTCAAATGGAAGTTGGAGCTTCATTAGATTACCATCGGTATTATAGAACATTGGTAAGTGAAGATGCAACACTAATGAAACGAAAGAATTTATTTCTTAATTATCATACAAAATTGAAATATGAAACTTTAGACAAAAGATATTTTCCTACTAAAGGTTTGAAAACTAATATTTCTTATACAATATATACCAATTTGCATACTAACACTGCATACTCATCACTTGCTGCCCAAATCACCAAGATATTTCCAATCACACTAAATACATTTATTATACCGACAATATACGGAAGATTTATTTTCAATAATGGTATTCCGTTTATGTACAGCAATGTTATCGGTGGAGAAGGATATAATCCACATTACGAGCAACAAATACCTTTTTCAGGGCTGACTCATACAGAATCCACCCTGAAATTATTGGGAAATGCACAAATCCAAGTAAGACATAAATTTCACGAAAAGCAATACCTTACCTTATCAGGAAATTATGCCATTCATCAAAATCAGTTTTCCAATTTCCTTCAAGGCAAAAAAATATATGGGACAAGTATTGGATATGGCTACGATAGTCCATTGGGACCTATAGAGGGATTTATATGTTACTCCAATAGGACTAACAAACTGGGATTTTATCTTAATATCGGATTTGGATTTTAAAAAATACAGATTTAAAAACTGAGCATATCATACGTTTCTAACAACTCTTCTGTTCTTAATCCTAAATAACGCCTTGTCGTTTGAATATCGGCATGATTAAATAATTCCGATAGTTTGATAAGAGCAAATTCCGAGTTTTCCCCAGCGGTCTCTACAACCTTCCTACCAAATGTTTTTCTCATCGAGTGGGTGGAAAAATGTTCTATCTTCAATCCATATTTAATTTTTATTGATTTAAATAACACATTAATTCGTTGCGTACTATACACTGTTTTTTTTCGACTAACAAAACATTTTTCATCTTTATCTACTATATCCAAAGCCTTGAAACAGTCTGCAATATGCTTTTGGAAATTGGAATTGACTTTTATTTCCCGTCTCTTACCTGTCTTCTTTTCAATGATAACAAACTTTTCATCATCTAATAACATAGACCATGTAAGAGCGAGAATGTCTGATATACGTAACCCAAAGAAGCTACCACAGCCTATTAACAATGACAAACGATATTCCTTATCCCTATATAGTTTGTGAACTAGCGATAACATTGAATCCCATTCCATATAGTCAGAAGTAACATAACTATTTTTTAAGCTCATAATATTCTTTTTTAATTGAAATCTATTGTTTTTAAATCTAACACGAACCCATTTATTATTAAAGCATTGATAATCAACTTATATTCAAAAGTTATATTAGTGAATATTAAAAAACTCTTTTAATTAGTCACCACAATAGAAATTGTTACCTCTTCTATATCCCATTGCATAAGAAAGAGTTTCTGAATCAATTCCTTTATACCAATTCTCATTTGTCTTGGCTTCTTTTCTTTCGTTGTGCGCTTTCCAACTTGCGGCTATCATTGCATCAAGCCTTGCTGCTTTTTCTTCGAGAACTTTGACTGCATCCCGTTCCCAACTCCAAGCTGCTCTAAGACACTCCGACCAAGAACGTCTCCTGCGTTGAAAATCGTTATTGTAAAGTCTATGAGCATCTTTCATCACTTGTCTTTTATTATACCGTTTCATATCGTCTTCGTTTTAATCACAACGCAAAGATATGACATATATTTAATACATGCAATTTATTTACACTAGAAATAGTTAAAAATATGACATTTATTCATTCTATGTCACACAATTACTATTTTTGCAAAAAACTATTGCATTATGGAAGAAAAAGAGAAGAAAGAACGGACAGTAATTCATCTTTATATAAAAGAGAACGACACCCACCACTATTACGGAAGCATAGCCAATGTTTTTGAATATTTTTCGCCTAATATACTTGGGATTTCCTACGGTTCTTTACGAAATTACGGATTATCCAATGAAAAAACTTTTCAAAACTCAAAGTGCATCATTCGAAAAGGAACCCTTTTGTCAAAATCGGGGAATAGGGGCAAAAAATAAATAGCAAACAGTGTGCTACCTAACATTCGTATATATATCCAGTCACTTATATTTCATATAACACATTGTATTACAACAAATTGATAGTACATCGCAAAAATCAGATAATAATAAGACACTTTATACCATACTTGTACTTTTTGAGGGCTTTTCAGGCAAAATTTCTTATTAAAAGGTGGTAATAGATATTAGAAAGTCGTATATTTGCATAAACAAAATATACTTATATTATATAGTTGAAAGTAGGCATACTTGGAAGTAATGGTTTGTTAAGGTTACATTGCCTCCTTTGTTCAACTATCAAACCTTAACATCCTAAATAAGTGACACGTACAAGTCACACAATAATATCAACCTTAACATGTACAAAAATGAAAAATTCTCTTTTAAACTGATGATTTCCGTCAATGGTTACACAGAAAAACCTACCAGTAAAGACTACAACAAAATATCCTTTGAAGAAAAGGAAATTACTATTTCTGGATTGGAGCAATTTATAAAACAAGGATATATATTCTCTTGCACATATATCGACAAGGAAATAAAATCCCTCTTTGGTTATAAGAAGAAAGAAAGGGCTTTACATACTAACATAATAGTATTTGATATTGATAATACATTATTATCATTCGATGAATTATTAGTAACATTGAAATATCAGCCAAGCATTGCGTATACCACATTTTCACATATTACTAAAGGAAACAGATATAGACTTCTATACATTTTCAATACACCACTAAATCAAAATCAATATCAGATACTATATGATAATATTATAACAAATATAGAATTAGATAATCATAATAGAGCAATCTACCAATTTTATTTAGGGAGCTACGCAAATTGTAAACTTATAAACAATCTTATCATTTATAATTATGATGATATTTCCATTTCTAACAGTATAAAAGAAAAGCCAACACCATACAATATACAGTTACAAATGGAAAAGAGGGATAAAGTTGTAGTTGAAATAAAGGACCATGAATATATTAGCAATTTTTGGAACCTTTCCCATAAAGACTTAATAGAAAAATACAGAGAAAAATATCCATTCTTTGAAAATAATTTGGAAGAAGCCAATGAAGATATTCCATATATTACAATACCTGAAAACTATTGCTGTATCAAAAGATATTGGTTCAAGGAAAAAACAAAACTTAATAATGGTAATTGTGTTTACTCCAACAGAGTATGTAAAATTAAAGACGGGAACGGGCGTAGAAAAAAACTCTTTTTAAATGCTATAGTACGCAAATATATGTACCCACAAATTGAATTTGAACATTTGCTGCACTGTTTAGCCAACGAACTATACTATTACATCAATAACAGCAAGGACCCAATAAGCAAACAAGAATTATATGATATCGCAGAAAATGCATATAATGAAAACATTGACAAATACTCAACAATGATTAAACAACAGCAGACAGAAAAAAGAAAATGGATAATAAACCCTCAATATTGCATCAAATACAATCTTTCAGCTAAGACTGTACGAAATATGGTAAAAGGGAAAATCAATAATGAATTAATTGGCTTATATTATGATTGTTCCAAATCCCTAAAAGAAAATCTATCAACCTTTAAAGCACTGAATTTAAAAGTAGGAAAAAGTAAATTATATGAATGGTGTAAAGAAAACAACATTCCAACCAATATAAAAAATAATCAATCAACTAAAAATACTGTTGGCTTATATCTGTATAACCCTATTTCGGCAATAGCAGGATAGGATTCCACTATAGAAATCCACCCGTTACAAACTATAGGGGGGACTACAAAAATCCTTCCCCTGAGTGAGGGGTTACGGTGGTAGGAATATTATTATTTATGACTCGGATAATAAACGTTCCAAGACCTTGTCATTGTGTGCTTTCCAATCAACTCTGTTCTCTTGTAAAGATTTTCTAAATTTTTCATTAAAAGGTACGCTTAAATCTTTATCACTATCTTCATAAGCATAAAAAGGGAAACATCCCATCCATCCTGTTTCTTGTATCATTTGATTAAATGTATCATAATCATACTCACCTGATTTAAACTCCACATATATTTTACTTCCACCATGATAAGTAATAATACGTGTACTTTTATCATACGAAAAACAATGTTCCGTATTATTAAGTAACCACCCCTGAAATTCAACACCATAATGACAATGCAATTCATCATAAAACATCTCCTCCTTTTTATAACGAGCGCATTTAATTGTTCCCCACATCTCCTCACCTCCTTTATAAGATACTACGACCAACAACCAAAGTTCATGTAAACGAAATATAGTAATTTTATCAATATATTCATCAACCATAGTCTTTACCAAATCCCTATTTTTCCTAATCTCATCCATTTTATTAATCAACAAAGGATTGGCATTCAAACGCTTCAAATTATCAATAGTAATTCTCTTTGTTGTGATTTCTCGTGACAATTTATCCATAGTTTTGTTCAACACGTTTTTAGTTTCATCATATTTATGTTTTGCATCTGAAATCAAATTCTTTGCAACCTCATCGTCTTCAATCGCAATAAGACGTTTAAGTGTCTTTTTATAAAGATTCTCCGCTTCAACCAATTCTGTATTCTTTGATGATTTTATTTGAACCAACTCTTCGATTTCTTTCCCTAAATTTTCTATCTTTAAAATATTGGTCTGCTGAATATTAATCTCAGCAAACATTTGAATTGACAACTGTAAAACAAGTCCATCCAATTTCCATTGTCGAAGTTCTGCCCCATTCGTGCATGTTCGTGGTTTATCTTTACGATTCACTCTACCATAACATTTGTAAGTACGTCCACCACTGATATAATTTTTAGATGTTTCATTTGATTTCCCTACAGAAAAATTAGCACCGCATTCGCCACATACCATTAAATGTTTCAATAAATTCTCATGCCTGACTGCATTATTCTTATTATAATGCGCTTTGGAAAGTTTATCTTCGGCTTGCTGAAACAACTCGTCTGATACAATTCGCAGACTTTCCACATGTTCCGAATATTCATAAACAATCTCTCTATCTTGCCTTTCGGATAACGGAAGTGGATTGGTAGGGTCTGGTTTATAAAATGTTATTCTACGATTTCCTTTATATAACTCATTGTGCATAAGTCTGTTTATTGTAGAAATACGCCATTTTAAATTATCTGTATCAAATTTATACTCTTTCACCTCCAATCCTTTTGCTTCTCTATTCTTCTTGTACTCATTCAATTTCCTTACGTATGGAGCAGGTACTTTCTCTGCATTCAATATCTCTGATATTTGAATTGAAGAATATCCACCAACATACATTTCAAAAATACGGGTAACAATCTTACTTTCGATAGGATTTATAACAATCTGTTTATTTTTATTGTGCATATAACCATACGCACGTTCATCCCCGCCTCCATGACCTGCTTGCACTTTTGTTATCTTGCCACTTAATGAACGTTCAATAAACAATTCTATCTCATAGCTTGACATAACAGCAAGCACATGCAATAAAATAATACTACCTACATCTTTATTACTATCTCTTACCCACAATTTTTGTTTATCAAAATACAAGTTAATACCTTTATCTATAAACAATTTGATTTGTTCTAATAACTCCGTAGCATTTCTTGCAAGACGAGAAAATTCAGAGAATAAAATTATATCAATATCCCCATATTCAACTCTTTCAAGCATCTTCACATATTCAGGACGGAACTCTCCCTTTTTAAAACCACTAATAACATCTATGAAAATATCCTCTTCTTCAACGTTCCAATGATTTTCTACTGCAAACTTCAACAATTCCTCTTTTTGTCTATCAGTTGTCTGTTGTTGCGTACTAACACGACAATAGATTAGTACCTTCTTATCCATATTATTCATTATCTTTGCGCTGTTAATTACATCAATATCAATTAATATGGAAACAAATATAGAAATAAATAAACCAAGTCCCAAGTTTCAGGATGTGTCAATCGCACCTATGCATACAGCAGAGCATTTACTCAATGCAACCATGGTAAAAACCTTTGGCTGCCCGCGTTCTCGCAATGCCCACATCGAAAGAAAAAAGAGCAAATGTGATTATATACTTTCGTCATGTCCGACAGCAGAACAAATCCAGTCCATTGAAGAGACAGTAAATGAAGCAATCAGTCAAAACCTACCTGTGACTATTGAGTATATGACACATGAACAGGCCAAAGACATCGTAGATTTAAGCAAGCTACCTGCTGACGCAAGTCCTACCCTTCGCATTGTCCGCATTGGAGATTATGACGCCTGTGCCTGTATCGGATTGCATGTATCAAATACTTCTGAAATGGGAACTTTCAAAATCATTAGCTATGACTATGACGAAGAAAGGCAAACATTAAGAATGAGATTTAAACTAATCGAGAAGAAATAGATACATTATCAAATTAATATCTATCTTATATAAAATAAATAAAAATAGAATACATTTTGTCATTATTATTGCAAATTTGGCATTATTATAATGACAAATAGACAATTTTAGTCTCAAAAATCACTTGGCATGAGGTTTGCACTTATAGAAACGAACAACGGTTCGAAAGCAGACGATGGAAACCGGGACAACCGGTACCATCAGAAGTGAAAATACCGAAGTTCAAGAATAATTAACTGAATGTTTAACTTAAAGATAGGAGACTAAAATTATGATGCCTGTTAGAAGAACTCAAAGTTGGTTACCAAGTATCTTTAATGATTTCTTTGATAACGATTGGATGGTAAAAGCAAATGCTACTGCACCTGCAATTAATGTTTTGGAAACAGAAAAAGAATACAAAGTGGAATTGGCTGCTCCGGGTATGACGAAGGATGATTTCAATGTTCGCATTGATGAAGACAATAACCTCGTTATCAGCATGGAGAAGAAGACTGAAAACAAGGAGGAAAAGAAAGACGGTCGCTATCTGCGTCGCGAATTCTCATACTCTAAGTTTCAGCAAACAATGATTCTACCGGATAATGTAGACAAAGAAAAAATTGCTGCATCTGTAGAACATGGCGTTCTAAATATCGAACTTCCGAAACTCTCTGAAGAAGAAGTAAAGAAGCCAAATAGACAAATCGAAATAAAGTAATACAGTAACCACTTACTATTCACCGGAGACGGTGATGAAAAGGATCAAAAACAGCTCTCTCCCTTAAAGGGAAACGAGCTGTTTTTTTATTGTCTTTGCAGGCAATGCCGCCTTATTAACATAACATACCCACAGGGTTTTCGGACTGCCCCCTTATTATCTTCAGTTGTTCTTCCGATAGCTAATTACCGCCCAACTATTAAACACGACTGCAAAAAGCAACAATATTCCGAACTGCGGCAGCAAATCAAAGAAACCACTCCCCTTCAGATATATCATTCGCATCACCTCCATAAAATACTTCAAAGGATTGAATATCGTTATTATTTGTGCCCATTCCGGCATGCTGCTAATGGGGGTAAACAAACCGCTCATCAAAATCACCACCAACAAACAGAACCACATAACAAACATTGATTGCTGCATCGTTGCTGAATAGTTGGAAATGACTAGTCCGAAGCCGGACATCACCAGAACAAAAAGAACCGCGAAAAAGTAAATCAACAGAAAATGCCCGACAGGTACTATGCCATAAATTAACCAGGCTAATATGAAACACACCGTCAGCACCAGAAAACCAATCAGCCAATAAGGCAGGAGCTTTGCCAAAATAAAAACAAACTTCGGAACCGGAGTCACATTGATTTGTTCTATTGTCCCCACTTCCTTCTCGCTAACCACATTCAACGCAGGCAAGAAACCACAAATCAAAGTCAACAACATGACCATCAATGCCGGAATCATATAGAGCTTATAGTTCAGATTCGGATTAAACAATCCCTGCGTATCAACCTGTATGGAAGGGAAAGTGCCGGAAACGGTAGCTGCTTCGGGATGTTCCGAACGTAGTTCGGCTGCATAATCATTAATGATAGAAGACAAATAAGAACTACCCAGACCGCCTTTCGTTCCATTCACGGCATTGGCTGCTATCAATACATGAGCATCCTCTCCATTCATCCAATCCCGTTCCAAATGCCTTGGAATTTCCATCACAATATCAGCCGTTCCAATTTCAATGTTTCGAAGACCTTCTTCATACGAGGTCGGTACTTCTACCAAACGAAAGTAAGTGGCGGCAGCAATCTTATTCACTAAACGTTGTGAAATAGCCGAATGGTCATTATCCACAATATTCAGCTGTATATTCTTGATTTCCAGATTTACCGCCCAAGGCATCAATAGCATAATCATGCATGGAAATACAAGAATCAATTTTGGAAGAAACGAATTGCGAAGCAATTGTTTAAACTCTTTTTCTATCAGGAACTTTATCATAAATAATTCTTCAATTTGCTGATATGTTTATATGTCAATGCCATGTAGTATAACACAGCCAATTGGCACATTAACATATTATTCTTATCTACTCCAATCTATACTTGAATTTCTTGATACTGATCGTAATAAGTACCGTCGCCATTAATAATAAGATACCAATCTCCTTATATACCAATACAACAGGTACTCCTTCAATCATCAACTTTCGCACAGCCTGAATATACCAACGTGCCGGAAGTATATCCGAAATCCACTGAAGTATCAACGGCATACTCTCAATAGGGAAAATCATCCCCGATAAAAGCATCGTGGGCATCATCAACATCAAACCGGAAACCAGCATGGCCGCAACCTGTGTACGCGTGACTGATGAAATCAATAAGCCCAACGCCAAGGATACGAAGATAAACAACAAAGAGACGGTTATCAACCAGAATAAACTTCCTACTACCGGAACATCCAGCACAAAGACCGAAAGTAAAAGAATTGTTATCAGATTGACAAACGACAACACAAAATAAGGCACAGCCTTTGCCAAAATAATAAATAGTGGCTTCACAGGCGAAACCAGTAATACCTCCATGGTCCCCGTCTCTTTTTCACGAACAATGGAAATCGAGGTCATCATAGCGCAAATCAGCATCAGGATCAACCCCATTACCCCCGGAACAAAGTTATAAGCACTCTTCATTTGCGGGTTATACAACAGTTTTATATCCGACGTTAAACGGGCAGCCGACATATTGGGCGGCATCATTTCCTGACCTACCATAGAAACAATTCCCGTCGCATAATTAACCTGCGAAGTCGACATATTCGGATCTGTTGCATCTACTACCAGCTGCACATGAGCATCACCCGTATAGAGATCATCAACAAAACGTTCGCTAAAAACAATCGCCATATCAACCTTATTCTTCAGAAAAGCAGCTTCCATTTCCTGGGGCGAATGAAAACGCGCGGTAACAGTGAAATATTCACTGGCGTCCAAACGATCAATTATTTTTCGTGTCACCACATCATTAGAAGGATCGAGTACCGCCAACCGGACATTTTTCACCTCTGTACTGATGGCAAAACCGAATAGTATAATTTGTACAACCGGCATCCCCAACAAAATCAGCATGGTTCGCCGGTCACGGAAAATATGATAAAATTCCTTCTTTACAAAAGCTATAAACTGTCTCATAATCAATCTGCTTTGCGCACCGCACCGCGGGCTAATTGCTGAAAAACATCATCCATCGTTTCTGCACCGAATTGTTGCTTCAGACGGGCAGGTGTATCAAGAGCTTTAATCTGACCGTCCACCATGATAGATATCCGGTTACAATATTCCGCTTCATCCATATAATGGGTAGTGACAAATATGGTGATTCCCTGGTCGGCTGCCTGATAAATCAATTCCCAGAACTGCCTTCTCGTAGCGGGATCTACTCCACCCGTCGGCTCATCCAGAAAAACAATTCTCGGCTCGTGGAAGATTGAAACTGAAAAAGCTAATTTCTGCTTCCACCCCACCGGAAGGCTCTTCACCAAAGTATCCCGCTCGTCAGCAAGCCCCAGGCGATCCAACAATTCTTCTGTCTTCCGCTCTATTTCTTGCTCTTTCATCCCATAAATCCCGGCAAACAGACGGATATTCTCCCACACTTTCAGGTCTTCATATAGCGAAAACTTTTGGCTCATATAGCCGATATGCTTCTTTACTTGTTCAGCTTCCCGGAAAATATCATATCCTGCCACCTTTCCTATGCCTGATGTCGGTTTGCTCAATCCGCAAAGCATGCGCATGGCCGTAGTCTTTCCGGCTCCATTAGCACCCAGAAAGCCAAATATCTCTCCCCGGTTCACCTGAAAGGAGATATGATCTACCGCTGTAAAATTGCCAAAACACTTTGTCAGCTGCTCCACTTCAATGACCGGAGCGGTTTCATGTCTCACCTCCTCCCGTTCCAAAGAAGGAGGACAAAGGATGGATGCAAATTGCTGAAGAATACGCTCGGGGGTATCAATTCCATGAATCTTTCCATGATTGATAAAAGCAATCCGGTCACATTGCCGGGCTTCATCCATGATGGGAGTAGAAACAACAATGGTAATACCTTGTTCCCGCAAGTTACGAAGCATTTGCCAAAATTCCTTGCGCGACACAGGATCCACTCCGGTAGTGGGTTCATCCAGAAATAAAATATCAGGCTTATGGATCAAAGCACAACTCAATGCCAGTTTCTGCTTCATTCCACCCGACAAAGCTCCTGCCCTTCTTTTCCTGAACGGTTCTATCTGCTGATAGATATCTTTAATTAAATCATAGTTCTCCTGAACAGTCGTATGGAATACGGTAGCGAAAAACTCCAGATTCTCCTCTACTGAAAGATCCTGGTAAAGTGAAAAACGACCGGGCATATATCCCACCTTCGTACGAATCTGTTTATAGTCTGTTGCCACATCCAGTCCGCCGATCGTGGCCGTTCCCTTATCTGCCAGCAGCAAAGTAGTCAGAATACGGAATAAGGTACTCTTACCGGCACCGTCAGGACCTATCAGCCCAAAGATCTCTCCCCGTTCTACCACAAAAGAAACATCTTTCAGCGCTTCCACCGTTCCATAGCTCTTGCCGACTTCTTTCACAACCACTATGGGTACATCCTTCTCCATTTCCCTGACTTTAATTTTTAATCTTCATTCTTTAATTTTACTCCGCCATACATACCAATCTTCAACGCTCCGTCATTCTTCACCGCAATCTTCACTGCATATACCAGATTAGCACGTTCATTCTTCGTCAGAATTGTTTTTGGAGTGAATTCCGAACGATCGGAAATCCAGGTCACTTCCCCCGGATAAGCTTTCTGCTCCGAGTTGCCATAGTCAGCATACACAGTCACTTGATCTCCCAGTTTCACTTGCGACAACTGTTCGGAAGTGATGTAAGCCCTTAAATACATACGATCCACTTCGCCCACCTTAAATAAAGGCTTGCCTATCGCCGCCAATTCACCGGCTTCCGCATATTTAGCCAATACTGTACCTGCGATAGGTGACTGAACATGACATTTAGCTAACTGATCCTCCACTTGCGCTACCTGTATAGCAACCGAATTGCCTTGTTCTGTAAGGCTATTCGTACTATTACGCAACGATGATTCCTGTGCAACGAGCTGTCGTTCGAGTAATTTGACTTGCGCGTCCCAATCATCCAGTTGTTTTTGATTGGCCGCACCTGCAGCAAGCAAGTTTTCCACCCGTTTCCTCTCACGCTCTGCCGTGACAATTTGCTGTTTGGTAGCGGCAATCTGTTTGGCAAGATCAGGACGCTGGTTTTCTACTGATTTCATACTGGCTTCCAATTGCAGTTTCTTTAAATACAATTGTACCGTATCTACCAACCCGATCTCCTCACCCGCTTCCAGCTTTGTACCCTCTTCTACTTCCAGTCGTAGCAATTTTCCGGCAGCCTCGGCGGACACTATTACTTCCGTAGCTTCAAATGTACCGGTTGCGTCATAATCAGGTGTTCCATTTCCACAGGCAGATAACATCATCAGCGTTATCCCCCACATTCCTATTTTTGTTATTCTTTTCATATCCGGAGAAGTTATATTAATCATTTATTGTATATTTCAATTGATAAATTCCCATTAACCGTTGAATCTCATGCATGGCTTTCGACTGACGCGCCAAGCTCTCATTAGTCAGTTCACGTAACATTTCAGTCACGGTCAATGTTCCATTTGCCACCTTTGCTTCGGCAGCTTTACGGATATTTGTACGCAACCGGATTATTTCATCATCATCCCGCATTTGCTTCTCCAAAGAATGGATAGCCTGATCCTGCTGCGTCATTTCCAGTCTTGTATTGAAAAGGAATATATCCCGGTTATTATCCAGTTGCTGTCTTTTCTTCTCGATCACCCGACGGTCATTTTTCAAAGTATACAGACTACCGAAATTCCATGAAAGCCGGACACCTGCCATATAATAAGGAGAAAATTCATTCTTCAGCATATCCAATCCGGGATTTCCGTATGCCCCCTGCACAAACAGTCCGAACTGCGGAAGATGACGCACATTCAAAGCCTTCTCCTGCACTTGCAGTCCGGCTCCCTGTGCATCAAACAAAGCCAACTCCGGCCGACGAATCTCACTGACAGCCGAAACCGTACTTTGAGGTACAGGTTTCTCCAGCACCGTCTCCGGAGACAGTGCTTCTCCTACCAACAGCGAAAGCATTTTCAAATAAGCTGCCCGTGATGATACTAAATCAATTCTTTTCTGTTTTGTATTCAACTGCTCCACTTTCACTGCATCCAAATCAGCTTGATTGGCTATTCCATTTTCCACATAAGCAGTAATCTGACGATAATTTCTCTCTAACTCATCTTGTAACAATGTATTCTGTTTGATTTGCTCGTCCAGCAGGAGAATTCCAAAATAAAGATCATTCACGCGGTCATTCAGCGCATACATATCTACATTCAGTTTTTCTTTCTCCACTTCAGCCTCTGCAATCGTCTGCTTCTTCTGCATACGGATTCCTCCCCCGTCCCATATCTTCTGTTGCAACTCCAACATGACCTGATATTGGTCTTTGGGCAATCCTTTTAAATCTACTCCGGGAAGTTTTACCGGAATTTCTGTCACATCACTCTGATAAGAAGCCTTTGCCGAAAGAGCAAATTGAGGTAAATATCCCTTGGCTGCATTTTCCAGATTATATTCCTTTGTCTTCTCCACTAAACCATACTGATGTACCAACGGATAATTATCCTGCGTCTTCCGCTGACATTCTTCCAATGTTATCTGCGCATACGCTCCTGCTACATACAGTAAAAAGGAGAAACTGAAAATCATTCTTTTCATATCCATTATTTCTTTGGTTTCTTCGAAAGACAAAGATAAGGATTTCAAAGATACTGGTCATTTCCAAGAGTTGGTAAATGTGTTCCATTAGTTCGATAAAACAGAAAAAAGCAAATAAGTATGCCGCATTTTATTACCTTTGCCGGAAAAGAGAAAAGAAAATGGGACAAAAAGAACCGATAGAGTTAGCACTTAAATTATTAGACAATCTTAAAATTGTCCGGCATAACGAGCATCGTTATATATCTTCTGATTTCGGATTCGTCAATAGCTTTGTAAAGATGGAAACGACTCTTTTCTCACTCGGTCAACCGTATCGTATTAAAGAAGGACGTATCGCATTCGTCAAGCAAGGCTCTGCCCGAATTCTCATTAATCTGATCGAATATACCATCCAACCGGGATACATCGCAGTGATCGCTCCTAACTCCATTATTCAAATCACAGAAGTGTCTCCTGATTTTGATATGCAAATGATAGCAGCCGACCACAATTTCCTTCCTATATCCGGAAAAGACGATTTTTTCTCTTACCTTCTCCATCATCAGAAAAACATCATATTGTTACTATCTCCACAAGAACAGCAACAAGTGGAACATTATTTCACCTTGACATGGGGAGTATTGCAGGAACCGCCATTCCGCAAAGAAGCTATACAACATCTTTTGGCCAGCCTCCTCTATTATTTAGAATATATCGCTCAAAACAGCATTGAGCAGAATCCTGCACAGTTGACAAGACAGGAAGAGATTTTCCAACGCTTCATCTCTCTTGTCAACACACACAGCAAGAAAGAGCGTAACGTGAACTTCTATGCGGATAAGCTATGTCTCACTCCGCGTTATCTGAATACAGTTATCCGGCAGGCCAGTCAACAAACAGTAATGGACTGGATAAACCAGTCCATTATACTAGAAGCAAAAGTATTGCTAAAACATAGCAATCTGCTCGTTTATCAAGTTTCTGATGAATTAAATTTCCCTAATCCTTCTTTTTTCTCGAAGTTCTTCAAACGAATGACAGGAATGACACCCCACGAATATCAGCAAACGAAATAATCTTTATTTCGAGAACTCTTTAATCCGTTGTTCCTCTTCCAGTTTACAAATCAGTAATGTATTATCTTTCTCTGCGATGATATATCCATCCAGTCCTTGAACGACAACTCGTTTTTCTTCGCTGGCATGCACAATACAATTCTTACTGTCATACAAACGTATATCGGTTCCTACCGTAGCATTTCCCGATTTATCCTGTGGCAAAAGACCGCGAAGTGCTCCCCATGTGCCTAAATCCGACCAGCCGAAAGAAGCCGGCAAGACGTAAATCGCTTCTGCTTTTTCCATCACCGCATAGTCGATAGAAATACTTTCGCAAGTCGGGAACAACTTTTTGATTGTTTCATTTTCTTTTTCCGTATAGAAATCCGGGAAAATACGGTCAAAAATCTGTGCGATACCCGGAGCATATACACGCATCACGGAAGTGATAGTACGCACGTTCCACACAAAGATTCCCGCATTCCAGAAGAAATTACCTTCCGCCAAATACTTTTCAGCTGTCTCTTTATCGGGTTTTTCCTTGAATGCGTCTACTGTATAAATTTCTTTATCTGTTTGAAGCTGGTTGGCAGCAGCAATATATCCGTAGCCTGTCTCCGGACGAGTCGGTCGAATACCTATTGTGACAATAGCACTGCTATCATCCGTAAAACGAAGTGCTTTCTCCATCACTCTACGGAACTCGCCCGTATTGATGACTAATGCATCCGAAGGAGTTACTACAATGTTAGCACGGGGATGCTTCTTTTTGATTTTCCAGCAAGCAAACGCGATACAAGGCGCAGTATTTCGTGCACAGGGTTCCGCTAAAATATTACTTTCCGGAATTTCCGGCAACTGCTCCCGAACAATATCAATGTATTTTTCAGAAGTTACCACCCACATATTTTCCCTGGGGCAAACACCATCAAAACGGTCTGCCGTCAATTGAATCAGTGACCGGCCACATCCCATTACATCAATAAATTGTTTAGGACATTCCGGAGTGCTCATCGGCCAGAAACGGCTCCCTATGCCACCAGCCATTATTACAACATGATTATCCATACCTATCATCCTCCTGTAAAAAAATATTATTTAAATAAGCGCGCAAGTTACATTAAAATGTCCAAAACAGCAAATAAAGACCAAGAGTATTTAATTTTCCAACTGAATAATCGAATAATTGTATTTCTACAATAATAGACAAAGGCCGCTCTCGAATAATAAGAACGACCTTTGTCTTTTCATTTCAATAGAATATAATCATCTTATTTATATTCTGCCCAGCTCTTGATAGCTATATCATCCACACTCATCGTACAGAAGGCATTGATAAACGCACTAGCCAGACGAGCGTTCGTAATCAACGGAATATTTAAATCGATGGCGGCACGACGGATTTTATACCCATTACTTAATTCTCCGGCAGTCAAGTTCTTTGGTATATTGACTACCATATCTATTTCCTTACTATGAAGCATCTCCAACGCCTGCGGATGTCCCTCTTCACTCGGCCAATAAACATGAGTACTCTCAATACCGCTCTCGGCAAGCGCTTTATGTGTACCGCCCGTCGCAAAGAGTTTATATCCCTTATTCACCAACATACGGGCTGCATCCATCATATCCGCTTTTTGCTTCATCGTACCCGTAGAAAGCAAGATATTCTTCTTCGGAATACGATAACCTACAGAAAGCATTGCTTTCAATACGGCACAAGAAGTATCCATACCAATACAACCTACTTCACCGGTGGAAGCCATATCTACTCCCAACACCGGATCGGCTTTCTGCAAACGGTTGAAGGAGAATTGGGAAGCCTTGATTCCCACATAGTCCAGTTCGAAAAGATTCTTTTCCGGTTTTTCGACAGGCAGGCCAAGCATAACTTTGGTTGCCAGTTCAATAAAGTTGATCTTCAGTACCTTGCTGACAAATGGGAAAGAACGACTAGCACGCAAGTTACATTCAATCACCTTGATATCATTATCTTTTGCCAAATACTGAATATTAAACGGACCGGAGATATTCAAAGCCTTGGCAATCTCACGGCTGATACGTTTGATACGACGAACAGTTTCTACATATAGCTTCTGTGGCGGGAACTGAATAGTCGCGTCACCGGAGTGTACTCCTGCAAATTCGATATGCTCACTAATAGCGTATGCCACAATTTCTCCATTCTGCGCCACGGCATCCATTTCTACTTCCTTGGCATGTTCAATAAACTGACTTACTACTACCGGATGTTTTTTCGAGACATTGGCTGCCAGTTTCAGGAAACGCTCCAGTTCTTCCTGATTGGAACAAACATTCATTGCAGCTCCCGAAAGCACGTATGACGGACGAACGAGTACGGGGAAACCTACTTCTTCAACAAACTCCTGAATGTCATCCATAGATGTTAATTCACGCCAACGAGGCTGATCCACACCGATACGGTCGAGCATAGCAGAGAATTTCTCACGGTCTTCAGCGTTGTCAATGCTCTTGGCACTTGTGCCAAGGATATTGATATTCTGTGCATCCAGACGCAAAGCAAGATTATTTGGAATCTGACCGCCGGTAGATACAATTACACCATGCGGATTCTCCAGTTCCAGAATATCCATCACACGTTCAAAAGTCAATTCGTCAAAGTACAAGCGATCGCACATATCGTAGTCCGTAGATACAGTTTCAGGATTATAGTTAATCATCACGCTGCGCCATCCTTCTTTACGAATAGTATTCAAAGCCTGCACACCGCACCAGTCAAATTCTACGGAAGAGCCGATACGATAAGCACCGGACCCCAATACGACAATGGATTTATGGTCGCCCAAGTAATGAACATCATTTGCCACACCGCTATAAGTAAGATACAGATAATTGGTTTGTGCCGGATATTCGGCTGCCAAAGTATCAATCTGCTTCACTACCGGAAGAATACCCGCCTCTTTACGATGTTTGCGGACATAAAGAATACCATCCTCCATATCACCTTCGTAGCCGATGGCACGGGCAACCTGGAAATCAGAGAAACCTTGAACCTTGGCTTTACGAAGCAGTTCGTTTGGCAGATCGGCTATTTGTTTGTGATTATTTCCCCAGCTATGCAGTTCTTCGGAAGTCTGCATGATATTCATCAATTTCTGAAGGAACCATTTATCAATCTTAGTCAGTTCGTGTACCTGATCGATGGTGTAGCCGGCACGAAAAGCCTTCGAGATAACAAAAATACGTTTATCAGTCGGTTCGCGCAAAGCCTTGTCGATGTCGGAAATAACTAGCTCCTTATTTTCTACAAATCCGTGCATTCCCTGTCCGATCATGCGGAGCCCTTTCTGGATAGCTTCTTCAAAAGTACGACCGATAGCCATCACCTCACCGACAGATTTCATAGAAGATCCCAATTCTTTATCTACACCGTGGAACTTACCCAAATCCCAACGTGGAATCTTACATACAACATAGTCCAGTGCCGGTTCGAAAAAAGCAGAAGTAGTCTTTGTTACAGAGTTCTTCAGGTCGAAGAGTCCGTAACCCAGTCCCAATTTGGCCGCAACGAAAGCCAGCGGATAACCCGTTGCCTTAGATGCCAAAGCCGATGAACGGGAAAGACGGGCATTTACTTCAATCACCCGATAATCTTCGGATTCGGGGTCGAAGGCATATTGTACATTACATTCGCCCACAATACCGATGTGGCGGATGATACGTATTGCCAGTTCCCGAAGTTTATGATATTCTTTGTTCGTAAGCGTTTGTGACGGAGCAATAACGATAGATTCACCGGTATGAATACCCAGCGGGTCGAAGTTTTCCATATTACAAACTGTGATACAGTTGTCGAAACGGTCGCGCACCACTTCATATTCCACTTCTTTCCAACCACGAAGAGATTTTTCCACCAATACCTGCGGAGAGAAAGAGAACGCTTTTTCTACAAGAATATCCAGTTGCTCTTCGTTATCACAGAAACCGGAGCCCAAGCCACCCAATGCATACGCAGCACGAACAATTACGGGATACCCCAGTTCTTTTGCTGCGCGACGCGCAGCTTCCGCATTTTCTACGGCTTCACTCTTAATGGTCTTTACATTGATTTCATTCAATTTCTGAACGAAAAGTTCACGATCCTCGGTATCCATAATGGCTTGTACCGGGGTACCAAGTACTTTCACATTATATTTTTCAAGAATACCTTCTTTGTACAATGCCACTCCACAGTTCAAGGCTGTCTGACCACCGAACGCCAGCATAATGCCTTCCGGTTTTTCTTTCTGAATCACTTTCTCTACGAAATACGGAGTCACCGGGAGGAAGTAGATTTGATCCGCCACTCCTTCGGACGTCTGTACCGTAGCAATATTAGGATTGATAAGAATCGTTTCAATGCCTTCTTCTTTCAAAGCTTTGAGTGCCTGCGAACCGGAATAGTCAAACTCACCGGCCTCACCGATCTTCAGGGCACCGGAACCCAACAGCAATACTTTCTTTATATTTTCTTTCATTGATTCTACTTTCTGGTTCACCACAGATTACACAGATAAACACAGATTTTTTATAATCCGTGATGAATATGGGTTATAATAGTTTTACAAATTCGTCGAACAGGAATTCCGTATCCGTAGGTCCACTCGCTGCTTCCGGATGGAATTGTGCAGAAAACCAAGGGTTTCTTTTATGCTTGATTCCTTCGTTAGAGCCATCATTCATATTAATAAATAACGGTTCCCAATCTGCACTCAACGTATTATTGTCTACGGCATAACCGTGATTTTGCGAAGTGATGAAGCAACGTTCCGTACCTACCATACGCACCGGTTGGTTATGGCTACGGTGACCGTATTTCAATTTATAAATCTTGGCTCCTCCGGCTTTCGATAGCAGTTGGTTACCCATGCAGATTCCGAAAATAGGCAGTTTCTCGTTTGCCATTGCCTTGCGGATATTCTGCACCGCAGCATCACAGGTATCCGGATCCCCCGGTCCGTTAGAAATAAACAGTCCGTCAAATTCGAATCCGTTATAATCATAATCCCAAGGTACACGAATCACCTCAACATTACGTTTCAGCAGACAACGAATGATATTAGTCTTCACACCGCAATCTACCAGGACAACTTTTTTTAATGAAGAATGAGGAATGAAGAATGAAGAATTAGCTGCGCTGTGGCTGCTTGTTCCACTAGGGAAATAATGAATAATTTCTTTACAGGAAACCTGGTCTACATAGTTTATATCGCTATAAGACGGAAATTCTTCATTCTTCATTCTTAATTCTTCATTTTCAAATACTATTTTCCCCATCATTACTCCATGTTCACGAAGAACTTTCGTCAACTCGCGTGTGTCAATGCCCGTGATACCAGGAACCTTTTCGCGTTTCAACCAGTCACCGAGGCTCTCCACAGCGTTCCAGTGGCTGTATTCATAAGAATAGTCACTTACGATAATCGCTTCCGCGTGGATCTTCTCACTTTCCATGAAAGTGGCAAGTCCATTCGGCTCGATAGTAAAAGGAGGAACACCGTAGTTACCTACCAAAGGATAGGTAAGCGTCATCAACTGTCCGGCGTATGAAGGGTCAGTAAGGCTCTCCGGGTATCCGGTCATGGCAGTATTAAACACTACTTCGCCCGCCACCGGCTTCTCGTAGCCAAACGACTTACCGGAAAACCGGCTCCCGTCGTCAAGGATTAATGTCACATTTCTCATTCTTATTATTGAATCGTTGTATGGTTGTTAGAATTGATACATTTGTTCTATATAGTCGATGAACGCCCGGTTCACCATTTTCACACCACCCGGTGTAGGGTAGTTACCGCTAAAATACCAGTCGCCTTTATGATGCGGACAAGCCTCGTGCAATCCCTCCAACGGTTGATAGACGATTTCCACTTTCGCCTTGGTTCCCTTGGGTGTCAGCAGTTCCACCATTTTGGCAGAGATTTCCTCATCAGTGAACGGAGCATAAATGTCTTTCACATAGTTTACCATCTGCTCTTTCGGCAGTCCTACCTGCTCTTTCGATTTACGGTAGGCGGCCGCAATCACATCTTTCATATCCCGTTCCTTTAAAAGTTCGACAGCAGCCCTGAAGGCGATAAACTCGCTCATCTTTGCCATATCAATACCGTAATAGTCAGGATAACGCACCTGCGGAGAAGAAGATACGATGACAATCTTCTTCGGACCGAGACGGTCGAGAATACCGATAATACTTTGTTTCAGCGTAGTGCCACGCACAATGCTGTCATCGATAATCACCAGATTATCAACACCGGGTACAAGACTTCCGTATGTAATATCATACACATGGGCAGCCAAATCATTACGACTGTTTCCTTCGGCAATAAACGTACGGAGCTTAATATCCTTGATTGCCACCTTTTCGCTACGAATACGACGGGAAAGAATAACTTCCAACTCCTCCATATTCGGGTTATGCCCCAATGCAGCGATCTGCTGCACTTTCTCCTCATTCAAGTAATCATCCAGTCCCTGCAACATTCCATAGAAAGCAACCTCCGCAGTGTTTGGAATAAAAGAGAAGACCGTATGATCGATGTCATTATTGATTGCTTTCAGTATTTTCGGAACCAACTTTTCGCCCAGCCGTTTCCTTTCTTTATAAATATCGACGTCACTGCCACGGGAGAAATAGATACGTTCGAAGGAACAAGCCTGATTTTCACGCGGCTTATTGATTTGCGAAGTACGTATCTTACCTTCTTTGCTAATCAACAATGCCTGCCCCGGTTGCAGTTCCTTGATTTCCTCAAACGGAACATTCAAAGCTGTCTGGATAACCGGACGTTCGGAAGCAAGAACAGCTATCTCGTCATCCTGATACCAAAATGCAGGCCGGATGCCCCACGGGTCACGGATAGCGAAAGATTCACCGCTTCCGGTCAATCCACAAATAACATATCCCCCATCCCATTCGCGACTGGAAGTACGCAGTACGTTTGCCAAATCAATATGTTCTTCTATATAATGCGTGATGCCCATGCCTGTAAGCCCTTCGGCTTCGGCAAGATTGAATACACGCTCCACTTCACGGTCAAGACGGTGTCCCACCTGTTCCAACATGATATATGTATCGGCATATTTACGCGGATGCTGGCCAATGGCAGTGATACGGGCAAATATTTCGTCCACATTCGTCATATTGAAGTTTCCGCAAAGAGCGAGATTCTTGGCACGCCAGTTATTTCTTCTTAAAAATGGATGCACGTATGAGATTCCGGATTTTCCCGTAGTGGAATAACGAAGATGCCCCATATATACTTCCCCGGCAAAAGGCAGGACTCGTTTGGCATACGCAGCATCATGCAACTGTTCGGAAGTGAGCTCCTTAAAATTGTTTTGAACATTTTCAAAAATCTCCGTAATAGCTCCGGAGCCTAAAGCACGTTCACGAAACATATATTCTTCACCCGGATTTGCTTCCAGTTTCACACATGCCAGTCCCGCACCTTCCTGTCCACGGTTATGTTGTTTCTCCATCAACAGGTAGAGCTTATTAAGACCGTACATCCATGTTCCGTACTTTTTCTCGTAATACTCCAACGGTTTAAGCAAGCGTATCATGGCAACGCCACATTCATGTTTCAATTGTTCCATCTATACTATTTACGATTTGACGATTTACTATTTACGATTTAAATTACCACCTGCCAATCAAACAACTTACTATCTATCATTGATTCTTCAATCGTAAATAGTAAATAGTAAATTGTCTAATTGTAAATCACATTACTCCACCGTTACCGACTTCGCCAGATTTCTCGGCTGGTCTACATCCATCCCCTTACATACCGCAATGTGATAAGCAAGAAGTTGGAGAGGTACTGTAGTAATTAACGGATCGAGACACTCTATTGTTTCAGGAAGTTCGATACTACAATCGGCAATCTTGCTGATAACCGTATCTCCCTTCGTAACGAACGCAATCACTTTTCCCTTCCTTGCCTTGATCTCCTGAATATTACTTAGCACTTTTTCGTACAGTCCATTCTGCGTAGCAATCACCACTACCGGCATTTCCGCGTCAATCAAGGCAATCGGTCCGTGCTTCATCTCGGCAGCCGGATAACCTTCGGCGTGAATATACGATATTTCTTTCAATTTCAATGCACCTTCCAATGCAACAGGATAACTATATCCGCGTCCCAGGTAAATAAAGTTATGCGCATACGTGAACGTTTTCGATAACTCCGCCAGGGTATCATTCAGTTTCAGCACTTCTTTCATCTTCTCCGGAATATGATTTAATTCCTGTACTATTGAAAGATAATGCCGTTCGTCAATTGTTCCTTTCGCTTTGGCAAGCGTCAATGCCAGCATTGCCAACACAGTGACCTGTCCGGTAAACGCTTTGGTGGAAGCGACTCCGATTTCCGGACCTACGTGGATATACGAACCGGTGTGAGTAGCACGGGGAATAGAAGACCCGATAGCATTACAAATACCATATATAAATGCTCCACGGCTTTTTGCCAATTCCACAGCAGCCAAAGTATCCGCAGTCTCACCACTTTGGGAGATTGCTATCACTACATCCTGTCCGTCAATCACCGGATCACGGTAACGGAATTCGGAAGCATACTCCACTTCCACCGGTATGCGGCAGAAACTTTCAATCAGATGCTTACCAATCAGTCCGGCATGCCAGGAAGTTCCGCAGGCAACGATAATAAACCGCTTGGCATTCAGTAGCTTTTCCCGATGATCGATCACAGCGGAAAGTACCACATTGTCTGCTTCCACATTGATACGTCCGCGCATACAATCATGAATACAATCGGGCTGTTCGAAAATCTCTTTCAACATAAAATGCGGATATCCCCCTTTTTCCAGCTGGCCGAGATTAAGCTCCACCTTTTTAATTTCAGGTGTCATTTCAACATTACTCAAGTTGACCACCTTTAATTCTTTTCCCAAATGGAGAACTGCAATTTCTCCGTCTTCCAGATAAACCACCTTATCTGTATATTCTACAATCGGAGTGGCATCCGAAGCAAGGAAGAACTCGTCCGCTCCAATCCCCACTACCAGCGGGCTACTCTTACGGGCAGCAATAATCTCATCGGGATGCTCTTTATCAAGAATCGCAATCGCATAGGCACCAATCACTTCTCCCAACGCCAATTGAACGGCTGTCAGCAAACTGACTTGATTAGTGACTTTCATGTATTCTATTAATTGAACAAGGACTTCGGTATCTGTACTACTTTTAAAAATATAGCCTTTGGCTTGAAGTTTTTCTTTGAGAACGGCGTAGTTTTCAATAATACCGTTATGAATGAGAGCGAGCTTTTCGGAAGAAGAGTAATGAGGGTGGGCGTTAGCGGAACAAGGTTCCCCGTGAGTAGCCCAACGAGTATGGGCAATTCCGATCGTACCGGAAATATCTTTTTGTGTGACGAAATTTTCAAGATCGGAGACTTTTCCTTTCGTCTTATACACATTTAACTGTCGGTCATCACTGATGATTGCTACCCCCGCGCTATCATATCCACGATACTCCAGTCGCTTCAGCCCTTTTATAAGGATAGGGTAGGCTTTTCGTTTACCAATATAGCCTACTATTCCACACATATTATGATATTTTTATTTCGACTGCAAATATACACATTACAAATAACATAAAGACAACAAAAAGCATATTTATTTGACAGAAACGCATAAAAAAGTTGTAAACACATCAAAAAGTTAAATAATATATTATTTTTAGGTCAAAAAGAAACAAATTACAATTAAATCACCATTCACCCAAAAGAGCTAACAAATTAAAAGTAAATCTCCTTCTTTTAATTACAAATTAGAAGAAGACAGGCTCTTCTTCTAATTTCGCGTTACAGAAAATTTATATTTTACTATCATTTTGAAATTAAACCACTAACTTTGCCGAACAAATTGACACTTCAATTAGGTATTATCATACAATAAAGCTAGTAAGAATGAAGAAACAAGAACTTTTTAACAACGTAACAGAAGGATCCCCTTACCAACGACAGCCCAAACAGATGGGCTTGTACAATGCGGCATACGAACACGATGCCTGCGGTGTTGGTATGCTGGTAAACATTCATGGAGAAAAGTCACACGACATTGTTGAGTCGGCTTTAAAGGTATTAGAGAACATGCGCCACCGTGGCGCCGAAGGTGCGGATAACAAAACCGGCGACGGTGCAGGTATCATGTTGCAAATTCCGCATGAGTTTATTTTATTGCAAGGTATTCCTGTACCCGAAAAAGGACGGTACGGCACAGGATTGCTATTTTTGCCGAAAAATGAGAAAGACCAGGCAGCCATTTTAAGTATCATTATTGAAGAAATTGAAAAAGAAGGACTCACATTGATGCATCTGCGCAATGTGCCCACCTGCCCTGAAATTCTAGGAGAATCTGCTTTGGCAAACGAACCTGACATCAAGCAGGTGTTTATCACCGGATTTACAGAAACGGAAACGGCCGACCGGAAGTTATATCTGATCCGGAAAAGAATCGAGAATAAGGTCAGACTGTCATCCATTCCGACAAAGGACGATTTTTATGTTGTTTCGCTTTCTACAAAAAACATTATATATAAAGGTATGCTTTCGTCGTTGCAACTGCGCAACTACTATCCGGACCTGACGAATAGCTATTTTACCAGCGGACTGGCACTGGTGCACTCCCGTTTCAGTACCAATACATTCCCTACATGGGGATTGGCACAACCATTCCGCCTTCTGGCACACAACGGTGAAATCAACACGATCCGTGGTAACCGCGGATGGATGGAGGCCCGCGAAAGCGTACTCTCCACTCCTACCTTGGGTGACATAAAAGAACTTCGCCCGATTATACAACCGGGCATGAGCGACAGTGCTTCTCTGGATAATGTACTGGAGTTCCTGGTGATGTCGGGGTTGAGCCTGCCACACGCTATGGCTATGCTCGTGCCGGAATCTTTCAACGAAAAGAATCCCATCAGCGAGGATCTGAAATCATTCTACGAATACCACTCTATCCTGATGGAACCGTGGGACGGACCGGCTGCACTTCTCTTCAGTGACGGACGATTTGCCGGAGGTATGCTCGACCGTAACGGTCTGCGCCCTGCCCGTTATCTGATTACTAAAAACGATATGATGGTAGTGGCTTCGGAAGTCGGTGTGATGGATTTCGAACCGGGAGACATCAAAGAAAAAGGTCGCTTACAGCCCGGTAAGATTTTGCTGGTAGATACAGAAAAAGGTGAAATTTATTATGATGGCGAACTGAAAAAACAGTTGGCTGAAGCCAAACCTTACCGCACCTGGTTGTCTACGAACCGAATCGAACTGGATGAACTGAAGAGCGGACGCAAAGTACCTCATCATGTAGAAAACTACGACTGTATGCTTCGCACTTTCGGCTACTCCAAAGAGGATATTGAAAAACTGATTATGCCAATGGCAAGCACCGGAGCAGAACCGATCCATTCAATGGGTAATGATACTCCGTTAGCTGTACTTTCGGATAAGCCGCAATTGCTTTACAACTATTTCCGGCAGCAATTTGCACAAGTGACCAATCCTCCCATCGACCCGCTCCGCGAAGAACTGGTAATGTCATTGACAGAATACATCGGGGCAGTCGGCATGAACATTCTGACACCCAGCGAAAGTCATTGCAAAATGGTCCGCCTGAATCATCCGATTTTGAGCAACACACAACTGGATATTCTTTGTAATATCCGCTATAAAGGTTTCAAAACAGTCAAACTGCCCATGTTATTTGAAGCAGCGAAAGGGAAAGCCGGATTGCAGGAGGCACTGAACAGCCTCTGTAAAATGGCGGAAGAATCTGTGACGGAAGGCGTAAACTACATTGTCCTGACCGACCGTGACGTGGATATTACCCATGCTGCTATTCCTTCATTGCTGGCAGTAAGCGCCGTTCATCACCATCTGATTTCAGTCGGCAAACGTGTACAAACAGCATTGATTGTAGAAAGCGGTGAAATACGTGAGGTGATGCACGCTGCGTTATTACTGGGTTTCGGAGCAAGTGCCCTGAATCCTTACATGGCATTTGCCGTTCTCGACCGCTTGGTTAAAGACAGGGATATTCAGTTGGATTATGCCACTGCTGAAAAGAATTATATCAAATCCATCTGCAAAGGCTTGTTTAAAATCATGAGTAAAATGGGGATCTCTACCATCCGCTCTTATCGTGGTGCAAAGATCTTCGAAGCCGTCGGTTTGAGCGAAGAATTGAGTAAGGCCTATTTCGGTGGACTCGGTTCGCCCATCGGAGGTATTCGCTTGGAAGAAATAGCCAGAGATGCCATCGCTTTCCATGAGGAAGGATTTTCAGAAATCAAAAATGGAAATGAAGGCACACAAAGTAATTCCCAATCTTCCACTTTCAACTTTCCATTATTAAAAAACAACGGTTTGTATGCCTTCCGCAAAGACGGAGAAAAGCACGCATGGAATCCGGAAACAATCAGTACACTGCAATTGGCTACACGGCTGGGAAGTTACAAGAAGTTTAAAGAATATACTCATTTGGTAGACGAAAAAGAGAAGCCTATTTTCCTTCGTGACTTTCTGGGATTCCGTCGTAATCCGATTTCAATCGATCAGGTAGAACCGGTGGAAAACATTCTGCATCGTTTCGTCACGGGGGCCATGTCTTTTGGTTCTATCAGCAAAGAGGCTCATGAGGCAATGGCTATTGCCATGAATAAAATTCACGGACGCAGTAATACCGGTGAAGGTGGCGAGGACGCTGCCCGTTTCCAACCACTGCCCGATGGCAGTTCCTTACGAAGTGCAATCAAGCAGGTAGCTTCCGGACGTTTCGGTGTAACGGCAGAATATTTGGTTAATGCGGACGAGATTCAGATTAAGATAGCACAGGGGGCAAAGCCGGGTGAAGGCGGACAACTTCCGGGATTTAAAGTGAATGATGTGATTGCAAAAACACGCCATTCCATTCCGGGAATTTCACTGATTTCTCCCCCACCTCATCATGATATTTATTCGATTGAGGATTTGGCACAATTAATCTTCGATCTGAAAAATGTAAATCCACAGGCCAAAATCAGTGTGAAACTGGTAGCAGAAAGCGGCGTCGGTACAATTGCCGCCGGGGTGGCAAAAGCAAAGGCGGACCTGATTGTCATCTCCGGTGCTGAAGGGGGAACAGGTGCTTCTCCGGCTTCTTCTATCCGTTATGCGGGCATCTCACCGGAATTGGGATTGAGCGAGACACAGCAAACATTGGTTTTGAACGGACTTCGTGGTCAAGTAGTTCTGCAAGCCGACGGACAACTGAAAACCGGACGTGACATCATCTTAATGGCGCTAATGGGTGCCGAAGAATATGGCTTCGCCACCTCGGCATTGATTGTATTAGGGTGTGTAATGATGCGCAAATGCCATCAGAATACTTGTCCGGTGGGAGTTGCCACACAGAATGAGGAATTACGTAAACGCTTTCATGGGCGTAGTGAATATTTGGTAAATTTCTTCACATTCCTGGCGCAGGAGGTCCGCGAGCATTTGGCCGAAATGGGATTCACCAGGATGGATGATATTATCGGGCGCACAGACTTGATCGAACGCAAATCCGTTGCCAATGACCCGAATCCGAAACATGCGTTAATCGACTTCACCAAATTGCTGGCACGCATTGATAACAACGCGGCTATCCGCCATGTCATCGATCAGGACCACGGTGTTTCTACTGTAAAGGATGTAACCCTCATTGATGCGGCACAGGAAGCTATTGAACATGAAAAAGAGATTTCTTTAGAATATACGATTGCCAATACAGACCGTGCAATAGGTGCGATGCTCTCCGGAGTGATTGCCAAGAAATACGGTGCCAAAGGATTGCCGGAACACACGCTGAATGTGAAGTTCAAAGGCTCGGCAGGTCAGTCTTTCGGGGCTTTCCTCGTACCGGGAGTTAACTTTAAACTGGAAGGTGAAGCGAACGATTATCTAGGTAAAGGATTGAGCGGCGGACGCATCTCCGTATTGCCTCCTATCCGCAGCAACTTCGAAGCCGAAAAGAATACAATTGCCGGTAATACCTTACTTTATGGAGCAACAAGCGGTGAAGTATATATCAACGGTTGTGTAGGAGAACGTTTCGCAGTTCGTAACTCCGGTGCAGTCGCCGTAGTGGAAGGTGTGGGCGACCATTGTTGCGAATATATGACAGGAGGTCGTGTGGTAGTCCTCGGACAAACCGGACGCAACTTTGCAGCCGGTATGAGTGGCGGTGTGGCTTACGTATGGAACAAGGATGGCAACTTCGATTATTTCTGCAACATGGAAATGGTGGAACTGTCACTCATCGAAGAAGCCAGCTACCGGAAAGAGCTACACGAACTAATCCGCCAACATTATCTGTACACAGGCTCAAAACTAGCCCGTACCATGCTTGACAACTGGAATCATTATGCAGAACAGTTCATCCAAGTAGTACCCATCGAATACAAAAAAGTATTGCAGGAGGAACAGATGAGAAAATTACAACAAAAAATTGCAGACATGCAAAGAGACTATTAGATTTACAATTTGACTATTTACAATTTACTATTTGAATGTATAGTCTGTAAATAGTCAAATAGCAAATGACAAGATAGTCTAAAAATAGTAAATCGTCAAATAGTAAATAACAAGATGGGAGATCCTAAAGCATTTCTAAATATACCTCGACAAGAGGCGGGATACCGCCCTGTAAACGAGCGAATCGCTGACTATAGTCAGGTAGAACAGACTTTGAATACAAACAGCCGTAAATTGCAGGCGTCACGCTGCATGGATTGCGGTGTACCTTTCTGTCATTGGGCATGCCCGATAGGAAATAAACAACCGGAATGGCAGGATGCATTATACAGGGGAAAATGGAAGGAGGCATACGAAGTATTGTCGTCTACTTGCGATTTTCCGGAATTTACGGGACGTATTTGTCCTGCTCTTTGCGAGAAATCGTGTGTGTTGAAACTTTCCTGCGATCAGCCGGTGACTATTCGCGAGAATGAAGCAGCTATCGTGGAAGCGGCTTTTCGTGAAGGATATATACAGGTAAAGACACCGAGAAGAAACGGAAAGAAAGTGGCGGTGATTGGTGCGGGTCCTGCCGGATTGGTAGTGGCTAATCAGCTGAATTTAAAAGGATATAGCGTTACTTTATTCGATAAGGATGAAGCACCCGGAGGGTTATTACGGTTCGGTATTCCTAATTTCAAACTGGATAAGAATGTAATTGACCGACGGATGAAGATATTGGCTGCAGAAGGAATACTGTTTGAAATGGGAGTAGAAATAGACGTCAATCATTTGCCGGAAGGATTCGACGCTTACTGCATCTGTACCGGAACGCCGACTGCACGTGATTTGAGTATTCCGGGACGTGAACTGAAAGGCATCCATTTCGCACTTGAAATGCTGGCACAGCAGAACAGGCTTCTGGCAGGACAGACTTTCCCGAAAGATAAATTGGTGAATGCCAAAGGCAAAAAAGTACTTGTGATAGGTGGCGGAGATACCGGTTCCGACTGCATCGGAACCAGTGTGAGACAGGGAGCCGTCAGTGTCACTCAAATCGAAATCATGCCGAAACCTCCTGTCGGCTACAATCCGGCTACTCCTTGGCCACAATGGCCGGCAGTCTTCAAAACGACTTCCAGCCATGAAGAAGGTTGTACACGCCGCTGGTGCCTGGCTTCCAATCAGTTCCTCGGAAAGAATGGAAAAGTGACAGGTGTAGAAGTGGAAGAAGTGGAATGGATTCCGGCAGCAGATGGCGGACGTCCCACGATGAAACCAACAGGGAAGAAGGAAGTCATCGAAGCTGATATGGTATTATTGGCGATGGGATTCCTGAAACCGGAGCAACCGAAATTTGCAAAGAATGTATTCCTTGCTGGTGACGCCGAGACTGGTGCCAGCCTGGTAGTACGCGCCATGGCGGGAGGACGAAAGGCTGCTGCGGAAATAGATGCTTATCTAATACAATAAGTTTTGCAACAGTGTACAACAAGAAGCTCGATTGCTATTATCGGTTCGTTCCATATCTGTGGAACTAAAGGATAACAGATATGGAACTAAAGGGAAACAGTTGTGGAACTAAACGATAACAATTATGGAACGAATTAAGAATAGCTAGTCAGCTTCTTAGAAATAGCGAATAAACAATCAACAGATTACATTACCCCCTCTAAAAATTAAAGTTATGTGTGGAATAGCAGGTATACTCAACATCAAAGTTCAAACGAAAGAACTAAGAGATAAAGCACTGAAAATGGCCCAGAAGATCCGTCATCGCGGACCGGACTGGAGCGGAATCTATGTAGGCGGAAGTGCCATCCTGGCACACGAACGCCTTTCTATTGTCGACCCGCAGAGTGGCGGACAACCGTTATACTCTCCCGATCGTAAACAGGTGCTCGCCGTCAACGGTGAAATTTACAATCACCGTGATATTCGAGCTAAATATGCGAGAAAATATAACTTTCAGACCGGAAGTGACTGTGAGGTAATTCTTGCCCTTTACAAAGATAAAGGCATCCATTTTTTGGAAGATATCAGCGGTATCTTCGCTTTCGTGCTTTATGATGAGGAAAAGGATGAATTTCTAATTGCCCGTGACCCGATAGGGGTTATTCCTTTATATATAGGAAAAGATAAAGAGGGAAAAATCTACTTCGGCAGCGAGTTGAAAGCTCTCGAAGGATTTTGTGACGAATATGAAGTATTCCTTCCCGGACATTATTTCTATAGTAAAGAGGGAAAAATGAAACGTTGGTATTCGCGCGACTGGACAGAATATGAAACCGTCAAAGAGAATGATGCACAAACCGAGGATGTGAAAGTGGCATTGGAAGAGGCTGTGCACCGCCAGTTAATGAGTGACGTACCGTATGGAGTGTTGCTTTCGGGCGGGTTGGATAGTTCCGTTATCTCTGCCATTGCCAAAAAATATGCGGCAAAACGCATAGAAACAGACGGTGCAAGCGATGCATGGTGGCCTCAACTCCACTCTTTCGCCATCGGTCTAAAGGGCGCGCCCGATTTGATTAAAGCGCGTGAGGTAGCCGAATATATCGGTACCGTCCATCATGAGATCAACTACACCGTTCAGGAAGGTCTGGATGCTGTTCGCGACGTAATTTATTTCATCGAGACGTATGATGTAACTACCGTACGCGCTTCCACTCCCATGTATTTATTGGCGCGTGTCATCAAATCAATGGGGATCAAAATGGTGTTGAGCGGTGAAGGTGCTGATGAAGTTTTCGGGGGGTATCTGTATTTCCACAAGGCCCCTACTCCACAGGCATTTCACGAAGAAACAGTACGTAAACTTTCAAAGTTGCACATGTACGATTGCCTCCGTGCCAATAAAAGTTTATCAGCATGGGGAGTAGAAGGACGCGTCCCTTTCCTTGATAAAGAATTTCTCGACGTGGCAATGAACCTGAACCCGAAAGCTAAAATGTGCCCCGGAAAAAACATCGAGAAACGAATTGTTCGCGAAGCCTTTGCCGATATGTTACCGGAAAGTGTGGCTTGGAGACAGAAAGAGCAGTTCAGTGACGGTGTAGGATATTCATGGATTGACACTTTGAGGGAAATCACAGCAGCTGCCGTGAGCGATGAGCAAATGGAACATGCTGCCGAACGTTTCCCGATCAATACGCCACAAAACAAAGAAGAGTACTACTATCGTAGCATTTTCGAAGAGCATTTCCCCAGTGAAAGCGCAGCACGCACCGTCCCCAGTGTTCCGAGTGTAGCCTGCTCCACAGCAGAAGCACTGGCATGGGATATCGCTTTCAGGAATCTGAATGAACCTAGCGGACGTGCAGTGAAAGGAATACATGAAGAGGCCTATACCTGATTAATAAAAGAGTGACAAACTCCTTTTGTGCAAACTATCAGACGTGTCCGGAGAATGTTTTTATGACAGACAGTCTTATTTTTGACACTCTTTTGTAGCATTTCTATTCTAAAATCCCAAGGATTAACGCAGATTAGCATATTATCGGCTGATTTGCGTTTTCTTTTTTATAATTTTGAGGCCAAACCCAATTAAATCTATCAAACTTTTAAAAGATCAAACAAATGAATTTAAAAAAAATGATGATGGCTTCTGCCCTTCTAATGGCTGCTTGTTGTATGCAGGCACAGACAAAAGTGATAGCTCACCGCGGTTTCTGGAAAACTCCGGGATCATCGCAGAACAGTATTTCATCACTTCTAAAAGCAGACTCCATCGGTTGTTACGGTTCAGAATTTGACGTATGGATCGCGAAGGATAACAAGCTGGTGGTTAACCATGATCCTGTATATAAGATGAGGCCGATGGAATATTCCAAAGGTGATGCACTGACCGGACTTAAATTATCCAACGGAGAAAACTTACCCAGCCTGGAACAGTATCTGGAAACCGGAAAAAACTGTAAAACCCAATTGATTCTCGAACTGAAAGCGCATAGCAACAAGAAACGTGAGACTAAAGCGGTACAAGGAATTGTTGCCATGGTGAAGAAAATGGGACTGGAAAACCGTATGGAATATATCACGTTCTCTCTACATGCCATGAAAGAGTTTATCCGTCTGGCTCCTGCCGGTACTCCGGTATATTACCTTAACGGAGAATTGTCTCCCAAAGAGTTGAAAGAACTGGGTGCTGCCGGTCTGGACTATCACATGGGAGTGATTAAGAAACACCCCGAATGGATCAAAGAAGCTCACGACCTCGGCTTGAAAGTCAACGTATGGACAGTAGACGAAGTAGAAGATATGAAATGGCTGATCGAACAAAAGGTAGATTTCATCACCACTAACGAACCGGTCATCTTACAAGAAGAACTTAAAAAGCTTCAATAAGAAAAAATATTCACATATTAAAGAATTTAATATCTGGCTTTAAGGAAACGGAATCTTCCTTTAAAAGAAACAGATTGTTTCTCGGTGTCAAACGGGTGTTTCCTTTAAAAGGAAACACCCGTTTCTTTAAATGAAAAAATGCTCTTCTATAATACTCTTAATACCAACACTTTAGAAATATCAATCTTTTAACGAAAAAAGAAAAGAGTCCTTTTTATGAATACCAATAAAAGATTACAGACAATTCATTGAAAATCATCCAATACCTCTTTTAATTCTTCTACCGTAAGCTCTCCTACCTGCCTCCAAAGTTCATGCCCCTTATGCAATAGAAGGAAAGCCGGTACTGTTTCTACATTATGAGCATCAGCAATTGCTCTATTCTCTTCTGCATTCACTCTAATCAATTCCACAGTTCTCTTTTCGTAAGTTCGAAGCACAGGCCCTATCCACTCATAATGAGGGGACCAATCGGCATAGAACACCACCAACACCAAATGGTTGGTTTTAATAGCTGTTTCTAATTGTTTCTCTATATTCATATCGCTACGTTTTTATATTAATGATAGTGCTAAAACAATGAATACAGAAAAAGGTTCTTCAAAACACTCCGCGAACAATATGATAGAGAAATAAGGATTTTCACTTTCATATCGTCAAAAGAAAAAGAATATATTTCTTGTTTTTATAACTGGTTTTATGGATTATTAGGACTAAATATTCTTCATATATTATGAAAGAATATGCAAAGCAATTCGCTCAAATAACAGTTTATTAATATATGAATATATATAATTCCAAATTATAACTAAACATAGCCGTATGAAAGGCAATTATAAGTTCACAGAAAATTAATAGAGATTAGACATACTTTTCAATAAAATATAAAGCAAAAAGTCATATCTTTGCATTGTAATAAAACAAAAGGATACAACAACCAATAAATACCAATCAAAATGACAGTAAGAATTAAGTTCACTAAAATGCATGGAGCAGGAAATGACTACATATATGTAGATACGACCAGATATCCGATAGCAGACCCTGAAAAGAAAGCGATCGAATGGAGCAAGTTTCATACAGGAATCGGAAGCGATGGACTAATATTGATTGGTGTCTCTGATAAAGCGGATTTCAGTATGCGTATTTTCAATGCCGACGGTTCGGAAGCAATGATGTGTGGTAATGGTAGCCGCTGCGTAGGCAAATATGTATATGAATACGGATTGACTGATAAAACAGAAATAACTTTGGATACACTATCGGGAATTAAAATTCTGAAATTGCAGGTAGAGGGAAAAACAGTCAGTACAGTCACCGTAGATATGGGCAGTCCGCAAGAAACAGGAGAGATTGATTGGGGAAAGAAATATCCTTTCCAATCTACTAAAGTATCAATGGGTAATCCTCATCTTGTCACATTTATTGATGACATTACCCGAATTAATCTGCCGGAAATCGGTCCTGAACTGGAGAATCATCCTCTCTTTCCCGACAGAACGAATGTAGAGTTTGCACAGATCGTCGGTAAAGACACCATACGGATGAGAGTGTGGGAAAGAGGATCGGGAATTACTCAAGCTTGCGGAACAGGTGCCTGCGCCACAGCAGTAGCCGCCTTCATCAACGGACTTGCAGGAAGAAAAAGCGATGTGATAATGGATGGAGGGACAGTTACCATCGAATGGGATGAAACCTCCGGACATATATTAATGACCGGACCGGCAACCAAGGTTTTCGATGGGGAAATTGTTGAAGAAGTTGAGAGTTGAGAATGGAGAGTTGAGAATGAATAGTAATAGAAACTTAAAACAATAACAATATGGCATTAGTAAACGAGCATTTTTTAAAATTACCGGGAAGTTATTTATTCTCGGATATAGCGAAAAAGGTAAATACTTTCAGGATAACACATCCCAAACAGGACATCATCCGGCTAGGTATCGGCGACGTTACGCAGCCACTTCCTCCAGCCTGTATAGAAGCAATGCATAAAGCGGTAGAAGAACTGGCCGGCAAAGATACATTCCGCGGATATGGTCCTGAACAGGGATATGATTTTCTGATTGAAGCAATCATAAAGAACGATTTCGCTCCACGCGGGATTCATTTCTCGGCATCCGAGATTTTTGTCAGTGACGGGGCTAAAAGCGATACCGGAAATATAGGTGATATTCTTCGCCACGACAATAGCGTAGGTGTTACAGATCCCATTTATCCGGTTTACATAGACAGTAACGTTATGTGCGGACGCGCCGGAGTATTGGAAGAAGAAACGGGTAAATGGAGCAACGTTACTTATATGCCTTGCACAAGTGAGAACAACTTTATCCCGGAAATTCCGGACAAACGGATAGACATCGTTTATCTCTGTTATCCGAACAACCCGACAGGGACCACCTTAACCAAACCGGAACTGAAAAAGTGGGTGGATTATGCCTTGGCAAACGATACACTGATTCTGTTCGATGCCGCTTACGAGGCATATATCCAGGACGAGAATGTCCCCCACTCTATCTATGAGATTAAAGGAGCTAAAAAGTGCGCGATTGAATTCCGTAGTTTTTCAAAAACGGCAGGATTTACAGGAGTACGCTGCGGATATACCGTGGTTCCGAAAGAGCTCACTGCCGCCACTCTGGAAGGCGATCGCATACCACTCAACAGATTGTGGAACCGTCGCCAGTGTACTAAGTTTAACGGCACTTCTTATATTACCCAACGGGCAGCAGAAGCCGTTTACAGTGCAGAAGGCAAGGCACAGATTAAGAAAACAATCGACTATTATATGACCAACGCAAAAATCATGAAGGAAGGATTGGAAGCCACAGGACTGAAAGTATACGGCGGCGTCAACGCTCCCTACTTGTGGGTGAAAACTCCGAACGGACTTTCTTCATGGCGATTCTTCGAACAGATGTTGTATGAAGCCAATGTGGTCGGTACTCCCGGTGTAGGTTTCGGGCCAAGCGGTGAAGGGTATATCCGTTTAACTGCGTTCGGCGAACGCAACGACTGTATCGAAGCGATGAGAAGAATAAAAAACTGGCTCTGATTGAATGAATAATGGATAGCGGGAAATAGAAAGTTCAACATGCCCCCATTAAACGGACATCATCATTCCTGCAGGATCAGTTATCCATAATCAGTTATCTATAAAAAACGATAGTATTTTGCGCGCTACTATATAACAAATGGACCGTACATCCACATTTTTCTAACTTTTAAAGGTAAAAAGACGATGAAAACGACGATTAACAACAAATTGGGGGTAATAACAGTAGCATTATTACTGTCAGGACTTGTCCCGTCTACAATGATGGCACAAGATAAGGTAGAAGCTTCCGTTGGAGCAGATTTGGTAAGTGGTTACATCTGGCGCGGTCAGAATTTAGGCGGAGTTAGCGTCCAGCCTTCACTGGGAATCTCTTACAAAGGTTTATCACTCGAAGCATGGGGATCAGTAGGAATTGAATCCAAAGATGCAAAAGAGTTTGATTTAACTCTCGGTTATTCAATTGGTGGATTTAGTGTTTCAATAACGGATTATTGGTTTGATAAAACATATACAGGGGATGTAGACGAATACGGAAAGGAGATTTATACAACCAATAAGTATTTCCAATATGGGGCCTATTCTACAGCACATGTATTTGAAGCACAAGTGGGATATGATTTCGGTCCGCTAGCCGTCAACTGGTACACAAACTTTGCAGGTGCCGACGGTGTGAAAGAAAACGGCAAAAGAGCTTATTCTTCTTACCTCGCACTTAGCGCACCTTTCAAATTGGGAGGTCTCGACTGGACAGTAGATTTAGGTATGGTTCCCTGGGAAACAACTTTTTATAATGGCTATACCAGTGGATTCTGCGTAACAGACATCAGTCTCGGAGCATCCAAGGAGATTAAAATCACAGATTCCTTCTCCGTACCGACATTTGCCAAAGTAACAGTGAACCCACGCACTGAAGGAGCCTACTTTGCTTTCGGACTAAGTTTTTAAGAGAGAGAATTTACAATACAAAGAGCGTATAGGGATTAGAAAAGGTAGTTAGAGTTTAGATTTTATCGGTTTGTTGTATGGTAACCTGCTATGGCTGCCGCTACCCTATACCTCTTTCTTTTACAGGACACACTAATATTTAAGGTATATGAAAAAGATTGAAGCTATTATCCGTAAAACCAAATTCGAGGACGTAAAAGACGCCCTACTCGAAGCGGACATCGAATGGTTCTCTTATTACGATGTAAGAGGTATTGGAAAAGCACGGCAAGGACGTATCTACCGTGGCGTAGTATATGACACCAGCACCATTGAAAGAATTTTGATCTCTATTGTCGTGCGCGACAAGAATACCGAGAAAACAGTGCAGGCTATCATCAAAGCTGCACAGACCGGAGAAATCGGTGACGGACGTATTTTCGTCATTCCTATCGAAGACGCTATCCGCATACGCACTGCCGAACGTGGTGACATAGCCCTCTACAATGCAGAACAAGAACGTTAAATAAGATTATACTATTATGGATACAAAATATAAAAGCCATAGCTTCGTAAAGCTGTGGATAGCCACTACTATATTCATTTTGTGCTGTTTTACTACTGATATGTCGGCACAAAACACGGCCGCTGCCGATACAGTTGCAGCAGTTACAGAAACAATTACCGAAGTCGTTACCGCTCCTGCCGAAGAAGCATCAGCAGCTCCCGATACGCTTGGTGAATTAGCTCTTGGATTGAATACTGTATGGATGTTGCTTGCAGCAATGCTCGTATTCTTCATGCAGCCGGGATTTGCATTAGTAGAAGCAGGTTTTACCAGAGTGAAAAATACTGCCAACATTCTGATGAAGAACTTTGTAGACTTCATGTTCGGCTCTTTACTATACTGGTTTATCGGTTTCGGATTGATGTTCGGCGCAGGCGGATTCATCGGAATGCCCCACTTCTTCGACCTTTCTTTCATTGATAATGGTTTGCCAACCGAAGGATTCCTCATATTCCAAACCGTATTTTGTGCGACAGCAGCTACAATTGTATCAGGAGCCATGGCAGAACGTACAAAATTCTCCATGTATATCGTCTACACCATCTTTATCAGTGTACTGATTTATCCGATATCCGGTCATTGGACATGGGGCGGGGGCTGGTTGATGAACGGTGAAGAAGGTTCTTTCATGATGAGTCTCTTCGGAACCACCTTCCATGACTTTGCCGGTTCTACGGTCGTTCACTCTGTAGGTGGATGGATTGCTTTGGTAGGTGCTGCCATTCTTGGTCCCCGTATCGGTAAATATGGTAAAGACGGCAAATCAAAAGCTATCCCAGGCCATAGCCTGACTATTGCAGCACTAGGCGTATTCATTCTGTGGTTCGGATGGTTCGGGTTCAACCCCGGTTCTCAATTGGCAGCAGCAACCGAAGCCGATGCTATCGCCATCTCCCACGTATTCCTGACAACGAATCTGTCAGCTTGTGCCGGTGGTTTCTTCGCTCTGTTGGTGAGCTGGATGAAATATGGAAAACCTTCTCTGTCATTGACACTGAATGGTATCTTGGCAGGGCTGGTAGGCATCACAGCAGGATGTGACGCAGTATCCCCCGCAGGAGCAGCCTTAATAGGTGCAATATGTGGTGTTGTAATGATATTCTCCGTTGACTTCATTGACAAGGTGTTAAAGATAGACGATCCGGTAGGTGCATCTTCTGTACATGGTGTTTGTGGCTTTTTAGGAACTATTCTTACAGGTTTGTTCTCCACCAGTGAAGGTTTATTCTATGGCTACGGTTTCGGATTCCTCGGTGCACAAATATTTGGAGCATTGGTAGTAGGTGCATGGGCAGCAGGCATGGGATTCATCATTTTCAAAACGCTTGATAAGATTCACGGACTTCGCGTTCCGGCACGTATCGAAGAAGAAGGTCTTGATATTTACGAACACGGAGAATCGGCTTACAACTAATTTAGTGATGAACGGTTGAGTGATTAGTGAAAGACAGCTACGCACAACTTACTACTAATCACTACCCCGCTAATCACAGAAAAAACTTCCGGGCAGGTTTGATCGCCTTTCCGGGAACCACATAACAAAGTAATTATTTACTCTAACATATTTAACAACAAATCAAATCAGGTATTATGTCAAAACTTAGATTCAGAGTAGTAGAGACAGCTTTCAAAAAGAAAGCTGTTGAGGTAGCAACACCTGCCGAACGTCCTTCGGAGTATTTCGCCAAGTATGTATTCAACAAGGAGAAGATGTTCAAATACCTTCCCAGCAAGGTATACAATGCACTGATTGACGCCATTGACAACGGTGCTCCGCTAGATCGCAGTATTGCCGACGAGGTAGCTGCCGGCATGAAGAAATGGGCCATCGAAATGGGTGTTACTCATTATACGCACTGGTTCGCACCACTGACCGAAGGCACAGCTGAAAAACATGACGCTTTCGTTGAACATGATGGCAAAGGCGGTATGATGGAAGAATTCACAGGTAAACTGCTTGTACAGCAGGAACCGGATGCTTCTTCTTTCCCGAATGGCGGTATCCGTAACACATTCGAAGCCCGCGGATACAGTGCATGGGACCCCTCATCACCTGCTTTCATTGTAGATGATACGCTTTGCATCCCAACTGTGTTTATTGCATACACTGGCGAAGCTCTCGACTATAAAGCTCCCTTGCTGAAAGCATTGCGGGCTGTAGATAAAGCTGCTGTAGACGTATGTCGTTACTTCAACCCGGAAGTGAAAAAAGTAGTTGCTTATTTGGGCTGGGAACAGGAATACTTCCTCGTAGACGAAGGATTGTATGCCGCACGCCCGGACTTGCTAATGACCGGTCGTACTTTGATGGGACATGACAGTGCCAAAAACCAGCAGTTGGAGGACCACTACTTCGGTGCTATCCCCACCCGCGTAGCCGCTTTCATGAAGGACCTCGAAATTGAAGCGTTAAAGTTGGGTATTCCTGTTAAGACTCGTCACAACGAAGTTGCCCCGAACCAGTTCGAGTTAGCCCCTATCTTTGAAGAGTGTAACCTTGCTAATGACCATAACTTACTGATTATGTCATTGATGCGTAAGGTAAGTCGCCGTCATGGTTTCCGCGTACTGCTTCATGAAAAACCTTTTAAGGGCGTCAACGGATCGGGTAAACACAACAACTGGTCGTTGGGAACTGACACGGGCATTTTATTAATGGCACCGGGTAAGACTCCGGAAGATAACCTGCGTTTTGTTACCTTCGTCGTAAACACATTGATGGCAGTTTATCATCATAACGGATTGTTGAAAGCTTCTATCTCCAGCGCTACCAACGCCCACCGTCTGGGAGCTAATGAAGCACCTCCTGCCATCATCTCCTCTTTCCTCGGGAAGCAATTGTCGCAGGTATTGGATCACATTGAAAACAGTACGAAAGATGATTTGATTAGTCTTAGCGGCAAACAGGGAATGAAGTTGGATATTCCGCAGATTCCCGAATTGCTGATTGACAATACTGACCGTAACCGTACCTCTCCTTTTGCTTTCACCGGAAACCGTTTTGAGTTCCGTGCCGTAGGTTCCGAGGCAAACTGTGCGTCTGCCATGATCGCATTGAACTCTGCCGTAGCAGACCAATTGGTGAAGTTTAAGAAAGATGTGGATGCTTTAATTGAAAAAGGAGAACCTAAAGTGTCTGCCATTCTCGAAATTATCCGTGGATATATCAAGGAATGTAAAGCGATTCATTTTGACGGCAATGGTTACAGCGACGAATGGAAGAAAGAAGCAGCCCGCCGTGGACTGGATTGCGAAACCAGTGTTCCTGTTATCTTCGATAACTACCTGAAGCCGGAAACCATTGCCATGTTCGAAGCTACCGGTGTAATGACAAAGAAAGAACTGGAAGCCCGCAACGAAGTGAAATGGGAAACGTATACGAAGAAGATTCAGATCGAGGCGCGTGTATTGGGTGACTTGGCTATGAACCATATCATTCCGGTGGCCACTCAATATCAAACGGATTTAATTAATAATGTCTATAAGATGCAATCTCTTTTCCCGGCAGAAAAGGCAGCGAAATTGTCTGCTAAAAACCTGGAACTTATTGAAGAGATTGCCGACCGCACAGCCTTCATCAAGGAGCATGTAGATGCAATGATTGAAGCTCGTAAGGTTGCGAACAAGATAGAAAGCGAACGGGAAAAAGCCATTGCCTACCACGACACGATCGTTCCGGCACTGGAAGAAATCCGCTACCACATCGATAAGTTGGAACTCATTGTTGACAACCAGATGTGGACGCTTCCGAAATACAGGGAACTGTTATTTGTGAGATAGAAAAAAAAGAACGGTGAACGATAAACGGTGAACGGCGAACAAGTTGTATTGCAACGCATTTACCGTTTACCACTCACAGTTCACCGTTATGAAATTATCTATTTCTTTTGTTGGTTGTTTTAAGTTTGCGGGGAGGGGTGCTGTGAAGCAGTCCTCTTCTTTTTTATTCGATTATCTTTGCATCCTCAATATCATCATCGTCATGTACCACCGGAGTCTTCGGACGACGACGGGTAAACTTGAACCAGTTGATTAATTCGGTAAGCGAATAAACCAAACTACTCACACCAATAATTATAAATGCAGTATTACGTGCTCCTGTCGGATTAAACAAAGCGATGATACCTGCAATAAGAATCAATGAAGGAACCAGGTAAAACGCTCCCGGAACAGGCATCCACCGACGTGCCATCGATAAAGAAGCAATCTGTTGCACTCCTCCCATTATCAGGATAAATCCCAATAGAAACATCAGAACATCTGCAAAGAATTCAGGCATCACAATCAGCCAAAGTCCAAATAATAAACTGCCGATTCCTTCTATCGGGAAACGGGGAGCCGCCTCACCTTCCTGTCTTTTCCGGCCGAAATAGCCAAAAAGGCTGATAACACCGGGAATTAAAAAGGCAACACCAACTGTAATGACAATATAGCTGGCAGCCGCATTTGGCCAAATCACGAGTACCAATCCTATCACAAGTGCAAAGAGAATACGAATAAGAGAATAATTCATTGTCTTCATAAATTCTATATTTTTTAACCGAGTCTGTTCCAATACTTTTGCGAATATAAGTGTTTCTACTGATATATAAAAATAACAAATAAACATTGTAATAAGTTCGTAATAATATCGTTATGACGATTACATCCCACATTGATATTTTTGCAAAAAATTTAGACGGTTCTCTTTCAGTATGAAACAAAGTGAAATAAAAAAATCACTGCAAGATATATATGAAACATTGAAAGCTCTCTACCGAACAGTGTATCAAGCAATATAAGTTGAAACCGGACCGGACCGATGTTATTGTACCTGCTGCTGAAATATTTCTCGAGATAGCTACTCATATAAAAGCCACCGGAATTATTGTACCTACCATCAGACTGTTCGACGGTATCATCAATAGTCTGTACACGCAAAATATGAACAAGGTTTAATTCTCTACAATCTTGATGCATCAATACAAAAAGCTCCTGATACTAGTGTATATTCAAACTTTGTATCGGGAGTTTTTGTCTCATCTTGCTATAATGTACAGATTCGTCCTTAAAGAGGTAAATATTCAAATTTTGTTCTCTATATTTGTGTAACTATATATTTGATAAGATGGATATAAAACTTAGAATTGAACAACCTTCGGATTATAATGAAACCGAAAATGTCACACGGGAAGCCTTTTGGAATCATTTTTCTCCGGGATGTGACGAACATTATCTGCTCCATATCATGCGTAACCATCCCAAATTTGTACCGGAACTCGATATTGTTGCAGAACTTAATGGCAAGATTGTCGGCAATGTGGTCTGCCTTAAATCATTTATCATGGCGGATGACGGTAACCAATATGAAGTATTGAGTCTGGGGCCCATTTCTGTTCTTCCCGAATATCAACAGAAAGGTATTGGAGGAAAAATGATTGCGCTGACCAAAGAACGAGCTTTCGATATGGGATTTCGTGCCATTTTACTTTGCGGTGATCCGGATTATTACCTCCGGCAAGGATTCATTCCTGCTGAAACATTAGGGATTCGCACCGAAGATAATATGTATGCCACAGCTCTTCATGTTTGTGAACTGTATGATGATGCTTTAGCCAACGCTAAAGGACGCTATATAGAAGATGAAATATATCAGATTGATAAATCAGCGGCTAATGAGTTCGATAAGCGATTCCCTCCAAAGGAAATTATAGTTGGCACTCCGTCACAAAAGCGATTCGATCAGATAGTAGTGATGCGGAGAAAAGCGATTTAAGGTTGAATAAACTTAAATCGCTTGATTTATACATTACGGAAGTTCTATCGTGCTATGCCATCAAGCAACTATTATTTAACATAGCTACTATTCTTTGTCTCTTCATAGTTACAAAGCATTAAAATATATAATTGGGACAGAGAGAAAAAATGCCTTAACAATTGATGAAACCTATCTTATAGAAACTATAGTTTACAAAAAGTCACCATTGACACTTTGTAATTCTTAATCTACCAGGAATCGTTTCTTTCCTCCCTTTTATTGGAATAAAGAGTTTCTGCCACTGTAGAGGAATTTGCTTAAATCGTTATTCTATAATCAGGCACGATATATACACTTTTTGATACGTCATCAAGTTTTTTACCACCAAAGAGATATTATCTATACCAATAAAGTTCCCTTTTATTCTTTTCTATTTATCATTATCAAAGACCGAAATAGAAAAGCCAATGGAAGGAAAGTAGAAAATACTAACAATATTTACGACATAGCGACACTATCCCAATGGTTTGCTTACTCTATCCATAGCTTTTGGTGACATTATCCGCATCTTTTGCTTACTTTATCCTTATGTTTTTCACAAATATAACGATGCTTTTCAGTGAAAAACACGGTGCTTTTGTACAAAACAAGCAAAATTTTCAGCATTTTAAAGTTTTTTGCTTGCTAACAGAGAAAAATAACAAAACATGTGAGATAGCAAAATCCCTGATTACACAAACAATCGTCAGTATAATCAGGGATTCTAAAACTTTATGTAAAAAGTGTAGAGATGACGAAAAGTTTAGTACTGAATCACCTTGTCACTACTAACAGTCTTATACCAATCTGTGGTTGAGCTCTGATCGTGTGCCCAATCTGCAAATTTAGAATATGCATTCGTTATCACTGTTGTTTCTGTTGGATAAGCAAATTTATCAGGAACACAAAGAGCCCAAGTATTATTAACTGCCTTGATTACTTCGAGCACTTCATTATCTGCTAATTGGCCATTCGCCGTAGCCGAATTAAAATGAGTCAAATGGATTTCCGTTCTCTTTTGACCTATCCCCTGATAAGCAATGAAGAAGTCTAAGCCATCTGTCACACTAGGGACAGATATTGTATTCTTAAGTTTGACGTTCACTTCAAGAATGTATATATCGGTCAGAGGGGTACTAGCATTCCCTGTATTCAACATGAGACGTTGTGCTCCTGTATATCCATATATAATGTGCGTCTCCTAAATGCGCTGTCACTGTGCCGTTTTCAATCGCTGCCGGTTGAACCAGATAACGTTTGTGCTCATCTATGCGTGCAACAAACACCTTATCAAGCGCTGTTGCACAATCCATCACCACATTCAAAGTCGTACTTTGATTGACAGTTCCTTCCGCTAAGAGTTTTGCTGTACTTCCCGGACTTAATGGATCGGCATCAAATATTTGTATCTTATAATCTACTCCCTGATCTCCATTAACTGACACACACGCTATCACACTTCGTGACACTGTCCAATCACCATCAAGATCGATGTTTTTTACAGGAAAAGTTTCTTCGTAAATTTGCTTCAGTTGATCTGCATCAAACAGGTTTTTCTCATTATCAACACAACTGATAAAACTGATGGAAGACGCCAACAACGAGAAAGTGAATACTTTTGCAATGTTCTGTTTCATAATCTTTTAATGCTTTAGTTTGTTTTATTTGCGAAAAACATAAATCACTACTAATCAATAACCAGCAATGACGCACAAAGATAATTGTATTTATAAACATTATACAAATTACATTGCATTTTCCGATTTGCAGTTAACATCTTTTAAAGCGCCTCACTCTAATTATTTATATTAGAAGACAGTTAGTTATATCGTTGAATATTAAAATTTTAATACTATTTATTCAATAGTATACAGCAAAAAAAGAGTTGCATGGAAATATGCAACTCTTCATAAAAAGACAAAGATTCAGCGCTACAAATCTCTATTTCTTTCATCTCCCCCACTGACAAGATAAAAATCAAAGACTAAAAGGGGAAAATCAATGGCAATACAAAAATCATCACGATTCCCATAATAATCTGCAATGGCAATCCTACTTTTACATAATCCATAAAGGTATATTGTCCGGCAGGCATCACCAAGGCATTAGGCGGCGTAGAGAACGGAGAAGCAAAACACATACTTGCACCTACCGTCACGGCAAACAGGAAAGGAACCGGACTGACTCCAATCTGTATGGCACTTTGCAAAGCAATCGGAGCAAGCAAAACAGCGGTAGCCGTATTACTAATAAACATCGTCATCAACGAAGTCGTAAAATAAATACCTGCCATCAATGCAATCGGTCCGTATGATCCCAAACCGTTCACCAATGTATTGGAAATATATTCCGAAGCTCCCGTTTTCTCCAATGCCAGAGACATAGGAAGCATGGCAGCGATCAATACAATACTTTCCCAGTTGATCGTTTTATAAGCCGCTTCCACATTGCGGAAACATCCCGTAAGCACCATCAATATACCCGCTATCATAACGGCTGTAACCGGAGCTACCGGAATGAAATCAAAAACCATCATTGCCACCATTAACACCATAATAGCAGCTGCTACCGGAGCTTTATAATCTAACGTAACTTTAGCCGCTTCCGCCAAAGGTTGCCCCAAAACAACCCAATCAGCATCTTCCTTGCTAAGACGGGCTATATTATTCCATGTTCCTTGCACCAAAAGCACGTCACCACTATGAATACGCTCATTCCCCAAATCTTGCAATAAATATTCCTTTTTACGACGAACCCCTAATACGTTCACATTAAACTTATCACGGAAACCAGCTTCTTTAATTGTCTGGTTTATCAAATTAGAAGATGGCATCAATACTATTTCAGCAATACCGATATCATAAAAATCAAGCGAATTAGTCGTACTTTTTGTTTCTTCCGTTGCATGGTCGCCCAAGATCTCCAGCAGGTAATCTTCCGCAAAGAGTTGCACCTTATCAAAGTCCCCAGTCACATACAAAATATCCTCTACTTCTAACATCGTGTCCGGTGCAGCAAACTTTTGAGTAATCGTTTTCAGAAAACGATGTTGCGATGCATCACCACGACGAACTTCCATAATATTCAAACCATATTTACGACGAATATCCAGATCGATTATTGTCTTCCCCAAAAGCCGTGAATCTTTTATCACCTGTAAACGAAACAAATTACTGGAAAGTCCATATTCATTAACCAACTGTTTCAATGACTTGCCCGAACGTTTATTATCATCTTTCTGTCCTTTTTTAGAAAGAAACCATTTACTAAGCGGCATCAGAACCAGTGTACCGACAATTACACAGACAATGCCGACAGGCAGGAAAGAGAAGAAAGAAAGCGGCTCAAGTCCGGCGGAAGTCAACGTATTCTGTATCACAAGGTTCGGCGGAGTACCAATCAGAGTCATCATACCTCCCATACTACTTGCAAAAGCCAACGGCATCAACAGCCTGCTGGGATTCATGCCGGCACTCATCGCCAGACTAACAACAATAGGAAGCATCAATGCCACCGTACCTGTGTTACTAACAAACGCGCCAATGACAGAAGTCACCAACATCACCAATAAAAACAACCGGATCTCACTGGTTCCCGCAAGTTTAAGAATTCGGGAACTAATCATTTTTGCCAGTCCCGTCTGGAAAATAGCCCCTCCTACAACAAACAATCCGATCATCATAATGACTACCGAATTGGAAAAACCGGAGAGTGCCTCGTCAGGAGTTAATATCTGAAAAACAAGTAAGGCTATCAGCGCACATAGCGCCACAATATCCGAACGAACCTTGCCGTTCACGAAAAAGACAGCCGAAAGAACGAGAATAATAATGGTTATCAGCATACGTAATTAAATGATTGTTTTATTTTGACTCTATCAAAACTAATTTAGATGAACAAAAATAGAAAATACTCCAGCGCTATTAAAACAAATTAGAAATGATTTTAGTTCATGAGACATCATTTAATATTTTAATACATTTTACCTCTAAAAAAAAGATTCAACATCACTCTAAATATCATACTATATAGGAATTATAAGATACCATACACCCACATTCTACACATTATATTTTATTACATCCTCACAATGTAACATTGAAAAATAATAGATTTATGTATTATCTTTTTGATAGTTAAAGAACAATTCATATCTTTACACCCTATTTATATCAAACATTTTATGGCAAACAATATTTTGTTAATTTTCTGGATTGGTGAAGTACCTTGGGGTTATAATTATTTACTAGTAATTATTTTACTCCTTATCATCAGCATTTTATTATATAGAATCCACAAATTACACAAAACGATTAAAAAGACCAATCATTCCTATCGTTTTTCTTTTGATATTCTCGACAACCTTCCTTTTCCGATCTTCGTAAAAGACATTGCAAATGATTTCCGATACTATTACTGGAATAAAGAATCAGCCGTTCAATCCGGTATCAGTAGTGAAGAGGCTATCGGACATACTGACTACGAAATATACGGAGAAGAAAGAGGAGAAAAATACCGGAATATCGACAAAGAACTCGTACAAGAAGGCAAAGTATACCGCAAAGAAGAAAAATATATCACTCCCGATGGAATCACCCATGATACGATTGCTGTAAAATCAATTATTTCATGGGAAGGGGAAAAAAGATGGCTGCTGGCAACCCGATGGGATATCACCCAACTCAAGAATTATGAAAGAGAATTGGTTGCAGCCAAAGAAGAACTGGAAAAAGCATTGAAGAAGCAGAAACTAGCTCTAAAAAGTATTGACTTCGGGCTTATCTATATTGATAAAAATTACCGGGTGCAATGGGAAGAAACAAGACAAATCGCCAGCCTGGTAAAAGGAAGACGATACATACCGGGAAAAATTTGCTATCAGACCAGTGCACTTCGTAATGAACCATGTGGGCAATGTGCTTTCAAGAAAGCAATCGAACAAGGCAAAATAATCCGACATACAATCAGAGTAGACGATGTAGATTTTGAAGTGACCGCAACTCCCGTTTTTGGCGACGAAAAAGAAACTGAAATTATTGGCGGATTACTTCGTTTTGAAAACATCACAGAAAAACTAAAAATGAATAGAATGTTGCAAGAGGCAAAGGAAAAAGCCGAAGAATCCAATCGACTAAAATCTGCCTTTCTCGCTAATATGAGCCATGAAATACGAACCCCACTAAACGCAATTGTAGGATTTTCCGAAATGGTTTGCCAGACAGAGGAGGAAGAAGAGAAACAGGAGTTCGTGAAAATAATCTCCAGCAACAACATCTTATTATTGCAACTGATAGACGATATTCTGGATCTTTCCAAAATCGAAGCCGGTACTATGGAATTCACATTTGCGCAAACTGACATTAATGAACTGATGGAAGGTATTTGCAGACAAATGCAAGAAAAAAACTCTTCACCGGACGTACAAATCGTATTCACAGAGAGAGCAAATCAATGTATTATTAATACAGACCGCATACGCTTATCACAGGTTATCATCAACTTTACAAACAATGCCTTAAAGTTCACTTCCAAGGGTTCTATCGAAATGGGATACCGGATTGAAGAAGCAAGTGATGAAATATACTTTTATGTAAAAGATACAGGTATCGGAATTCCTGCTGACAAAATAGACAAGGTGTTCGAACGTTTCGTCAAACTGAATTCGTTTATTAAAGGAACAGGTCTCGGATTAGCCATCTGCCGTGTCATAGTAGAGCGGCTGGGAGGAGTTATCGGAGCGGAATCTAAAGAAGGAGAAGGTTCTTGTTTCTGGTTCAAAATTCCAAGAACAGAGAATATTGAGAAATAGTAAACAGAATACCGAAAAGCCTTGGATTTATAAAATCACTCTTTTTGCTGTTACTGATTATGAAGTATACCCTGTAAGATGATAATACTGCCCCGCTACTTTACATTATTACCACTACTAATGAAATGTACCCCAAAAGTTTTATATCCAACTTTTAGGGTACACATTTTATTTAGCAAGAAGGATTTTTCGGAAACCTTCTTATTCTATAAACTTCATGTAAGAGTGTGCTTAAAGTGCAGTCTCTAATATTCTACGAGCAACAGCACCTGTTACATTTCCATTCTCACCATATTTAGCACCACGTTCATTGAAGCGGCGTTCGATTTCCAGAATAGTTTCCTGTCCGATGTTCTCTTCATGCAAACGTGTAGTCAGTCCCAGTGAACGGAAAAATTCTTCGGTACGGCAAATTGCTTCATCAATCCGCTCTTCTCTTGTACCGGAAGTAATTCCCCAAACTCTTTCACCATACTGCAAAAGTTTATCCCCTTTTTCTTCATGAAGCACTTGCAACGTGGCAGGAAGAACAATGGCTAACGTATGGCCATGTGTCAATCCGTGCAAAGCAGTAATTTCATGCCCGATCATGTGAGTAGCCCAGTCTTGAGACACTCCCATAGCAATAAATCCATTCAATGCCATTGTAGCCGAAAGCATAAAATCAGCCATCAGTTGATAATCATGCTGGTTTTCACGAATTTTCGGAGCAATCTCCACCAGAGTTTGCAGAATACCTTCTGCCCAACGGTCCATAACGCGACTCTGTCTGGGAGTAGTCATATATTGCTCCATCACATGAGCATAGGTATCAGCCAATCCACAAGCTACCTGATGAGGTGGCAAGGTAAAAGTTACTTCCGGATCAAGAATAGAGAAGATTGGATAGTTGGCATAAAAAGGATATTTCTCTTTCGTTTCACGACGGGAAATAACTGCTCCGTTATTCATTTCCGAACCGGTAGCAGGCAAAGTCAATACAGTGGAAAGAGGTACAGTATGAGTTACCGGGCGTCCGGCAAGTACTAAATCCCAGGCATCACCATCATACAGGATTCCTGCGGAAATCAATTTCGTACCGTCAATAACAGAACCGCCGCCAACAGCCAGCAAATAGTCCACTTTCTCTTCTTTTCCCAAAGCAATCGCTTTACGGAGAGTTTCGATGGCAGGATTGGGTTCGATTCCCCAAAATTCTACCGTAAAATGGTCCTTCAATGCTTCCTTTACCTGATCGTACACTCCGTTTTTCTTCACGCTTCCGCCGCCAAAAGTAATCATAATACGTTTGTCGGACGGTATTTCTTTAGCCAGCCGGGCAATCATCCCTTTTCCCATGATTAGTTTCACAGGATTTTGAAAAATAAAATTTTCCATATCTTAGTCTATTGTTACTATTTTGGTTATTAGTCACTATCCTTGCAAAGATACATGATTTATCCGAAGCCTGTCAGAATCAAGCAAAGAATTGTTGTGCCACGGAAGGAACCATAGCCGACAACCAGGGTTTCATATCCTCTGCTACCAATAACCAATACAATAATAATATAATGAAAATGGCAATAGCGATACCTACTAAAACTTTTCTCTGTTTCATAATTGTTTTTGTTTAAATATTCAATATTTATAAGAACAGTTCAGGTTGAAAATTGTTCTATATCAGAAAAATGAAGGCAAAAGAGAAAAAAAGTCATATTTTGTTTGCTGTTTCAAACAAAGTGTCTATATTTGCCCCCATAAAATTACAAAAGACAATGAGAACAATGTTAGTAAATACATATTGGTGGTGGCGCCCGTTACAACTCCGACAGTCGTAAGGGAGCAGTGCTCGTATGTATATACCTCATTAAAGATATAACAAATTTGAAAGAGCCCTGTCGCAACCTGCGACAGGGCTCTTTTTATTTACCCCCGTTTCAAAACAGATTCAATAATAACATAAAAATAGATATAGGATTATGAAAAGTTTTTTAGTTGACCAGGATGGCTATTACGGAGAATTCGGCGGTGCTTACGTACCAGAAATCCTCCACAAATGTGTTGAGGAACTAACGAATAAGTACCTCGAAGTGATTGAAAGCGAAGATTTTAAGAAGGAGTTCGACCAGTTGCTACGTGACTACGTAGGACGTCCCTCCCCACTCTATCCGGCCAAACGCCTTTCTGAAAAGTACGGTTGCAAGTTGTATCTGAAGCGGGAAGACCTGAATCATACAGGTGCTCACAAAATCAACAACACCATCGGACAAATCTTACTGGCACGCCGCATGGGAAAGAAGCGTATCATCGCCGAAACCGGAGCCGGACAACATGGAGTAGCAACAGCTACCGTCTGTGCATTGATGGATATGGAATGTATCGTTTATATGGGAAAGACGGACGTAGAACGCCAGCACATCAATGTAGAGAAAATGAAAATGTTGGGAGCCACCGTTATCCCCGTTACTTCCGGCAACATGACTCTGAAAGATGCAACCAACGAAGCGATCCGCGACTGGTGCTGTCATCCTGCCGACACTTATTATATCATCGGATCTACCGTAGGTCCTCATCCCTACCCTGACATGGTAGCACGTCTGCAATCTGTTATCAGCGAAGAAATCAAAAAGCAACTGCAAGAAAAAGAAGGACGCGATTATCCGGATTATCTGATAGCCTGCGTGGGAGGAGGAAGTAATGCTGCCGGAACGATTTATCATTATATCAACGACGAACGGGTAGGCATTATCCTGGCGGAAGCGGGAGGTAAAGGAATAGAAACCGGAATGACCGCCGCTACCATCCAACTCGGCAAAATGGGAATTATCCACGGAGCACGTACCTATGTCATCCAAAACGAGGACGGACAGATAGAGGAACCATACTCCATTTCCGCCGGACTGGATTATCCGGGCATTGGTCCGATACACGCTAACCTTGCCGCCCAAAGCCGTGCCAACGTATTGGCAATCAACGACGACGAAGCGATAGAAGCTGCCTACGAACTAACCAAACTCGAAGGTATTATCCCTGCATTGGAATCCGCCCATGCATTAGGAGCTTTGAAAAAATTGAAGTTCAAGCCGGAAGATATCGTTGTATTGACTGTTTCGGGACGAGGAGACAAAGATATTGAAACCTATTTGTCGTTTAACGAACAGCTATAAATAATTAGTCAACCATCATTCGCAATCAATAATCAAGCAATTATAGAAATGAAAACATTTAATTATACTACCCATAACAAACAAGTGCTCGGAGATATGCATACTCCCGTCAGCATTTATCTGAAAGTGCGCGACATGTATCCTCAATCCGCATTAATGGAAAGTTCCGATTATCATGCCGGAGAAAATTCCCTGTCATTTATAGCCCTTTGTCCCTTGGCAAGCATCGGTGTAAACGGTGGCATTGTCACTGCCAACTATCCCGATAATAGCCGTACGGAAGAACCGCTGACAAAAACATTCAATGTAGAAAAGGCTATGAACCGGTTTATCAACCAGTTCCAGGTGACCGGAGATAATAAGAATGTGTGCGGACTTTACGGATATACGACGTTTAATGCCGTGAAGTACTTCGAGCACATCCCGGTGAAAGAAAGTCATGATGAGCAAAACGATGCTCCGGATTTACTATACATATTATATAAGTATGTCATTGTTTTCAATCATTTCAAAAATGAGCTGACATTAGTTGAAATGTTGTCCGAAGGAGAAGAAAGCGGTTTGCCGGAACTGGAAGCAGCCATCGAAAACCGGAATTATGCTTCCTACAATTTCTCTGTAACAGGCCCCGTAACCAGCCCCATCACCGACGAAGAGCACAAAGCAAATGTGCGCAAAGGAATCGCACACTGTATGCGCGGAGATGTTTTCCAAATCGTGCTTTCCAGAAGATTTATCCAACCATACGCCGGAGATGATTTCAAAGTTTATCGCGCACTCCGCAGCATCAATCCTTCTCCTTATCTTTTCTATTTCGACTTCGGAGGATATCGTATCTTTGGTTCTTCGCCGGAAACACATTGCAAAATCGAAAACGGTCGCGCCTACATTGATCCGATTGCAGGAACCACCCGTCGCACGGGAGACACAGTAAAAGACCGCGAATTGACAGAGGCTTTACTGGCCGACCCTAAAGAAAATGCAGAGCATGTCATGCTGGTTGATCTTGCAAGAAACGACCTTTCACGTAATTGTCATGACGTACGGGTGGTATTCTATAAGGAACCACAATATTATAGCCATGTTATTCACTTGGTAAGCCGTGTCAGCGGTATGCTGAATGAAGGCGCAGACAAAATAAAAACGTTTATTGACACGTTCCCGGCCGGTACGTTAAGCGGTGCCCCCAAAGTACGCGCTATGCAGTTAATCAGTGAAATCGAGCCACATAATCGTGGAGCCTACGGTGGCTGCATCGGCTTTATCGGATTGAATGGCGAATTAAACCAAGCAATCACCATCCGTACTTTTGTAAGCCGCAACAACGAACTCTGGTTCCAGGCCGGAGGAGGTATCGTAGCACGCAGCCAAGATGAATACGAACTGCAAGAGGTGAACAATAAACTGGGAGCACTGAAAAAAGCAATTGATTTAGCTGTCAAATTAAAAAATTAACCGTCCCAAATAGTCAGCCTAAAAAATAATTGCTGTTGCCTGAAAAAAGATTCCCGTTGCCTAAACGCTTCTATTTCTTTAGGCAGAAAAGCAGAGATAGTATTTGAACAACCATTTTACAATGACAATAAAAATGAAAATATTACTTTTAGATAACTACGACTCTTTCACTTATAACCTGCTGCATGTAGTGAAAGAATTAGGGGCTACAGATATAGAAGTAGTCCGCAACGACCAGATAGAGCTTGATGAAGTAGATCGTTTTGATAAAATCATCCTGTCTCCCGGACCGGGCATACCCGAAGAAGCCGGCTTGTTACTACCTATTATTAAGAGATACGCTCCGACCAAAAGCATTCTAGGGGTTTGCCTGGGTCATCAGGCTATCGGCGAAGCCTTCGGAGCACGTCTGGAAAATCTCAAAGAAGTATATCATGGCGTACAAACTCCGGTAAGTATCATTCGTCAGGACCTGCTTTTTGAAGGATTAGGAAAAGAAATCCCTGTTGGAAGATATCATTCCTGGGTAGTCAGCCGGGAAGGCTTTCCGGACTGTCTGGAAATAACAGCAGAAAGCCAGGAGGGACAAATCATGGCAATCCGCCATAAAACGTATAATGTACATGGTATTCAGTTCCATCCCGAATCAGTATTAACTCCGCAAGGAAAAGAAATTATCAAAAACTTCTTAAACGATTAAACTTATGAAACAGATTCTATACAAACTTTTCGAACATCAATATTTGGGACGCGATGAAGCACGCACCATTCTACAGAACATCGCGCAAGGGAAATATAACGATGTGCAAGTGGCCTCACTCATCACCGTCTTTCTGATGCGTAATATTTCCGTAGAGGAATTATGCGGTTTCCGTGACGCACTGTTGGAAATGCGTATTCCGGTCGATTTGAGTGATTTCGCTCCGATTGATATCGTAGGAACCGGAGGTGACGGAAAAAATACATTCAATATTTCTACAGCTTCCTGCTTCACAGTTGCCGGAGCCGGCTTCCCGGTTGTGAAACATGGTAACTATGGAGCAACGTCGGTCAGTGGTGCCAGTAATGTAATGGAGCAACACGGTGTAAAATTCACCAGTGATGTAGACCAACTGCGTCGCAGCATGGAAAAATGCAATCTTGCTTATCTACATGCCCCTTTATTCAATCCGGCATTAAAAGCAGTAGCTCCGGTTCGTAAAGGATTGGCAGTGCGCACTTTCTTCAATATGCTAGGTCCATTGGTAAATCCGGTATTACCTGCTTACCAATTGTTAGGAGTTTACAATCTACCGTTACTTCGCCTTTACACCTATACTTATCAGGAAAGCAAGACGAAATTTGCCGTTGTTCATAGCCTTGACGGATATGATGAGATTTCTCTGACCAATGAGTTTAAAGTGGCAACCAGCGATCATGAAAAGATTTACACTCCCGAAAGCCTCGGCTTCTCCCGTTATAAGGATATTGATCTGGATGGCGGACAAACACCGGAAGATGCAGCTAAGATTTTCGATCATATCATGAATAATACAGCTACGGAAGCTCAAAAAAATGTAGTGATAGTCAACTCCGCTTTCGCTATCCATGTGATTCGTCCGGAAAAGACAATTGAAGAATGTATTGCTCTTGCCAAAGAATCATTGGAAAGCGGACGTGCATTAGCAACACTAAAAAAATTCATCGAATTGAATAGTTAATTTGATTTACGATTAGCAAGTCTGATTATAAATATAAAAACAAACGAACTGATGAAAGATATATTATCCGAGATTATAGCAAACAAACGATTTGAAGTTGACCTGCAAAAGCAGGCTATTTCTATCGAACAATTACAGGAAGGTATCAGCGAATCTCCGACTCCCCGCTCTATGAAGCAGGCATTAGCCTCTTCCGCATCAGGTATTATCGCCGAGTTCAAGCGGCGCTCTCCTTCCAAAGGATGGATACAAGAAGAAGCGCGTCCGGAAGAGATCGTTCCCTCCTATGCAGCGGCAGGTGCCTCCGCCCTTTCCATCCTTACTGATGAGAAGTTTTTCGGAGGAAGCCTGAAAGATATCCGCGCCGCACGCCCTTTGGTGGAAATTCCCATCCTTAGAAAGGACTTCATCATTGACGAATACCAGCTTTACCAAGCTAAAATTGTCGGTGCAGATGCCGTACTTCTTATCGCAGCCGCACTGGAACCGGAAAAGTGCAATGAACTGGCAGAGAAAGCTCATGAATTAGGTATGGAGGTCCTACTAGAGATTCATAGTTCCGAAGAACTGGCGTACATCAACAAAGGAATAGATATGGTAGGTATCAACAACCGTAATCTGGGTACTTTCTTCACCGATGTAGAAAACTCTTTCCGCCTGGCCGGACAACTTCCTCAAGATTCGGTACTGGTATCTGAAAGCGGCATCTCCGATCCGGAAATAGTTAAACGCCTCCGGGCAGCCGGATTCCGGGGATTCCTGATCGGCGAAACATTTATGAAAACACAGCGACCGGGAGAAACTTTACAGAATTTCCTGCAAGCCATTCAATAAACTAATTATTCAAAACGGACAGCCCTATGATTAACGGAAAAATTATCAAAGTATGCGGTATGCGAGAAGCTGAAAACATACAGGACGTAGAGGCTATCGAAGGCATAGATATGCTGGGATTCATCTTTTATCCTAAATCTCCCCGATGTGTCTACGAGCTTCCGGCTTACCTGCCCACTCATGCCCGGCGTGTCGGCGTCTTTGTCAATGAAGATAAGCAAGTGGTCAGCATGTATGCTGATCGTTTCGAACTGAATGATGTGCAACTCCACGGAAATGAATCGCCGGAATACTGCCGGTCCTTACATTCTACCGGATTGAAAATCATCAAGGCCTTTTCCGTAGACCGCCCCAAAGACTTGAAAAAGGTGTATGACTACGAAAAAGTCTGTGATCTTTTTCTGTTCGATACCAAATGCGAGCAATATGGTGGTTCGGGAAATCAATTTGATTGGAGCATATTACACACATATAACGGAGATGTACCTTTCCTTTTGAGCGGAGGTATCAACTCATACAGTGCCAATGCCCTGAAAGAATTCAAGCATCCCCGGCTTGCCGGATATGATCTCAACAGCCGTTTTGAAACCAAACCGGGAGAAAAAGATCCGGAGCGTATCCGGACATTTTTAAACGAATTAAAATCATCACTTTAAAATTCCAACGTCATGAATAGAATTAATCAACTTTTCAATAGCAACAAGAAAGACATACTTTCTATTTATTTTTGTGCCGGCACCCCCACTTTAGATGGTACTGCCAATGTAATCCGCACACTCGAAAAACATGGAGTAAGCATGATTGAAATCGGTATTCCTTTCAGTGATCCGATGGCAGACGGCATTGTTATCCAGAATGCCGCTACCCAAGCATTGCGCAACGGCATGTCTTTAAAACTTCTTTTTGAACAATTGCGGGATATTCGCAAGGACGTAAAAATACCACTTGTATTCATGGGGTACTTAAATCCAATCATGCAATTCGGATTTGAAAACTTCTGCCGTAAATGCGTGGAATGCGGTATTGATGGTGTTATCATCCCCGATCTCCCTTTCCGTGATTATCAAGAACATTATCGTATCATTGCAGAGCGCTACAACATCAAAGTGATTATGCTCATCACACCGGAGACCAGCGAAGAACGGGTACGCGAAATAGATACACATACCGACGGATTCATTTACATGGTTTCATCAGCAGCAACTACCGGAGCACAACAGAATTTCAACGAACAAAAACAGGCATACTTCAAGAAAATAAAAGATATGCATCTGAACAATCCGTTGATGATAGGATTTGGCATCTCCAATAAAGCGACGTTCCAGGCAGCTTGCGAACACGCTTCCGGAGCTATCATCGGCAGTAAGTTCGTTACTCTGCTCGAAGAAGAAAAAGACCCGGAAAAAGCCATCCTTAAATTAAAAGAAGCGGTGAAATGATTTATGATTTATAATTTATGAATTATGATTTATGCGAATCAGCAGTTGAATCCAGGGCATTGGTAATTCTAATAAATTAATCAAGTGTGAGGGATGTGAGGGAGGTTCACATGAATGATAAATCTACAAAATCATTCGAAAACTCATAAATCATAATTCATAAATCATAAATCACTATTTTTTCCTATCTTTGCCAGCGTTTTAACAGTAATTCAACAATTATGAGAGCAGAAACCCCTTCCGTTTTGTTAATTTACACGGGTGGAACTATCGGAATGATAGAGAATCCGGAAACAGGTGCTTTAGAAAACTTCAACTTCGATCATTTGCTTAAGCATGTACCCGAACTAAAAAGATTCAACTACCGCATCTCTTCCTACCAATTTGATCCCCCTCTCGACTCTTCGGATATGGAACCTGCTTACTGGGCAAAGCTAGTAAAGATTATCAATTACAATTATGATTATTTTGATGGTTTTGTCATCCTTCACGGAACAGATACGATGGCTTACACAGCCTCTGCATTAAGCTTTATGCTCGAAAACCTAAGCAAGCCCGTCATTCTCACCGGTTCCCAGTTACCAATCGGAACTTTGCGCACAGACGGAAAAGAAAATCTCATCACAGCCATTGAGATCGCAGCTGCCAAAAACACGGATGGTACGGCCATTGTTCCTGAAGTATGTATTTTCTTTGAAAATCATTTGATGCGTGGCAACCGTACTACCAAAATTAATGCGGAGAATTTTAACGCTTTTCGCTCTTTCAATTATCCACCCTTGGCACGGGTAGGCATCCACATCAAATATGAACCTAATCTCATCCGGAAACCGGACCCGACAAAACCATTAAAGCCACATTATCTATTTGACACTAATGTAGTTATTTTGACCCTCTTCCCTGGTATTCAGGAGAGTATCGTAACTTCTCTGCTTCATGTTCCCGGATTGAAGGCAGTTGTCATGAAAACCTTCGGTTCAGGAAATGCCCCGCAAAAGAAATGGTTCATCCGCCAACTAAAGGAAGCTACCGATCGCGGAATTATCATTGTCAACATCACACAGTGTGCCTCCGGAGCAGTAGAGATGGGACGTTATGAAACAGGAATGCACCTTTTGGAAGCAGGTGTAATCAGCGGATATGACAGCACTCCCGAATGTGCCATAACAAAGCTCATGTTTTTATTGGGACATGGATTACCCAACAAGGATATCCGATATAAAATGAACTCCTGCTTAATAGGAGAAATTACTAAGTCTTAAATTAAATACACTTAATATAATCCTTTGATTTTCATTTTAAGCAGTCTTATAAAAGTGAAAATCAAGGGATTTCTCTTCATCATCACCGAGACTTCATCAAACCTAAACGAGCCAAAGAAGAACCAAAACGGAAGTATAGTTGTTTTCACCCTATAAAATAACAGAAAAAACATTTCCAATAAAAGATATGCAGTTATTTTTGTGATGGATTTGGTTACAAACAATCAAGCAATAATACATTATGATGAAGAAAACAGTTCAATTTGTGCCCATTATTGCAATAGCAATAGCAGGTACTATGTTTAGTTGTGTGGACTCCGGAAAGGATCTCTATGATCCGTCTTATGAAACACCTAACCCGATGGGAGACGGCTTTGCTGCTCCCGATGATATCGATTGGAACATGATAACCACAAAAAATGTTTCAGTCGAAGTGAAAGATGAAGAAGGAGGGCAATTTGCTTATTTAATTGAAATATATGCAGAAGATCCTTTGACTAACGAAAATGCTTCCGTACTCGCTACAAGGACAGCTAACAAAGAAAACAACTTTAAATTTACAGCTGCTGTCAGCCTGCTCCCCACTCAAAAGGGTATTTACGTGAAACAAACCGACCCAAGAGGACGTGAACAGGTATATCAGTTCGATGTGCCGGAAAACAGCGATAATATTACCTGTAAGCTCTATTATGCAGAATCTGCAGCACAGAATAGAGCATTAATGAGTCGTGGTGTCGCTACAAGAAGTCTCGCATTTGAAAAGCCGGATTATTCTTCCATACCATCTGACGCTAAAGAAGTTACAGAAATGACAGGAACGACTTTACTGCGTAATGCTAATTACAAAATCACCTCTGACTATAATGGTATATTCAAATTTGACGGATATGACGGTGATATTGCAACCAGAGTTTATGTAGATGCCCAATGGACTATTCCTGCAACTTTCCAATTCCAGAACGGAATTGAAATCATTGTGATGAACAATGCAAAAATTAATGCATCAGGAACCATGACGTTCATCAGAAACTCCATGCTGACTATCATGGAAAAAGGAGAAGTAAACGCAGACGATGTATCATTCACCAATGGAGCGCCTGCTGCATTAAGAAACTGGGGGACACTGGCGGTAACAAATACCATGATTCTACATTCCGGTGCAACGCTCTACAACAAAGGAACCATAACAAGCAGAGACATCTCAATCAATTCTAACACAAAAATTGTGAATGATAATAAAATTGAGCTTGAAGGTACATTAAATCTGCCATCTAATTTCTCACTAGAAAATAACGGAGAGATTTATGGTAAGGAATTAATTGCAAATTCTAATGCTGTTGCTACCAATAACAACATCATGAGATTTACAACTATCAGCCTCACCAATACAACATTCAACAATGCTTGCAGCCTGGAAGCCACAACTTCTTTCTATGCAAACGGAGCAACATTCAACTTTACCCAAGGATATTTAAAAGCTCCTACGATGGAGTTTGTTAATGGGACAGTCAACTTGAGCAATGGTTCTATGCTGGATGCAACTACAAGTATTTACATGAATACAGCTCATGCTAAATTTTACGGAAAAGGCGAAAATACTTCTATGATAAAATCTCCGGTTATAACCGGACAAGGTTTTACGTATGACGGAAATTTAGTTATTGAATGTGATAATCATGTTGAAAAAAGCCCACATTGGAACAACTTCCATGTACAAAATGGCGCATACTTCACTAAAATGGGAGAATCCAAAGTCGTGATAGAAGTCTGCACGGGTACTAAGAATAATGGAAATGAAGGAGAAGAGCCAGAAGATCCTAAATTCCCGATCATCATGGATGACACTCGTAATTACGCTTATCTATTTGAAGACCAGTGGCCTTTATATGGAGATTACGATATGAACGACCTTGTTTTGATTATCAAAGAAAGAAAGATTTCCATCAACAAGGATAATAAGGCAGAAGAGTTCACGCTAAGTCTTGATTTATCGGCTGCCGGAGCTACGAAGAGCATCGGAGCTGCTATCATGCTGGACGGTGTTCCTGCCAGTGCTATCACACAACCGGTGGTGTTCAGTGATAACTCTCTTGCTAAAAACTTTAATGTGAATAGTAATAAGATTGAGAACGGCCAGGACTATGCTGTTATCCCATTATTTGACGATGCTCACAACGCATTGGGAAGAGACCGTTACGAACAGATTAATACCATTAAAGATCATTCTGCCAATACGAATCCTAAAAATATCAGTTTCACTATCAAGTTCAGCAACCCAATTTCTGTGGATGAGCTTAATATCAACAAACTGAATGTGTTCATCTTCGTAGAAGGAAACAGAAACCAGCGTAAAGAGATCCATATCGTCGGTTACCAACCCACTAAGTTAGCAAATACCGACTTGTTCGGAGGCAACAACGACGATAGCTCTACTTCCCGCAAAAGATATTACATCAGTAAAGATAACCTGGCATGGGGAATCATGGTTCCGACAGACTTCAAATGGCCTTTGGAATATGTGAATATCAAATCTGCTTACTCGCTGTTCGAAAGTTGGGTAACAAGTGGCGGTACTAAGAATGAAGAATGGTGGAAAACTTTTGATTCATCAAGAGTCTATAAATAAGCCAAACAGTCAATCATCAACACGGATTTCATGAAAGTTGAAATCCGTGTTTTTTCATCAAGATACTGTTAGTCGCAATTAATAGAAAAAAAACATATATCACGAATTTTACTCTCCAGAATGGAGATTATTCTAAAATAATATCTATATTTGCAGTGTATCACAAATATAATGTGACAACAATCTCAATCAATAAATCAAATAACAAAGCAAGCGATAGAAAGGTCTATTCGTATGAAGAAAAAAATATTACTAGTCGACGATAAATCGACAATCGGAAAAGTGGCCGGTGTGTATCTAGGAAAAGAGTATGATTTTACCTATTTGGAAGATCCCATCAAAGCAATAGAATGGCTTAATGAAGGCAATGTACCTGACCTCATTATTTCAGACATTCGTATGCCTCTTATGATGGGTGATGAATTTTTAAGATACATGAAGAACAATGAATTATTCAAGTCAATTCCTATCGTTATGTTATCCAGCGAAGAAAGTACAACGGAAAGAATCAGACTACTGGAAGAAGGAGCAGAAGACTATATCCTGAAACCATTCAACCCATTGGAACTCAAAATCCGAATCAAAAAGATTATTGACTAATACCGGGTCTTCTACACATGCAATATTTTGTTTATATAGGCAGAGATAGCAAAACAATAGAACTACTCTCCCGACTAAGTATTGGGGTATTCTATGCTGCGTCCAATTGTAGCAAAGCTGTCAAAGTATTGGAGAAAGTACGCGAAAAATATGACGCAGCCCTATTTTTCGAACAGGTGAACTTATCCCAAGATATTGCAGATATCCAATACATGCGCAAAAAATATCCGGGACTTTATATGATACTCGTCATCGATTCCTTGTCTAAGGAAGAAGCATCCGAATATCTTAAAGCCGGCATTAACAATACAATCAAATATGAAACGAGCCAAGAGGCTTTAAAGGACTTATCGACTTTCCTTAAACGAAGAAAAGATCAGAAAATAAAGGCACTTCAGCTTAAAACACAAAATATTAATGCTTTCCGGTTGCCTTTATGGAAACGAACTTTTGATATATTCTTTTCGGGAATGGCGATATTATGCCTTTCTCCTCTCCTAATATTTACTGCATTAGCTATCCGGTTAGAAAGCAAGGGCCCCATTATCTACAAATCCAAGCGAGTAGGAAGTAACTATCAGATATTCGACTTCCTTAAATTCCGTTCGATGTACACTGATGCCGACAAGCATTTAAAGGATTTCAATGCTCTTAACCAGTATCAACAGGAAGATGAGGATATCTGGGGGGAAGAACTGGAACCGGATATTAATGAAGAAGCCGACGAAGAAGAAATCCTCCTGATATCGGACGATTTCGTAATCTCCGAAGAAGACTACATCAACAAGAAGTCCAAAGAAAAAAGCAATGCTTTCGTTAAATTGGAAAATGACCCGCGAATAACAAAGATAGGACGCATTATCCGTAAATATAGTATTGACGAATTACCTCAGCTTATTAATATTTTAAAGGGGGATATGTCAATAGTAGGCAACCGTCCTCTCCCACTCTATGAAGCCGAATTGCTGACAAGCGATGAGCACATCGACCGTTTCATGGGTCCGGCCGGATTGACCGGTTTATGGCAGGTAGAGAAAAGAGGTGAAGCCGGTAAACTTTCTGCCGAAGAACGTAAGCAGTTGGATATTACCTATGCAAAGACATTCTCTTTCTGGTTGGATATAAAGATTATTCTGAAAACAGTTACTGCATTCATTCAAAAAGAGAACGTATAATCTCCTTCCAGATGATAGACTCTTATATCTACATAATAGATGACCTGATATTCTTCTGTACAGGGCTTTTGCTGCTATACCTCTTTGTGATGGCCGTAGCTTCACATTGCAAACATATCACTTACCCTAAAGCTCAAAAAGCATATCGTTGCGCCATTCTCGTTCCAGAAGGAAGCCTTCTTCCATATATATATAAAGAAGAATCATATGAGTTTATCACATACAGCGATCTGCATCAGACAATCCACAGTTTAGACCCAGAGCACTACGATCTGGTTCTCTTTCTATCCCATACAGCATCCGCTTTATCTCCGCAATTCTTAGACAAGATATACAATGCCTATGATGCTGGTATACAAGCCGTCCAGCTACATACGGTGATAGAAAACCACAAAGGTTTCCGTAATCACTTCTGTGCCATACGTGAAGAAATAAAAAACAGCCTTTGCAGAGCCGGTAATACACAATTCGGACTATCATCCTATTTGCTTGGAACCAACATGGTAATCGATCTGAAATGGCTGCAAAAGAACATGAAAAGTTCCAAAACCAATATTGAGCGAAAGTTATTCCGACAGAATATATACATTGACTACCTACCGGACGTAATTGTTTACTGCCAATCCGCTCCGGTCTGCCCTTATCGGAAACGTATCCGGAAAACGACTTCTTACTTACTCTCTTCCATATTTGAGGGAAACTGGAGTTTCTGCAACCGGATCGTACAACAATTGACACCTTCTCCACTTAAATTATGTATCTTCGTAAGCGTTTGGGCTTCGTTGATAACCGTATACAATTGGACCTTATCATTCGGATGGTGGATCGCACTCTTCGGTCTATTAATCACTTACAGCCTGGCAATCCCTGATTATCTGGTAGAAGACAAAAAGAAGAAAAAACATTCAATATGGAGAAAAAAACACTTAAACAACGAATTAAAGAAAACCCCGGCTTGAAACAGGCTGTGCATCGTTTCATCATGCATCCCGTTAAAACTCGCCCCAACTGGTGGATACGGCTCTTCGATTTCATATACCTGAAACGTGGAAAGGGTTCTGTCATCTACCGGAGTGTCCGCAAAGACCTCCCTCCTTTCAACCGGTTCTTCTTGGGAAAATATTCTGTTGTCGAAGATTTCTCCTGTCTGAACAATGCAGTTGGCGACTTAACAATCGGAGATTATACACGCATCGGATTAAGAAATACAATCATAGGTCCGGTTCATATCGGCAACCACGTCAATCTGGCACAGAATGTAACAGTCACAGGACTCAACCACAATTACCAGGATGCGGAAAAGATGATTGATGAACAAGGAGTCAGCACACTGCCTGTTGTCATTGAGGATGATGTATGGGTAGGCGCCAATTCGGTCATTCTACCGGGAGTAACCTTAGGAAGACATTGCGTAGTGGCTGCCGGAAGCGTAGTCAGTCATTCCGTTCCACCTTATTCAATATGCGCCGGATGCCCTGCAAGAATCATAAAAGCATACGATTTCGAGACTAAAGAGTGGAAGAAAGTAGAGAAAACGCCTGCCACTAACCATAAATAGTGAGAACTACTACATAATATACCTCATAAAGGTGATTGTGACTCATACTGAAACGAACTATCTTTGCAGTATCAGAATTGAATTAATTAGTCATAATTTTATTACGTAGCCACATTTAAGTAAAAAATGAAATAGAATCCTGCCGAAGCGATTTCGTCGGGATTTTGTTTTTTATTACCCTCCTAACCTGCAAGATCAAGCAACCCTATTCATCGATAAGTTTTCGTCTACAAAATAGTGACGCTATCCGGCAAGGATAGTGACGGTATATGTCCGGGATAGCAACGGTATCGTTGTCATATACCGTCACTATTTTTTCGCTTGCATGGACGGCTCAGTTGTAATTCTTGGGGGATTAAATTTAGTCAATTCCCTTCATGCATATACCTTTGCTAGCCTAAAAAGGAAGAAGCTCATATCCACTACTCCTCTAAATGATGCCCTAAATGCTTTGATTTTAGCATTAAATGCTTCCGCTGCTGCATTTGTACTCCTGTTCACAAAGAAGTTCAGAATCCTTTCATAATGATTCTCAATAGAGTTTGCTACTGTTGTGAATGTATCG
>NZ_JH114346.1:68943-156975 GCF_000157095.2 Bacteroides sp. D1
CGGACTTTACCACGGATAGGGAAGTCCTGAACTTCAATCTCAGGGAGGAAACCTTTTGAGTGAAGATGGAGATCAGAGTACTCAGCAGGAATAGTGGCTTTCTCCTCTAAATAAAGAATAAAGCAAGTATCCTGAGAAACATGATTGACTAGGGTAAAGTAATCAAGGATTCCTGAAGGCAAGAACAAGCTTAAAGAAGCAACAGGATCAATCGTTTGGGAAGAGGATGTTTTCATGATGCAAAAATAAGAATTTTAACGCAATCCCCCAAGGTTTCAGACTGAGCCGCATGGACCCTTAAACCTACTATATAGTCTATACTAATAATACTCTCTGTTTAACCCATAACAATGCGACAGACTTAAATCCCATATAAATAAAAAAAACGAGCTAATTCTTTTTATAGAACCACTCGCCACCGCATCAGAAAAGCCTAAAGGCTTTTCCATAGTACCTCAAATTTCCTGAAAACTAATCTTCTTTTTACCTAAAAACGTCTTACCTATTGTTATCCTTTTACCTTCTATTAAAAACTTATCCTATTGAACTAAACTAAAAAACTTTTAATACCTTAAACTGTCTAATCTAATACCTCTATTTAATATTTTCTTTTACCTTATAAACTAACAGCAATTTCTCAACTGCTTTGCAAAGGTACGAATATTTTTCGTGTGCGCAAACGGTTTTATATTTTATAACACTTCCGCAGGCTATAAGTCTTTCACATCGCTCAATGCAACCAGCTTATTTACAATAGCATAGATAGTCAAACCGGCAGCACTATGTATTTGCAATTTTTTGCTAATATTTCTCCGGTGTGTAATCACCGTATGAATCGACAAAAAAAGCTTTTCCGCTATTTCCTTATTTGTCATTCCCTTCACCACACAGATAACGATTTCCTTTTCCCGCTGGCTAAGCGTATCCTGATTATCCATCCCTTCTTCTTCAGAAACCACATTCAGCAAACCCGCAATTTTCTTAGAAAGAGTTTCCAAATCATCGAATATTGAAATAGACTCATCATACTTACCCAATAATGAAGCATCTACAAAAGAAGTAACCAACGCTATTAAACGTATCCTTTTACCAGATATTTCTTCTCGAAACTTAGCTACATCAAAGTAATCACCAAAAGCAGGATTGACAATCAACATCTCGGGACATTGCGTCCGGACGCAATCGTGCAAAGCTTCAACAGACAACAATTCTATTGGTTGCACTTTTACGTTAGAAAGACGCTTCAATGCAGCAGTCAACCCACCACGAATAATTACAGAGGTCTCTGCAATAGCTATTCGAACAACTTCGTTATTTTTCATTTTCCCTAATCCTCCTTTCCAAATTCAGAATAGCAGGAACAAAAATATAGTCCTCAACCTTGCAATGAGATTCCAGTCCGGCTTCACAAGCATATATGTCGAAAAGAGCCGCGTTCAGAAGATTCTCATTTGCTTTGGCAGGGCAATATTTTATAATGATATTTTTTAGTTCTGTCAACTTCTCCCCTACCTGATCGTGATGTTTGGAAAAGGTACTGATCTGATAGTTTTTGGGAGCATTTCCCTTAATCAATGAATCGACATACTTAAAGACGGTTTTCTCTTCATAATCCATGTGCTTACGCACTTCTCGTGTATATTCATCAAAAAACTTGAGAATAAGAAAAGCTACATCGTCCTGCGAACAATCAATTGCCTCGATCAATTTACGACGAATAGCCGGAAGAGAAAAATCAAGAAAATAAATATGTGCCTGCCGCAGATAATCAATCAATGCAGGTATGGAAATATCATCTTTATCCCCATCGAGCCGGGAAAAGCCTTCAGCCATAAAGTTGACTACAATCAGAAAAGTCCGACAGTCCACTCCATTTAGTTCACAAACTTCTTTGACTGTTTTGTCACCAAACCCCAATGAAAGCCCAAAACGACTCATCACTTGCAACAAAGAATAATTATCGCTGATGAGATCGATCATCTTATCAGTCGGCTTGTATTTCTGTAAATTATCCATCATACCTATGTATATTAGAGAGTACAAAGAAACGGAATATTTTGCTGAAATGCAATCATCATTTATAGGTATTTTAAATCATCATTTATTGGCAAATACTAATTATACGCTACTATTTTGTGGCACAACTTTAGGCAAGCTAGTCTTTTTTTAGTAATTTTGTCGCTATCTATTTGTAATTAGTAACTCATAATTTTATATTTAATAAAATGGCAAACGAACTCGAGCTGAAATACGGCTGCAACCCCAATCAAAAGCCTGCCCGTATCTTCATGAAAGAAGGAGAACTCCCCATCGAAGTATTGAACGGACGTCCCGGTTATATCAATTTGTTGGATGCGTTCAACAGTTGGCAATTAGTGAAAGAACTGAAAGAGGCTACCGGACTGCCGGCTGCCGCTTCTTTTAAACATGTCAGCCCTGCAGGTGCTGCTGTTGCGGTAGAAATGAGCGACACGCTGAAAAAGATTTATTTTGTGGACGACATGAAACTGTCTCCATTAGCTACAGCATACGCCCGCGCACGTGGCGCAGACCGTATGTCATCTTACGGAGACTTTATCGCATTGTCCGACACCTGTGATGAAGAAACAGCACGCATCATCAACCGTGAAGTATCCGACGGCGTCATTGCTCCTGACTATACTCCCGAAGCACTGGAGATTCTGAAGAATAAAAGAAAAGGAACCTATAATGTAATAAAGATAGATCCTGCATACCGCCCGGCTCCTATCGAACACAAAGATGTATTCGGAGTGACTTTCGAACAGGGAAGAAACGAATTAAAGATCGATGAGAGTCTTTTGAAAGAGATGCCTACGCAGAATAAGGAAATTCCGGCTGATGCGAAACGCGACTTAATCATTGCCTTAATCACTTTAAAATATACGCAATCCAATTCGGTGTGTTATGCCAAAGACGGGCAGGCAATCGGTATTGGCGCAGGCCAACAGTCACGCATCCACTGTACGCGTCTGGCAGGAAATAAAGCAGATATCTGGTATTTACGCCAACATCCGAAAGTGATGAACTTGCCATGGATTGAAAAAATCCGTCGTGCAGATCGTGACAACACTATCGACGTTTACATCTCGGAGGATTATGACGATGTATTGGCAGACGGCGTTTGGCAGCAGTTCTTCACAGAAAAGCCGGAAGTGCTGACACGTGAAGAAAAACGGGCATGGCTGAATACGATGACAGGTGTAGCTTTAGGATCGGACGCTTTCTTCCCATTCGGAGATAATATAGAACGCGCGCATAAAAGCGGTGTCAGCTACATTGCACAACCGGGTGGTTCCGTACGTGATGACCATGTGATTGGAACTTGCGACAAATATAATATGGCAATGGCATTTACAGGCATCCGCCTATTCCACCATTAACAATATCGACTATTTTTATTCCATATATCCCCATTTATAATGAGAATGAGACAAATCTTCCATTATAAATGGGGATTTCCTATTTCTTCAAGCCCCTCTATCTTTGCAGCGTTACATTTAAAAACGAATCAAAGATGAATAAAATTGGTGTATTTTATGGTTCCACAACCGGAACAACAGAAGACCTTGCCCGTCGAATTGCAGAGAAATTAGATGTACCATCGGCAGATGTATTTGATGTATCCAAGCTAACAGAGGCATTAGTCAATGAATATGACGTATTGGTGCTCGGCTCTTCCACTTGGGGAGCAGGCGAACTTCAGGACGACTGGTACGATGGAGTAAAAGTTTTAAAGAAATGTGATTTATCTCATAAGTCTGTAGCCCTGTTCGGTTGTGGCGATTCTGACTCGTATAGCGACACCTTCTGTGACGCAATAGGCATTCTTTATGAAGACTTGAAAGATACCCATTGTAAATTCTGTGGAGCAACAGACACCGCAGGCTATACCTTCGATTCTTCTATTGCTGTCGTAGACGGTAAGTTTGTAGGTCTTCCGCTTGACGAAGTCAACGAAGATAGCAAAACAGACGAACGTATCAACGCATGGGCTGAACAAGTGAAACAAGAAATTAGCTAATTTTACCTTAACATAAAAAGAATACTTTGCATCATGGCAACTGAAAGAATCATCCCCGGCGAAATCCGAATTTTTCTTAATCATATTTATGAGTTTAAGAAAGGCGTACGCAACATGGTACTTTACACAATGAGTAAAGAGCACGAAGAATTTGCCATCCGCCGATTGAAAAATCAAAAGATCAGTTATATGATACAGGAAGTAGGTACCAATAAAATCAACCTGTTTTTTGGAAAGGCAGAATGTATGGAAGCCATGCGGCACATCATCATCCATCCTTTAAATCAACTGACTGCCGAAGAAGATTTTATTTTAGGAGCCATGCTGGGATATGACCTATGCCAGCAATGCAAACGATATTGCAGTAAAAAAGAAGGTATAAAGATGGCAGTTTAAGCGATAACCTTAGCATAAGTTTAGCTTTGTTTGTATGTAGTTTGTCTTGAGTGGAATCGTTTCTTTAAAAATAGGTATCCATTAAAACATTTTCCAATGGAAACTTGTTGTATAAGAAACGATTCACTCAATTATAACAAAATCAAACATTGCAATGAAGCAGCAACAAGAACAACTTACCGCCTATACACTGGCCGGTATTTTCACCCTTTCATTACGACTTATTGTTGGTTGGACTTATTTTTCAGCCTTTTGGCGGAGACTCGTCCTCGAAAACAAACTTATCCCGGATTCTACCGGATACATTGGAGAGAAGTTCAATCATTTCCTACCTAATTCCATAGGAATCAAACCCATCATCGAATATCTCGTCAGCACCCCCGATTTACTTTGGTGGGCGATGGTTATCTTTACTATCATTGAAGGTGTTGTCGGATTACTCTATATGCTTGGTTTCTTTACCAGATTAATGAGTATCGGCGTATTCAGTCTTGCATTCGGCATTCTGTTAGGTTCCGGCTGGTTAGGAACAACCTGTCTTGATGAATGGCAAATAGGTATTTTAGGCGTATCCGCAGGATTCACCATTTTCCTGTCCGGCGGCGGAAAATACTCTTTGGATTATCTGCTACAGCCCCAACTATCCAAAAATAAATGGCTGGTATGGGTTACTTCCGGCGAACTTCCATTGTCTATCAAGCGATTCAGTAAAGTAGCAATCGGCGGTGCAGCCATATTGTTCATACTCACCCTATATACCAACCAGGTTTTTCATAATGGCGTATGGGGACCACTACATAACAAATCAGTAAAACCCAAAATTGAGATATCAGATGCAAATGTCAATAACGGAGCCCTGTCTTTTAAAGTATATCGTGTTGAGGGTGCCGATGTATACGGCTCATTTCTTATTGGCATTACTCTTAAAGACACAAGTGGAAAAGTGATACTTCAAAAGAATGGAGAAGACCTTGCATTATTCCCTCTCACTAATATAAAGAATGATTATATAGCTAAGGTAGTCCCTGGTAAACATAGCCTTATCATCCCATTGGGCAGCAAAGCTACTTTGGCAATTAGAGATAACAGTTTGCAAAATCTTCCCGAAGGCCAGTATGAATTAATATTGACCGACATTAGTGGAATTACTTGGAATAAAAACATCACAATCGAGTAAATCCGGCCTACTCTACAAACGGATCATAGACAAAGGTGTATATCAGCAAAATTTATTCGGCTGGCATACACCTTTATTCTTTTATTTTACCAAAATAACAGGTTTTATCTTCTCAAGCACTCAAAATTACCTACATATACTGAATTTTAGAAATTACTATGCCTAGTATTGGGTATTGCCATATCTTTTAACCTCATATAACTTTGCAGCCGATAAAATTATTAAAAAAATGAGAAAAATAACTGCAATCATTATTCTTTGTTTCCTACATTCTCTCACACTTCCGGCACAGGAAACTAAAGAAAAGTCTAAAAACCGTAAAACTTCTTCCACAGAAGAATATACTAAATTCCGTTTCGGAGGGTATGGAGAAATGGCGGCGAGCTATAAAGATTATAATTTCAATCGTTTTACTCCCAATGGTTCCGGTAAACTTAATCGTGGAGAGATTTCCATTCCACGTTTTGTATTAGCCTTTGATTATAAATTCTCCTCCAAATGGGTATTGAGTACCGAAATCGAATTTGAATACGGAGGTACGGGATCTGCTCGCGAAATTGAATGGTTTGAAGAGAACGGCGAATATGAAACAGAGATTGAAAAAGGCGGTGAAGTAGCTTTGGAACAATTTCATATCACCCGTCTCATTAATAAGCACATCAATCTGCGTTTCGGACACATGATTGTACCGGTAGGATTGACCAACAACCATCATGAGCCTATTAATTTCTTTGGAGTTTACCGCCCGGAAGGTGAAACAACGATATTGCCTTCCACCTGGCATGAAACAGGTATCGCCGTATTCGGTGAAATTGGACGGTTTGATTATGAACTTCAATTAGTCAATGGGCTTGATCCACAAGGATTCCGCAGCGAAGACTGGATAAAAAACGGCAGACAAGGAGCATTCGAAGTCAACAATTTCACCAGTCCGGCTTTTGTAGCCCGCGTAAACTACCATGGGGTAAAAGGATTAAGAGTAGGTGCTTCTTTCTATTATAACCAGACAGCAAAGAACGGAACTAAGCCTTGGAGAAATACAGGTTATAAATTTCCGGTAACCATTGTAACCGGTGATTTGCAATACAAAGGCTTTAATAACAACCTGATTGTACGCGGAAATGCCGTTTATGGAAACCTAGGAGCGAGCGGAGCTTTAACCACAATCAACAACAGTTCTTCAGCAGCTTCCGGTTACCCTAACACAACAGTAGCACAAAATGCAGTCAGCTACGGGGGTGAAGCAGGATATAATATAGGTTCTTTCTTCCATTCTAAAGCTCCCCGTATCTATCCTTTTATTCGTTATGAATATTACAATCCGATGGAAAAGACAGAAGCTAACACAGGTTTGTTGGCCGACAAACGTTTTCAGGTATCAGCCGTAACAGCTGGATTGAATTACTACGCTCTACCCAATCTAGTAATTAAAGCAGACTACACCCACCGCTCCATAGGAGGTGGAAAATATAATGACGAAAACTTAGTCTCTGTAGGCATAGCCTATATTGGTTGGTTTATCAAAAAATAAATATAATTTTTAATAGCAATGAAAATGAAAACATGGAAATTTCTGCCTATAATGGCAATGGGAGTATGTATGGCGATGACCTCTTGTAGTGAAGATTCTAAAAAAGAAGATGTTTCACCCAACCCATTTGCGGGTTTTAATACCCCGGACAGTGGCACTGCAACAGATGATGAATTAAAGGCTGCGGTTGCAACGTATGTAGATGATGTAGTGATTCCTACTTATCAAGATATGTACAATAAAGTAACCGCATTAAACACGGCAGTACAAAAGTTATCAACGTCCTCCAGTGATAATGATGTAGCCAATGCAGCAGACGCTTGGGTTGCAGCACGTAAACCCTGGGAAAAAAGTGAAGCTTTTCTATATGGTCCGGCAGATTTGAATAAGCTCGATCCTAGTCTGGATAGCTGGCCTTTGGATAAAGGAGGTATTGATGCAATTCTACAGTCCGGAAATTGGGAAGACGCTGTCGGAGGAGACGTAGACGACGGTGATGATGCACCAGCCGATGCACCACAGAACTTGCGTGGTTTCCATACTGCCGAATATTTATTGTTTGAGGATGGTGAAGCAAAAAAAATCACAGACCTGGATGCTAATAAAATAGGATACCTCAAGGCTGTTGTCGGACGTATGTCAAAAGACACAGAGCTTTTGTTAAAAGGTTGGACAGAAGGTAAAAATCTGGAGAACGGTGCCTATAAAGATGCAATGAAAGCACCTAACGGAACTTACTCTATAAGCAATATCAAACAATCTGTTGCAATGATACTAAACTCTGACAATGGTGCAGAAGGAATTGCCAATGAAGTAGGTGCAACGAAAATCGGAGATCCGGTAGATAAGTGGAACAGCGGAGATAAAGAAGGTGGTGTATTAGCCGTAGAATCCTGGTATAGCTGGAACTCTTTAGATGATTATACTGATAACATTTACAGCATCCGTAATGCTTACTATGGTAGTTTAGACGGAACTGTTGCCAGTGCAAGTCTGTGCTCTATCATGAAAAAAGTGAACCCGACATTGAACGACATGGTTGTTAAGCAGATTCAGGAAACAATCACAGCAATCAATGACATACCTCACCCCTTCCGTAACAATTTAGGCGCTACTACTGAAGTTAAGAATGCTCAAAACCAATGCGCATTTTTATGCAGTGGTCTGGCTTTAGTCCGCGGAAAATTAGCAGGAGAATAAACAATATTAATTATGATGACTAAGTTCTTTCTTTTAGGAAAGCCGGTTATCAAAGCATTACGAGGAGGACTCCCAAGGCGATTGGGAAGAATCCTCTTTGTTGCGATAAATATAGGCTTCCTGCAAGGTTGTGATCATGATGCTTTCGACGGCATTATTTATAAGCCAAACGGAGAAATAGCAAAACCGGAGGAATTATCAGCCGGTATTTCCACTATTTTTTCTACCGTAAGTGGCGCTTATGACACCAATGCAGACTGGGTCACCGGTGAATTATTAACACGTTTCAATCGTGGCGATGGTTTGTATGACAATTCTCGTGGAGTAGGTACAGGCAGCGGTAATGGATTAGGACCTATTTTTGGAGGCTATTCCTGCGGAGCTTGCCATAGAAACACAGGACGTACTACTCCGGCATGGGTCACAGGTGGTTCCGGTGCAGGCTTTTCATCTATGCTGGTTTATATTACACGCAAAACCGGAGGATATTTCCCCGAATATGGCCGTGTATTACATGACCAGTCCATTTATGGCGTAAAAGCCGAAGGCAAAATAAAGATAACCACTACTACCGAAAAGTTCAAGTTTCCCGATGGAGAAGAATATGAATTAATAACTCCTCATTATGAAATAACAGATTGGTATGATTATGAAATAAAGCCCGAAGATCTGATTATTTCGGTACGTGCCCCCTTGCGGCATGTCGGCATGGGTCAGATGATGGCACTTAACCACGATGAATTGAAACAGTTGGCAGCTCAAAGTAACTATCCCGAATACGGCATTAGCGGACGCCTGAATTATGTGACGGAAAAAGGAAAATATGACATTGGAATATCCGGCAACAAAGCCAACCATCAGGATTTAACAGTAGAACTGGGATTCTCTTCGGATCTGGGGGTAACCAATGACCGTTTTCCACATGAAGTGGGCGAAGGACAATCACAAATGATGGGATTTGCCAACCAAGGTGTAGAGATTTCGACCCGTGACATGGAAGATGTCGATTTATATATGCAGACATTGGGAGTTCCTGCACGCCGCAACGTGGATGACGAAACCATCAAACATGGAGAGCAAATGTTCTATCAAGCAAAATGCCATTTATGCCATACCGTTACTTTACATACCCGCCCGCGAGGCAGCGTATTACTGAACGGAACTCAACTACCCTGGCTGGGCAATCAGATCATTCATCCCTACTCCGACTTCTTATTACACGACATGGGACAAGGATTAGCTGACGATTACCCTAGCGGCCTGGCACGCGGTTGCGAATGGCGTACTACTCCATTATGGGGAATCGGCCTGCAGGAAATTGTCAACGGACATACCTATTTCCTGCATGACGGACGGGCACGTAACCTGACAGAAGCCATCATGTGGCATGACGGCGAGGGAGCCGCTTCACGTTCCATTTTCTCCCGCATGTCGAAAGAAGATCGCGCAGCCTTACTAACATTCTTGAACAGTTTATAATATAATCAGCAACAACAATGAAAAAAAATATCTAGCACTCGCGCTCACTGCATTTCTGTGCAGCCACTCTTATGCTCAAGATTCAAATGCAAAAGAAATCGATGATAAATATGTAGAGAATGATGTTGTTTCGCTGGCAGGAAAGAAAGGTTTTTCTTTTTCTACCAAAGCCGGTGATTTCTTATTCAAGCCCTATGCCTTAGTTCAAACCAGCCTCTCTTTCAACCGATATGACGATCAAGGTTTGGAAAGCCTTTATGCACGTAACTGGGCAAACAGTGGTTTTGCTATTCCGAACGCAATACTCGGATTTACAGGCAAGGCATTCGGGAAAGTTACATTCAATTTATCACTGAATGCGGCAAAAAGCGGTGCCGCCTTATTGCAACAAGCCTGGTTTGATGTAGCGCTCAAAGAATCATTCCGTATTCGTGTCGGGAAGTTTAAAACACCGTTTATGCATGCCTATCTGACCACACTGGGGGAAACATTATTTCCGGTGTTGCCCAGTTCCGTGGCAGGTGGCGTATTAATGCCCTATGACATCAATGCTGTGAAGCCGAGCATAGCTACCGGCTTCGACCTGGGTGTTCAGATACATGGTTTGATTAACGGAAAATGGAATTATCAGTTAGGTATTTTCAATGGCACAGGGATTGATGTCAATTCGGCAACCAAAGGAATGTGTGATGATCATAAATGGCTGCCCCAACTGCTTTACTCCGGTCGCCTGGTATATATGCCCAAAGGTGAAATGCCAGCCACACAAGGTAATCCGAACAATCTGAAAGAAGATAAAATGCAATTCGGTGTATCTACATCTTATAATGCCGAGGCCGAAGATCATAGTAGCAGCGATTGGCGTATAGGTGCAGAGTTTGCCATGGTAAAGAACCGTTTCTACTTTGCAGCCGAAGGTTATTACATGAATATGCATTTCACAGAAATCATGCATAAAGACAAAGACCTGAATTACTGGGGAGCTTATACACAGGCCGGTTATTTTGTAACTCCTAAATTACAGGCTGCTCTCCGTTATGATATATTCGATCGCAACGGGACAGACGAAGGCGGTTTGTTGAATATGCCTGCCATCGGAGCCAATTACTACTTTGTCGGTTCTAATTTAAAACTTCAGATGATGTACCAATATCTGGGCAGAACCGGTCATGACACGCAGACTGATCGTGATAATGATGGAGTGGGACTATCACGCCATAGCGTTACCGCTATGTTACAATTCACTTTCTAATGTATAGGAGGAGGAATCTGTCTATGAATAAAAGACTCAACTATTTATTGATAACCTGTGCCTGCCTAAACCTGTGTTCAGCTTGTGATGAAGGTAAAATCTATCCGGATGACACGATTGACAGTGGACGTACGGCTACTGTAACACTTCATTTCACCCATCTGGATGCTTGGCCGCAGAAAAACAATATGTCATTAATCTCCTTAGGTGAGGACGGAGTTACTCCCATATTGGTTAAGCGCATTCTGGAACCATCTAGCGAGGCAGAAGCTGTAACTGTAACATTAAACAACTTAAACGGAAACACGCGTAGTATTGCCGTAGCCGTTATCACGTCCGGAATGTCTTTGGTGCATGCGTATCAGTCATTTCCCGTAAATGCGTCGGATGAATCGCTGACTTTACCAGAGACAACAATCGAAGTGGCTTCATTCAGCCGCATCCAAACGCAAGTTTTCAATGCCAAATGTGTGATGTGTCATGGAGGAAGTACAACAACAGCCGGAGATTTGGATCTGACGGCAGCCAAAGCCTATCAATCACTGATTAATGTAAAAGCTCCCCATTCTGCGAAAGGAAAGAATTATGTCACTCCTGGAGATTTAAACAACAGTTATTTATTAGATGTATTAGAGCACGATAATCACATCGATATATTCAATGGAGCTGAACAACGTGAAGTTCGCGCTTTGATTCGGACATGGATCAAAGCAGGAGCCGAAAACAATTAACTTGTAACAGAAATTTTTGATATGAACAGCAAAAAACAACAACCCTTGAAATCAGAAAAGACTTTAGCAGAAATATTTAAATACGAAGTGGCAGACGGTGTTTCCGAGTATCATTTAATGATTCACGCAATCCAGCCGGAATCCACTTATGAAGAACAATTAAACGCCATTATAGATACATACTACCAATTACGGGAAAAAGAACTGCAAGGGACCGTCGCCATTTTCAAACGATACTTTTTGAGCGACGCTTCCAATCAGGCAGATACCTTGTTGGCACTTACTGCTGAAAGCTCGGATTGCGCACTTTCTATCGTAGAACAGCCACCATTGAATGGAACCAAAGTAGCAGTATGGATTTACCTTCAGACGAAAGTACAGACACAAATGCTGCATAATGGTCTTTTCGAAGTCAAGCATGGACCCTACCGTCACCTTTGGGGTGGCAGCTCTTTCAATCGGGCAGCCAACTCCGAATACCAAACCCGGCTACTATTAAACGACTATGTTATGCAGCTCATTGAACAAGGTTGCAAACTAGCCGCCAACTGTATTCGTACCTGGTTTTTCGTACAGAATGTGGATGTGAATTATGCCGGAGTAGTAAAGGCACGTAACGAAGTATTCGTTACCCAGAACCTGACGGAAAAGACACACTATATCTCCAGCACAGGTATCGGCGGACGCCATGCTGACCCCAAAGTACTTGTACAAATGGACACGTATGCCGTTGGCGGAATCAAACCCGAACAAATTCATTTCCTTTATGCGCCAACACATTTGAATCCCACCTATGAGTATGGTGTCAGTTTTGAACGTGGCACGTATGTAGATTATGGAGACCGGCGCCAAGTATTCATCTCCGGAACAGCAAGTATTAATAATAAAGGCGAGGTGGTATATCCGGGAGAGATCCGTAAACAGACAGAGCGGATGTGGGAAAATGTAAAGGCTTTACTGAAAGAAGCAGAATGTACATTTGATGATATGGGACAAATGATCGTGTATCTGCGTGACATAGCAGATTATACCATCGTCAAAGAAATGTACGACAAACGTTTTCCTTGTACCCCTAAGGTATTTGTACATGCGCCGGTATGCCGCCCGGGATGGTTGATCGAGATGGAATGTATGGGAGTAAAAACCTGTGAAAATAAGGAATACGCTCCCTATTAATATCATTAAAAAGATATGCCGTTGAAAAGATTACTTATCATTTTATACATCTGTCTGATAGGATTACTTGCCGCAGCCACTTTCATAGAGCAAGCATACGGGACAGAGTTTGTAGAAAGAAATATATATCACACAATCTGGTTTTGTTGTTTGTGGGGAGTTATTGCTGCAATAGGGGTTGTTGCCCTCATCCGACGTTCCTTATGGCGGCGACTTCCCGTTTTGCTGTTTCATGGCTCCCTCCTCGTTATCTTGGTGGGGGCCATGATTACATTTATCTATGGCGAACAAGGATATATGCATTTACGTCCGGATACAGTAAAAAGCAGCTTTCATTCGCCACAGGGCGACAAGAACATTCATCTGCCATTCACGATGAAGCTAGATAGTTTCCGGGTAGAGTATTATCCGGGGACAAAAGCTCCCGCCGATTATGTCAGTCATATCAGCTATTCACTTCCCGGTCAGAAAGATTCCGTGCACAACGAATGTATCTCAATGAACCGTATCTTTACTACACAAGGCTTCCGATTTTATCAGTCCTCATTTGACGAAGACGGTCAAGGAAGTTGGCTGACAGTAAATTATGATCCATGGGGTACAAGAGTGACCTATAGCGGCTACATTCTACTGGGCATCTCTATGATTTTACTACTATTTTGCCGTCAGGGAGAGTTTCGTAAGTTACTAAATCATCCCCTATTGAAAAAAGGAGGATTATTTATCTTATTCCTTTTCTACCTGACAGGAACAATGCAGGCACAGCAAACACCTCTTCGTGTATTAAACAAAATACAAGCAGACAGCTTGGCACAACAACAGGTTATTTACCATGACCGGGTAGTACCATTCAATACACTGGCAAGAGACTTCGTCAAAAAACTGACAGGAAAAATCTACTATAAAGGATTGACTCCCGAGCAAGTTATAAGCGGTTGGATTCTTTACCCGGATTCATGGAAGAATGAACCTATGATATACATCAAAAGTCCCGAACTGCATCATTTACTCGGTTTGGAATCTTCTTACGCACGCTTGACCGATTTATTTGACGGTCCAGTCTACCGTCTTCAGAAAACCTGGCAACAAGAACAGGGAAAAAGTAGCAAACTCGCCAAAGCCATCCAGGAAACGGATGAAAAAGTGGGACTGATCCTGATGGTGGAAAAAGGAACATTCATCCAGCCATTACCCACTGATGGTAGCGTGCAACCTCTCTCCGAACTGGAAGTGAAAGCCGAATTACTCTACAACCGGATTCCGTTCAGCAAGATTCTTTTTATGATAAATCTGTCATTGGGAGTGTTGTCTTTCATGCTTCTACTTCATAACAGCCTGCAAAGAAATACACCCTCGCCCAAAGCCAAAACGATTTCCCGCACAGCAGGAACGATCTTTTCTGTTGCACTCTATCTTGCTTTCATATTCCATTTAGCAGGATATTGCCTGCGCTGGTATATTGGCGGACGTGTTCCTCTTAGCAACGGTTATGAGACAATGCAGTTCATGGCACTCTGCATCCTCTTGATAGCCTGTCTGCTCCATCGAAGATTCTCATTTATACTTCCATTCGGATTCTTGCTCTCCGGCTTTGCGTTGTTAGTCTCTTATCTGGGACAGATGAATCCCCAGATCACCCCATTAATGCCGGTGCTCGTCTCTCCGTGGCTAAGTATTCATGTTTCATTGATTATGATGTCTTATGCCCTATTGGCATTCATCATGCTAAACGGAATACTGGCATTATGCCTCCGAAAAAAAGAATCGGAAAACAATGTCTCCGGAAACGACGCTGTACAAGACAACCGGATAGAACAGTTGACGCTAGTCAGCCGTTTGCTACTCTACCCTGCTACGTTCTTTTTAGGGGCAGGCATCTTTCTGGGAGCAGTTTGGGCAAACGTTTCCTGGGGAAGATACTGGGCGTGGGACCCGAAAGAAGTATGGGCGCTGATCACTTTCCTGGTATATGGAGTAGCATTCCATTCACAAAGCCTGCGCATTTTCCGCAAACCACTATTCTTCCATATCTATATGATTCTTGCTTTCCTGACTGTCTTAATGACCTATTTCGGAGTAAATTATGTTCTTGGGGGGATGCATAGTTATGCAAATTCCTAAACCACTATATATAGCTAGTAACCGATAGAAGAATACCCATTTTAGGGGATTGCGGGAAAAGCGGAAAGCCCCTATCTTTGCAGTATCAGAATTAAATTAATTAGTCATAATTATATTACGTAGCCACATTAAAAATACATAGAAATCGGCCGAAGTGATTCACCCGCATTTCTTTTATTTGGTTGTTAAGTTAGAAAAAACCATATAATGTATTCATTTTGGAATATGAATAGATGACATATTCTAAAAGAGGCAAGGACGTCCGGCTTGTGAAAGCCGGACGTTTTTTTATATCAGTAAGAGAATAAAGTAAGAGAGCTCATGCATTCATGAGCTCTTTCCAACCAGCCGTTTCGAAAACGATATACTCCGCTATAAATTTCTCCATCTCCTCCTTCTTCACAGGATGCAACACCAACTCTTCGAGTAAGGCAAACAACCATACCGTATTCAAGTGAATGAAAAAATTGGTTATTGCTATATTGATATGCGGATATTTCTGTTTCATTCCTTGAAAAAAGACAGAAATCGTACGCGTCATCAAATCCGTATATTCGGAACGGAAGTTCTCCAAAACAGAACCTTGTGCCTGAAAAAGCAGCAGCCGTAAACGGTCACGATGTTCAGAGACTAATCTGATATATTCCCGTACAGATGTTTTCTGGTAATCCGAATCCATAAAGACATCGATTGTCATCTGATCGGCATCATGATTATAAATCATAGCATACAGATCATTCAATACCGGTTTCAGAATCGTACGGAATATCTCATCTTTATTGGTGAAATAATGATAGATATTACTCACCGTCACCCCTGCCCTCGAAGCTATTTCACGCATAGAGGCATCCTTGTATCCCTTTTCCAGAAACACTTCTTCGGCTACCTTCAAGATTCGCTCTTGTATATCTCCCTTCAAAAACTGCATAGTATCACTGCTATTTATCCATTCATATTTGTAACCTGTCTGTTCACCATCCGGGCAAATATACCATTTTTCTTTTTCAATTCCTCCGGTGTTCCCATTTCAGCAACACTTCCATTCTCCAATACTACAATTTTGTCGGCATTGGCAACGGTTCGCATACGGTGCGCAATAATCAGTACTGTTTTGTTACGTACCAATTCCGATATGCCTGCCTGTATCTTGGTTTCATTTTCCACATCGAGCGAAGCAGTAGCCTCATCCAGCAAAACAATTGGAGCATCCTTCAACAAAGCGCGGGCGATGGAAATACGCTGCCGCTCACCACCTGACAATGTTTCCCCGTTCTCACCGATAATCGTCTGATATCCCTGCGGCATTTTAGTGACAAACTCATCACATTGTGCTAGGCGGGCAACTCTCCGGACTTCCTCATCCGTAGCATCCCGTTTGCCAATACGGATATTATCCATGATGGAAGCATTAAAAAGAACTACTTCCTGAAAAACAACGGAATAGTTCGTCAGTAACGTTTCAGGATCAATCCGGCTGATATCCTGTCCGCCGAGGGTAATCTTTCCCGACTGAATATCCCAAAAACGTGCTGCCAACCTGGCTGCCGTACTCTTGCCACTGCCCGAAGGACCCACCAAAGCTGTTTTTTCGCCTTGTCGGGCAGTAAAGGACAAGTTCTTCAATATTTGTTTTCCCTGCTCATAAGCAAAGTCTACCTGCTGAAACTCGATGTCATAGCCTTTAGGAGTAAAATCGGTAGTTCCATGCTGTACCGGCAATGCTTCCATCTCATTCATTCTGCTGATACGCACATCCAGATAGAACAAAGCGGCAATATTATTCATCACCTCGCTGAGCGGAGCATATACACGCGAGCCGATCACCATAAATATAAGATAGGTAAACAAATCGATTGTCCCCGAAGCCAAGAGATTGGCACCGACGATAATGACGCTTGCCAAGCCGAGTTTCAATACACTTTGGGAACCGTTTACCAATATGCCGAGCACCAGTTCATTACGGGTCAGTACCTTTTCATAGGTATCGATGCTTGCATCCAATTTCTCCAGATAGTCCCTCTCCTGATTATAAGGTTTTATCTCCTGAATAGTATCAAGTCCTTCTTGAATATGTTCAGTCACCATTCGCTTGTTCAGATAATTACTTTCATTGCTTTTCTGTATTTCCTTCTTCGAGAAAAGAAGAATTGCGGCGGCAAGCGGCACTACCCAGAACAAAGCAATCGTCAACTGCCAGTTATAAAATGCCATACCGACGGTAATAAGCAGAATGCTGATAATGGAAGCAAACAACTGGGGAACCGCATGCGAGAAAGTATGTTCGAGATCAGTGCAGTCATCCATAATCGTGGCGGTAAGGTCGGAAAGATTCTTTTCGCCGAAGAAAGCCAGAGGCAACTTGCGAAGTTTTTCCGCCAATGAGATACGCCGGTTCGCGCTCTCATCATAAACGGTGGTATAGGTGCTACGATATTGCAATACCGCAAATATATACATGACTATCATAAAGATAATACCGAGTATGCTATAGTAGAGAATACCATGCGTCACCGAAACCGAAGGCTGAAACACCGGACGAAGATATTCCTCAAGAAAGAGAAAAACAAATACCGCCGGCAACATCAATACAATATCTAGCAGTGTAGTGAAAAACACACCTTTACAGAAATCTTTTGCTCCTTTAGTTGAAAGGGCAAAACGTCTTTTTATTACTTCAATCATTAGAAACCTCCTTTCCTATTGTCCAGCGAACGGATTGCTGGTATTCATTCCACATATTATAATAGATACCTTGTTTTTCAAGCAGTTTGGCATGTGTGCCTTGTTCCGCAATCTTACCCTTGTCAATCACAAGAATATTATCGGCATCCGTGATGCTTGAAAGACGGTGGGCAATCATCAATACGGTTTTTCCTTTTGTCAGTTCTTTCAGGGCTTGCTGAATCAGATGCTCATTTTCGGGATCGGCAAAAGCAGTCGCTTCGTCCAGTACGATGATGGGGGCATTTTTCAGTATCGCACGTGCGAGCACGATTCGTTGTTGTTCCCCGCCGGAGAGATACGTTCCTTCTGTACCGATCTTTGTATTTAGTCCGAGCGGAAGTTTATTGATAATTTCCCGGCATTGTGCCATATCTACTGCCCGTTCCACTTCCTCCATTGTCGCGTTGGGATTACCATATTTGATATTTTCAAGCAAAGAAGTCTTAAATAGCTTTGTATTCTGAAACACAAAAGAAATATGTTTCATCAGTTCTTCAGGGGCGATTTCTCTTACATTGATGCCACCTATTAAAACCTTCCCTTCTGTTGCCTCCCAGAAACGGGGAACAAGACGGGCAATTGTCGTTTTCCCTCCGCCTGAAGCTCCGACAAGAGCTACTGTCCTTCCTTGCGTAATGGTGAAACTGATATCATCCACCGCCTTTTGATTAGCTCCCGGATAGCTGAAGGAAACCTTTTCGAACTGAATACTGAATTCCTTTACCGGTTGTGGATGCGCTACAACAGTCAGGTGCTCATAAGCAACCAGATTTTCAAGACGTCCGATGGCCTCACTCGCCTGCCCCAAAGCCTGATTGAGATACATACTTTTCATGATACTTTGGGAGAATACGGGAGTAATGAGAACAAATAGGAAGAAATTAAGTAATACCGATGCATAATTACCAGAATAACCGATCAGCAAAATAGCCAACGGAGCAAGGAAAAACACAAAGCCATTGATAATAACGGTATAGAGCGACATCGGCTTCTCCCACATTCGTGTATAGCCGAATACCATTTTATTATAATTCATGATACAGCGATGAAAGTTCTTGAAAGAGTAAATGGTCTGCTGGAAAACCTTCACTACGGGAATTCCTCTCACATACTCTACAGCTTCGGTATTCATTTCCTCCAGAGAAGTCATGTAGCTTTTCATAAACTGCCGTCCCTCCGCATTCATCATAAATCCCATAACCAGCATGGCAATAATTACAGGAACGATACATGCCAGACCGAGTATCCAGTCGAACATAAAAATCAGTATGACAGCTACCAACGGCACTAGAAAAGTAGCCGCAAGGTCGGGCAACTGATGTGCCAGAAAACTATGGGTAACCCCTGCATTGTCATCTATAATCTTACGGATACGTCCGCTCGTATTAATGTCAAAGAAACCGAGAGGCATACGCACTATCTGGCGCATGGCTTCTTTGCGCAAATTCGATTCAACCCGAAAAGCTGCAAGATGCGAAGACATCAAGGCGGCAAAATAAAGGACGATACTCGCCACGGCCATGCCTGCCGCCCACCAGGCATACGTCACCACATTACCGGAAGAGGTTATCTCTCCGTATTCAAGCAGTTCTCTCACAATCAGCCAAATAAGAATATAAGGCAACATGCCCGCCAGGGCACTTAGGGCAGACAGTAGCATTGCCGCAGGCAAAAGCACTTTCCGTTTACCCATGTAGTTCTGAAGTTTTTTCAATGTACTCATAACGTACGTTCAATCTATATTAAGTTCGACAATCATTTAACTTATCGCTTGTTTTCAAAAAAGAACAATATTCGAAATCGTTCAAAAAAAAAGAGAGCTTATATTTCTATAAGCTCTCTTCATCCCATTCAATCCGGTGCATGTGCACCTTTGATATATGATTAATCTCGACTCGTCTCTCACTGATTCGCATAAGTTTTCAATTATTTTCTGCAAAGGTACCGCTCACCGGCAAGACGAGCAATACCTAAAAATAATGAAATTTGCTATTCAGACTATAACGAATAAGTAATGATTAAAACAACAGAATAGTTATTCATGTTTCAGCCACGTACTTGGCAATACTTCTTTTTCACCTTTTTCATTCACCAGTTCCATCTGCAATACGCCTCCGTTACAATCGAAGTAACGCACCTCTATCGGATGAAGCCCGGCTTTCAATGCCTTCTGCACAATAATCTCCACCGGCGAATGTGCTCCATCATTATCTCCCAACAATTCACCGTCGAGCATCAATGTGCTACCGTCGTCCGAAAGAAGGGCAAATGTATAGATACCATCGGCAGGAACTTCCAGATAGCCGGTCAACACCAGACCGATATTTCCTTTCACCTCTTCGGGGATAGATACCGATTCCACCACATACTCCCCTTTGACAGGAGCTGCTTCAATATCCGCACAAAGATTACCACGAAAATCGTGCCATACTGCTTTCAAGCCGGACTGCAAAGCAGCCGGAGCAGTCACCGCCTCCGCATAAGGAGCCTTTACATACTTGGTACGCACCACATCCGATGGAGAACCATCCGGACGGAAAGTACGGAAAGCAAAATCGGTAGTCTCCTCCACTTCCAAAGCACCGTCATAAAGAGCTGATTCCTTGGTAGGCATACTTCCATCTGTCGTATAGCGTATTTCAGTGCCGGGCAACGGGCAAGTCAAGTCAACTGCTGTTTCATCAATAAATGCATTCACTTTATAGAATCCCTGCAAATCGGGCACACGATAATTTACCCTCATCACATCCATCCGTTTAAACTGCGGAACAAGCTGACGATAAAACTCTTCGAGACTTGGTTTAGCAGCCGGCTCTGTCCAAGCTATTTCGCTCAATGCAATCATGCGGGGAACAATCAGATATTCAATGCGTTTCATAGTCGGAATCCATTCAGCCCAGAGATTAGCCTGTACACCCCAGATGTATTTCTTCTCTTCCGGTGATAACCGTTCATCCGCACACGGATCATACGCCAGTATTTTCTTTACTGAATTCTGATCCTGCGCATAATCAAAATAGAAATGTTCATTCGGACAAGCAATCACTTTCTGCTTTTGTGCGGTCGCCGTAGGCAACGCGTCTTTCGCCCAACTTCTCCACCATGTAATAGCAGCATCGGAAGATAATCCGTCGGTTACCACTTCATCCCAACCAATAAGTTTCTTTCCGTTGGCAAGGAAGAATTTCTCCATGTCACGTACAAACCATGCCTGAAGCTCTTCTACTGAACCCAGTTTTTCCGTACGAATACGTTTCTGACAGAGAGGACATTTCTTCCAGTTGGCTTTCTCCACTTCATCACCACCCATGTGCACATATTCATAAGGGAAAAGCTCGAAAATTTCTTTGAACACATTCCTACAAAACTCCAGCGTTGTATCTTTACCCGGACAGATAGGAGAAGAGAATGTTTCCCCCCACCCGATTAATCCGTCGCACGCCAATTCCGGATATTGACCGATAGCCGCCAGGAAATGTCCCGGCATATCAATCTCGGGAATGACATCAATTCCTCTTTGTGCAGCATAGGCTACAATTTCTTTGATATCATCGTGAGTATAATAGCCTCCATACAGCGTATCTCCTTCCACAATGCGTATCTTATCTTCCGGAATCAGGAAATCGGTATTATCTTCCTCTTTCGCACGTGCCATACAGGTACGATCCTGCGTATTGAATTTACGCCAGGCCCCTTTTTCCGTAAGCAACGGGTACTTCTCGATCTCTATACGCCAACCTTGGTCGTCGGACAGGTGCCAGTGGAATTTATTGAGTTTATACAAAGACATCAGATCCAGTACATGCTTCACCTCATCTTTATTCCAGAAATGACGGGAAGCATCCAGCATAAATCCACGCCATTCAAAACGGGGGGCATCTTCTATTTGCACGGCAGGAATCGAATAAGTTTGTTTTTCTCCCTGTACTTCTATCGTTGCAGGAAGCAACTGGCGAATAGTAGTAATCGCAGAAATAAAGCCCGAATAGTCAGTTGCCTCTACCCGAACAGACTCCGGTGTAGACTCAAGTTTATAAGAGCCGGGCTTTCCACCGGTATCTTTCAACTGGAAATACATATCTACCTGATTCTGATCGGTAGTGACTTCAACAGAAGACGATATGACATTCCGAAGAATCTCCTGCAGATACCCGACAGCCGGAAACAAGGACTGATCGGAAACCCCAATCTTCATTCCATCTTTTAAAACAAACGAGCCAGACTGCTCGGTCAGACTAACGGGGGTAGGTAGGATTGCAATCTCTTGCTTGACGGTGGGCGTACAAGAAGAAAAAACACAAGCTGATACAATGAGTAAAGAACTACTTAGTTTTTTGAACATGCGGTTAACTATTTAATAAATGATTTGTCCTGTCTTTAATTGACCATCTATATATAATACAACTAAAACATAGAAACTACTAAAAGCCCGGAAAAAGTTTTTTTTGCGACTTGACGTCACAGACTCCTATAAATGTTTATCTTTGCTAGCCAATCTCAATCAAACAATTAATTATAAAGAGTCACTTCAATGTCAAGAGAGAACATCTTAATCAAAACCTCATGGATTAGCACCATTGGCAATGCAATCCTGTCCGCATCAAAAATCTTCATCGGTTTATGGGCCGGTAGTTTGGCGGTAGTAGGCGACGGTATCGACTCGGCAACCGACGTCGTTATCTCTATCGTTATGATTTTTACGGCACGCCTCATCAACCGTCCTCCTTCAAAGAAATATGTATTTGGTTATGAGAAAGCGGAAGGCATCGCGACAAAGATTCTGTCACTGGTGATATTTTATGCCGGTATGCAAATGCTGATATCTTCCATTCAAAGCATCTTTTCAGATGAAGTGAAAGAGATACCATCGGCTATCGCTATCTATGTGACTATATTCTCTATTGTCGGCAAACTGATGCTGGCTTCGTACCAGTACAAACAGGGAAAGAAAATAGACAGTTCCATGCTGACGGCGAATGCGATAAATATGCGTAATGATGTTGTCATCTCGGCCGGAGTTTTATTAGGGTTGATTTTTACTTTTATATTCAAATTGCCGATACTCGATTCGATAACGGGATTGATAATCAGCCTCTTTATCATCAAGTCGTCCATTGGTATTTTTCTCGACTCGAATGTGGAGCTTATGGATGGCGTGAAGGATGTCAATGTGTATAATAAGATATTCGAAGCTGTCGAGAAAGTGCCGGGAGCAAGTAATCCGCACCGGGTCAGGTCGAGAATGATAGGAAACCGGTATATAATTACGCTCGATATAGAGGTGAATCCGCAGATAACGATTACACAAGCGCATGAGATTGCCGGGGCGGTGGAGAAAAGTATTGAAAGCTCGATAGATAATGTCTATGATATTCTGGTGCATGTGGAACCTGCCGGGGAGTGTCAGACGGATGAGAAATTCGGGGTAGACAAGGATATGGTGTGACACGTGAAAATCTTCGGCAACAAAGAAAGCTATTCCGCTTCTTTTTCTTAACTTTGCATTCATCGTTCACATTTTAATAAAAATTTGATATGGAAGAAGGAACATTCAGGCGCTATCCTATCGGGATACAGGATTTTGAAGATTTGCGCAATAATGATTACATATATGTTGATAAGACTGCACTGATTTATCAACTCGTCAATACAAATAAGATTTATTTCCTGAGTCGTCCCCGTCGTTTCGGGAAAAGTCTGCTTGTCTCTACGCTCGAAGCCTATTTTCTGGGAAAGAAAGAACTTTTCAACGGACTGGACATGGAGCAGTTAGAGAAAGACTGGACAGTGTATCCGGTGCTACATATCGACTTTAGCGGCAGTAAATATATGGAAGCAGAGTCACTTCGCGCATCTATCAATGTTCAGCTGTTACTTTGGGAAAACGTCTACGGACGTCAGGAAGGCGAAGACACATTTAGTTTACGTCTGGAAGGTATCATCCGCCGCGCTTATGAGCAAACCGGGCAGCAGGTTGTCGTATTAGTGGACGAATATGACGCCCCGATGCTGGACAGTAACAATAACCATGAGTTGCAGCATGAGATTAGTGGTATCATGCGCGACTTCTTCAGCCCCTTAAAAAAGTCAGGTAAATATCTTCGCTTCCTCTTCCTGACGGGCATCAGCAAATTCAGCCAGATGAGCATATTCAGCGAACTTAACAATCTTCAGAACGTCAGCATGAGCGACAATTACAGCACTATCTGCGGTATCACCGAACAGGAACTGCTGACGCAGATGAAAATTGATGTCGAACAGATGGCACAAGCCAACGATGAAACGTATGAAGAGGCGTGCGCCCACTTGAAGAAGCAATATGACGGATATCATTTCAGTAAATCCTGTGTGGATGTGTACAATCCTTTCAGCCTGATTAATGCTTTTGCCCAAAAGAGTTATGAGAACTACTGGTTTTCTACCGGTACCCCTACCTTTCTGATAGAACTCCTGCAACAAATGAACTTTGACATCCGTCTGCTCGACCGTATGGACGCCAAGCCGGAAGATTTCGACAAGGCTACGGATTGTCTCACCGACCCTATTCCGGTGCTCTACCAAAGCGGTTATCTCACAATCAAGTCGTACGATGCTTTCTTTCGTACCTATACATTAGGCTACCCGAACGAGGAAGTAAGAATCGGCTTTATCGAGTCGCTCATCCCTTCTTATCTTTACCAACCTACGCGCGAAAGCAACTTTTATGTAGTGTCCTTTGTGCGTGATTTAATGAAGGGGAACCTTGAATCTTGCCTTGAACGCACCCGGTCTTTCTTCGCCTCTATTCCGAACGACTTGAACAATAAAGAGGAAAAACATTATCAAACTATATTCTATCTTCTGTTCCGCTTGATGGGACAATATGTGGATACCGAAGTCAAAAGCGCTGTCGGACGGGCGGACGTGGTTATCAAAATGCAGGATGCTATTTATGTACTTGAATTTAAAATGAACGGCACCGCAGAAGAGGCTTTGGCGCAAATTAACAGCAAAGGGTATGCGATTCCTTATGAGGCAGACCACCGGAAAGTGGTGAAGGTCGGCATCAACTTCGACAGTACCACGAGAACGATTGGAGACTGGGAAATCGAAACAGATTAACAGCGTACGCCACTTGCTTGAAGTAGACAAGGATATGATGTGACACATGAAAAAGGCAGCAGTTGCTCTCGTCTGTGAGTAACTGCTGCCTTTTTGCGTGTTCTGTGCTGTCGTAGCCGGGAAATTAGGGTGTATTGCCACAGCTTGCTGTGGTGCGTTTCCCTAACTTGTTGTGGCATGCTCCCCTTGCCTGCTGTGGCATGCTTCCCTAGCCTGCTGCGGCACGTCTCCCCAGCCTACTGCGGCACACATCCCTTTCCGCCGTTCCGGTTTTACGTATTCAATAGGCTGTTGCTTTGATACGCAGCTTGATGGCATTTTCGGCTGTATCCAGTACCAGTTCGCAGTTTTCAGAGGTTACAGAACTACCGGTGACGTCCATTTCCAATGAGGTGATTTTCTCAAGATCGAGTTGGGTTAAGGTGTATCCGTCTCCTTTCACCACCGTGAATCCACCTTCGGGAAAATGGGATGGCCGCATCTTCCATTGAGCCACAAACGTCAGTTTGTCCTTGTCAAGGGTGATTTTCTCTACCGGTGTAGAGTTGTCTTTGTCGTCGCCGCCGCAGGCGGTTACCAACGTTGCTGCCACAAGGCAGAGGAAAAAGATTCTTAGTTGTTTCATGCGTCTTTCTGTTTTCTTTAAAAGGGTAAATTATGAAAGGCTGCCGCCTTTTTTGTTTGCCATGAGGGCGGATGCGCTGTCTGCAGCCGGACTGTCCGTCCTCATTCGTGACCTGCTTCTTTATGCAGCCGGGTCGGGGGCTTCACCTCCTCCGGGGATTTCAGGGTCGGGCGCTTCGCCGCCGCCACCGCCGCCACCCGCGTTTTCGTCACCCAGCAGAATCGGGAAACGGTAAGAGCGTGGCGTTTTCAATGCCTTGTTGCTTCCGCTATATTGTGTCGTGATGCTTAGCGCATAGAGCTTTCCGGCTTCTATGGCAGGTAGCATGATGGTGAGTTGTGACGGTGCGTTGTGAACGATGACGGACACTTTCAACGGGACGGCTCCCTCTTCGTCTTTGGTGAGATAGATGCCGACCGAAGGGTCGTCACCGAGGATTTTAATGTTGCTTCCGCTGATAACGGCAGGACCGCCGGAAGTGATGACCTGGCTGATACTCTTCGTCACGGAGTCGGTGATGGAGTTGATGACCGGCCCCGTCTGTGCCAGCCCGTTGCAGATTACTTTTACGGCTTTGAGCTGGTCGCGCAGCAGTTGTCCCGGTGTGTAGGACACACCGAGCGAGTGCTTCGTGGCGTCAAACTGGGCGTTCTCCCCGAGGAACGAACCGCGTACGGTGACGATGTACTGTCCCACACCGTCTACCACGCTCTTCCCTTCGGCGATGGCTTCCACCTTCTTCTGGTCGGCAAGGTCGAGGATGTTCTCGATGGTTTCCTGCCGGTACTCGGTACGCTCCTTGATGATGCGTGCTGCGATTTCTTTGTTGTGCAGACTGCCTGTGATGCGTGCGCGTCCGGTGTAGTCGCCTTTTTGTTCGGTCATGATGTTGTCGTAAAGGTCAACATTGAGCGTGATTTTTTCGTTTGTTGCCATGATAATGATTGTTTTAAGGAAAGTGAATATCTATTTATTAGTTACGTTCTGTGCTGCTTGTCATTTCGCACGTATCTTGATAGCATTACCGTCCAGATAAAGTTCGAAATAACTGTCATAATATGTCATGCCCCCAGTAGTATTAGTCATCAGATGGAACTTCATAAGATCACTGTCAGTCAAGGTGTAGCTGTCGGTTCCCTTAACAACGGTTTCGGCTCCTGGCCGGACAGTGGAACTACTCAACACGTAATCATATAGATCTAATTTAAAATCAGAATCCGCCGGAAGTTCGTTTTCAACCGTAACGGTGGGGATGGTCACTTGATTGCCATTAATCGCAGCTTGCAGACAGAGGCTCCGTTCACTCATATACGTTCCCTCCTCCCTTGCTTTTATTTTTCCGCCTTTCAGTTGCAGTATTCCTGTAGGGGCAACAAGCACTTCCTGCCCCTTTATGCTTTTGGAGATTTCAGCATCGCCTTCCATAATGAGTGTGGCATTATCACCGACAGAGATACCAATTAGCTGGTCATTATCATTCCCATCGCCGGAATATAGTTCGAAGCCGTTACCCAGCGTTAGTTTGCAAGACGCCCTAACAAATATGCAGGCGACATCAGCTGAATGGGCAGCAGCATTTCCATAAATGTTGAGGTTGGTCAGCTTCAATGACGCGCCGTTTGTAAGCTCAAAAAGGCTTTTGTCGCTAGCGGTACGGGAAATATAATAATTTCCGCCGCCGATAGGACTATTTCCGCCGTCAATAGCAATGTGTTTGCCGTCTATTGATAAGGCAAAATGCTCTGCATCCGCAGCAACCTCAATACTTCTACCGAGGATGATTTGTGTTGGTGCATCCGCAGTGCCGTCTGCCGTTTCAATAGCGGTTTTCAGTTCGGCTGCGGTAGTGACAAGCGTCTTGTTGCTGACCGTCACAAGGCAGGTGGCGGACTTTTCGCGTGCGGTGGCGGTGATGGTGGCTGTTCCTTCAGCTACGGCGGTCACCAGTCCGTCTTTACTTACGGTGGCTACGGAAGTTTTGTCACTGCTCCATACTACGGATTCGGCAGTCACCCGGTCGGGGACAATGGTGGGAACCAGCGTTTCGGTCGCTCCCGATTTCAGGGTCAGAGTCTCATGATTGAGGGTGATGCTCTCTACGGGCACAGAGTTGTCGTCATTGTTGTCGTCGCCACAGGCGGTTGCCAACGTTGCTGCCATAAGGCAGAGGAAAAAGATTCTTAGTTGTTTCATACGTCTTTTGTCTTTCTAAAAGGGTGAATAAATCGTGTTCTCTTTTCGGACAAAAGTAATATGCAACAACGAAAAGGTATAGCCAAAATCCTGCATTGTATAGCCAAAATCCTGCAAATCTTGCAGGATTGCCGGAAATTCCATTGTTCGGAGAAACTTCTACCTATGCATTGATGGAAACAACAGCATTTGATGATAAAAGAGTATCGCCTTCTCCTTTAAAGTACAGACTTTTGTTGGCGGAACTCAGTAGGAGTCATTTTTACCAATTCGCGGAAATTGCGGTTGAAGGTGCGCATTGCCTTGAAGCCCGACGCTCCGGCAATGTCTTCGATTGTGTGGTTCGCGTAGTCCGGAAGCAGGAGCAAGTCCATGGCATGACGGATGCGCAGGCGGAGAAGATAATTTTGCAAGGTCAGTCCTGTGGCACGCCCCACAGCGGCGGAGAGATTACGCTCGTTTGTGCCAAGAGCTTTAATCAGGTCGTCACGCTTGAAGTTGTAGTCGAGGTACGGTTGTTCTTTCTGCAGATAGGCTTCGAGCTCTTCAAACAAGTGGTTGCTATCGCCGGATTGCAGGTAACAGATGAGGTCGCCCATATCGGCTTCGAGCGGTGGTTGGGGCAGTTTCCCATCCTGTTCGACGATAAAACGGCGTAGCATCTCGTAAGTGTAATGATAGTTAGTGTACAGCCATGCAAAAGCAGGATAGAAAACCACGATAAGGAAACTGAAACTAAACTCGGGTATCGGTCCCGGACAGACAAGTAAAACCCATGCGCCAATGCCGATACTCAACGCATAAAGGAAAGCGCGCATCGTCCACCGGAGTTCCAGTTTGGAGATACATTCTCCGGTCAATTCTTTTAAATGCGTGATGTAGCGGTGTTTTTTACGGAAAAAGAGGCTGATGTAAACGAACAGTTGTACGGTATAGGTGACACCGAACAAGGTCCGCACTGCCAACGGGAGATTGTGAACGACACACGCACGCCATTCTGCCAAAGAATATACACAGACGTCCGCTTCAATGCAGCAACTCACCACATACAGCAGAATGAAAACGAGCGAAGGCGCCGCATGCTTCATCACATTGGCAAAAGTGACGTATCTGCTGTCGAACAGCAATATCAACATAAACGTGAACATCAACGCCTGCGAAGAAGCAAGCACCAACACCAATATTGAGAATAAGTCCAACGACCGGTATACGCCGAACCCGTCAACCAGCAACTCCGCCAAATGACCGGCAGCGATAATGAGAGAAGCAGCGATGAAGAAATGGCATGCACGCCTGTATTTGGGATTAATGGCGTGCGCCATCTGCTTGAAGCAGACAAGACCGAAAGATATAGACAGACATATTCCGATAATAATGCCGTTTGTTAGTGTGTGTAAAGCCGGTATATCCATTGCTTAGCATTTATTTTCCCGACAAAGTTAATGAATCTTGACGAGAAACCGACTAGTTACACCCTGTAAAACTCGACAAGTCTGCAAAATCGTATAGAAACAACCTAATAGCTAATCTTCACTCCGGCAAAGAAACTTCTCGGCAGAGAAGGCCCGTAAATATAGCCGGAATCCCGATTAGCTCCTCTATCAAAGTCCTTCTGATAAGACTCAAAGAGGTTCTGAACTCCGCCGTTTAGTTGCAAATCGACTGTTTTGTATAGCTTGAAGTCATAAGCCAGTTTCACTCCCAAATCGAAGAAACGGGGTGTACGGATGGCTTCCGCCTTTCGTTCGGGCATTGCGCCCAGTTCGGCGTTCTCGGCGGTGATATCCATGCGTTGCACTAACATTCTCCCGGTATAAGTTCCTGACAGGGCAATGGATAAAGGTTTGATGGGAGTATAAGTAGCTGTGAAGTAACCATATGTATCGGGAGTACGGAAAATTTTCTTTTCTGCCGGTGCGTCGTCATGCCATTTATGAGGTTCATCGTATCGGCTGCGTTGCAAAGTGAGTCCCGCTTGTATTTGCAGGATGGAAAGATAAGCCACTTTGCCCTCCAGCGTTAGCCCCATCACTTTCGCGCCGGGACCGTTACTGCGTGTTTTTACCAATATCCCATCGCCACGGTCATAAGGTTCGCCCAACACGAAGACATCTGTCAGTCTTGTATAAAAGCCCTCGATCAAGAAATTCGTCTGGAATACTCCGAAACGGTGATACATATCTGCGGACGCACTGAAACTTTGGGATTTCTCTTCTTTCAAGTTCTTCGCACGCTCAATCATTGCCACTGTTCCGCCCACATTTTCAATATGCATATCTTCATCAAAAGCCTGCGGAGCACGGAATCCGGATGAATAGCTCAAACGCAGGTTTATATTCTGTGTCGGGTTGAAACGCAAGTTGGCACGGGGGCTAAAGATGACATTATCTACCATGTTATGCTTATCCAGACGACCACCGATCAGAATGCCCCAACGGTCGTTCTTCCACTCGTTCTGCAGAAAAGCACTGTAAATATTTACCGTCTGATCCGTGTGGCGGTCATATCCCCACATATTATCTTTCAGACGATCACGGTTATATTCAAGTCCTGCCGTGAGGTCAGAAGGCATAAAAAAACACTTATCAAACGTATGTACATACTGCGCGCCGCCCATAGCGGTTAAATCCGTTGTTTTTCCATAGGCTTTCAGAGGATCGTTACCCGGTCCGTAATAACTGTCCCGATCTGTATTGGCGGCTGACGCAAAGATACTTAGACGGTTCTTTTCATCTGGCGAGAAATAATCGAACTTCAAACTTCCACCATCAATCGAATGTTGCAACTGCTCTGCAATATGGGCTTCGTGAGGAGGACGGTCCAACATATCCCCTCCCCGACGGAATTCCTGCATGTGGTGATATTCGAAGGTTAGTTTGGAGTAAGTGCTTGTTTTCAGATAAGAGCGGAAGCCCACTGTCTGATTCTTCAATTTAGGTAGTTCGGTGAATCCGTCTCCGTCATAATCATATCCGGACCGGTGACGGTTCTGACCAAAGATATACAGTCCGGCACGATGATCGTCCGTCACTAATGAAGCATTCAGGGAGGTATTGTTATCGAATGAGGAGCCGCCCCCTAAAGCAGTAAGGGTGTGCGACAGCTGGCCGGAATTGCGCAAAGGCTCTTTGGTGATTATATTGATGGTTCCTGCAATGGCCGAAGAGCCGAACAAGGCGGAACCTCCCCCACGCATCACTTCTACGCGTTCAATCATGCTGGCGGGAATCTGTTCCAGGCCATACACTCCGGAAAGGGCACTGAATACGGGACGGGAATCTATCAAAATCTGCGTATACGGTCCGTCCAGTCCATTGATGCGGACTTGCTGGAAACCACAATTCTGGCAGTTTGTCTCTACACGTACACCGGGCTGAAAGTTCAGCCCTTGCGATAAAGTGGAAGAGTTAGTCGTTTCAAATAGCTTCAGATCGACGACATTTACCAAAGTAGGAGCCAAACGGCGCGTCGTTTCACTGCGGTTGGCGGAAACCACTACCCCATCCAAAGCAATCGCGTCCTCTTCTATTTCAAAATCCTCTTCCAGTGTCTTTCCTTTTTTCAGAGTCACGTTGCGGGTCACGGTCTTGTAGCCGACCGAGCTAACCTCCAGTATAAAGTTACCTTCCGGCAAATTCTTCAAAAAATAATGTCCGGTAGCGTCGGTCACGGTTCCTATCGTTGTTCCTTTCAGTGCAATGGTGATGTAAGGAAGGTGCTCTTTCGTTTTCTTATCCAGTACATGGCCTATGATGTTCGCATCGGATTTTTTCAGTTCAGGGTAGTCCGGATGTTCAGCCAATGCGTATGACAGGACACAATACAGGCCGGCCAGGACTAAAAGATATTTCTTCATTGTCGTTAGTCTTTTAATGTTTAAAATCAAAAATAATAATAAGGGAAAGGGAAGCAGCGATCATTAATCGTTGTTCCTAACTGATGAATACTGTTCCCGAAAAGATAGACTAAGCGACAGGAGGTGCTCTAAGAGATATGACGCCCGGACAAGAACGGTGATATGGCTCAACTTGCGGGCGGATAAACAGGATACATAATAGAGATAAAGCAGCGACCGCGAATGTAGGTATTAATCCGCTGTCTGTCACCAATACATGATTCAACAGGTGAATGAGTTGGAATTCAACCGTCGTATGGCTATGTTCACTGCCTTTTTTAAATGGATGCGAATGGACAATCGTTACCCCGTTTACTACATGGGAGTGAGTAAATAAAGTGATTCCTGCCATGTACGAGATAAACAGTACAGGCAAAAACCACTTCATTATATGTAGGTACAATTGTTTCATCCGGTAATCTTGCACATCTATTCTGTGCAGTAAAGTCAGGGTTTAGTTTGTTTTTTTGCAAAGATAAGGATTGTCTCCATGCAAAACAATCCCTATTTATAACGATTTTAAATCTTAACCGAATCTTAATAACTGATCTTCACCCCGGCAAAGAAGCTTCTCGGAAGTGACGGACCATAGATATAGCCGGAGTCACGGTCAGCTCCTTTATCGAAGTCGTCCTGATAGGCATTGAAAATATTCTGTATGCCGGCATTCAACTGGAGGTTCATCGACTTGTAAAGTTTGAAGTCATAAGCAGCTTTCAAACCGATATCGAAAAAGTCTTTGGTATTCACCGTTATCGGATTTTCAAGGAATCCCGGAACCGGCTCGTGGGGAACCAGCATCGAACCGGTATAGGTACCGGAAAGAGCGATAGATAACGGTTTTATCGGGGTGTAGGTTGCTGTAAAATAGCCGTAAGTATTTGGCGTACGCATCATTTTCTTCACCGCCGGAGCTTCTTTGTTCCAGATGTGCGGTTTGCTGTAATGGCTCTGTTGCAGAGTGACTCCCGCCTGAACTTGGATTTTATTCAGGTAAGCCATCTTTCCTTCCAGTGTCAATCCCAGAACTTGCGCTCCTGATGCATTGTGACGGGTACGTGTCAGAATTCCATCCACTACCTCTCCGTCGGTAAGGGCAAAAACATCCGACAACTTTGTATAGAATCCTTCTACCAGGAAGTTAACCTGAAACGCACCAAAACGATGATAAATATCTGCCGAAGCACTCAAGCTCTGTGATCTTTCTTCTTTCAGATTATCCGCCAGTTCAACCATCGCTACATTACCGCCTACATTTTCCACATGCAAATCTTCGTCGAAAGCCTGCGGAGCACGGAAGCCGGATGAGTAACTAAAACGAAGATTGATGTTTTCTGTCGGATTATAACGCAAGTTGGCACGCGGACTGAATATCACATGGTCAATCAGATTATGCTTATCCAAACGGCCGCCAATCAGGAATCCCCAATGATCATTTTTCCATTCGTTCTGAAGGAAAGCACTACCGATATTCACTTTCTGGTCTACCGTGCGGTTGTATCCCCACATGTTATCTTCCAGTTTGTCCTGATTGAACTCTATTCCGGCAGTCAGGTCGGAAGGCATGAAGATGCATTTGCCGAAGCTGTAGACATACTGTGAGCCTGCCATCCAGTTCAAGTCAGTGGTGTTTCCGTAAGCATCCAAAGGGTCTCTGTCACCTGGACCATAATAGCTGTCGCGATTGATATGCTGTGCAGATGCAAACACATTGAAACGATGGTTCTCGTTAGGGGAGAAATAATCGAACTTCAGTCCTCCGCCATTGATTGAGTGTTCGGTCTGCTCCGCCACATTCGCTTCATGAGGCGGGCGGTTCAATAAGTCTCCTCCCCTGCGGAATTCTTCCATGTGGTGATATTCAAAAGTAAGTTTCGAATAAGTCGTTGTTTTCAGGAACGAACGGAAACCAATTGTCTGACCGTGCAATTTGGGTATTTCGGAATATCCGTCGCCGTCATGGTCATACGCAGAACGGTGGCGGTTCTGACCGAAGATATACAGACCTGCACGCTGGTCGTCCGTCACGAGAGACGCATTCAATGCCGTACTGTTGTCGAAAACGTCGCCATCGCCAATTCCCGTAATCGTATGAGATAACATACCAGAGTTGCGCATCGGTTCTTTGGTGATGATATTGATTGTACCGGCAATGGCAGATGAGCCGAACAGTGCCGAGCCGCCTCCACGCATCACTTCCACACGTTCTATCATGCTGGCAGGAATCTGTTCGATACCATACACACCGGAAAGCGCACTAAAAATGGGACGGGAATCGAGCAGGATTTGCGTATAAGGGCCATCCAGTCCATTGATACGCACTTGCTGGAAACCGCAATTCTGACAATTGGACTCTACACGAACACCCGGCTGAAAGCTCAAGCCTTGCGCCAAAGTCGTAGAATTGGTATTCTCAAAGATTTTCAAATCTACTACATTCACCAGTGTCGGAGCCAGACGGCGGGTGGTTTCATTACGATTGGCAGATACGACTACGCCATCCAAAGCAACCGCATCTTCTTCTATCTCGAAATCTTCTTCCAATGTACGCCCTTTCTTCAGCGTCACATTCCGTCTGACGGTTTTATATCCCACCGAACTGACCTCCAGCACAAAATTACCTTCGGGAAGATTCTTCAAAAAATAATGCCCGGTAGCATCGGTCACAGTTCCGATGGTCGTACCTTTCAAGGCGACTGTAATATAGGGTAAATGCTCTTTTGTATTTTTATCAAGAATATGGCCAACGATATTGGCATCTGACTTACGTAATTCGGGATGATTAGGATATTCATGAGCTTGTCCTTCGAGGGCAGGCAACAATGTGCAGCACAAGCAGACAAGCGAAAAGATGTATTTCTTCATTTTTCGTTTGTTATTCGTTTTCGATAAGTATTCACATGGATAGACAGATAATGCCCTACCTCATGCAAGGTACGGTATCATCATTTAAAGAACAGAAAAACGAATAACCGGGGGTGCCCTAAGTCCCACTACCCCATGATACGGACAGTGATAGTGAGTGTGTTGCGAACGTCCGGGCAACAAGCATAATAAGAAAGGAATAAAAAGGGAAAGAGCAAAAACAACAGCCGCACCGTCTGCCGTTAAGTGAGACAGAAAATGAATCAGTTGCAGTTCAACTGTAGAATGTTTATGTGCCGCCCCTTTCTTAAACGGGTGTGAATGGACGATTGTCACGCCATTGACCACATGCACGTGGGCAAAGAATGTAAAGCTTACCAGATACGATACAAACAGTATCGGCAAGAAGTAGCGTGTAATATTCAATAACAATCGTTTCACCTCATTTTTTCTTTGAGGCGGCAAAGATACGAACTATTTATTTAACAATCAATTATTATATAAAATTCTGTTAATATACAGCCGAGGCTATTACTTGAATAAACAGAATCAAGAATACCATGGCAATCGGATAAACAGTTGCGTAAGCTACGCTCGGAATATTGCTATCCACCATCGAGTCGGCGGCAGCGAGTCCCGGAGTACTTGTCATCCCTCCCGTAATAGTTCCCAGCAAATCGAGCAGACTGATTTTAAATACGAAATGTCCGACAATAGCAGCAACAAGCATCGGCACCAATGTGATGGCAGCTCCTACTCCGAACATCAATAATCCGCTTTCCTGGAAAGTGGCTACGAGGTTCTTTCCGGCGGAAGTTCCTACTTCGGCAAGGAAAAGAAGCAGACCTAACTGGCGCAACAACTGGTTGGCAGGTCCGGACATAGACCAGATAATGGGTCCTGTCTTACCTATCGCACTCAACACAAGAGCTACCATCAAAACTCCCCCGGTCAGTCCCGGTGAGAATGACAGGCTATCAGAGAAAGAGATATTTATTTTGCCGAACAACACGCCCAATACAATACCCATTGCAATGGGGAAAAAGTCCGTATCAGATAGTTTCTTCGCATTGTTTCCCAACAGGCGGGCTACTCCTTTAAGTCCTTCTTTCTCACCGACTACCATCAGTTTATCACCAAACTTCAAGGCTAGATCGGGAGACGGAGATAAATCAATACCGCTTCGACGAACACGAGTCACTGTACAACCAAAGTTTTTCTGTAAGTTCAAATCACCCAGCTGTTTGTTTATCATGTCTTTTTTAGTCAACAACAAAGATTCTATTTCCTGTGTTTTATCCAAAGGCAGTTCACCTTCTTCTCTATTGCCTACCAACACAGCCAGTTGATCCAGTGACTCTTCGCTGCCTACGGCTTGTATGTAGTCTCCTTCATGCAACACCGTATGGGCGGTAGGAATGGATATTTCATCATTGTGTTTCAGACGTGAAATGACAGCACCTGTCATACCACGCGCATTAATTTGCACCAAGCTGCGATCGAACACATTCGCATTAGTGACGCGATAAATACAAGTAGTCAATTCCGGGAATTGTCCGCGACGTTCTATCTCCAGGCGACGGGCTTCTTTATCTAAATCCACCCGCATGATTTTAGGCAACAGCTTGACAAACAGAATCACGCCGATCACTCCAAACGGATATGCGATACCGTAAGCAATGGATGCCAGAGGAGAATTGGTACTGTCGATGGCAACAGCCAAACCCGGCGTACTAGTCAGCGCTCCGGCAATCAGACCGACAACACTCGGTGTATCGATATCAAATGCATATTTCAGTCCGACTGCGGTAAGACAGGCGGCGCAAATAATAAGCATAGTGATGAGAATAAGCGTCTTTCCTTTGCTACGGAAAGAATCGAAGAATCCGGGCCCTGCCTGAATACCGATGGTAAAAATGAAGAGCACCAAGCCGAAGTTTCCTAATTCTTTAGGAATGATAACACCAAAATGCCCGAAAAGAAGGGCAATGAAAATAACTGCCGACACATCGAGAGATAACCCCTTAATTTTAATTCTTCCCAGCATAAATCCCAATGCGACAATCAGGAAAAGGGAAAAATAAGAGGAATGCAATAAGTCAGTAAACATAAAAAATAAAGGTTAGTTAGTTTAAGGGCGCGAAGGTACGGATTTTATTTAATCCTCACAACATTCCTTGCAGCAAGTAGTCCTTTCGTCTTCAAACTCCAAAGTGGCATGATGAATACCTGCCTCTTCAAGTGCTTCCTTTATATGCTGTTTCACTTCTTCCAACTGTGTGATATTGTCAATAACAATATGGGCAGTCAAAGCGGTTTCCGTTGTGCTTAACGCCCAGATATGCAGGTGATGGCAATTCTCCACGCCGGGTTGTTCCATGATAATTTGCTGTATCTTTTGAGCGTCTATCCCCACCGGTACTCCGTCCAACGACAACCGGAGGCTATCATGAAGCAATCCCCAAGTAGAGACAATAATGACAACAGCAATGCCAAGCCCGATAATCGGGTCAATAATGCTCCATCCTGTATAGGTGATAATAATACCGGAAGCAACTACGCCCACAGAAACCAATGCATCTGCTGCCATATGCAGGTAAGCTCCTTTCACATTCAGATCCTTATCTTTATCTTTCATAAAGAGCCAGGCAGTCAGCGCGTTGATGACCACTCCCACCCCGGCTGTCCATGCGATGGCAGAACCATCTACGGAAACCGGATGGAACAATTTATCTATACTCTCGGCAATGATAATGCCCACGGCAACCAATAATATAACTGCATTTAATAAAGAGACAAGAATCGTACTCTTCTTATATCCATACGTGTAACGGCTATTGGGATGAACTTTCTGCAACCGGAAAGCCAACATAGCAAGCACCAGGCTGGCTACATCACCCAAATTATGCCCGGCATCGGAAAGCAATCCCAGAGAATTATAATAAAACCCTACTCCGAATTCTACGATAACAAAAGCAATATTCAAAGTGATGCCTATAATGAAGGCCTTATTGAGCGATATCAACTGATGATTATGTTCGTGGTGATGATGAGGTTCCATATTATATATTGTTATTATATCTATTATCTAAAAAACATCTCATCGGGAGATTAGTTCATCCCCATTCCACTTTCGGCAATAGTAACGGCTCCCCTCCAGAAAAAACAAGCCACCGAAATGAATGAATCATCCCGATGGCTTATCCCCTTTAAACACCTTTAAACAAAATGAAAATATGCCTCATATACTAACTAAACTAACTAACCCTCGAGGCATATTTTAAAGAGGCTGTCGCATCAACCTCTTTTTATTATAGACAGCTTTCGCTCTCTAATCTTATTTACGAGCTTCGGCAATATAACCGAGCGCTTCTTCACATTTTGCAGTTACATAAGCCCAGTCTTCTGCTGCCACTTTATCTTTCGGGAACAACTTAGAGCCCATACCTACGCAGAATACACCAGCTTTAATCCATGCAGTCAGGTTTTCTTTAGTAGGTTCTACCCCACCTGTTACCATCAGCTTAGACCATGGCATTGGAGCCATCAAGCCTTTCACGAAGTTAGTTCCGTAAACATCACCCGGGAATACTTTGCAAAGATCGCAACCTACTTCCTGCGCAAAACCTACTTCTGATACAGAACCGCATCCCGGAGTATAAGCTACCGAACGACGGTTACATACCTTAGCAATTTCAGGATTAAACAACGGACCTACTACGAAGTTAGCGCCCAGCTGCAAGTACATAGCAGCAGTAGCCGGATCAACGATAGAACCGATACCGATTGCCATTTCAGGACATTCTTTTGCTGCGAACTTAACGATTTCAGCAAATACTTCCTGTGCGAAGTCACCACGGTTTGTGAATTCGAAAGCACGAACACCACCGTCATAACAAGCCTTTACTACTTTCTTTGCAACTTCTGCATCTTTGTGATAGAATACAGGAACCATTCCTGTAGAGCCGATCTTATTCAATACGGCTATTTTATCGAATTTTGCCATCTTAATTTCTTATTTTAAATGAATTGATTTTTCAAACTCTCAACTCTCCATTCTCAACTCTCAACTTATTTACCTCTGTACGCGACCGCTTGCGTCACCACCAGCCAATGCTTCTACTTCTTCTATAGAAACAAGGTTGAAGTCACCATTGATAGTATGTTTCAATGCAGATGCAGCAACAGCGAATTCAAGAGCAGCACCCTGATTAGGTTTAGTCATCAAACCGTGGATGATACCGCCGGAGAAAGAGTCACCACCACCTACACGGTCGATAATCGGATCGATATCATAACGTTTTGAAGTATAGAATTCTTCTCCGTTGTAGATCATAGCTTTCCAACCGTTGTGAGTAGCAGAGAAAGATTCGCGCAAAGTAGAAACTACATATTTGAATCCGAATTCTTTCATCATTTGCTGGAAGATACCCTTGTAGCCTTCAGCATCTGTGTGGCCAGCCTCAACGTCAGCATCCGGTTTGAAGCCCAAGCAAAGTTCTGCATCTTCTTCGTTACCGATACATACGTCTACAAACTGCATCAACGGTTTCATGATAGACTGTGCTTTTTCTTTCGTCCACAGTTTCTTACGGAAGTTCAAGTCAACAGAAACAGTTACGCCGTGACGTTTTGCAGCTTCACAAGCCAGACGAGTCAACTCGGCAGCCTTGTCAGAAATAGCCGGAGTGATACCAGACCAGTGGAACCAGTCAGCACCTTCCATGATAGCATCAAAGTCGAAATCAGCAGCGTCAGCTTCAGCAATTGCAGAATGAGCACGGTCATAAATAACTTTGCTAGGACGCATAGAAGCACCTGTTTCCAAGTAGTAGATACCTACACGGTCGCCACCACGGGCAATAAAGTCTGTCTTTACGCCATATTTACGCAATGCGTTAACAGCAGACTGTCCAATTTCGTGTTTCGGTAATTTAGTTACGAAATAGGCGTCATGTCCGTAGTTGGCACAGCTCACTGCAACGTTAGCTTCTCCACCACCATATACTACATCAAAAGAGTCAGATTGAACAAAACGAGTATTACCCGGAGTTGATAATCTAAGCATGATTTCGCCTAATGTAACGACTTTCTTTCCCATAATCTTATGTTTTAAATTCTAAGTTATTAATATTATGAACTTTCAATTTATCATTCCAGCCCTATTTTAGGGGTTAACACACTGATAACATGACTATTAATCTATAAAAAGACTAACACCACATACCTTTCGTGTGCGGGCACAAAGATACAACAATTTTCGTAATTACAAAAATTGTTATATATTTGTATCGAAAATATTAAGATTATTATTGTGTGCGAGCACAAAAACCTATATAAATAAAGGTTATCGTATGAATAAATTGCCCGAAAGGATCAGAATCAAAGACATCGCCCGTCTGGCAGATGTATCAGTGGGAACAGTAGACCGCGTTATTCATGGACGTAGCGGAGTGTCGGAAGCCAGCAAGAAACGCGTAGAAGAAATTCTGAAGCAGCTTGACTACCAGCCCAACATGTACGCCAGCGCTTTGGCTTCTAATAAGAAGTATACGTTTATCTGTCTGCTGCCGGAGCATCTGGAAGGCGAATACTGGACAGCGGTAGAAACCGGTATCCACGAAGCTATTGCCACCTATTCGGATTTCAATACTTCGGTGAAAATCAACTATTACGATCCGTACGACTACCATTCATTCGAGAATGCCAGCGAAGCCATTCTGGCTTTACAGCCGGACGGAGTGATGGTAGCTCCTACCGCTCCGCAGTATACGAAAGGTTTCACCGATCAGTTGCAGGCATTGGATATACCTTATATATATATAGACTCCAATATCAAAGACGTTCCTCCCCTCGCCTTCTTCGGTCAGAACTCACGCCAAAGCGGATATTTTGCTGCCAGAATGATGATGTTACTGGCACGGGATGAAAAGGAAATCGTTATTTTCCGCAAGATACATGAAGGAATTGTGGGCTCTAACCAGCAAGAGAACAGAGAAATCGGTTTCAGGCAGTACATGAAAGAACATCATCCGTCTTGTACTATACTGGAGCTCGACTTGCATGCCGAACGCAACGACGAAGACAATGAGATGCTGGATGAATTCTTCCGTACCTATCCGACAGTGAAGAACGGAATCACATTCAACTCTAAAGCCTATATCGTCGGCGAATACCTGCAAAGTCGCGGAAAGAAAGATTTCAATCTGATAGGCTATGACCTTCTGGAACGGAATGTCACCTGCCTGAAAGAAGGAAGCATCTCTTTCCTCATTGCCCAGCAACCGGAACTGCAAGGCGCCAATGGCATCAAAGCTCTTTGCGATCACCTTATTTTCAAGAAAGAAGTGACCTGCATCAACTATATGCCCATCGACTTGTTAACGGTAGAAACAATAGACTATTACCATAGCAAATAACAACAAAGTACAACTTTACAAGTACATTACATGGAAACAAAGTATTTAAGAATTAATCCTGCCGACAACGTTGCCGTTGCCATTGTTAACCTCCCGGCAGGAGAGCATCTTTCTGTAGATGGCATTGAAATTACACTGAACGAAGACATTCCTGCCGGACATAAATTCGCATTGAAGAATTTTGCTGAAGGCGAAAATGTAATCAAGTACGGTTATCCTATCGGACATGCACGAATGGCAAAGAAACAGGGTGACTGGATGAACGAAACGAACATCAAAACCAACCTCGCCGGATTGTTGGATTACACTTACAACCCGATTCAGGTTTCTTTGGATATTCCTCATAAAGATCTTACTTTCAAAGGTTATCGTCGCAAAAACGGTGATGTAGGGGTAAGAAACGAAATATGGATTATCCCGACAGTAGGTTGCGTAAACGGTATCATCGGTCAACTGGCTGAAGGACTGCGTCGCGAAACCGAAGGTAAGGGAGTGGATGCCATTGTCGCTTTCCCACACAACTACGGTTGCTCACAACTTGGTGACGACCACGAAAATACGAAAAAGATTCTTCGTGACATGGTGCTTCACCCCAATGCAGGCGCTGTATTGGTAGTAGGCTTGGGATGCGAAAATAACCAGCCGGACGTGTTCCGTGAGTTTCTGGGCGAGTTTGATGAAGACCGCGTGAAGTTCATGGTTACTCAAAAGGTAGGTGACGAGTATGAAGAAGGAATGGAAATCCTGCGTGATTTATATGCAAAGGCTTCTAAAGACGAACGCACCGATGTTCCTTTGTCCGAACTGCGTGTGGGATTGAAATGCGGTGGTTCCGATGGTTTCTCCGGCATTACAGCAAACCCGCTATTGGGTATGTTCTCCGATTTCCTGATTGCACAGGGAGGTACAAGCGTATTGACCGAAGTACCGGAAATGTTCGGTGCAGAAACCATCCTGATGAACCGTTGCAAAAACGAGGAACTGTTTGAACAGACCGTCCATCTGATTAATGACTTCAAAGAATACTTCCTGTCACACGGAGAGCCTGTCGGTGAAAATCCTTCTCCGGGAAACAAAGCCGGTGGTATCTCTACCCTGGAAGAAAAAGCACTGGGATGCACCCAAAAGTGCGGAAAGAGCTATGTATCCGGCGTGATGCCTTACGGTGAACGTTTACAGAAAAAAGGTCTTAATCTGCTTTCTGCTCCGGGCAATGACCTGGTTGCAGCCACCACCCTTGCTGCAAGCGGATGCCACATGGTACTTTTCACCACCGGACGTGGTACTCCTTTCGGTACTTTTGTTCCAACCATGAAGATTTCCACCAACTCAACGCTGGCTAAAAACAAACCGGGATGGATTGACTTCAACGCTGGTGTAATTGTAGAAAACGAACCGATGGAAAAGACTTGCGAACGTTTCATTGATTATATTATCAAAGTAGCAAGCGGTGAATTCGTAAACAACGAAAAGAAAGGCTATCGCGAAATTGCTATCTTTAAAACAGGCGTAACCTTGTAAATTATTTTTTTGATACAGTAACTTATACGAAGTTAAAAGACATATCGTTAACACCATAGAATTGCTATCCCCTACTCAACAAGAAGTTGAACGGGACAGCAATTCTTTTTTGTATAATACCATATCAAAGCCTCATCATACCATTGAACTCTTTATTATCAAAATATTCAAGCAAAAAGTTTGTTCATCTGAAATCTTTTATTTTACTTTGCAGCACAAAGTACTTTTTATATGAATAAAGATAAAGCATTAGAATCGGTAAATGAGATAAAAGAGTTGATGGAAAAGTCCTCAAAGTTTATCTCTCTAAGTGGTCTCGCTGCAATCATGGCGGGCATTTACGCATTAGTTGGCGCATATATCGCCACACAAGTTATTACACCGGGCACTCATTTAATTGTTGCCCTTGAATTGATGGCTATAATAGCCTCGCTCGTATTGGTAGCTGCTGCGGTCACTGCTTGCATCCTGTCCTATTACAAATCCAAGAAGACAGGGCAAAAATTTTTCAGCCGCCTCACTTACCGGGCATTGTGGAATTTCTCTCTTCCGATGCTGACCGGAGGTGTTTTATGTATTTCCATCCTTATGCACGAGTATTATGACATCCTGGCTTCGGTCATGCTTCTATTTTATGGGCTGGCACTGGTCAACGTTTCCAAGTTTACTTATTCCAGCATCATATGGTTAGGTTATGCTTTCATCTGTTTGGGCGTCGTAGACTGTTTTTGGGAAGGTCATTCATTATTGTTTTGGACCATCGGTTTCGGCGGTTTCCATATCCTCTATGGTATATTGTTCTATTTACACTACGAAAGAAAGAGATCATAAATGATAGAAGCATTCCAATATATTAATAAAGCATTCGAAAGCAAGGTCCGACTGGGCATCATGGCTATTCTGATGGTAAATGAGGAAGCTGATTTCAATTTTCTGAAAGAGCAGCTCTCTCTGACCGACGGCAATCTTGCCAGCCATACCCGTGCCCTGGAAGAACTGGGATATATCGTATGCAACAAAAGTTTTGTCGGACGAAAACCACGGACTGTTTTTCAGGCAACCCCGCAAGGCAGAGAAGCTTTCAAATCGCATATTGAAGCCTTAGAGAAATTTCTAAAATCAAAATAAATAATTCATCAAAACACTACTGGCTTATGGACGCTTTCAATGAAAATTCAAATGAACAACAGGAGCAGCAACCTATGGGATGCCTCCACCGTTTCTCCAAAACAATCAAGGTTGTCATCATCGGATTATTAATCCTTCTCCTAATGATCCCCATGTTTATGATTGAGAATCTTATTTCCGAACGGGGACGAACCCAGGAAGAAGCTATCGACGAGGTAAGCGAAAAATGGAGTCTTGCACAGACCATCACTGGCCCTTACCTGAATCTCCAGTATCCGGTTGTCACTGAAAACAACGGCGAGAAGAAGGTTTCCATCAAAGACCTGATACTTTTTCCTGACGAGCTTATGGTCAACGGGCAACTGAAGACTGAAATCCTGAAAAGAAGTATCTATGAAGTCAATGTATATCAATCGGAACTGACATTGAAAGGGTCATTCAGTTCGGAAGAATTGAAAAAGAGCAGAATAGATATGGAGCAACTGCAGTTTGACAGGGCAGCTATTTGCTTGAATCTGACCGATATGCGGGGTATCAGCGAACAAATCAGCATCACCTTGGGAGATTCTGTTTATATATTCGAGCCGGGTATGGACAACAGAGGAATAGCTAACACCGGAGTTCATGCGATCGCTAATTTGTCGGAGTTGAAGCAGAACAAAAAACTGCCATACGAAATAAAAATCAAACTGAAAGGTTCACAGTCACTCAACTTTATTCCATTGGGTAAAACAACCCGTGTAGATCTGAAAGCTAACTGGAATACACCGAGCTTTACCGGAAACTATCTGCCTAACAACCGGAATATTACGGAGAAGGAATTTTCCGCACAATGGCAAGTTTTAAACTTGAACCGGAATTACTCACAAGTGATGGTTGACTTCAACACCTCAAATATCAAGGATATTGAGAGTTCCAGTTTCGGTGTGAACTTCAAAATTCCGGTGGAACAATACCAGCAGTCCATGCGCTCCGCAAAGTATGCCATTCTGATTATCCTACTGACTTTCGGAGTTATCTTCTTCACTGAAATCATGAACAAGACCCGCATTCATGCCTTGCAGTATTTATTGGTAGGACTGGCTCTCTGTCTATTCTACAGCCTGCTCCTCTCCTTCTCCGAACACGTCGGCTTCAACCCGGCCTATTTGTTATCTTCTGCACTGACTATTATACTGGTAGGCGGATATATGTTCGGAATCACCAAGAAAAAGAAACCGTCATTAATCATGTCCGGACTATTAGGTATACTTTATCTTTATATATTTGTTCTTATTCAGCTAGAAACTTTTGCGTTACTGGCAGGCAGCTTGGGATTATTTATTATCCTTGCAATGGTAATGTATTTTTCAAAGAAGATAGATTGGTTTAATGAATAAACCATTGGGGGAAATTCACATCCTGATCCAAAAGGAGAATCAGACGATGATGATCGCTTCCTTTCTATCCATATTACTACAAGGGGAAACGAAAGCTAAGATTAATTACGGTGCCTGATAATAACCATAATGGAACTGAAATACTTAACAAATGGCTTTTTTCTTGTATTTTTTAATAAGCAATTCACCCTTCACCTTGCTCCGATACTTTTTATTCGTCGGAGATACAGGGTGAAGGGCTAACTCTTCACCTACCCTTCCATCAGGATCAATATTTCATTAGCTATAAGCATAATTCTTTTTGCTATAATGATATTTGATTTTGCTATAAGCTAATGAAAAGATGCTAATAGATTATTTTTTTCTTCTCAATGTTTATTTCAAATCATTACAGTGATTATTTCAATTATTACGGTGATTATTTCAATTTCATCATCTTTTTATAATGCTCTGAATAACCCATTTCTAGAAAAACCATTTTTAGCCCATCCATAAATATATTGTAATCAAAATCTTTAAAGTCATTAATATTTTGACCTAGAGAATGAGACTCTCTATTAATATAACGTTGGAAAGCTTGATATTTGGGTTGCTTGAATTTATCTTGAATAAAGACATTATTCAAATCCCTCTTTTCTACAAAATTGAAGAAATATTCTATAATATTCCTCATGCAATTGGCAATCAAGGCAGGATGCGTATCAGGATCTTTGATAGTCATCCAATATGTATGATAATCACTTTGAATATGTTCATAATGCATAGTCTCAATTTTACTACCTGCCACAGATTTAGAAACCCTGAATAAAGATTGGTACGCATGACGTTGTGGTTCACGCATATCCGTCATCTCATAGAAAAAATAAAGACTATGAGTTAGAATAAAAACCTGTTCAAACTTACGCTTCATTAAGAAGCCAGTTTCCTGCGTGCTATCTTTAATAAGTTCAGGATAAAAAACGTTTTTCAACAATCTACCGATGTTGAACACATACATAGTGGACAAGCTTGAAACAGGATCATCAATAACAATAATACGCTTCTTCTGCGTCTTACTCCTATCCAGTATTCCCTGACATGTTTCCACAAAATACAAAACACTGATAATAGTTCTTTCCCCTTCACTTAACGTCTTGAATACAGAACTTCTATCTTCTCCTCTCACAATACGATACAAGCCCTCTTCTCTGCATTTTATGATTTTAAAGTCTATTATTCCCATGTCAACCAACATAGTATTTATATGGTTAATGGACTCCTCTATATTTACAATGCTTTGCTGTTCTGCTTCTATAATCGCCTTTTGTTCATCTATCAGACTTTGAACATGTTGTTTTGCAGTTTCGCATGCTCGTATTTTATTTTCAGTAGAAGCCTTTTGATTATTATAGTCAGTAACAGATTGATCATAATCATAACGCAGTCTATTCCAGAATTTTTTCTTTATAATAGCAAGTTCACCATCAATACCTACCACTTTTTTATTGAATTCTACAATAATAGCATTAGCTTGCTGTATAATACTATTAACAACACCTAATTTGGTTGAAGTATTTTCTAATTCAACTATTTGACTTGGGTTTTGATACTTCTTACGTATTTCAATCAGATTAGAGTTTACCGCTTCTTTATATGCTCTAAAGGCCAATGCAAAGGTCTGCTCTAACTCATGGATAATTGGAATATTAGTAAAAATCAATATCTGGAATTAAATCAATAGAGTCTTTGTATGTCTTTCCCTTACTCTCTATATCTGCTACTGCTTTTTCATAATCTTCATTAAAATATGACCTTAGTTCCGCTATTATATCATCATCAAGATATGGCCTCTGACAAAATGGACAAATATCTTTTGTATCAAAACTTAAGCCAACCTTTACCCAATCCGAATTATGAAGACTATCTATTAATTTAGCAACACGACTATTAGCATTTCCAGTTATAACCTCTTTAAATAAAGAATCTATTTCAATGTCTCCTGCAGAAAATGTGATTTCCTGAATAAGTGGGATTTGAGTCCCTTTAGCTTCATTCAGTCGTTGTATTTCTTCTTTCAATTGATCAATAGAATCAACAAGCTTATTAGATGGTTTTGCCAACCCAACAATATGATTCAGCAATAATTCTTTACTGCTTTTCAAACCTGTAAAACAATACTCCAGAACTCTATCGCCACCAGTGTATTGTGTTTTAATTTGCCAGAAACGATTAGCAAATATTGATTTTGTTGAAGTCCAAGCTTCTAATTCTTTTTCTTGTAGTAATTCTTGTTTTTGAAAATCTCTGTTTGCAACTTGCAATGCAGCATTAGCAGCATCAATTCTTTTTCTAGCTCCTGCATTCTCCTTTGATAAAGAGAAAATACCTTTTTGAGTATCGGAACTATAGAATACATCATTCACGTAGTTCTCATTATAAACGAGAATTTCTTCTGTATCTTCATCTAACAATGGCGAAATAGAACATTCTGCATATTCATTATCAGTTCTCTTTCTAAGGAATTCTGACAATGTACTTTTGCCGGAGCCATTAAGTCCATAGATCAAGTTTATATTCTTGTCAGTTTCAAAAACAGCCATATTCTTATAACTGGCGGGACCTTTTATCGAAATTTTATTAATCATACCTTTGAAATTTTGTCGTTATCAGTACTACATCCATTAATTACCTTCATAAATTCATAACCATCCATCATGTCAAGTTCTTTATCAACTATTCTCATTCCACCAATACCTATTGCAATCCTCAATGCGTCATTTGGGTGTTTCATTACACATTCAATAACTAATCTGCCCCAAGAACCATCACAATCAGCAGCTGTCTTTTCTAAAAAAACATTTTACTCCTATAGACAACTCGACAAGAGCCTCTTTCGATAATGAAGTCGAAACAACTATATAAGCCGGAATTGCAGCATATATACTCATATCTCAAACTATTTACTTTTAAAAGTAAGCTTATATACTTACTTCTACCAATAGTAAGTTTAAAAATACGAATAGTATTTCATCCACACAAATTTCACATAAAGAAACTTACTATTTTAATATAACTCGCCATTGTCAAAACAAAACTGAAGTACAAGAAATCCGAATAAAAGGCGGGTGAAATACAAACCCTTCACCCGCTATCACCGATGAATAAGAGTTTTTAAAGAAAAAGTGAAGCCTTGGAAAATAAATCAAACTTCCTATGTATAATGCACTTTAAAGCTATGCTTTAGCATCCTTAAAGCATAGCTTTGGCAGTCATAAAGCATAGCTTTTTAGCTCATAAAGATTAGATAATATAACCGAATATTTATCCCTCCATCCAAACGATTGGATACCCCAACTCTCTTTTGATTGCTTCCATTTCTGCACTGTGCCACATTTCATGTTTAAAGCTCCACGACAATGCTTCATATTTAGTTTCTGCAACAGGATGTTTAAACGGGAAAGGCTGCAAGCACTCTGCCAAAACATCATCATTCAGAGTTTCCAGATTCTCAATACAGATTTGATGAATTATTTCCGTTTGTTCTCTCAATTCAGCAACTGGAATCAAGCCCTCTTCTATGGAACGATGCAATGTTCCCATACCATTGAATATTCTATTATATTTTTGGATAGGCACTAACCGCCCCACCTTTTCGTTTACCCCGGTAACAGTTGTCAGTGTATGAAAATTCTGTGAAACAAGCAAATGTCCCACTTGCCAAATAAAGTTAGAATCTGTTCCTTCAGGAATAACATACCACAAATCTTCCGGCAATTCAGACATCAAACGATTCACAAATGTGCGAGCTTCTATAATCTGCTCCTTTAAAAAGTCAATTTTACTCATAACTATATGTTTTTTAATTATACATATAGTTAGTGGAAAAGCAAATGAGCTTTGTGACAACTTACTGCAAGAATTTCTCCCAATAATTTTTCCTCGGTAGTTCTTTTTCAAACTTCCTATATAAATCGGCAAGCCTCATCATTCGTTGCACCATTGTATATTCTTTATCCATATCAATAGAATATACCGGTTTGCAAATGCGACATTTACAAGCACCATCGGGATTATATAACGGGCAAGTATCATTCATAAAAGCTGTGATTTTCTGAATGGAACGATTATAGATTTGCCGCACATTACTTTCTTTCAGTTCCATGATTTCGCCAATCTGCCGATAAGGCAACCCGACATTTTCTCTAAAGATAAAAATCAGACGAGCATCATTATTCAGACAATGATTTAAAGCGGTGATACACCAGTCGCACCTTTCTTTTATCCATTCCCGCTTCGCTTCTTCCCCACCGGAATATTCAAATTCCGGCAACGAACGAAAATATTCGATTTCCGACATTTTCACCTGCTTTTCACATGCTGCATATCTGCCAATAGTGCGACGAGCGATAGTGTATATCCATGTAGAAATCTCCGAATCGCCTTTAAAGCTAGTGATACTTTTGCAAAGTTCATACCACACTTCCTGTGCTGCTTCGCGGGCGATTTCTTTATTCAGAATCATCCGGTGAGCAATCATGGAAATCATATTTCCATATTCTTTCACCAAACGATTGATATCTATTTCCATCGTTACACACTAAAATGTTTTCTTCAAATATATCATATCCACCAACTGCACACCCTCCTCATACATCGGATGATCGTAGTTGTCAGTAAAGAAATTCTTTATCCGGTGAGAAATCGCAAAACCACAATGTTCATAGAATGATCTGGAAGAAGGTACATCTCCTGTGCCCACCAACATTTCAGAGCACTTCCCCTGATAATATTCAAATAAAAACTCTATTAAACGTTTTCCGTACCCCTGTCGTTGGAAGAAAGGAACAGTAGCAATATTCTTGATTTCATAAACACCTTCTCCCTCACGTGTCACCACACAAAGAGCTTTCAACCCGTCATCATAAAGAACAAACATATCACCGCGTTCCAAATATCGGTCAATCATACTTTCTTGTTCATCAGCCAAGAGTAATAAATCAAGGAATTCTTTTTTATCTGAAGTTACTAGTTTTATCTCCATATTTTCTATTTTGTCATAAAATAAAAATGTTACCGACTCATTTTCCTATGGTCCAAAATAATATTCATATTCTCCAAAGCCCATCCCACCAGTCCTTCAATATGAGGAATCAAGGTACCACCTGTATCTGTCAGGCAATACTCCACACGAGGAGGTACTTCAGCATATACTTTCCGTTCAACCAATCCATCTGATTCCAAAGTACGCAATGTAACAGTCAACATTCTTTGAGAGACGTCTTCTATCGTTTTATGGATATCACTAAAACGCATAGTTCCATTTGCGTTCAGCGTAATAAGCACCAACATCGACCACTTATCTCCCAAGCGGCTAAGCACATCTCTTATCGGACAATTCCCCGTCGGATGAAAGTTTTTCATTCTTTAACGTTTTGTATTTTATTGAGTTTCAGCAATAGTTACCTCTATGTAACTTCCTTATTTTCAAGTATGTTATTGCATTTCTCAAACAAGAAAGATACATTTGCATCACAAAAGTAATAAACTTACTAATAATAACTATTGTTTCATTTAAATAATTATGATTATGGCAAAGAAAGTTGCAGTTTTAGCAGTGAATCCGGTAAATGGTTGTGGATTATTCCAATATTTGGAAGCATTTTTCGAGAATGGCATTTCATATAAAGTATTTGCCGTATCGGATACGAAGGAGATTAAAACAAATTCAGGAATCAACCTAACAGTGGATGATGTGATTGCTAATTTGAAGGGACACGAAGATGAGTTTGACGCACTCGTTTTCTCTTGTGGCGATGCAGTGCCTGTATTTCAGCAGAATGCCGATAAGCCTTATAATGTAGATTTGATGCAAGTCATTAAAACGTTCGGGGATAAAGGGAAAATGATGATCGGACATTGTGCCAGTGCAATGATGTTTGACTTTACCGGTATAACCAAAGGGAAAAAAGTAGCAGTTCACCCATTAGCCAAGTCAGCTATTCAAAACGGAACAGCTACCGATGAGAAATCAGAGATAGATGGTAACTTCTTCACCGCTCAAAATGAAAATACTATTTGGACAATGATGCCGCAGGTTACCGAAGCATTAAAATAATGCCGGCTGCGCAGATATAAAACAATAAATATAAACATTATTATTTAAATTCACGTATCCGAAGATGAAAAAGCACGTTCGTTTAAAAGGAACGGTGTGTTTCTCGGTGTGCAACGGGTCGTTTCTTTTAAAGGAGCGACCCATTGGTTTTAAAGGAAAAACACACCATTTATTATGCATTAGTAATCAATTACTTACAAGTTCGAAAAATTCTAAGACTGACTAACTTCCCCAAACAACGTTTTATTTAATAAATCCGTACAATCCCACCTCTTTATTTCTCAAAATACTGTTGTTAGTTAACTAAAATCCAACGGAAATATCATATATTACATTATCTTTTCGCACCAAGAAAAAGAAAAACGGAACATTACAAAAATCCGAAACAGCGTTCATCATTTTTAAAAAAGTCCGTATATTAGCAGCTTGAAGATTTGAAAGAGATAAACAGCATACTCCTTTCGAGTTTAAATAACCAAACAAGATGCCTAAAACAATATGACCAGAGAAAAAGAAAATTATAATGCATTTTTACTTCATTTTCTAGAAAGATTGAATGGCTGTGAATCTATTGAAAACAAAATCACAGAATCACTTACGGATATTTGCGAATACTATGGTTTTAAAAGAGGATTCATTTACCAAACTGATGGATTTCGCTACTTTTACCTAAAGGAAACTGTCGGAAATAGCGACAACATCCTGCGACAACGTTTTGAAATCAGCGAAATGACCAATCAACATGCTGCGCGCATAAATGGAAAGAACAAACCTTTTTATGCTTGCAGAAACCAAAATACTTCTTGGAATGATGTAGACATCGTGGATTTTTATAAAGTCGACTCATTACTAATCCGGCAAATCCAAGACTCCGAAGGGAAAATTATCGGATTCATCGGATTTGGAGACAGAGAACATGCAATATCCTTCACCGATGAAGAACTTCAAGTGATTCATCTCATTTTAGGCTCCCTCTCCAAGGAAATAGCAGTGCGGGAATATAAAGAAAGAGAAGTGCGGGCAAGCAAGACATTAAGCAGCATCATGAATAATATGGGAGTTGACATTTATGTGAACTCTTTTGATTCTCATGATATGCTATATGTCAATGAATCTATGGCCGCTCCTTATGGAGGCATCGAACATTTTGAAGGAAAAAAATGCTGGCAGGCTCTTTATAAAGATAAAACCGGAGAATGTGAATTTTGTCCTAAAAAACATTTGATTGACGAAAACGGGCAACCTACCAAAGTCTACTCCTGGGACTACCAACGCCCGTTTGACAAATGTTGGTTCCGGGTATTCAGCGCAGCATTTGCCTGGATTGACGGACAAATAGCACATGTTATAACCAGTGTCGATATCAACCATCAAAAAACGATTGAAGAAGAACTAAGAGTAGCCAAAGAAAAAGCAGAAAATCTGGACCGCTTAAAATCAGCCTTTCTCGCTAACATGAGTCACGAAATCCGCACTCCGCTAAATGCGATTGTTGGTTTTGCAAGTCTGTTGGTTGAATCGGACGACAAAAAAGAACGTCAGGATTATGTTGACATTATGCAGGAAAACACAGAACTTCTTTTGCAGTTGATTTCCGATATTCTCGATTTATCGAAAATAGAAGCCGGAACACTCGACTTCACCATGGATCACCTGGATATCAAGAGCTTCTGCGAAGATATAATGCGCAATTATGATATAAAAGAAGATAAACCCGTACCCGTTTTGCTGGCTCCGGATTTACCTGAATATTATATTTACACAGACAAAAAACGTTTAATGCAGGTTATTACCAATTTCATAAATAATGCTCTCAAATTTACAAATGAAGGGCAGATTATGTTGGAATATCGCCATAAAGCAGAAAGTAATGAGATAGAATTCGCTGTCACAGACACAGGTATGGGGATTGCACCCGATAAAGTAGATCAGGTGTTCGACCGATTTGTAAAACTCAACTCTTTTTCAAAAGGCACGGGCTTAGGTCTATCTATTTGCAGAAGTATCATCGAACATCTTGGCGGCACTATCGGTGCCGAATCCGAAATAGGAGTCGGCAGCCGTTTCTGGTTCACACATCCCTTGCGCTTAAATCAATAAGAAATAATAAAAAGAACCTGCCCTACTTATCAATAGTAGGAACAGGTTATACTTTTTTTCTATGGAGTGTCTCCCTCATCTATAGAAAGATCAATGAAATAATGCCTTCTTTCGACTTCCTTTTTGCCACTTCCTGTGAAAAACACTACTTTTGCATCGCTATTTTGATTTTAGAATAAAACAAATACCCAACGTTCATTTATGACTGAAGAAAAAATACATAAAGACCGTCCCGGAAACTGGTGGGCATTAAGCCCGTTACTCGTATTCCTTTGCCTCTATCTGGTAACTTCCATCCTCGTCAACGACTTTTATAAAGTACCTATCACAGTGGCTTTCCTCGTCTCTTCCTGTTATGCCATCGCCATTACACGCGGCTTGAAACTGGACCAGCGTATCTATCAATTCTCGGTAGGAGCTGCCAATAAGAATATCCTCCTGATGATATGGATATTCATCCTTGCCGGAGCTTTTGCCCAAAGCGCAAAGCAAATGGGTGCAATCGATGCCACCGTCAATCTGACGCTGCATATTCTTCCTGACAATTTATTGCTGGCAGGTATCTTTATTGCCGCCTGTTTCATCTCTTTATCCATCGGAACCAGTGTGGGAACTATTGTCGCCCTTACTCCCGTTGCCGTAGGACTGGCAGAAAAAACTGAAATAGCTCTCCCCTTTATGGTAGCCGTCGTAGTAGGCGGTTCTTTTTTCGGAGACAACTTATCTTTTATCTCCGACACCACCATCGCTTCGACAAAAACCCAGGAATGTGTAATGCGCGATAAATTCCGTGTAAATTCTATGATTGTCGTCCCGGCAGCCATCATTGTGTTGGGAATTTACATATTTCAGGGACTATCCATTACAGCTCCCACCCAAACACAGACCATTGAATGGATCAAAGTTATACCTTATATAATAGTATTAGGAACAGCCATTGCCGGAATGAACGTGATGCTCGTACTCATAATAGGTATATTGACAAGTGGCATCATTGGCATTGCGACCGGCAGCTTCGGGATCTTCGACTGGTTTGGTGCCATGGGAACAGGAATTACAGGAATGGGAGAACTGATTATTATCACTCTGCTGGCCGGAGGGATGCTCGAAACAATCCGTTATAACGGTGGTATCGATTTCATTATCCAGAAACTCACCCGCCACGTCAATGGTAAAAGAGGAGCCGAATTAAGCATCGCAGCCCTGGTAAGTATCGCCAACTTATGTACTGCCAACAACACGATTGCCATTATCACAACAGGACCGATTGCCAAAGATATTGCCGTGAAATTCCATCTCGACCGAAGAAAAACAGCCAGTATCCTCGATACTTTCTCCTGCCTGATACAAGGGATTATTCCATACGGAGCGCAGATGCTGATTGCAGCGGGACTTGCCAGCATCTCCCCCATCAGTATCATCGGCAATCTCTATTATCCGTTTACAATGGGAGCATGCGCCCTGCTCGCGATTTTGTTCCGCTATCCAAAACGGTATTCGTAAAAAAGATACGAAATGTTTGTCAATCAAAAGAAAAGCCGTATCTTTGTGCCCGCTATTACGAGATAATAGCATAATTCAAATCAATCATTAAAAACAATTATTTAAAATGGCAACTAGAATCAGATTGCAGAGACACGGACGTAAAAGTTACGCGTTCTATTCAATTGTAATTGCAGACAGCAGAGCACCACGTGATGGTAAATTTATTGAGAAGATTGGTACTTACAACCCTAACACCAATCCTGCTACAGTAGATTTGAATTTCGACGCTGCATTGGCATGGGTACTGAAAGGTGCACAACCAAGTGACACTGTACGTAACATCCTTTCTCGTGAAGGAGTTTACATGAAGAAACATCTTCTGGGCGGTGTAGCAAAAGGCGCATTCGGAGAAGCAGAAGCAGAAGCTAAATTCGAAGCTTGGAAAAACAACAAACAGTCAGGTTTGGCTACTTTGAAAGCTAAACAAGACGAAGCTAAGAAAGCTGAAGCTAAAGCACGTCTGGAAGCAGAAAAGAAAATCAACGAAGTGAAAGCAAAAGCACTCGCTGAAAAGAAAGCTGCTGAAGCTGCTGAAAAAGCTGCTGCTGAAGCACCTGCAGAAGAAGCTGCCGCAGCTCCGGCTGAAGAAGCTCCTGCAACAGAAGCTGCTGCTGAATAATTTTCAGCAGATTCCGAACAAGAAATTAGGAAAAAGCAATAAATCCTCTCCGGTCCGCCGGAGGGGATTTATTGCTTTATGCTATAAAACATATCAAATTATTTATTCCGTTCAGAATAAAATGCCTTTCTTTGCATCAGCATAGTTCAGCACAGTATTACTTATTTTTCGAATATGAAACGAACTGATAAAAAGGCAACATTCGGACAACAGGCAAGCAAGGTTACGCAACTAGCGGACGCACTTAGCCAGGCGATTTCCAGGAAAGAATTTCTTGAAGGAGATTCTTTGCCTTCCATCAATCAGTTAAGCGCTCAATACGGAGTATCACGTGATACAGTTTTCAAGGCTTTCCTTGATTTACGCGAACGAGGCTTGATTGACTCCACTCCCGGCAAGGGTTATTATGTGACGAGCCAGGTGACCAATGTCTTATTGCTGCTCGACCAATATACTCCTTTCAAAGAAGCCTTATATAACAGTTTCGTCAGACATCTGCCTATCAACTATAAGGTAGACTTATTGTTTCATCAATACAACGAACGGTTGTTCAATACGATCCTCCGGGAATCCATCGGAAAATACAACAAATACATCGTGATGAATTTCGATAACGAGAAATTCAGCACTGTTCTCAATAAAATTAATCCTTCAAGATTATTACTTCTCGATTTCGGCAAATTTGAAAAAGAAAAGTATTCATATATCTGCCAGGATTTTGATGATTCTTTCTATCAGGCATTGAATCTGCTCAAGGAAAGGTTAAGGAACTATCACCAGCTCGTTTTTCTGTTTCCCAAAAGCCTGAAACACCCTCAAAGCAGTAAGGTGTATTTTACCCGTTTCTGCCAGGAACAGGGATTTCTCTGTGAAATACAGGAGGATATTGAGAACCTGATTGTACGTAAGGGAGTTGCCTATATCGCCATCAAACAACAAGACGTAGTAAAGGTGGTGAAACAAGGAAGATTGGAAGGGCTGAAATGCGGAAAAGATTTTGGCCTGTTGGCTTACAATGATATTCCTTCCTATGAAGTGATTGACGAAGGAATAACCTCATTGAGTATTGATTGGGAAATGATGGGAAATGAAGCGGCCAATTTTGTTCTCAATAATGTACCGGTGCAGAAGTTCTTGCCGACGGAAGTTAGACTTCGAAAGTCGCTTTAATTTTTTTTGCAAAGACATCAGCACAGTTCAGCACAGATATTAATTAATCCTTTAATAGATAAAAACCATGAAAAAGTATCCGAAAATCGGGATTCGTCCCACAATCGATGGTCGCCAGGGTGGCGTTCGCGAAAGCCTTGAAGAGAAAACAATGAATTTGGCAAAAGCAGTAGCCGAGTTAATCAGCAGCAACCTGAAAAACGGTGATGGCAGTCCGGTGGAATGTGTTATAGCCGATAGCACGATCGGACGCGTAGCCGAAAGTGCCGCTTGTGCGGAGAAGTTCGAAAGAGAAGGGGTCGGTTCTACCATTACTGTTACTTCTTGCTGGTGCTACGGTGCAGAAACAATGGATATGAATCCACATTATCCGAAAGCTGTCTGGGGATTCAACGGCACAGAACGTCCGGGAGCTGTATACCTTGCTGCCGTACTTGCCGGACACGCACAAAAAGGCCTTCCCGCATTCGGTATCTACGGACGCGACGTTCAAGATTTGGACGACAACACAATCCCTGAAGATGTATCGGAAAAGATTCTTCGCTTTGCACGTGCTGCACAGGCAGTAGCTACGATGAGAGGCAAATCTTACCTGTCAATGGGTAGTGTATCTATGGGTATCGCCGGTTCCATCGTTAATCCTGATTTCTTCCAAGAGTATCTGGGAATGCGTAATGAGTCAATAGACCTCACAGAAATCATCCGTCGAATGGACGAAGGCATCTATGACCACGAAGAATACGCCAAAGCCATGGCCTGGACTGAAAAAAATTGCAAGACAAACGAAGGTGAAGACTTCAAGAACCGTCCTGAAAAACGTAAAACCCGTGAACAGAAAGATGCTGATTGGGAATTCATTGTAAAGATGACGATTATCATGCGCGACTTGATGACCGGAAATCCCAAATTGAAAGAAATGGGATTCAAGGAAGAAGCCTTGGGACACAATGCCATTGCAGCCGGTTTCCAAGGACAACGCCAATGGACAGACTTCTATCCTAACGGTGACTATCCGGAAGCTCTGCTCAACACTTCTTTTGACTGGAACGGTATTCGTGAAGCATTTGTCGTAGCTACCGAGAATGATGCCTGCAACGGCGTAGCTATGCTGTTCGGACATTTATTGACCAACCGCGCCCAAATATTCTCCGACGTACGTACTTACTGGAGTCCTGAAGCCGTGAAACGTGTAACTGGCAAAGAATTGACAGGTTTGGCAGCAAATGGTATCATTCATCTTATCAATTCCGGCGCAACGACTCTCGACGGTTCCGGCCAATCATTAGACGCGGCAGGCAGTCCGGTTATGAAAGAACCATGGAACCTGACGGACGCTGACGTAGAAAACTGCCTGAAAGCAACTACCTGGTATCCGGCAGACCGTGACTACTTCCGTGGCGGTGGTTTCTCTTCCAACTTCCTGTCAAAAGGTGGCATGCCCGTAACCATGATGCGCCTCAACCTGATTAAAGGCTTAGGCCCTGTCCTGCAAATCGCAGAAGGATGGACAGTAGAAATAGACCCGGAAATCCACCAAAAACTGAATATGCGTACAGACCCGACATGGCCTACCACCTGGTTTGTACCGCGTCTGTGTGAAAAACCTGCTTTCAAAGATGTATATTCAGTAATGAATAACTGGGGAGCCAATCATGGAGCCATCAGCTATGGACACATCGGTCAGGACTTAATCACTCTTGCTTCCATGCTCCGCATCCCGGTATGCATGCACAATGTAGAAGACAACGAAATATTCCGTCCGGCAGCTTGGAACGCCTTCGGCATGGATAAGGAAGGAGCGGATTACAGAGCTTGTACCACTTACGGTCCTATCTACAAATAATTTTAATTCAGACAAAAGAACATAAGGACAAAAGATAAAACAACTTCAATAAACAGCTATAAATAATTCTATTAGCGCAGACCTTATGTTCTTTTGTTCTTATGTCTAAATAAAAGCAATTTCGACTCACTTAATTCTAATTTTTTTATCTTTGCAATTATGATTACCAACGAACATATCGAACAGTTCATCGAACAAGCACACCGTTACGGAGATGCAAAGTTAATGCTTTGCAGCAGCGGTAACCTTTCCTGGAGAATCGGCGAAGAAGCATTGATTTCCGGTACGGGTTCCTGGGTTCCCACACTTGGCAAAGAAAAAGTATCTATCTGCCATATTGCCAGCGGCGCTCCTACCAATGGTGTAAAACCTTCTATGGAAAGTACATTCCATTTAGGGATTCTCCGCGAACGTCCGGACGTCAATGTCGTTCTCCACTTTCAATCGGAATATGCCACGGCTGTCTCCTGCATGAAGAACAAACCGACAAATTTCAATGTAACAGCAGAAATTCCCTGTCATGTAGGTTCGGAAATACCTGTGATTCCGTATTATCGTCCCGGCTCACCGGAACTAGCAAAAGCTGTGGTAGAAGCCATGTTAAAGCATAACTCGGTTTTACTAACCAACCACGGGCAAGTGGTATACGGAAAAGACTTCGATCAAGTATACGAACGGGCTACCTTCTTTGAAATGGCTTGCCGCATCATCATTCAATCCGGCGGTGATTATTCAGTACTCACACCGGCAGAAATTGAAGACCTGGAAATCTACGTATTAGGAAAGAAAACCAACTAATATCCGGGCAATATACCATGAAAGATACCATCAAACACACTTATTTAGCAGCAGACTTCGGAGGCGGAAGTGGACGAATTATCGCCGGCTTCCTTCACCATGGCAAACTGGAGTTGGAAGAGGTATACCGCTTTTGCAATCGACAGGTCAAACTAGGAAATCATATCTACTGGGATTTCCCGGCACTGTTCGAAGATATGAAGACCGGACTGAAACTGGCTGCACAAAAAGGATATGCCGTAAAAAGTATTGGTATTGACACCTGGGGAGTGGATTTCGGACTGATTGACAAACATGGAAACCTGTTAGGAAATCCAGTCTGTTATCGGGACGCAAGAACAGAAGGAATACCGGAAGAAGTATTCAAGCTATTGGATGAACGCCAACACTATGCCGACACCGGTATTCAGGTGATGGCTATCAATACACTGTTTCAACTTTACAGCATGAAACAGCATCAAGATGCACAGTTGGAAGTTGCCCGGCAACTTTTATTTATGCCCGACCTCTTCAGCTATTTCCTGACAGGAGTAGCCAATAATGAATATTGCATTGCCTCCACCTCCGAACTACTCGATGCCCAATCGCGGAACTGGTCAGTGGATACCATACGCGCCTTAGGTCTTCCCGAACATCTGTTCGGCGAGATTATTCTCCCCGGAACAATCAGGGGGACTCTGAAAGAGGATATTGCCCGCGAAACGGGACTGGGTATCGTAGACGTTATTGCCGTCGGTTCACACGACACAGCCAGTGCCGTTGCTGCTGTTCCTGCTGTAGAAAATCCTATCGCTTTCCTTAGTTCCGGCACTTGGTCGCTACTGGGAGTGGAAGTGGATGAACCTATATTGACGGAAGAAGCAAGAAAAGCTCAATTCACCAATGAAGGAGGCGTAGACGGCAAAATCCGTTTCCTACAGAATATAACAGGATTATGGATTTTGCAACGCTTGATGAGTGAATGGAAAGCATGTGGCGAAGAACAAAATTATGATATAATCATCCCGCAAGCTGCCGAAGCACAGATTGCGACCATTATCCCAGTGGATGACGCAACATTCATGAATCCGGAAAATATGGAAAACGCTCTTATTCATTATTGCCGGCATCATGCTTTGCAAGTGCCGAAAAACAAAGCAGAAACCGTGCGATGTGTACTCCAGTCATTAGCTTTCAAATATCGGCAGGCGGTGGAACAGCTCAACCGTTGTCTCCCCTCTCCGATCCGTCAGCTAAACATCATCGGCGGAGGATCACAAAACCAATTACTCAACCAACTGACAGCTGACGAACTCGGTATTCCCGTTTATGCAGGTCCGGTAGAAGCTACTGCAATGGGAAACATTCTGACACAGGCTATGGCAAAAGGAGAAATAGCCGATCTCCGTGAATTGAGAGAGATTGTAACTCGTAGCGTTACCCCACAAGTATATTACCCTAAAAAATAAAAGTATATGGAAACACCCAAAACCGGTTATCAGGTTCAATCTTATGACGTTCCCGTCAAACGATATTGCCAAACCCTCGATTTACGCGATTCTCCGGAACTGATCGCTGAATATCGGAAAAGACATAGCCAGGCGGAAGCATGGCCCGAAATCCTAGCCGGAATCCGGGAAGTCGGTATTCTGGAAATGGAAATTTATATCTTGGGAACACGACTGTTTATGATTGTCGAAACTCCCCTTGATTTTGACTGGGACACAGCAATGGAACGCCTGAACACGCTTCCCCGCCAACAGGAGTGGGAAGAATATATGGCCATCTTCCAGCAAGCCGCTCCCGGAATGAGTTCCGCAGAGAAATGGAAACCGATGGAGAGAATGTTCCATTTGTATAACACTTAAAAAATACCAGAAACAACCATGAAACACCCCAAACAGTCCATCCTCTCGAAAGATGGCATCAGTTATCTTATACCTTTTGTTCTCATTACCTCATGTTTTGCATTATGGGGATTTGCCAATGATATTACCAATCCGATGGTAAAGGCATTCTCCAAGATTTTCCGGATGAGTGCTACCGACGGAGCATTAGTACAGGTTGCCTTCTATGGAGGGTACTTTGCAATGGCTTTCCCGGCTGCCATATTCATCCGCAAATATTCCTACAAAGCCGGTGTTTTGTTAGGACTGGGAATGTATGCTTTCGGAGCATTCTTATTCTTTCCTGCTAAAATGACGGGAGAATATTATCCGTTTTTGATTGCCTATTTCATCCTGACCTGCGGATTGTCCTTCCTCGAGACAAGCTGTAACCCGTATATTCTTTCTATGGGAACGGAAGAAACAGCTACCCGGCGTTTGAACCTTACACAGTCTTTCAATCCGATGGGGTCACTTCTCGGAATGTATATAGCCATGCAGTTCATTCAAGCGAAGCTACATCCGATGTGTACCGAAGACCGTGCATTGCTTAACGACAGTGAATTTCAAGCAATTAAAGAAAGTGATCTTAGCGTCCTGATTGCTCCTTATCTCATTATCGGACTTATCATTGTGGCTATGTTACTTCTGATACGATTCGTCAAGATGCCGAAAAATGGAGATCAAAATCATAGAATAGATTTCTTTCCTACACTGAAACGCATTTTCACCCAAACGCGTTATCGTGAAGGGGTAATTGCTCAATTCTTCTATGTAGGCGCGCAAATTATGTGCTGGACTTTCATCATTCAGTATGGAACACGCTTGTTCATGTCACAGGGCATGGACGAGAAAAGTGCGGAAGTGCTATCACAACAATATAATATCATAGCAATGGTGATATTTTGTATCAGCCGTTTCATTTGCACATTCATTCTGCGCTATCTCAATGCTGGTAAATTGCTGATGATTCTCGCTATCTTCGGAGGTATTTTCACTTTAGGCGTAATCTTCCTTCAAAATATCTTCGGAATGTATTGCCTTGTAGCAGTATCGGCTTGCATGTCATTGATGTTCCCTACCATCTACGGTATTGCCTTGAAAGGCATGGGAGATGATGCTAAGTTTGGAGCTGCAGGCCTTATTATGGCTATCTTGGGAGGCTCTGTTCTTCCACCGCTACAGGCAAGTATCATTGACCTGAAACAAATCGCCTGGTTGCCGGCTGTCAATGTTTCATTCATTCTACCCTTCATCTGCTTCCTTGTAATCATCGGATATGGTTACCGTACAGTGAAAAGAAACTGGTAAAAAACAAACTTAAAAATAGTGACGCTATCCCATCATGATACCGTCACCATCCCACTCATATAGTGACGCTATCCTTGGCGGATAGCGTCACTATTTCATTCATCTTTTTTTCATGAACAATTCCCTTTTGACAATGCCATATATAGATGCGACAAAGTGAAGAATGTAGCTAATTTCACATTTAATAATCTCAAACAAACAGGGTAGCAATAGCTTTCTGCTATGTTGGCATATCCTGCCGAACAATATATTGATGTTAATTTTCAGGTAGATCCTTCGTTGATTAGGTTATTATAACGCGCGTCTCAGCACCAATTATGCAATACTGGACACTAAATATTATAGTTTTATACAATTCCCCAAGGCAAACGAAGGAAAATTGTTGCAACCAAGCGAATGGTATCATGTAGCCGTGACTTATGACACCGAAGAAAAGACTTTATGTTTAAAATAGGACACTCCTATGGTGAGCCAGAGAATATGACTCGTCAATTAAATGGTGAAATCTGCGAAGTACGCATATGGAACGTAATACGTTCACAAGAAGAAATTTACAAGAATATGTATGATGTCGATCCTCAAACTACAGGTTTAAAAGCCTATTGGAAGTTTAATGAAGGCAAAGGGGATATAGCGAAAGACTATACAGAAAACGGCAATGATGCAAAAGCATATACTAAAGCTATTTGGCCGGAAGACATTGAAGTGACACAAAAAAACAAAGAATAATAACTATCTAAAATTTTCAACCTAAAACGCTGCCACATTTTTACTCCTACTTTAAGTTACATAAAAGGGAATACTAAAATATGACAGCGTTAATAATTAACTCTCTACTATGGAATAATTTAAATTGCCTTTTGATGAATTTGCCAAATATGCACAGATTCATTCACAGAAAATATAAACTCAAAGAGTAGCCATTATCTAAAAAAAAGTCGTAGCTTTGCAATAACCTAAAAATTAAATTGATATGGAACAACTAGACAAATATATACGCTTTGACTGGGCTGTGAAAAGACTTCTCCGCCAAAAAGCAAATTTCGGCGTATTAGAAGGTTTCTTGACTGTCCTTCTCGGTGAAAACGTGAAAATCATAGAGATATTGGAAAGTGAAAGCAACCAACAAACAATCGATGATAAATTCAACCGGGTAGATATTAAAGCCAGAAACAGTAAAGACGAAATCATTATTGTAGAGATCCAAAATACACGGGAGCTCTATTATCTGGAACGTATCTTATACGGAGTGGCAAAAGCAATCACTGAACATATTTCTTTAGGAGAACGCTACTATGCGGTGAAAAAAATATACTCTATCAGTATTCTATACTTCGATATCGGCAAGGGAGAAGATTATTTGTATCATGGACAAAACCACTTTATCGGAGTACATACAGGAGACAGACTGGAAGTAACTACTAAAGAAAAAGACGCCATCGTCCATAAGATTCCGGCAGAAATCTTTCCGGAGTATTTCTTGATTCGTGTGAATGAATTCGATAAAGTGGCCGTCACTCCATTGGAAGAGTGGATTGAATACTTGAAAACCGGTTGCATTCGCCCCGATACAACAGCCCCCGGTCTGGAAGAAGCACGCCAGAAACTTATCTATTACAATATGTCCAAGGAAGAAAGACATGCCTACGACGAGCACCTTAGTGCCATCATGATACAAAATGATGTATTAGATGGAGCAAAACTGGAAGGGCGTATGGAGGGACGCATGGAAGGAAAAATGGAAGAAAGATTAGAAATTGCTAATAATTTAAAGTCACTAGGAGTAGACATAACAGCCATCCATAAAGCTACCGGACTATCACCGGAGGAGATTGAAAAGTTATAAACAATCAAAGGCTATATATTAAATTACAAACAAGAGTCGTGTGAGAAAATCATACGACTCTTATTTTAATATATAGCCAATAGTAACAGACTGGAAGTAACTACCAAAGAAAAAAGATACCATCAATATATTACCAATATTTCACACTCCATTTTAACAATTAGAATTCATCCACAAATCACACACTCTAAATCATCAGCACCCATATACAGCAGAATATATAACAATAAAATATTTTATACAACTTTTATTTGCGATTAGTCATAGAAAACGTGTATATTAGCAGTAAGCCTAACATTTACACAAATAAAGCAATTGATTTATTATTACTTTTTAGTACCTTTACTTCATAAATACAATTTCCTATCCATAAGAAGGAAAGACATTTATATTAGTTGATTATTTGTATATGATAAAACACAAGCAAACAGCTATTGAGATATGTTCCGATAGCACTCTATTTAAACCCAGACCGCCCCCTCTTCAAATATTCACATATTAGACTGATTCATCATGCCTGAAAATAAAAAGAATAAATCAAATTAATCATCGTTACTTGGAGGGAAAGCCTTCCTTATCATAAAATTTAAAACATTAATCAAGATTAAAAACCTCCTGTGACACTTCTATTATCCCGATTATCCTATATGGCTCTCCTATTGATATGAACCAAGACTATAAAAGAAATGCTTCTTTAGCCGATACATTCTTGTATATGCCATTCAATATCGAAAACTTAAAAATCGAGATATCTGTTCTTATCAAAAACTACCGCTTTCTTAGAAAGTCATTCTTACAGAAAATATTCGGAGAAAAGTTTCTGGAAACAGATATCGAAGAAATGCCGGAAGAGGATAACTACCAACTCATCAACAAGGTAAAGAAATTCATATTGGACAACTTGGATAACGAATCACTAAAGATAAGCCATATTGCCAGTGAAACGGGCATGAGCCGGACTAAGTTTTTCATTAAATGGAAATTCCTGACAGGGGAAGCTCCCATAGAATTCATGACCAGGATTCGTATGGAAAAAGCACGCGAACTATTGGAAAGCGGAAAATATCGCATACAGGAGATACCTGAAATGGTCGGACTAAAAGATGTAAAGAACTTCCGCAATAAATACAAGAAACACTTCGGCATAGCGCCAAGTGAAACATTAAGAAATATTTAAAAGCGGGAAAATTCAATATTACTATTGTCTTAATAAAAAAGAGATGTATTTAATGGAAAAATGGTATATCTCTTTTGCAAGTATACCGACGAGCAAAACATAATTGCCAACAAATCACAACTCAATCATACCATTCATCGCATCATTAATACCAAATAGAAACATCCCAACATTCAAAACTGACAACAGTATCTACTTATTAAAACTTATCATTATTTTTACTTCGTAGAAATATACCAATCATTCCTTCTTATAAAAAAACCTAACCTCCATTATCTTTCCAGTTTATATATTATGAGGAAATACAGAATGGTATTAAATGAGACATTCCTCAATAATACCCAATATACAATACGCTCCCCTACACATCTACAGGAGACAAAATAATATTCAACCAATAAAACTAATTAATTATTGTTACTTAGAGGATATTCACCGTTTCTTCCCCCCCCCAAAAAAAATGATGTTAAATATTAGGATAGTGAATTTCCTCTTTTTTCTGAAATGAAAGAAATGGGTCTATTTCATCTGAGTGACGTCACTAAAAAATATAATATGAAATACTTATTACAAACGTCACCCCTCGTTTACAGTGCCATAGCAATACTCATTCTTTATCAATTAAACTTTACCTCAATACTCCTGGCAGGAGGCATTTCTATTTATTGGATTATAACACATATCATTACGATACAGAAAGAAAGAAATCTTCTAAAAGAAGGGAGTCAATATTTTATAGACTCTTTCGAGAGCATTCGTGCTCCGCTTACATTAGTTCATACTCCATTGAAAATAGCATATAATGACGTTTCCCCCGAAAATATCAGAAAAGAGCTATCACTAGCTATCCAAAACATAGATTGCCTCAACATACATTTAACCAGATTGATGGATTTAAAGCAATTGTTTGCAAACACTGAAAAGCTGAATTCCTCGGAATATGAACTGGGAGCATTTATCAAAAACAGAATTACTTCTTTAAAAACACATGCTGCCAACAATTTGGTAGGGCTGAACATTAAAACAGACTTTAATTATGCCAGCGTCTGGTTCGACCAAAGCAAAATATCTCCGGTGATCGACAAATTTATAAAATATGCCATAGACCATACCGAACAAAAAAAAACTATTACCCTGCTAATCACCTCTAATCCTGAATACTGGCAAATAAAAATAACTGATTTCGAAAATAAGAAAATACTTCAATGTTATAAATGTAAAAATTGGCAACTATTCAAACGAAAAGAAGAACTCGAATACAATTTTGCAAAAAATATATTCTGCAAAAGGTTGATAAAGATGTGCAATGGAAAGATTCTGATTAACCATTCCAGCCACACTATTGCTCTAAAATTCCCTTCAAAAGATTCGCCGGAAAATGTTCACCAACATACCGCCATACAAATCGAGTCAAATCCGGCAGAAGAAAGAACAGATACTTTATTCGGCAAGGATTCACAAAAGAGAAATTCCACTAAACCGTTGGTCGTCCTCGCTGACAGCAATAAAGAATTCAGGTTGTACCTGGAAGAACGTTTATCAAAGGATTTTATCGTAAAAAGTTTCGAGAATGGTTTGGACGCTTTAGAATGTATAAAAGAGGAATATCCGGATTTAGTGATTTGCGACATTATGCTCCATGGAATGTACGGCAATGAACTATCATCGAGACTAAAAACATCAGGAGAAACATCCGTTATCCCTATTATCCTCTATGGCTCACATATAGATACAGGACAACGCAGCAAAAGGGAAAGCTCCCTGGCTGACATATTCTTATATATACCTTTTCACGTCGAAGATTTAAAAACAGAAATGAATGTCCTTATCAGAAACAACCGTTTCCTCAGAAAATCATTCTTAGAAAGAATATTTGGAAAGAAGTTTCTGGAAGTTGAGGAAGACAAAATTTCAGATGAGGAAAATTACGGCCTTATCAATCAGGTAAAGGAGTTTATTCTAAAAAATATAGATAAGGAAAATCTGACAATAGATGAAATCGCCTCAGAACTATATATGAGTAGAACCGCTTTCTTTACGAAATGGAAAGCACTGACAGGAGAAGCGCCCAAGTACTTGATTTACCGGATTCGTATGGAAAAAGCACGTGAGCTATTGGAAAGCGGGAAATACTCCGTCAATGTTCTTCCCGAAATGATCGGATTGAAGAGCCTCAAAAACTTCCGTCATAAATACAAAGAGTATTTTGGAATAACGCCAAGCGAGTCTATCATGAAAAAACAATAAAACAAATACGAAGCTATATATCCGAAGATCCCACCAACAGGGATCTTCACTATAACACTTGCATAAAGAAGCCTTTCTTTTTTTACTTCTTCATGCAGTATTGTATTAATCGTAGCATTTACACTATGTACGTACACCTTAATTTTGAAATTAATAATCTAATTATTTAAACAGTATGAAAACTTTAACTAAAATGAAAAAAGTTTGTTGTTTTAATCGCTTTGTCTTATTGGCAATGACACTGAGCATGGTCACTTCTTTTACTGCATGTAGCAGTGACGACGATTCGGACATTCCCGTATATTCCCTTAAAGATGTTGATGGCAATTATTCCGGCACAATGCTGACGGAATCCACCCCCGTCAGTCCCCAGGCAAATGCAGAAGAGGGGGAAGAACCGGCAGGAGCCGAAGTTACTGCCGAAGTAAAAGACAATCAGATTATGATTAAGAAACTTCCGGTTGACGACCTGATTAAAAGCATCGTCGGTGAAGAAAATGCAGGAGCTATCATCGAAAATTTGGGTGATATTAACTACAACATTCCTTATACACCGACCTTTGATGAAGGTAAATCTAACATCTTACTTCAACTAAAACCTGAACCACTGGAAATTAAATACACCGAACCGATTCAAGTACAAGAAGAAGGACAAGAACCGGCTGAAAATCTTATAACAGTAACTATTGAAGCTGAAAAGAATGGCGTTTATGCTTATGACGGCAAAAAACTGGCATTCGTTATCAAAGCAACTGGAGTAAAAGTCGGAGATGTAAATTTCCCCAATTTCCCCGTTACAACATTCACTTTCAGCATGGTCAAGAAGTAATACAAACCTTTCGCTGAAAAAAAGAAAATGGAGCATGCCTGCGCGCAAGACATGCTCTTTTTTTATACCTTTGTGAAGAAACCAACTATACAAAATGACTACAACAGAAAACATTCGAAAAGAATTGCAGGATTTGGTAGATTCCAAGTATCAGGAATTTCATTCTGCCCTGGTTCCCGGAATCGGGAATATTCTTGGTGTACGTATTCCGCAACTACGAATATTGGCTAAAGAAATCGCAAAGAGAGATAACTGGCGTATGTTTGTGGAAGCAACCGATACTAAGTTTTATGAAGAGACAATGCTTCAGGGAATGGTTATCGGATTAGCTAAAATGGAACTGGACGAACGAATGAAACACATAAGCATGTTCGTTCCACGTATCGACAACTGGGCTGTATGTGATATCTTTTGTGGCGAACTGAAGACTGCCGTGAAGAAAGGAAAAGAAACTGTATGGCAGTTTATCCAGCCTTACCTCATATCTCCCAAAGAGTTCGAAATCCGCTTCGGGATTGTGATGCTTTTCCATTATGTAGACGAAGAACATATCGACGCATTACTGGCATACGCAGACACTTTCAGCCACGATGCTTATTATGCACGTATGGCTATGGCCTGGATGATATCCATCTGTTTCATCAAATTCCCCGAAAAGACAATGGAGTACCTTAAACAGAGCAAGCTGGATAACTGGACTTATAATAAATCATTGCAGAAAACTATCGAATCTCTCCGTGTAGACAAGGAAACTAAAGATATACTTCGCGGTATAAAACGGAGGTAATGACACAATAAAAAATAAAGCTCGGTAACTGTTCTGCTTACCGGGCTTTATTTTTTTATGATGTATCAAATGATTTATGATATAGCAAATGAATTAATTCCTCTTTACCTTTTTTCTTCTGCTTCTGCGCCTTTGTTGTTTCCGGCGGCTGTAACGTTGCCATCTTTTATATATCATCCAGCCGCTCATCAAAGCAACGACGACAAAGATAAGAATAGTGATACCCACTCCTAAATTATCCCCCTTAATACGCGACCAGATATCAAGAACTTCTTTTGTCTTATCGCCGAAGTCACGAATCATAGCGCATCGTTCCACTACTTTGCGGTCGGGATATTGTATCTTGTCAATCTGTATGCTATCAGCACCCGGTCCGAAGAAATAACTTAAATCGGAAAAATAGGTAAGTGTCGTGTCTATCTTCTCTTCCAGAATCTCCGGAGTAGCAATCGAACTTACATATCCGCAGAAATCCATATTTCTCAGAGCAATGTCCGGACGACACATGAAATTGATAAAATAGCTGGCTGCTTCCGGATTCCTTGCATATTTCGGAATCACCCAACCGTCATACCATATATTACTTCCTTCCTTCGGAACTTCATAATCCAAGTCCACACCTACTGCATCGGCTTCTTCAATCGCCCATATTGCGTCACCACTCCACGTCATATTCAGCCAGGCCTTGTTCTTCGTCATCATCTCCTTGCCGAAATCGGCTTCCCAGCCTGCTATATTCGGTTTCAGGGCTTTCAGATATTTTTCCGCAAGCTCCATAGCCTGTGGAGAATAGTCGTTCATCAGTTCTTCCACTGTCACACTCCCCGCTTCCAGTTCCTTGGCGTGCGCATAAATGATAGCCGTACCGTAAGCGTCGCGGTAACTATCCTTCATAAGGATTTTGCCGGCATACTTCTTATTCCAAAGACAATCCCAGGATGCAGCGACCGAATCAGGAACATAAGCCCGGTTATAAAGAAGTCCCGCAGTTCCCCACATATAGCATACCGCATAACGGCTGGCTTCTTCACCCGGCTGGCTCAATTTATTAATCTGCTCCCGTATGAACGGAGCCACATTTTTCATATAGTTGGGAGAATGGGCAAAATTAGTATCAATAGGCAGAAGCAGGCGCTTCTTCAACATACGCTCAATAATGTATTCCGAAGGGCAGACCACGTCGAAATCCTCATGTCCCTTCTCTATCTTGGTCAACATTATCTCGTTAATGTCGAATGTCTGATAAACGATGCGGATATTTTCGCCTGTCTGTTCTTTATAATATGCTTGAAAATCCTCGAGCACACCATCCCCGATATAATCCGCCCAGTTATAGATTTTAAGAACCCGTTCGCGAGGCTCGCCGGAATTATAACATCCCGTCAAACTCAGCAACAACAGGATAGCAGGAATTATTCTTTTCATAATTAATAATTTTACAATGTACAAATATACCAATACAGAAAACGTGCCGCCATGCAATCAGCATATCAGTGTATTGGCATATTGAATAATTATTTCTTCTTCGCTTTCCCTGCCCGGTGATTGATCACAATAAGCAACGCCAACACCACAACAAAAATAATAGCGGAAAGCGGACGAAGTTCAGGGGTCAGCCCTCCTTTGCGGGCATCAGCATAAATATAAGTAGAGAGCGTCTCCAGACCTTGATTACCGATGGTAAAGACAGTTACGGCAAAATCATCAATGGATAGGGTCAATGCAAGCATAAAACCACTAATCATTCCCGGACGAATCTCCGGAACAATGACTTTCCACAAAGCCTGCATAGGAGTCGCTCCCAAGTCAAGAGCGGCCTCATAAATATTCGGGTTCATCTGCTTCAAACGAGGCAGAACGCTCAAAACAACGTATGGCGTACAAAAAGTAATATGAGCAAGCACTACGGTTGTGTATCCTTGTGTGATTCCTAAAGAAACAAACAAAAGGAAAAGCGAAATACCCGTGATGATATCTCCGTTCAGAATAGGAATACTATTCACAAAACTAATCGCTTTACGCGAACGGGATTTCAGATTAAAGATGCCGATAGCAGCCACACTACCCAGCAAGGTAGATGCCGCTGCAGCCAGCAGAGCAATAGTAATCGTGTTAATCAATGCATTCATCAAAGAATGATGCGTGCCTGTAGTGAAAAGCGAAGTATAAAGTTTTGTGGAGAAACCAGTCCAGTTGCCCAGCACTTTCGCTTCGGTAAAAGAATAGATGACGATAATCACGATAGGAGAATAAAGCAGCAACAGCAATATCCACAAGTAAGCCTGCGCAAATATTTTCTTTACCATAGCCCGCCTCCTTCGTTCGAATTGTCCTTATCGTCTGTGCTAAACAAAGAAGTTGCAGCAATCAGCAGCAACATAATAAGCGAAAGTGCCGCTCCATAGTTCCACATGCTGTTATTGATATTTTCCTGAATCGTTGTACCAAAGAGTTTGATGTTATTCATCGTCAGCAACTCGGCAATGGCAAATGTCGATATAGTCGGCATGAACACCATCATAATTCCACTCATCACACCCGGCATAGAAAGCGGAAGGACTGCTTTCAGAAAGACTTGCAGCGGATTGGCTCCCAAATCTTGTGCAGCTTCAATATAACTATGATCCATCTTCTGCAACGTGTTGTAAATAGGATAAATCATAAAGGGGATAAAGTTGTATACCATACCGAATATCAATGCTCCCTCGCCCAACGGTACACTAAAAAAGTCGAACAAGGCAACCGTAGCAAGGGTACGCACAAGAATATTTACCCACATCGGCAGGATAAACAGTACGACCATCGTCTTGGAACGGTTCAGCTTACTGTTACTCAATATCCATGCTGCAGGATAACCAAGTAAAATACAAACAAGGGTGGTAATGATAGCAATACCGATAGAATATACAAAGGTATTGATTGCTTCGGGATGTTCGAAGAACTTCTGAAAATTGGCGAGTGTCAAATGACCGCTATCATCGGTAAAGGCATATACGACAATTAAAAACAGCGGTATAATCACAAAGATCGCCGAAAAAATAATGTAAGGGAGAGTCCAACTCTTACGTGATGACAAAAAGACTATAAACTTCTTATTCACTTCCTTTCCTGTTAATCGGTTATTTTAATTATACGAATGGCATCTGGAGGGATGGTAATACCTACACGGTCTCCGTCGTCCCATACATCGTTCGTATCTACAAATACATTCTCGTCCCAGTCTGACAATACGGTCAGATGATAATGGTCGCCCTTGTAAAGGATGAATTTCACCTCACCTGTGAGCGTTCCGTCTTCTTCATTATCCTGAAGAATCACTTTTTCAAAGTCTACCTCCACTTTGACATTCGTATCGGCAGCTATATCTTCCACCGGAGTACATTCAAAGTTACAGCCCAGGAATTCCACATGAGTGGCATCCAGCAATTTTCCTTCAAACGTATTGCAGATACGCTCTTTCTTCATGATGTGAATATCAAACGGCTTCACCAGCAGTCCGACTTCCGCTCCTACTTCAAAATGATGGTAATCCTGCACCAGGAATTCATATCCGCCGCACATCACCGTCATTTCATAATGCACACCTTTGAAAATAGAAGTCTCTACCACGCCTACCAACTGCGCCATATCCGAAACGGGGAAAATATAAAGATCTTCCGGACGGATGACTACGTCTACCGGAACATTTTCACCAAATCCTTCATCCACACATTCAAACTCCGTGCCGCAGAAGCGTACCAGCTTATCATGAATCATGGTACCATTGAGGATATTGCTTTCTCCGATAAAGTCGGCAACAAAAGCGTTGATGGGTTCATTATAAATATCAATCGGTGTACCGATCTGCTGAATCTTTCCTTCACTCATCACAACAATCGTATCACTCAACGTCAATGCCTCTTCCTGATCGTGAGTGACGTAAACAAACGTTATACCCAAAGATTTATGCATTTCTTTGAGCTCCATTTGCATATCCTTACGCATTTTCAGGTCGAGCGCTGCCAGCGGCTCATCCAATAGCAACACTTCCGGCTCATTCACAATGGCACGGGCAATGGCTACACGTTGTTGCTGACCACCGGAAAGAGAATCCACATCGCGGTATTCATAATCTGTCATACCTACCATCTTTAAAGCAGCTTTCACTTTCTTCTCAATGGTTTGTTTCGGTGTCTTTTTCAGTTTCAGGCCGAAAGCAATGTTATCATATACATTCAAGTGCGGGAATAAGGCATATTTCTGAAATACCGTATTCACGGGACGCTTGTGGGGAGGAGTTTGTGTTATTTCCATCCCCGAAATTCGGATCTCGCCTTCCGAAGCCGTCTGAAAACCGGCAATGAGACGCAACAACGTGGTTTTACCGCAACCGGAAGGACCAAGTATAGTGACAAACTCGCCCTTTTTCACGTTTAGAGTCACATCATCCAATGCTGTTTTATCGCCAAAATACTTCGATACGTGGCTCACCTCAATGATGGATTTATCTTCTTGCATATTCATACTAAAGTTTGGGCTGCAAAGGTACACATTTCTGCGGTTTTCACCTAGGTGTTAATCTAATATAACAGTGTTTTTCGATGCCCGACAGAAAAAAAATCTATCTTTGCATAAATATTTATTCACTAATTTTACAAAAGCATGAAAAAGTTAACTTATTTAGTTATTGCAACGGCAGCGTTAGGCATGGTAGCTTGTACGGGCGGAAACAAAGCCGGATACGTTGTCACAGGTACGGTAGAAGGTGCAAGCGATGGTGACACCGTTTATCTTCAGGAAGCTACTGGCAGAAATTTGACCAAACTAGATACAGCCGTTATCACCAAAGGTACTTTTACCTTTGAAGGTACACAAGATTCTGTGGTTAGCCGCTATGTCACTTGCGAAGTGAACGGAGAGCCATTGATGATTGATTTCTTCCTCGAAAACGGAAAAATCAACGTTGCCCTGACCAAGGATAACGACGCTGTGACCGGTACTCCTAACAATGATGCATACCAGGAAATCAGAGCTCAAATCAATGACATCAGCAAGAAAATGAATACCATTTATGAAGCAATGGGCGACACTTCTTTAAGTGATGAGCAGAAAGAAGCCAAACAAAAAGAGGGTGCCCAGCTGGAAGAACAGTATGACAAAGTAATCAAAGAAGGTGTTAAGAAGAACATCGCCAATCCGGTCGGAGTTTTCTTGTTTAAACAAACGTTCTACAATAACTCTACTGACGAAAATGAAGCTTTGTTGCAACAAATTCCTGCGAATTTCCAGAATGACGAAACAATCGTAAGAATCAAAGAGATGACCGACAAGCAGAAAAAGACTGCCGTAGGTACTCAATTTGTTGATTTCGAAATGCAGACTCCGGAAGGAAAGACTGTGAAGTTGTCTGACTACGTTGGTAAAGGTAAAGTGGTATTGGTTGACTTCTGGGCTAGCTGGTGCGGTCCTTGCCGTCGCGAAATGCCTAATCTGGTAGAAACTTACGCTAAGTATAAAGGTAAGAACTTCGAAATTGTAGGCGTATCTCTCGACCAGGATGGAGCTGCATGGAAAGAAGCAATCAAGAAGATGAATATGACTTGGCCACAAATGTCCGACCTGAAATTCTGGCAAAGTGAAGGTGCACAGCTTTATGCAGTAAACAGTATTCCTCACACTGTATTGATCGATGGCAGTGGTAAAATTATCGCTCGCGGTTTGCATGGAGAAGAACTTCAGGCTAAAATTGCAGAAGCTGTAAAATAACAGATCGAAAGAGAAGGTTTTTCAAAGGCTTTAAAGTTCAAACAAGGGGCTGTTCGAAAAGCCTTGATCCTATAAAATCACGCTTACTACGACATGTTGCAGTAAGCGTGATTTTTCTTTTTAGAGACTTTTCAGATGGTTTCTTGCTTATTAAAAACTTCACAAGTCAGCAACCAAACAGATAAAATTCAGCCCCTGTAATTCTCGAAAGAACACAGGGGCTGAATCTATATATGAAAGTAAGGGAGAAGGACTCCCCTACTTTTATTTCAAACAAATTAGATAAACCAACGTACGTAGCAGAAGTCTTGACGGTGTGGAAGCTCCGGATTCTTCGGGAACATACGGTAAGACACCTTGAAGCTACCTGCATTTGACAAGCTGTGTTTAACTTGGAATGTATACAAGTTACCTTCTTTCTTGATGACACTAAACGGTTCTACAGAGTAAACATGTTGTTTGCCGTCTGCAGTTGTGTAAGTAGTAACCAATTCAAGTCCCACTGCATCATTCAAGCCTTTTTCATCGATCACGTAAGTAATAGTATATTCTTTTCCGCTTTCGATGTCACCGTTCTTCAGGTCTTCTACCTTGTCGCAAGATACGATTTCAATAGCATCCCATTTAGCAACCACTTCTTCTTTCCAAGCTGCGATTTCTTTTGCTTTTGCATTATCATTAGCAGCCAAAGTCTGGAAGCGTTTCGCCAGTTTGCAATAGAATTTGCTATAGTAATCATCCAACTGACGCTTCATTGTATAATGAGGAGCGATCTGTGCGATAGAATTCTTCACCACTTTGATCCAGCCTTCAGAATATCCTTTCTTATTACGTGCATAATACAACGGCAAGATTTCAGTTTCAAGAATACTGTAAATAGTAGCAGCATCCAACTGATCCTGATGTTCCTGGTTCTGATAAGTACGTTTTTCTGTCAATGCCCAACCTGCACCTTCACGGTAACCTTCCAGCCACCATCCGTCTAATACAGAGAAGTTAACAACACCGTTCATCAAAGCCTTTTCGCCCGATGTACCGGATGCTTCCAACGGACGAGTCGGAGTATTCAACCAGATATCAACGCCTGAAACCAGACGACGAGCCAATTGCATATCATAATTTTCAAGGAAGATAATCTTACCCAGGAATTCCGGACGGCGAGAGATCTCGATAATACGCTTAATCAAACCCTGACCTGCACCATCGTGCGGGTGAGCTTTACCTGTAAACAGGAATTGTACCGGGTAATCAGGATTATTCACAATCTTAGAAAGACGATCCAAATCGGTGAACAACAAGTGTGCACGTTTGTAAGTAGCAAAACGACGACCGAAACCAATCAGTAATGCATTCGGATTGATCTTATCCATCAATGAAACGATACGGGAAGGGTCTCCCTGGTTCTTCAACCATGTATCGCGGAATGACTTACGGATATAGTCAACCAACTTATTCTTCATAGTCATACGAGTCTTCCAAATCTCTTCATCGGGCACATTGTAGATAGCTTCCCAAATCTTAGGATTAGATTGATCGAACCAGAAATTTTCGTTGAAATATTTAAAGTACAGTTCTTTCCATTCAGTTGCACTCCAAGTCGGGAAGTGAACTCCATTCGTTACGTATCCTACGTGGCTTTCTTCCGGGAAATAACCTTTCCAGATAGAAGAGAACATTTCTTGAGAAACCTTTCCGTGCAGCCAGCTCACACCGTTCACTTCCTGTGAAGTGTTACAAGCAAAAACAGACATACAGAAACGTTCGCCCTTGTCACCCGGATTGTTACGTCCGAGATCCATCAAGTCATCCCAAGTGATACCCATTCTGGAAGGATAACCACCCATATATTTGCCGAACAGGCCTTCATCAAAATAGTCGTGACCTGCAGGAACCGGAGTATGAACAGTGTAAAGAGAAGAAGCACGAACCAACTCGATAGCTTGATCGAAAGTCAATCCTGTAGCTACATAGTCGCAGATACGCTGAACATTGATTAATGCAGCATGTCCTTCATTACAGTGATAAACATCTTTCTTGATGCCCAGTGCTTTCAAAGTCAGGATACCACCGATACCCAACAAGATTTCTTGTTTCAAACGGTTTTCCCAGTCGCCACCATAAAGCTGGTGAGTGATAGGACGGTCGAATTCACTGTTCATTTCATTATCCGTATCAAGCAGATACAAAGAAATACGTCCAACGTTTACACGCCATACGTTTGCATGAACAAAATAATCAAGATAAGGAACGTCAACTATCAACGGCTGACCATTGGCATCCATTACACGTTCGATAGGAAGTTGACCGAAGTTTTGTGCTTCGTAGTTGGCAATCTGCTGTCCATCCATAGACAACGTTTGAGTAAAGTAGCCGTAACGATACAAGAAACCTACCGCACACAAATCAACATTGCTGTCGGAAGCCTCTTTCAGATAGTCACCAGCCAATACACCCAGACCACCGGAATATATTTTCAGGACGCTGCTCAAGCCATATTCCATACTGAAATAAGCGATAGATGGGCGTTGCTCATCCGGCTTCACATCCATGTAATCTCTGAATTTCGTATAAACTTCATTCATTCTTCTTAGAATCACTTTGTCTTTTGCCAGCGCTTCCAGCTTTTCATAGCTCATACGTTCCAACAACAGTACTGGATTCTGTCCACATTCTTTCCAAAGTTCCGGATCTAGATCTCTAAACAGTTCAGTCGCTTCAAAATTCCATGCCCACCAAATGTTGCGTGCGATTTCAGACAACTTCTCCAACTCTTCCGGTATACGTGATTTTACAGTAACCTCTTTCCAGTTGGGAGTATTCACATTACTAACTTTGATTTTCATAATGTTTACGTTTACTTATTGATAAATAATTCTTTCTTAACTCAACTGACGCTTCATAGCATTGCGCAAGGCAATGTCATAAGCCTCATAGTAATATTGTATAAAGTGCTTCCATAAAGCCTGTTCTGCCACTTCGGCAGCACGCTTACGGATTTCCTTCACTTCTTTCTCCGTCTTATCCGCAAATAACGTAATCGTATCTTTAATACCATCCGCTACTTCCGAATAATTATAGTCCGAACGATGCAGCACTTCTACTCCATCATTAATGCCATGCTGGTTCTTCAGGCTGTTTACCCAAAGTCCGAACCCTGCCAGATCAGTAGTGATTGTCGGTACATGGAATGCTACACTTTCCAGTGGAGTATATCCCCACGGTTCGTAATAAGAAGCATAGACACTCAAATCCTGTCCCAGCAATATATCATAATATTCTTTATTCATGATGCCATCACGACCATTCAGATAACAAGGTACAAAAATCACTTTTACCTTATCTTCCGGACGATTGCCCATTCCCAGATATTTCAACATATCCAACACCTGATCATGAGTCATATTATGCAGCCAATGAGTGATAAATGGTACTTCGAGCGGAGTGTCAAACTTCTCCTTGCTCTTCAAACGTCCCTGCAAATCCTCACGGGGGTCTCCTACCCAACCGGGTACATTGATGAATGCCAATACATTCTTATGCAAATTCTTATCCCTGTTCAAGCGGTTTAATGATTCCAAAAATACATCAATACCTTTATTCTTAAACTCATATCGTCCACTGGTTCCGACAATTAACGTATCATCACCCAGATTTGTTCCCAATAATTTATTCGCTACATTGAGCATCAAGGCACGCGCACGTTTACGTTTTCCGGTAAATGTGCTTCCTTTCGGTACAAAATCATCTTCAAAACCGTTCATCAGAACAACATCTGCCGGTTTATCCAGTAATTCCTTACACTCATTATTGGTTATTTCGCTCACCGTCGTAAAACAGTCTACGTAATGTGCAGTCTGTTTTTCAATCGAGTGTTTCGATTGCATGTTCAGTTCTTGCGCCATCTGGTCGCCATTATAAGCAAACAGATAGTCGTACAACGGTTTATGATTACCGGCAATAGAACGACCGATAGAAGTAGCATGGGTCGTAAAAATAGTAGCCACCTCCGGCACAGCTTCCTGTACATAAAGTGCTCCCATTCCAGTCATCCATTCATGCGCCTGATATACCACCTTATCCGTTTCTGTCAGGTTGTAGCGATAGAAACTCTCCACCACTCTTCCCGCAGCGTATGAAAACATAGAAGCTTCGTCGTAATCGCCATAAGCGTGCAACGAATCTACTTGATAACGATTCCACATTTCTGTGTATATATCGTCTTTCTTTTCAAAAAAAGGTTGGAAATCAACAAGAATGACTATGGGTTCACCGGGGATATTCCATCGTCCTATACGGACAGAAAGTTCGTCTTTCTCAAGTGCATGCTTTTTCCAGGCAGCACATAGGTTATCCGACTCGATGAATAGAGGGTTTTCTTTTCCTTGCCATACATCAGGACCTATGAAGAAAATTCTGTCGCGGAACTTTTCCTGCAATGTATTTGCCCGTGTCGACAAGACGGTGTATATTCCTCCCACTTTATTACATACTTCCCAGCTGGACTCGAAGATATAATCGGGGGTTAATAAATCTTTTACCATATAATATATTAAAACTCTTTTTAGTATGCGAGTGCAAAAGTACACATTATTCTTTGAAAAATAATACTTTATGCGAAAAATATGAGTTAAGAAGAGGAAAGAAACGTTGCCCTATAATGAAAAAAGAATATCCCCTTGCACATGCAAAGCTGCATGTACAAGGGGATTGAAACTCCTTTATAGGAAATATTCTTGCTAAAAATTATGCAACGAGTGCACTACCGATCAAGAAGGTTGCAGCCAAAGCAACGATTGCATAAAGCTCGGGGAATACGGCAAGAATCAACGTATTACTAAATACATTGTGTCCCTGTCCGATAGCTGCAATACCGTTTGCACAAACTTGTCCCTGACGGATAGCGGAGAATAAGGCAACCAATCCTAAAGCAATACCTGCACCAAGAACTGCTGATGCCTGGATAGCTGTAATTTCAGGAGTCAAAATGCCGAAGATAGTCTGAAACATGAAATAACCGGCAAAACCATAAAGCCCCTGTGTACCCGGAAGGGCTGTCAATACCAGGAAGTTACCGAATGCACTATCATTCTTCTTCAATGCTCCGATGGCAGCATTACCTGCAATAGTTACTCCGTAAGCACTACCGATGCCCGACAAACCAACCATAATCGCGATGCCAATGTAGGCGATAAACAAATTCATTTCCATAATCTTATTCTATTTTTTATTGTTTAATTCTTAAAATATTAATTCTCTATTTCTAATTTTTAATCTTCAGTTTTTTTAATTTCTGAACGGTTTGTACTCTTTACCGCCTCCTTCATATCCGGAGTTCTTGAAGAACTCAACGAACGTCAGACGCATTGGGTGAACCATTGCACCCAGCACATTCATGAAAATATTGATTGCATGACCGATCACGAAAATCAGCACCATTACAATCGGGCCTGCTATTACATTATCCGGACTCATACCTACTGCCAGACTGTTGAACACTCCCGCCAGAATACCTCCGGAAAGTCCGAGAGCAAACAGACGAACGTAGGACAAAACATCTCCAAGCAAACCAGTAACCATGTTGTATGAATCCCACAATCCCAATCCGATATTCAGGAATATGTTCTTTCCCGGACTGTTATAAAGGAAAATCATAGCAGCTGAAACACCCAGGATTATCAAGTGCACCGTGCTTCCCATCGGCATTACGTCCGGTAACAAAGCTGAAACTGCCATTGAAACCAGCAGGATGATCCATCCGATAGTTGCCACTGCATATTTGAAACCAAACTGAATCGTCTGATTCACAGCTTTCAGTACCATACCGAATAAAATCTGGATAGCTCCCAATATCAACGATAATTGGAACATATCATTATTATCCATCATGACAGCATGTTTCAAGCGTTGCACAATCGGCCAATCCAAATTGTAGATGTTCGCTCCGAAGAACGTACCAGTCAGCAAACCGCAGAAGAACGTTGATACCGCCAATACCTGTATCAATGAGATGATTGACTTCATTGACGGGGTTACTTTCTTCGCCATCAACCGATAGGCCGTAGCTCCCAGGAACAGGAACAAACCATATCCGGAATCTCCCAGACAAAGTCCGAAAAAGACCATAAAGAATGGGGCAAAGAACGGTGTCAAGTCCAACTCATTATACTTCGGAAGCATATACAGCTTACAGATCGGTTCGAACCAAGCAAAGAATCCCTTATTATTCAATCGAATAGGAACATTATCGCCCGGCATCGGATCGGTAATCTCATAATATACATGTGCGTCATTCAGATAAGCCTCTATCTCCACTTGACTGAATGCAGGCGCCCATCCTTCAATCAACATCAGTTTGTCACCGGCAGTCTGCTCGGAACTTAACACAACTTTAGAGAATTCAATCTGACTTTGCAACTCTTTCAGAGCAGCCTTCAAGGAAGGAATATCCGTTTCGGAAAGTGCAACCAGTCTTTTTTCATTCTCTTCAACGGCCTGTTCTGTTGTATTGTAAAGCGTTTCAAGATGTACCAAAGAGTATGCAGGTAATTTAGCCTGCTCTACATCCAAGTCCACTTCCTCTCCGCCTTTCGTTACAGTCACGAAGAATACTTTAGAAGAAATGCGGTTCACAATCATTGCATTGTATTCCGTTTCCCACTCTTCTTTGTAATTTCCTTCCGAACAGCTATAGAAACCGATTACATAACCGGCATCTTTCAGCTTCTGAACATTTGCCGGTTCAAAGTTGCCCCAGGCTTCCAGAGCTTCTTTTTCTTTGGCATAGCTTTGCAACTGCTGCGACAACTTTCCATGCTCTGTCTGTAAAGCATCCACTTCGTCCAGCACTTGCATTCCACGGGCAGCCGTTCCTCCTTCCGTAGCAATCACGGCATTCTTTTCATGCTTCTGGTTCTGAAGCAACTTCAAGGTAGCCGCCAAACGGTTGGAAAGACGAATATTATCCTGCAACTCCGTGTTATCGGCAGCCCCCTGTTGTTTCTCCACAATGTGGACTACACCAAGCTCCCGCAGACTGTTCAGGAATTCTTCATATTCTTTGTGATACACCAGAAAGGTGAGTTTCTTCATTTTTGTAATCATGCCTCTACCTCCTTCCTTTTTTCTTGATGGGACTTCATGATCTTTTGCGAAGATTTCGACAGGTTTTCTTCATCTTCCATAAATCGCTTGATCTTTCGCAATGCATCCTGATAGCCCGGTATCTGCACCTTCTCAAAAAGGTTCACCTTTTGAGTGGTCTTTTTCCTTGCATGTTCTAACAAGTTCAGCTTGGCGAGCATAAATTCACGTTCAATTGCCGTATGAGCCAGCTCTTCCAACAGGTGGATACCGTCGGCATACCACTTGGGAGCATTAAACATACTGTACGGACGTATCTCGAATTCTACATTCTCGAGCAACGGTACGCGCACACCCGCAATCTTTTTCACGCCAAGATGAACATCATTCACCTTTATTAATGAAGCGTCAAACTCATTCCAAAGGGCGAACATGGCTTCATAGGCTTGAATTTGTTGTTCGAGCCTATCCTCCAGATCGGCAGCTTCCGTTTTACAGCGTTTCACTTCCATGCGGAGGGCGCTTTCCTTATTCTTAATGATAGGAAGCGTACGCACCCGCACTTTCAGTTGCTTTTCGAGCTGCTGAAGAGAGGTTTTGTTATATTGAAACTTTATAGCCATCTCGTTGATTTACTAATTTAACGATTTACAATCAGGCGATTGAAATTACTTCTTATAAACATAAATAATCCACAAATTTCAACCGTAAATGGTAAATCGTCTAATCGTCTAATTATTTTGTTTTGGCCAGTATTGATCCACCAAGTCTTTCTTGATATTCACTTCTTCCGGACGGAAGTATTTACCGAACAAGCCCCAGGCAACGTCCAGCATTTCAGTTGTATCAAGGTTAACATCAATAGCCAATAACTGATTGGAATAGTCCTTCGCAAAAGCCAACGTACGTTCGTCGTAGTTTGTCAGGTCGAAACCATTTTCCATCTTCGTCTTAGCGTTAGCGGCATCGGCATAAAGACGTACGGCAGCATTCATCACCTGCGGATGGTCTTTACGCGTCTTCTTACCGGTAACCAGCTGTTTCAAACGAGACAACGAACGGAACGGGTCAACAATAACCTTACCAATATCACTATCACGACGCAGGAACAACTGACCTTCTGTGATGTAACCCGTGTTATCAGGCACAGCGTGAGTAATATCTCCACCGGACAAAGTAGTCACCGCAATAATGGTGATTGAACCGCCAGAAGGGAACTGCACCGCCTTTTCGTAAATCTTTGCCAAGTCCGAGTAAAGTGATCCCGGCATAGAATCTTTAGACGGAATCTGGTCCATACGGTTGGATACGATTGCCAACGCATCAGCGTAGCTCGTCATATCGGTCAGCAGTACCAGCACTTTCTCATTATTATTTACTGCAAAATATTCAGCAGCAGTTAATGCCATATCCGGAATCAGCAAACGTTCTACCGGCGGGTTTTCGGTCGTATTCATGAAACTCACGATACGGTCGAGCGCACCGGCATTAGAGAACACATTCTTAAAATACAGGTAGTCATCATTCGTCATACCCATACCGCCGAGGATAATCTTATCCGTTTCAGCACGTAAGGCCACGTTTGCCATTACCTGGTTGAACGGTTGGTCCGGGTCGGCAAAGAACGGAATCTTCTGACCGGATACCAATGTATTGTTCAAGTCGATACCGGCAATACCCGTTGCAATCAGTTCCGACGGTTGTTTACGCCGAACCGGATTCACAGACGGACCACCAATTTCCACTTCCTGTCCTTCAATGTCCGGACCTCCATCAATCGGGTCACCGAAAGCATTGAAGAAACGTCCGGCCAGCTGCTCACTCACTTTCAATGTAGGCGATTTACCGAGAAATACTACTTCGGCATTGGTCGGAATACCTTCCGTACCTTCAAATACCTGCAAAGTGACATCGTCACCGGCAATCTTTACCACCTGTGCCAGTTTACCGTCCACGGTGGCAAGCTCATCATACCCTACTCCTGTCGCTTTCAACGAACAAGTAGCCTTGGTAATCTGAGTAATCTTGGTATATATCTTTTGAAAAGCTTTTGTTGCCATCTTACTTATTTACGATTTAACAATTTACGATTTACGATTGAAGTTTCCTCTCTTCAATCAATTCCTTCAGTTGTTTCTGGAATCCTTCATACTGTTCTGATTTGAACTTCGAATAGTTCATCTGCTTACAGATATTAATCATCTTCTTGAAGTAGTCCATTACTTCGTTGAAGTTATCAAATTCAAATTCCGTATGACAGATGTCGATTATCATATTCAGAATGTCTTCCTGACGTTCCATCGGAGTTACCGCGTCAATTTCGTCAAAAGCATCCTGTTGCAGGATTACAAAGTCAATCAATTCAGATTTCCAGAAGATCACGTGATATTCTACCGGCACACCATCGTCACCGAGGATATTGATCTGTTCGGCAATTTCCTTACCACGCTGTAAACGGGTCTTAAGTTCATTTACCTTTCCGATCCATTCATCATTGATATGACCTTTGATATACTCTTCAAATTCCGGATATTCGATATATTTTGAATAAGAATCAATCGGATTCACTGCCGGATAACGTTTTTTATCGGCACGGTCCTGTTCCAATGCATAGAAACAACGGGCTACCTTCTTCGTATTTTCAGTTACCGGCTCCTTCAAGTTACCACCGGCAGGAGATACCGTACCGATAAATGTAATAGAACCCGTTTCGTCATTGCTCAGTTTTACATATCCCGCACGACCGTAGAAGTTAGAGATAATAGCCGAAATATCCATCGGGAAAGCATCTGGTCCAGGCAACTCTTCCATACGGTTGGACATCTCACGCAGAGCCTGTGCCCAGCGGGAAGTAGAGTCGGCCATCAACAAGACTTTCAATCCCATTGAACGGTAATATTCCGCCAGTGTCATCGCTGTATATACAGATGCTTCACGGGCAGCAACCGGCATGTTGGAAGTATTGGCAATAATAATAGTACGCTCCATCAACTTACGTCCTGTGTGCGGGTCTACCAGTTCGGGGAACTCGGTAAAGATTTCCACCACCTCATTCGCACGTTCACCGCAAGCTGCAATGATAACGATATCCGCTTCCGCCTGCTTAGAAATAGCATGCTGAAGCACCGTTTTACCTGTACCGAACGGACCGGGAATAAATCCCGTACCACCTTCCACAATCGGATTCAGCGTATCAATCACACGTACACCAGTCTCCAACAATTTGAAAGGACGCGGTTTTTCCTTATAATTCGTCATCGCACGTTTTACGGGCCATCTCTGAATCATAGTTACAGGAATATCATTACCTTCTTCGTCTGTCAGAATTGCGATGGTATCTTCTATCTTATAATCACCTTCCGGCATGATTGTTTTTACGGTAGCCGTTCCCTTCATAGTGAACGGGGCCATTATTTTCAACGGCTGAAAGTTTTCATCCACCTGTCCCAACCATGCAGAAGCCTGCACTTTGTCACCTACATTCACCAATGGTACGAAATGCCATATACGCTCTTTATCCAACGGATACGTATATTGTCCTCTCTTCAGGAAAACTCCGTCCATCTTGTCGAGGTCATTTTGCAAACCATCATAGTTTTTCGATAACATACCCGGACCTAATGTCACCTCAAGCATGTGTCCTGTAAATTCGGCTTCGGCGCCCACTTTCAGTCCACGGGTACTTTCAAACACCTGGACATATACATGTGAACCTACAACCTTAATCACCTCCGCCATCAACTTATCGCCACCGGTCGAGATATAACAAATCTCATTTTGAGCTACCGGTCCGTCAACGACGAGGGTCACCATGTTGGCAATAACGCCACTAACAGTTCCTTTTGTTGCCATATATTTTTTTTATTTTATTATCTGAATTCTGCAGGAATCTGCACTTCGTTCTTCAGCGACTCAATAATGCTTCTGAACAACTGATTACCTCTTTCCTTATCCAGTGAAATCCACCTTTCAATCATTTCCAGCTTCAGCAGGAAAGCAAAAATACGCTCAATAGTGAAATAGTCGAAGAAAATAGCATCCTCCATCCAGTTCCACCGCAGGGCATCCAACTTCTTCTCACGCTCCACCAGTTCTGTAATCTCACTGATTTTCACTAACGATTCAAAAACATCCACTTCACCGGACAGTCCGAAATCGCGGGCACTTGATGTACGCAATGCTTCGCATACTTCCGTATTTCCCACAACATTGGAAGCAATATCCCACTTGAATTTACGGCTGGTAAATGCAACAAGAATATTATTGATGTTCAGATTGAATTCAAACCAGGCAGAAACAAACTTATTTCCACACTTCATGGCATACTCATAATACAAAGCAGCCAGATGATCTTCGTGCAAAGTCGTACTTTCAGCCGGAGTATTCAAATAATCAGTTATAAAAGTGGAGAGATAAACCGGAAATTCTTTAGGACTGATTTCTCCGCCTTCTCTCAGAACAGAAATATATTCTGTGAGTTCTTCAGCAGAGTAGTTTCCCCGTTTGTCGATTTCCGCTTCTTTATCTTTGAGAAGTTTCAGCACATTTGCATTATCAAACTTCAGATAAAACAAGTCGATCAACTTCCGGTCTGAAGCAGACAATCCATTGTAGATTTCAGTTTTAAAATCGGCTACTGTATAGCTCAGCTTACTGTCTTCCAGTGAAAGTTCCGGCAAACCTGCTACCAAGTAATAGTACTTACTACTCATAGTCGCTTTTTTTAAAATAGCATTTCTACTAATTGAGGACGCAAGAACGCTTTGAAGTAATTCATGAATTCTTCTTCTCCGAAGTTCACCTTATACGAACCGTCCGCCGGAGAAACGGTAAACAGAGTCTTGATACCATTTACTTGCTGGATAGTCACTCCCTTGTCTAATAAAGCTTTTGCATGAGCTGCAAAATATTTTTTCAGTGATTCCGCATCGGCTGTTGAGATGACGATAGGTTCGTCTATGCTCCATTTGGATGCCAATGCTACGATAAACGCGTTCAGATAATCTTTATCCTGAGCGAAATCTTTCACGGAAGCGGTTATCAACTTATCAGTTACCATTGTAGCGACTTCAGATTTGAGCGCATTCACAGCCTGACCGGCAAATAGTTTTAACTCTGATTTAGTATTTTCTGCTAACTCATCAGCAGATTTACGAGAGGAGTTTACAATTGATTCCGCCTCTTTACGGGCATCCTCAATGATTTTCTTAGCTTCTTCCTGAGCATTCGCGATAAGTCTTTGCGCTTCCTCGTTTCCTTTTTCCACGCCTTCACGATAAATCTTATCGGTCAACTCTTGAATTTTGTTTTCCATATTAACAGGAGTATTTAGTATTATTACTATATTAACTATGTGTCCTTTCTCAGATTCTCGCCAAATTTACAAAAATCAATTTGATAAAAAAGAGAAAGAAGAAAAGAAAAAAGATTCGTTTGCAAAAAAATCACAGACCTACACCTATTTTGTTCCACTTTTGCCCTTTTCCTATTACTAAATGACACATTTCCGGATTTTTCAAACCGGAAAACAAATATAAGGAATCCAAAAGATATTTGAAAACAAATATATATTGAAAGCGACAAACAGGATATTAATACAAGATTAAATAACAAAAGCTATTGGTATCACATTTGGCATTAGTGAATACTGCTATCCTATTTGCGGAAGAAGAGAAGAGGTTATCTTTTATCCGTCCTTAAAAACAGCCCCTCTTGATTCATTGATGGATCTTTTTGCAAAGTACCAAAAACAGAAAGCCCCTTGATTCGTTGCTGAATCAAGGGGCTTCTCTAAAAACGGCGGCTACCTACTCTCCCACTGTTACGCAGTACCATCGGCGTGACGAGGCTTAACTTCTCTGTTCGGAATGGGAAGAGGTGGAACCCTCGTGCTATAACCACCTGAATAAGGTTATGACATGATGAAAAGTAAAATCTCAAGTTCATTACTAGTATGTTTCTGTTCTCTGTTTCCAGTTTCTGTATCAGTAATCCGCTAAACGTATATACCCAACCGGTACA
>NZ_JH114347.1:0-4464 GCF_000157095.2 Bacteroides sp. D1
GTATCGTTTCGAAGCCGGCAGGCTGGGACGCCTTTCATGGGCTTGCACTGGCGAGAGAGAAACTAAGCAGCGAGGAAATACAACAGCAGATGAAAGAACTTGGTGTAGAAATGGAAATCGTTCCTCTGATTTGACAAGATTACCCGGAGTGTTTCAGCCGGGTAATCTTGTTACTTATCCTTGATTTTCCCTTTAAGGGCGTTTATAATCCACCCTTTCGGATTGTTCTTTTCTCGTGATTTTCCGTTTAGGAGAGCCAGTTCTCCGATAAGGTCGGTTATCTTTTCTTGTGCCGTTATGAATGTCTCTTTGTTCCGGTTTATCTCTTCCGATGTGAAGCCGCAGGAATAACGGAGGTACTCGTACACATGGCTGTCTATCTGATATCGTGCTGTAACCTTTGCTTGCAATTCTTTCCCTTCCAGTTCTTCATCTCTGAACTGTGGTTGATAGACCGGGTAGAACCTAAACCCGGTCACCTTGCTACGTTTGTTGTTTGGGTTTTCACGCACTTTCACGTAGTTGAAAGTGTATGGGCAGCTCTCATCAAGCGCAGCCTTTGCTGGTTTCAAAACTCTTTCCTCAAAATGATCTATTCTGTCTTTTCCGTTCTTGTCCTTGTATTTGTCCGCAGGTATGCCAAGACGGTCTTTCAAGTTTTCAAGGGATATATCCAAAGGGTACACCTGCCCACTCATTAACATGTAAAACCTAAGGGAATACCCAGTAGGTAGCGCAAGAGCCTTGTTTAACTCAAATTCTCTGTACCCCTTGGCGAACTTGGTAAACACATCCCAAAGGTCGTTAGACACACGAAAGGTTATAATGCCAGTGCGTTTTTTATATTTTGGGTTAGATATAAATCCGCACTTCCACCATTCCTCGTCATCTTCGTAAGTAAAAAAACGTCCTGCCAAAGAATCGAGTGCGGCTATGATTTCATTGTAATCACGTCCGGAAAAAATAACGTCAGATACATGCATTTGTGCATCAACATCCCAAAGTCCATGCTCAAACTTGCGTTTCGTGCCTGCATAATCTTTCAGTTTTACTCCCTTTAGTTCAGCTTGGCACGCTTCCAGTATGCGAAGAACTATTCTTTGTTCGTGTATGGACATGTCTTGCTGTTTTGACCATGTATATACCCATGAAACAACAACATCTTTATTCTTGGTAATAGGTAGTTTCTTTTTCATAAACGATTGATTTGCTGCAAATATACACAATCCCCACATTAAAACAAAAAAAGAGGGGTAAAACTCCCAAAGTGTGGGGACTAATTTACTTTTAAACTCCCAAAGTGTGGGGACTAAACTCCCAAAGTGTGGGGAAACACATGTTCTAATCCCTTTATTTATGGGCGTTTGCGAAGAAGTGATAGAGCATATTACAGACGATGCTTATAACAGACAAGGGGAATTTATAGAGCTAAGTGGTTGATTTACTGTCGGAAAAAGAAAAACGATAGGGAAAAAGAGCAAAGCAAAACCAACCAACGGGCGGTAGGATTGGAAACGGGTTTTTATGGCGTGTACACGTTTGTGTACAAAATGTTTGTATTTTATTGAAATATAGCTATCTTTGTGCTGAATTTAAAAGCAAACAGATATGGAAGCATTATCAGTAAGAGAATACCGTAACAACCTCGCAGCGTCTTTCACCAAAGCTGACAATGGCGAGCAGGTACTAATTCGCAGGAAAAACGAGATTTACGCTTTGGTAAAAGTTGGTCGTGAAGATTTGATGATAACCCCGGAGCTGCAAGCAAGGATTGACAAGGCAAGGGAAGAAATCAAATCCGGAAAGTGTGTTACCCTCAAAAGCAGTGAGGATATTGACGCTTATTTCGATAGTCTATGATGTACACAATTAGGGTTTCCGACGGGGTGGATAAGGTGATTGCCAAATGGAAGAAATCAAACCCCAATTTGTTCAAGAAGTATAAGAAAATCTACAAAGAATTGTTAGAGCACCCTAAGACTGGGCTTGGGCATCCCGAAGCGTTAAGGGGCGGTGGGGATATTACATGGTCTCGACACATTACCGCCCATGACCGGATAATCTATGACATTTACGAGGAAGTGGTAGAGGTCTACATCTTGGAGGTAGAGGGGCATTACAACGATAAATGATAAAACTGTTATGGTCGAATATTGTGTTTACTGGTTAGAGAACGGCGAGCCTATGCACGAGGTGTTCTCTTCTCTTGCCGCCGCCGAGATGTACTCATGTGCGATAAGAGGGAAAGAAAACATTGAATGGGTGGAGGTGTCCGAAGAAGAAACCATTGATTTGGACGAACTGGAAGACATGTTCCCGGATGACTTCTGCGGCGTGTAATCCCCTTGGGTAGAAATGGGGTAGAATTTGTTAGGCTGTGGGGGATTTTCTAACACGCCGGGGCTTTTTGCTGGGCGGTTGGCGTGGATGTATTCCCATGCGGCATGTGTATATATAGCAAGAAGTGTCCTTGTCGGACAATTCTTGCTTTTCTCGCTTTGCTCAAAAAGATTTTAAGATTACCTTTGTGGCATGGAACTAAGACGGAACGAAAAGATTACATTCCGGTGTACCGAACTTGAAAAGGACGCACTTGCGGAGCAGGCAGCCCGGTGCAGTCTAAGCGTATCGGAATACTGCCGGAGTTTGTCCCTTGGGGGGCGCCCAAGGGAGAGGTACACCGAGGAGGAACGGCAGCTTCTCCGGGACATAGCCCAGTTGAAAGGAACGCTCCAACGGCTGAACAACTACTTCGGTGGTCGCCAGTACCGGGAAGTGTTCGAGGAGAACCGGGCACTAATTACAGAGCTCAAAAAAATACTCTCACGATGATAGGGAAAGGGAAAAGCATATCACATGGTGTGGCGGCATTGGAGTACGACCTCGCCAAAGAGATAAACGGGCAGGCAGTAGCCACCGAGATAGCCCGGCATGAACTTTATGGGTGTACTGGTGCGGAAATGGTGCAGGAAATGAAACCGTATCACATTGATTTTCCGAACGTAAAAAACAACTGCCTACGTTTCGAGGTCAGCCCCTCGATAGAGGAAAGCGCCACCTTTACGGATGCGGACTGGGCGGAACTTGGTAACGACTTCATGCAGCGCATGGGGTTGGCGAACCACCAGTACATCATCATCCGGCACAGCGGTACGGAGAGCAAGAAAGAGCAAGCCCACCTGCACATACTGGCAAACCGGGTTTCCCTTTCCGGGGAACTGTACCGGGACAACTGGATAGGGAAAAAGGCAACGGAAGCCGCCAATGCCATAGCCAAGGAACGGAACTTTGTACAGTCGCAGGACATTGGCAAAGTCAACAAAGCGGAAATCAAGGAAGCCATGGACGGCGTATTGAAGAAGATGCAGGGCTTTGACTTTACCAAATTCAAGGAAGAACTTGGTAAGAGAGGTTTTAAAGTCCGGGAAGCCAGGGCAAGCACCGGGAAACTTAACGGCTACTATGTCACAGCCCGAAGCGGTACGGAGTATAAGGCAAGCGAGATAGGGAAAGGCTACACTCTCGCCCATATCGAGCGGACACAAAGCAAACTGAAGTGCAACTCAATGAACATATCTCATGGAAACAAACTCACACCCGGAAGCGGCAGCTTCCAACGTTAAGCAGGGACAGTACAGCCCCCGGAAAAGAAAAGATACAACGCCAAGGGTAAACCCGCAGCTTGCGGTAGAACTGGTGTATCAAGAACTAAAGCGTGTTGAAGTCTATACGAAGCGCATAGAGGACGCAACAGCCCGAAAGGTACAAATAGACGGGAAAAGCCTTGAAAGTGCCGAAAATCGCCTAAAAAACGTGTTGGCGGACTTTGAACGGCAGGGGTACAGAATGAAAAACGGCGGTTATGTGGACAAACGAATTTCGTTCTACTCAATCCTTTGTGCTGTTATCTCCCTATTGTTCGCTTGTTTCATGTGCTATCTTTGGACGGATGCAGCCAAAGACCGGGACAACTACAAGCAGTATTATGAATACTACCAAGAGCAGGCAAGGGAACAAAAGGGGAATAAATAAACATCTAACTTTACGAATTATGGGAACAACGGAACACGAAGAACCCCGGTTCTTCTTCATACTGAACAAGGGTGCGAAGTCCGGCGGCGAAATCACCCATGCCGTCCTAAACGGTAGTATCGTTTCGAAGCCGGCAGGCTGGGACGCCTTTCATGGGCTTGCACTGGCGAGAGAGAAACTAAGCAGCGAGGAAATACAACAGCAGATGAAAGAACTTGGTGTAGAAATGGAAATCGTTCCTCTGATTTGACAAGATTACCCGGAGTGTTTCAGCCGGGTAATCTTGTTACTTATCCTTGATTTTCCCTTTAAGGGCGTTTATAATCCACCCTTTCGGATTGTTCTTTTCTCGTGATTTTCCGTTTAGGAGAGCCAGTTCTCCGATAAGGTCGGTTATCTTTTCTTGTGCCGTTATGAATGTCTCTTTGTTCC
>NZ_JH114348.1:0-304 GCF_000157095.2 Bacteroides sp. D1
CCACGGATAGGGAAGTCCTGAACTTCAATCTCAGGGAGGAAACCTTTTGAGTGAAGATGGAGATCAGAGTACTCAGCAGGAATAGTGGCTTTCTCCTCTAAATAAAGAATAAAGCAAGTATCCTGAGAAACATGATTGACTAGGGTAAAGTAATCAAGGATTCCTGAAGGCAAGAACAAGCTTAAAGAAGCAACAGGATCAATCGTTTGGGAAGAGGATGTTTTCATGATGCAAAAATAAGAATTTTAACGCAATCCCCCAAGGTTTCAGACTGAGCCCAAGGTTTCAGACTGAGCCCCTTTTT
>NZ_JH114348.1:404-8249 GCF_000157095.2 Bacteroides sp. D1
TAACGTAACGTAAGTAGAGATTTTTTATTACCGAATCGATTGTGGTGCCACCAGGAATCGAACCGGGGACACAAGGATTTTCAGTCCTTTGCTCTACCAACTGAGCTATGGCACCTTGTGGTTGTTCGGTCCGGTAATATCTCTTTTGCGGTTGCAAAGGTAGTGAAACTTTTGGATTCTGCAAGCCTTCTGGAAATAAAAAACACTGATAAAAAGCTAGTCTGCTTATTATCAGTGTTGTATGGAATGAAAAATATTTCAGAAAAGTGATAGAAACTATTGTTTATTCTCCTTCAATGGATTCCATCCTTGTGCTTTCAATTCAAATTCTTGGCCGTCACGGGTAATCAATGCACAGCCAAGTTCGGGTTTGGTGATATGTCCGATGAGGCGCACTCCTTCCATTTGTGATACTTTCTCATGATCGGCGATAGAAACGGTAAAGAGTAGCTCATAATCTTCTCCGCCATTCAAGGCGCAAGTCGTCAGATTCATGTTAAACTCTTCAGCCATAACAGCCGTCTGATAATCAATTGGAATATGTTCTTCGTAAACACGGCAACCGGCATTGCTTTGTTTGCAGATATGCATCAATTCTGATGACAGACCGTCAGATATGTCCATCATAGAGGTTGGGACAATATTGGCGGCAGCTAGTTTCTCAATGATATCCTTACGTGCTTCCGGTTTTAACTGGCGTTCTAATAAGTACTCTTTGCCGGTGAAGTCCGGTTGAATGTCTTTATCACCTTTTAGTACGACTTTCTCACGTTCCAATAGTTGTAAACCCATATAAGCTGCTCCCAGATCACCGCTGACGCAGACCAGGTCGGTTTCTTTTGCTCCATTACGGTAAACCACTTTATCCTTATCAGCATCGCCGATACAAGTGATGCTGATAGCAAGCCCTGTAAGGGAGGAAGTTGTATCACCTCCCACAATGTCGACATTATATTGCTGGCAAGCCAGACGAATACCTGAATAAAGCTCGTCCATATCCTCTACGCTGAAACGCTTGGAAAGGCCAAGAGATACCGTAATCTGCCGGGGAGTGCCGTTCATGGCATAAATATCGGAGAAATTAACGACTGCTGATTTATATCCCAAATGTTTCAAGGGAACATAAGTCAGATCAAAATGTACACCTTCCATAAGCAAGTCGGTTGTTACCAATACTTGCTTTTCTGAAGGGTAGGAGAGAACGGCGGCATCGTCGCCCACTCCATATTTACTGGATTCATTTTCTAGTTTGATTCCCTCGGTGAGGCGGTCAATCAGACCAAACTCACCGAGAGATGCTATTTCAGTTCTCATAAATCGGGGTGATTGTTTAGGCACGGTTGATAAGTTCGCGCATGATCGTTGTCATTTTCGGTTGAGCGGCATCGGCTGCTTTCTGAACTTCTTCGTGCGTTACTTCTACGATTTTTCCTTCTACTCCCAAGTCGGTAATGACGGAAATACCAAATACTTTGATACCACAATGGTTGGCTACAATTACTTCCGGAACGGTAGACATACCAACAGCGTCGGCGCCAAGGATATGGAATAGTTTATATTCGGCAGGAGTTTCGAAAGTAGGACCTTGTGTACCGATATACACTCCGTGTTGTACTTTGATTCCTTTTTCTTTGGCAATCTCATCAGCTTTACAGATCAGTTCCTTGCTGTATGCTTCGCTCATATCCGGGAAACGAGGACCGTATGGGATATTTTTTCCACGAAGCGGATGTTCGGGGAAATAGTTGATATGGTCGGTGATAATCATCAAATCACCGATTTCGAAGTCTGCATTTGTCCCGCCACTGGCGTTGGACACAAACAAGGTCTTGATTCCTAATTCGCGCATCACACGTACAGGGAAAGTCACTTCTTTCATCGAATAACCCTCGTAATAGTGGAAGCGTCCTTGCATAGCCATGATATCCTTATTGCCTAGTTTGCCGAAAATCAGCTTACCGCTATGACCTTCGACGGTAGATACCGGGAAGTTCGGGATATCCGAATACTTTATTTCATACTTCTCGGTGATTTCGTTTGCCAAACTGCCAAGTCCGGTGCCAAGTATAATGGCTGTTTCCGGGCTGGTATGCATCTTACCTTTCAGATAAGCTGCGGTTTCTTGTATTTTCTCTAACATAGTCAATAATATGTTGGTTAAATTTATCTTGTTGATTCTGTAATATTTCTATTTCAATAGGCAAGGCATAGATAAATGGTTTCAATTCCTTGTCCAAAGCCGGATGGTTAATCAGGCGTGTTGCATCTTTTTCGGTAGTGATAATCAACCGGTGTTCTCCTTTCAGCTTATGAAACCGTTCTTTGATAAGCTGGATATCCCGATGGCTGAAATTGTGATGATCGTCAAATGATAGCAAATCTATTTGTTGGGTACAATCTTTCAGCCTTTCAAGAATGGGAGCCGGTGAGGCAATTCCGGTCATCAATAATATATCTGTATTTGTCAGCGAGGACAAAGCAATCTCATTGTTTGCCGAAGGGGTATCTGTGTCCGGAACCATTATAGGAAACACCGGTTGCAGGTTGCCATACCGGAACGATGAGAAGAATAACTGTTGATATGGATAAAGGTTCAGTCGTTTCGTGATAATATTATAATCAATAGGCTTGATGTCCTGCGGACATTTGGTGACAATAACGATTTGTGCCCGGTTCTTGCCGCTAATTGGCTCACGAAGTCGTCCTGCGGGGAGCAAAGTGTCGTCACAGAACAGCCGGTGATAATCCGTTAACAGAATACTTAATCCCGGTTTGACATATCGGTGCTGGAAAGCGTCATCCAACAGGATAACATCTATTGAAGGCTTTTGCAGTGCAAGCAGTTTTTCTATGCCATGACAACGCTTTTCGTCGACAGCTACTGTGACAGACGGGAATTTTTGATGCATCTGGTACGGTTCGTCGCCAATGCTTCTTGCCGTACTTTCCGGAGTAGCCAGCACATAGCCTTTCGTATGCCGTTTGTATCCCCGGCTTAATACAGCTACATTATATTGATTACAAAGAGACTTTATCAGATATTCAGTGTGCGGAGTTTTCCCTGTTCCTCCAACAGCGAGATTGCCTACGCTGATGATAGGTATATCAAAACTCTTTGATTGCAGCACTTCCCAGTCAAAGAGTTTATTTCTCATCATTACCGCTGCTCCGTAGAGCCAGGAGGCAGGGTAGAGCCACTTATGTATCTTGATAAAGTGTTCGTCCATGTATGGCAGTTTATTTAATATTCAGTTCGAACGGAATACGAGCCTGAATCATGGATTGTTCTTGCAGATTTTTCAGTAAACCGAATTGTTGGTAGAACTCACCTAACTTGCTTTTCAGCAATTGTGATTCTACGTAATTCGTCGGTTTCGTATCAAGCAGGGAAGAAAAGAAATCTTGTTTTGCAGGATAAGAAACAACGGTGTATCCCTCGATACCGGCTTTTGCCACGGCAATATCCAGTGCTTTGTCAATGCCGCCTAACTCGTCTACCAGTCCTAACTTTTTAGCAGTTTCCCCGGTCCATACACGACCTTCGGCAATCTTTTCGATCGCTTCCTTTGTCATGTGGCGTCCTTCGGCACAACGACTGACAAAGGTGTCGTATCCTTCGGTAATCATCATTTGAAGCAATGATCTTTCATCCTCGTTGAACGGACGCATGATATTCCCGAAATCAGCATATTTATTCGTCTTAACTACATCATAACTTAAACCGATTTTATCAGTCAATCCTTTTACATTGGGAATGATACCGAATATTCCGATAGACCCGGTCAGGGTAGTAGGCTCTGCAACAATCGTGTCGGCAACGCAAGAGATATAGTAACCTCCTGACGCGGCATAATCACCCATAGAGACAATGACCGGTTTCTTTGTTTTCAACTCTTTCACTGCATGCCAGATTTGTTCTGAAGCAAAAGCACTTCCGCCCGGAGAATTGACACGGAGTACAACAGCTTTCACATCATTATCATCTTTCAATTTGCGCAGGTCACGAATGACTTTCGAACCAACAATTCCGTCCTCGGAAGTTGCGGAACTCGGATAGTCTGTAATTTCACCGGATGCATAATAAACAGCCACGATATTACCACTTTTGTCTTTTGGCACATTCTTCTTTACGTTCATCATGTCGCTTAATCCTACTATCGGGAGATTGTCATCCTCATCTATCTCTACCAGTTTTTTAAGATAATTGCGCACATCATTGCGATAAATCAAGGTATCAGCAAATCCGCACCTAACACTTTCTTCTGATGGATAGAACATTAACATACGATCGGCATAAACATTCAGAGAATCTACTGGAATATTGCGGGAAGCAGAAACCCCTTCCGTCACCTGTCCCCAGATGGAAGTGATAAATGCTGTCACTTGTTCGCGATTGGCAGGGCTCATCTCTGTTGCAATAAACGGTTCCACGGCAGATTTGTAAGTTCCCACCTTGAACACCTGCATCTCAACTCCTATTTTTTGTAGCAGGTCTTTGTAGAACAGGGGAGCGGAAGCGATACCTCTCCATTCAATCATTCCTTTGGGATTGAGCAGCACCTTATCGGCTGCGCTGGAAAGATAATAAAGCCCCTGCGTATAGGAGTCGGCATAAGCAATGACGAACTTTCCACTCTCCTTGAAATCGAGCAGTGCATTACGGATTTCTTGTAAGGAAGCATAAGAGGTACCTAGTGAACTTGCTTGCAAATAAATCCCTTTGATATTTTCGTTTTCTTTAGCCTTCTGGATGGAAGAGAGAATATCGTCCAGTCCGTACGTGTTAGATTCGTCACCAAACAACTGTGATAAAATACCTAGCGGATCTTCTTGCGTACGTTCAACTAACGTTCCGTTTAAGTCGAGCATCATTACGGAATTCTTTTTTACGATTGTTTCCGTGTCCGAAGCGGACATGATGCCAAACAGCGTTACCATGCTGATTATAAATAATACAATACTTGACAAAATGATACCTGTCACCGTGGCAAGTGTAAATTTCAAGAAATCTTTCATTATACTTATTGTTTTTGCGTCAGCTTGTTATTAAGCTAACAAAGATAAATAATTGAGTTGATATTTATTCAATAAGTCGTACGAATTTTTGTTTTATCACAGCGAATCGATATAAATAGAAGCTTCTTTCCTGCAAGATTTAAGTATATTTGTCTGTATCTAATCCTTTTAAATGAGAAGAATTCTCTAATTTTGTGGCACAACTATTATCGTGAAAAATTAAATAAATATCAGCATATGTAATGCGACATTAACTTAACATTATATTTACCATGAAAAGAAAAACCCCTTTTGTGGCTGCAGCTTTAGCAGCAGGCTTGTTCTTCTATTCTTCCTGTACTCCGACTGAAAAAGCGGAAACAAAGGATTATACTCAATACGTTAATACCTTTATCGGTGCTGCTGATAATGGTCATACATTTCCAGGCGCGTGTTATCCTTTCGGTATGATCCAGACCAGTCCTGTGACGGGAGCAGTTGGTTGGCGCTACTGTTCTGAATATGTTTATGAGGATTCCCTGATTTGGGGATTTACTCAAACACATCTGAATGGAACGGGATGTATGGATTTAGGTGATATTTTGGTGATGCCGGTCACCGGTACACGTGTACGTGCGTGGGATGCCTATCGCAGTCATTTCCCTAAAGATAAAGAAGCGGCTACTCCGGGATATTACACCGCAGAGCTCTCTGATCCACAGGTAAAAGCGGAACTGACTGCCTCTATCCATGCTGCCCTTCACCGCTATACTTATCACAAGGCTGATTCTGCCTCTATATTGATTGACTTGCAACATGGTCCTGCATGGAGAGAAGAACAATATCATTCACAAGTCAATAGTTGTGAAGTGAACTGGGAAGATGCTCAAACACTGACAGGACATGTCAATAACACGGTATGGGTCAATCAAGATTATTTCTTTGTGATGAAATTCAACCGTCCGGTAGTCGATTCACTTTATCTTCCGATGGGCGAAACAGAAAAAGGAAAACGCATCATTGCCTCTTTTGACATGCAGCCGGGAGACGAGCTGATGATGAAAGTGGCTCTTTCCACCACCAGCATAGACGGGGCTAAAAAGAATTTGGAAGCAGAAATTCCTGCCTGGGATTTTGAAGGAGTAAGAGCTACCGCCCACAATGAATGGAATAACTATTTGAGCCGTATTGAAATAGAGGGTACCGATGATGAAAAGACAAATTTCTATACTTGTTTCTACCACGCATTGATTCAGCCTAATCAAATTTCGGACGTAGACGGTATGTATCGTAATGCCGCCGACTCTATTGTAAAAGCCGGAACTGGTGCTTTCTATTCTACGTTCTCTTTGTGGGATACTTACCGTACCGCTCATCCGTTTTATACATTAGTGATTCCCGAACGTGTGGACGGTTTTGTGAATTCTCTCATCGAACAGGGTGAAGTGCAAGGCTTCCTGCCTATTTGGGGATTGTGGGGAAAAGAGAATTTCTGTATGATTGGTAATCACGGCGTATCAGTCATTGCCGAGGCTTATCGCAAAGGATTCCGTGGCTTTGACGCTGAACGTGCTTTCAATATAATAAAGAAGACGCAGACTGTATCTCATCCGTTGAAGTCTGATTGGGAGGTTTATACGAAATATGGTTATTTCCCGACAGATCTGATAAAAGCAGAATCTGTATCTTCCACTTTAGAATCTGTATATGATGATTATGCTGCTGCCGATATGGCACGTCGTATGGGTAAAGAGGAAGATGCCGCTTACTTCGCGAAACGTGCTGACTATTATAAGAATCTTTTCGATTCGGAGACGAAGTTCATGCGTCCGCGCAAAGCTGACGGAACTTGGAAAGCTCCGTTTAACCCAAGTGCGTTGGCACATTCTGAAAGTGTCGGTGGAGATTATACGGAAGGAAATGCATGGCAATATACTTGGCATGTACAACATGATGTTCCAGGATTAATCCAGTTGTTTGGGGGAGAAAAACCTTTCTTGAATAAATTAGACTCATTGTTTACGGTTAAGCTAGAAGGTGAAAGTTTGGCAGATGTTACTGGATTAATCGGGCAATATGCTCATGGAAATGAGCCAAGCCATCATGTGACTTATTTGTATGCACTGGCTGGTCGTCCGGAACGTACACAGGAATTGGTTCGTGAAATATTTGATACTCAATACAAAAACAAACCCGACGGACTTTGTGGAAATGATGATTGCGGACAGATGTCTGCCTGGTATATGCTTAGTGCGATGGGATTCTATCCGGTAGATCCGGTAAGTGCGGAATATGTATTCGGTGCTCCACAGTTGCCGAAGATGACTTTGCATCTGGCCGATGGCAAGACTTTCACGATTATTGCGGAGAATTTGTCGAAAGAACATAAATATGTAGATAGTATTACATTGAATGGCGAACCATATACGAAGAAAACAATCTCGCATGAGGATATTGTAAAAGGAGGAACGCTGGTATACAAGATGAAGTAATAAATTCGTTTCTGTACTGTTATGGGACTAATGATTTTAATTAATAGTGGTTGGGATCATAACTTATAGTAGGGATATTCCTAAAATAATAAAATTTAAGGCAACTAATTCATTGCGAGTTAGTTGCCTTTTTTGTATCTTTAAGCATTCCCCCCAAAAAACGGTTTGACGGCCAAAACGGGGGTAATTAAAAATAAAAACACATGGTAAAGATACAAAAAATCTCAGAAATCGAACCTTGTTTAGGTTTTACCGAGTTCGATATGCTTAAAAAATATCGTCAAAGTTTTGCAACGAGTGAATTAGGTCGCCTCCATTCTCTGTTCCCTTTCTCGGAACTGGCCCGACAAATGCATTT
>NZ_JH114348.1:8349-110241 GCF_000157095.2 Bacteroides sp. D1
CGGTATGTATGATAGAAAAGGTCGAAAAGAAAAAAAGAAAGGCAGCATAATCTAACTAAAATAACAGGAAAAACAGGAGAGGTTTTAACTTCCCCTAAAAAAGACATGTACATAATGCATGGGTGGGAAGGAAAAAATAAGAATATGTAAACAATATTCTACAAAAAAGATAGAAGACTGGGAGAGTTGAACGAAAAAATCAAGAGAAAAGCTCACGTAAAGCAAAGCTTTTCTCTTGATTTTTTAGAAAGAGGAACATTTACTGAATATCCCTACTTATTCATCATTCTTTTACACGTATTACTATATTTGCAATAATTGCAGTTAGGCCTCCGGTGGTGATCCCTGAAGAGAAGATACTTCGAATTGCTTCCGGGGCTTGTTGTAATACGTCCGGCATTAATTCTACTCCTAGGCCTAAGGAGAGGCTGACTGCTAATACCAGAGTTTCTTTACGGCCTATTTCTTGTGAGGAGATAATACGGATTCCTGCCGCTGCTACTGTACCGAACATTAGTAAGGTTGCACCACCCAATACAGGATCGGGCATTAAGGAGAATACGGCACCTACGATAGGGAATAATCCCAAAAGAACGAGCATTGCTGCGATATAATAACCGACATAGCGGCTGGCTACTCCGGTCAGTTGGATAATACCGTTATTCTGTGCAAAGATGGAGTTGGGGAAAGAGTTGAATATACCGGCGAGGAAGGAGTTGAATCCATCTGCCATTACTCCACCGGAAACTCGTTTCAAATAGGAATCTCCTTCAATGGGAAGTCCGGAAATCATAGAGTTGGCAGTCACGTCACCTGTTGCTTCGATGGCAGTTATCAGGTAGACCAGACCAATGGCTATGAAAGAAGACACATTGAAATCAACACCATATTTAAAAGGTTGGGGAATATTAAAGCTCATCAGCATTTCTACATTCAATGCACTCATATCCACTTTTCCCAAAACAAATGCCAAACCATAACCCAGGCAAAGTCCGAGTACAATGGAACTCATACGCAGGTATTTGTTCCCGCAACGGTTGAAAAATAAGACGCTAAGAAGTACCAGTGCTGCAATAGACAGGTTTTCCCAGGTAGCAAACGTACCGTTATCCATAGCTGCATATCCACCTCCGCAAGATACGATACCTACTTTTATCAGGCTCAATCCGATAAGCAGTACGACAATACCGGAAACCAGCGGAGTGATGATATTACGCAAATATTTGAATGTGCGGCTGACAATCATTTCGATAGGTGCGGCAGCCACACAGGAACCGAAAATCAACGGCAATCCGCCTACCATTCCTGTGGCGATGATAGGACCGATAAAAGAAAAACTGGTTCCCTGGATGCAGAGCAGCTTTGCTCCTATCGGACCGAAACGACGGCATTGTATAAAGGTAGATACTCCCGAAGCAAAAAGGGACATGGAAACTAGAAAGCTTGTCTTTTCTACATCCAGTTTCAAGGCACTTGCTATGATAAGCGGCGGTGTGATAATTGCTACGAAAATAGCCAAGAGATGTTGTAAAGCCGCAAACAGGGCGTCTTTAAAAGGGGGACGGTCTTCTACGCCGTAGATTAAATCAGTTTTCATTTAATAGGTTGTTCTATATATTTTGTAAGTTCGACAGAGGGATAAACGGAGATTCCTCTGAAGTTCGGATTCTTTTAGTCTGACTTCTTTTTAGTCTATTTCTTTTAACTCGCTTTTTAATCCGTTTTTTGGTTCGTTTTTTGGTTCGTTTTTTTAGTTCAGCGGCCATTTCAGAGCAAGCGTCGGGATCACATAAAAGCCATCGCGACCACCGAAGTTATTACTCAATTCGACTTCGGAGCCAACACTTAGATTGAAATTTTTATTTACTCCCTTGATTTGATTCAGGTTTACCCAAAATTGTGGTTCGGAGAGGAAGATAGTCTTTCCGTAGTTCGTTTCTTCACGCCACCAGTCGGCAAAGCCGGAGAAAGTGAGCAGGTTGCGGCAGAAGTTTACGTACCATGTACCTGTCAACTGGAAGTTGTTGGGTGATGAATGTTTCTGAATATACTTATACATGGCGGTCAGTGTGAAGCCTTTGGAGAAGGAGGCATTATTAAAGGTATACGTGGCTCCTGCCAGATAAGCATTTTTATAAGACATACCTTTGGATAATCCACCGTTATATTCAAGATGCGCAGAGAAAGGACCTTTCCAGAATTTCACTTCACGGGCTATTTCCCAATAAGCGGCAGCGACACCTTCGGAGGTATAATCCATATCGACAAAGAAATAAGTACTTCCCCAAGTATCAGGATGAAACTTCTCTACTGTGGAAGTTAACAGCGGACGACCTTGCAAATCTTTATCATACAAAGAACGTCCAAAATCATAATGTAACTGGATGTTTTGCGCCTGCAATCCCGGTACGGCAGAGAGCAACATACAAAGGAAAAGAGCAGAGATAATCTGTTTCATAAGTAAATGTGTTTAAATGAAGATGCAAAAATAGTTAAAGCTACACATATAAACACACTACTTTTATCTTTTTTTATTCCAGGTTATTATTTCCCGTGTCCCACCAAAGCCTTGTACCTCCATGATCGTTTCCTCCTAAAGCTTCCACAAGCGCGGAATATTGTTCCGGGTCTTCCGTCTGCAAGGTACCGGGGAAGTTTAGACGGCGCACCATAATCTCCGTGTCGATAGAACCGTTTCTGCTATGGTTGAATCGTACGGGAAATAAACGGGGATACCCTGTTCGTCTTTGTTCTGCCCAGGCTCCACAACCTTCCGGGAACATAGCAATCCACTTCTGCGTAATGATCTTCTCCAGTTTCGTTTCCTTATCATCCAGGCGATTCCATTTGGGAGAGACTTTACAACGGGCCTCTATATTATTTTCTTCATCATACGTGTCTATAAAGTCAGAGGCTTTCCGTTCGCTTTGCAGATAATCTTCTACGCCATAGATTCCCCATTGATGGAAAGAAGTAGTTACACCGTTCTGATAACAGGTTTCTTCATCTTCATCCGTCCACCCGCGCAATGCAGCTTCGGCACGCAGAAACCAAACTTCCGAAGCAGTCATCAGAGGCGCATCGGTGCTTTGCTTGACAAACAGCTTCGACAATCCGGAATAATGACTATGAGCAAAACATGTCCCCTGACGAATTCCACGATATTGTCCTTTCAGGGTTTCATCCGTACAGAGTTCGAAATAAATTCCAAGACGGGGATCATTATATCCCACCAAGATTGATTCCATATTCGCACTCATGTAAGTTTCATTCCACACACGATTAAGTTCTCCCAATGGATTGGTATATCCGGATTTGGTAGAAACAACAGCTCCGCCTGTTTCCGCTTCAAAGAAGCCGTAATCGTTTTCTTTTATTTTCTGTATTTCAGCACGTGCCTTATCGGGGGCAACAGAGGCAATACGCATAGCTAGCCGCAAACGCAACGAATTGGCAAACTTTACCCAGGAAGGGTATTTACCATCCAACAAAATATCAAAACGTGCAAATCCATTGAATTCCGGTTTCTCCTCTATATAACCGGTGAGGGCAACCACGGCAGAATCGAGTTCATTGAAAAACTCATAATAAACATCTTTTTGTTTATCAGGACGGTAGTGTTTTTCCGCATTCGCAAAATTCTTATAAATGATGGGACCATAATAATCCGTCACACGATGCATTGCTTCCACCTTTAATATTTTCGTGATCCCGAACAAAGCAGGATGTGTATTCCGGGTAGCATTCTCCGATTGGTATATCTGCGGGAAAATATAAGAATACATATGCGTCCACATGGCGCTGTTCCAACCATCCTGCATATTATAGTCGGAATTATGCGAACCTCCGTTCAAGGGTTTGCCGTCATGCATATATCCACCGAACATATCTGCGTTCAGATTCTGTATCAGTTGGAAAGGCCAGTTCTTCCCTTTTCCGAAATCATAATTAAAATAAATACCCTGCTGAATAATGCCCAAACGGATTCCATAACCATTGTCGTCAATAATCAGGTCATCATCCGTGATACCGGACAAGTCGGTATTGTAATCACAGAAATTACCGGTACATGCTACAGAAAAGAGCAGTAAGCCCAGCAAGTATAGATATACATATTTTCTCTTCATTTCTCTCTCCTACCTTTAAAATTCACATTTCAGAGTAAAGCCCAAACTACGGGTTGTAGGCATTCCGAATACTTCAATCCCTTGGTTATCATTCCCAGTGGAAAGTACCAAATCCGGATCAAAAGGAGCTTTCTTATATAAGAAACATAGATTGCGTGCCACAAACGAAAGCTGTACATCTTTCAGAACCTTCGTTTTTTGTATCCACTTCTTTGAGAAATTGTAGCTCAACGATACTTCGCGCAACCGTAAATTAGTGGCATCATACATATAATACTCTGTCACTCCGGCACGCCCGCCCACTACATTTTTATAGAATCCTTTCACATTATCGATCTGCTGACCTTCAAGCATCACATATCCTCTGTCGCGTGCATCAGCCGTAATTTCCGATACGCCATAGAGATCCATTTCCGCTTGTGTCTGCGAAAGGACTTTTCCTCCGTAACGCCAGTCAAGCAGGAAATAAAGGCTGAATCCTTTGTAAGAGAATGTGTGATCCCATCCCATCATAAAGACAGGGTTGGCATTTCCTACTTTCACCGTATTTCCGTCACCTTCCACCAATGGAAGTCCTTTGTAATCTCCTTCTGTTTCATAAACAATGTTTCCTGCGGCATCACGTACAAAGGCTTTACCGTAGATATCACCGATAGAACCACCTTTCACCAGTTTCATTGCATAACTGGAAGAAAAGCTCGTAGGCCCGTAGACTAATTCTTTCAATTCGTCGTGCAGCTTCACGATCTTATTCTTGTTAGCAGAAAAATTGATGGAAGTTTTCCAAGTGAAATCAGAAGTCAGTATCGGAGTTCCGTTCAGTGTCACTTCCCATCCCTGGTTTTGGATATTTCCGGCATTTACATATCGGAAAGCAAACTTATCACCTGCAAGAGCAGGAAGTTTGAAGAACTGGTTATAAGTATTGGTACGATAATAGGTCAGATTGATTCCTAACCGATGTTGGAAGAATCTCCATTCCGTTCCGAATTCCATGGCATGAGTCATTTCCGGCTCCATATCTTTGAAAGGAGCTGCATCATTTGCCTGTATCTCGCCACCGGCACCGATATGAGAAGTGGAATTAGTGACAAATACAGGAATATCGTTCCCCACTTTACTATAGGCACCACGCAGTTTCGCAAAAGAAATCCATTCGGGCAGCTTTACCCATTTATCAAGCAATATGGAAAGACCGACGGAAGGATAAGCAAATCCCGCTTTCTCATGTTCAGTATAAGCCAAGGTTGATGCCCAGTCATTACGAGCTGTCAAATCAAGAAATAATTTTTCCTTGTAGCCAATCTGTGCTGTACCGAAAATAGATTGAAGCTGACGATGCTCATCTATTTTCTGGTCAATACTGGCAGAACTGTTCATGATGATATTGGCAATATTAAATACATTAGCAAACTTCAAAGAAGCATTCTTGGAATCATAACGAGTCGAGTTTCTGATTCGGTCATTTATACTACCGCCAATAGCCGCATCCAGTGTAAAATCTCCCCAGGTTTTCTTAAACATCGCCATGACATCACCATACATCTGCGTTTCCTGATAATCCATTTCAATATATCGACCGTTCGCTCCACACAGGGCAGTAGCGGTAGACGCATAGAATTTCTGACGCAACTTGTCAGCCCAGTAATCCATGTTGCCACGAGCTTGAATCGTCAACCAATCATTTATCCTAAAGTTTGCCGAAAGGGAAAGGATAATGCGCGTACGCGTTTCTTTACTTTGTATACGGTTCACTATCCAATATGGATTCTGTTCGAAGTCTTCGGTAAATGTATGCCAGTTTTGCACATTCAAATTCCGTTCTTCGTCATAGGTTTCAAAATGGTCTTTATAATAAGACAGATTCTCACCACGAGGAAAACGATAAAGCCCTACCAACGGATTCATATAAAAGCCTCCCGATACCGGCTTATTCTCAACAGTCTGTTTCATTACATTCACATTACCATCCAGCTTCAAACGTTTGTTGAACATGGTAGCCGTTTCGCGTAGGTTTATATTATGCTTCTTCAGCTTGTTTTTATCCATAATCCCCTTTCCGGTGGTGTTGGCATAGGAGAAATAAGTTTGTAGAGTTTCATTTCCATAGCTGACGGACACAGAAGTCATTGAGGTCAATCCGGTACGGAAAAAATCATTCAGGTTATCATGAGCTGTCAGATTCTCTTTCTCACCCCAGCTGTCTACCACATCACTGACACCGTAACGATTTTGCATTTTAGGCAGGCTGAATGCTTTCTCGAAAGTTAGTCCTGTAGAGAAATTAATATTCCTTTGCCCGACAGAATTTCCTTTTTTAGTAGTGATAAGAATGACCCCGTTAGCAGCCATGCTACCATATAAAGCTGCTGCTGGAGCACCTTTCAAGATACTGATGCTTTCCACATCTTCCGGGTTCAGGTTAGAAATCCCATCTCCTCCATCACGGTTGCCGGCATTCGCCGTACCTCCAATAGCCGAATAAGCCTGCTCGGAAGAGGTATTCGACATCGGCACTCCGTCTATCACATAAAGCGGTTGATTATCACCGGACACCGAACGGATTCCCCGGAGACTGACTTTGGCAGACCCTCCCATACCGGAAGAGTTTTTATTGATTTGTACACCGGCCGCTTTTCCCGCCAGGGCAGTAATCATATTTATTTCTTTTATACGATTCAGTTCCTCACCTTTGATTTTCTGCGCAGAATAAGCCAGTGTAGCTTCATCCTTTTCAATTCCCAAGGCTGTTACGATGACATGGTCAAGCATCACCGCGTCTTCCTGAAGGCGTATTTCAAGCATAGTCCGACCTGTCACATTGACTTCTAAAGTCTTGTAACCTACAAAAGAAACCTGCAAGACAGCACTATCCGGAACAGATAAAAAGAATCGTCCATCAATATCGGTCACAGTACCATTGGCTCCCCCTTTTTCTCGTATTGTAGCACCGATTAGTGGTTCACCATAGACATCAATAACACGCCCTCTCACGGTATAATTGTCAGAAGGAGTTTCTATCGTCCCTCTTAACAGTTGTTGCTCCGAAGCATAACAATTCCCACCCTCTAGGAAAAATAAGCTCATTAAGAAACAACTTACTAAAATTTCTTTTTTCAATGATATAATAAGATACTGTTTGTTCATCACACCGCAAAAATAACTAAATATTTTAAATCTAGCATTTTTTCTCATTGATTTTGAGGGAAATAAACATTATCACTATTTTTGTACGAAATTAAAATGAACGATAACATGGAAATCGAAACACATCCGCTAGAACCATTTCTCCCAGCGAAATCAAAATTGCTTATGCTGGGCAGTTTCCCGCCACAGAAAAAAAGATGGTCGATGGATTTTTATTATCCAAACCTAAACAATGACATGTGGCGTATATATGGAATCTTATTCTTTAATGATAAGAATCACTTTCTGAATTCAACACTAAAATCGTTTTGTCGTGAGCAAATCATAGATTTTTTGAACGAAAAAGGAATTGCCCTGTTTGATACCGCTTCATCCATCCGCCGGTTGCAGGATAACGCATCGGATAAGTTTCTCGAAGTAGTGAAGGCTACCGATGTAGCAGCATTGCTGCGACAACTTCCCGAATGCAAAGCCATCGTCACTACCGGGCAAAAAGCAACGGACACTCTCCGACAGCAATTCGAAATAGAAGAGCCGAAAGTAGGCGATTACTCCGAGTTCGTTTTTGAAGGACGCGCCATGCGGCTTTACCGGATGCCTTCATCATCAAGAGCATATCCACTAGCATTGGATAAGAAAGCAGCCGCTTACCGGATTATGTTTCAGGATTTGCAGATATTGAGGTGAGGTTTAAGTATTAAGTATTAGGTATTAAGTGTTAAGTATTAGGTATTAAGTGTTAAGTATTAGGTATTAAGTGTTAAGTATTAGGTATTAAGTGTTAAGTATTATATAGTATGAATTAAATTATAAATGAATATGGCAACATTATTTTTGCAGTACCCGGCATGTAGCACATGCCAGAAAGCCAAGAAATGGTTAACAGAAAATAACATTGAGTTTACAAACCGATTAATTGTAGAAGAAAATCCTACGGTTGAAGAATTAAAAGCATGGATTCCGCGCAGCGGTTTACCGCTGAAGAAATTCTTCAACACGAGCGGATTAGTATATAAAGAGCTGAAACTAAGCGAGAAGCTGCCTGCTATGAGTGAGGAAGAACAGATAGTACTCTTGGCTACGAACGGTAAATTGGTGAAACGCCCATTGGTAGTGACAGACAGCTTCGTTCTGGTCGGTTTCAAGCCCGATGAGTGGGAAAAATTAAAATAATTCAAAACTTATTTACCCGAATGTTTGGAGATTCAGAAGTTTCTACTACCTTTGCAGCCGCAAACACGGGAGTAGCTCAGTTGGTAGAGCACCGGTCTCCAAAACCGGGTGTCGGGAGTTCGAGCCTCTCCTCCCGTGCAGAGTTAAATAGCTGTAAACGATAAGTTTATGGCTATTTTTCGTTTTAGGTCAGACAAATTTCGGACGAAATTAATTATAGTGACGGTATCCGGCAAAGATAGTGACGGTATACAACAGTGATAGCGTCACTATCCCGAGCATATACCGTCACTATTATTTTCTAGGATTATCTATCTGGAATTGTACGTTTATTCATATCAGTGAATATTACGCATAATAATATAATGTACATTTCCAATGACTCCTGTTTGCTTTCCTAGTTCTTATTTGTTCTTTCCAATCCTTTAGCAGCCTCAACCAAACGAATGAATTCTCTTCTATATCCTTTATCATCGTTATTCAGTCCCTGTTTGGCCAGATCAATCACTTTGTCGTAACTGGCATTTCCTTTAAAGTCAGACTCCCGGAGTAACTGTCCGAACATAGCCACTGCAGAAGCAAAGCGGAAATCGGAAGAAACATTATTTCCTTTATTATCTACGAAAGGAAGTTCCATTTTCTTGCTGACATCTTTATCCGGGGCTTTATAACGCAGCTTCACAGTCAGGAGTTCATTAGAGCCTGTCGGCTTTACGGATACTTTCTCTTTCTTCTGATATTTCAAGTCGTCTATTTTACCTACATATTCATTCTTTACTCCTGTAGGAATCACTTCGTAAAAGGCTGTCACTGTATGTCCCGCACCCATATCTCCAGCATCTTTAGCATCATTATTAAAGTCCTCGTCTTTCAACAGACGACTTTCGTAACCAACCAGACGATATGCCTGCACTTGGGAAGGATTAAATTCGACTTGCAGTTTAACGTCTTTTGCCACTGTATGCAGCGTAGCACCGAATTCGCCTACCAAAACACGGTTGGCTTCCTGCAAATTATCTATATAAGCATGATTGCCATTTCCCTTTTCAGCCAACACCTGAATCTTCTTATCTTTATAATTACCCATACCATAACCCAGTACGGTAAGGAATACTCCACTCTTGCGTTCTTTTTCAATCAATTGTTCCAATCCTTCAGCGGAAGAAACGCCCACATTAAAATCACCATCGGAGCAAAGTATGATACGGTTATTGCCGTTAGAGATCAGATTCTTCTTGGCTATTTTATACGCCAACAAGATACCTGCACCTCCTGCCGTAGAGCCACCCGCCGTTAATTCATCTATCGCTTCGCGAATCTTCTGTTTGTCGCTACCCGGAGTTGCTTCCAGTTTCACACCGGCACTGCCTGAATAAGTCACAATCGCTACTTTATCTTTATCACGTAAGTTATTTACCAATAATTTGAGAGATGACTTCACCAAATCCAACCGGTTGGCTCCCCACATAGAACCGGAGACATCAATCAGGAATACCAGATTAGATGCAGGCAGATTATCCGTCGGGATTTCTTTTGCTTTCAGGCCGATACGTACAAGACGATGATTAGTATTCCAGGGACAGGCTCCGGATTCCATCGTAATTTTCACAGGATCACTTCCTGTCGGCTTCGGATAATCATAAGAAAAGTAGTTCACTAATTCTTCTGTACGGATAGCATCAACCGGAGGCAGTTCACCTTTATTGATAAAACGACGCATATTACTATAAGAAGCGGCGTCTACATCAATAGAGAAAGTAGAAAGCGGAGCATCCGACACACTCTTGAAACCATTCTCCTGAAACTCCCCGTATTCTTCCGCATTTGCAGCATCATACATGATTCCCGGAGTCGGACATACTGCCCTGTAAGCAGTAGACATCACTTTTGCAGCTCTTGTCTCATGGCCGTATCCTACCACCACACATTCTTCCAATACCAGTTCGTCAGCTTTCATCTTCACATCCAGCGTGGCCGATTTTACCACCCTTCTCTCTTGCTTATACCCGATATACTGGAACAACAACGTTTCCCCTTTCTTAGCCTGTATCGTGTACCGGCCATTCATATTCGTTACTGTACCTTTCGTAGTACCCTTTATCTGTACCGAACAGCCAACAAGCGGAGTTCCATCCTTTGCATCCGTCACAGTACCCGACACGGTAATAGCTTGCGCGTTCACCATACCTAAAGAAACAACTGCCATCAGCAGTACGAGCATCATTGCTCTGAATTGATTTGTTTTCATAACTTCATTATTTAAAATGTTACTAATAGTTCGCTTTTACTATAGAGATGCAGATTTCACACTGATTCCATAAATGACTTGAACTTTTTTTATCCGGCAGAAAAAAAGAGTCCTTTCAAAATTCTCCCTTATTCCTTTGCCACTCATCAGATGATGTGTATATTTGCGAATCATAAACATATCACAAATATGAAAAACGAAGTCGACGGAAGGCGGGAAATAGCCTCGCGAAACACGGCCTGGGCTAATAACATTGCCCGCAAACTAACTCGTTGGGGTGTCACTCCCAATCAAATTTCCATGATGAGTGTATTCTTCGCTATGGTAGGTTGCCTCCTGCTGATTGGCACAGTTATTTATCCCGGCTTCAATAAATATGTAGCCTATATTCTGTTCATCGTTTGTATGCAGTCGCGGTTGCTCTGCAACCTGTTCGATGGGATGGTCGCCATTGAAGGAGGAAAGAAAAGTGCCAACGGAGATCTTTATAACGATATGCCCGACCGTTTTGCCGATGCGTTATTCATCATTCCCGTCGGGTATGTAGCAGGTGGATTCGGAGTCGAATTGGGGTGGCTGGGCGCTCTTCTTGCTGTTATGACAGCTTATTTCCGCTGGATAGGAGCCTATAAAACACATCAGCATTTCTTTAATGGTCCGATGGCCAAACAACACCGCATGGCATTACTGACGCTAACCTTTGTAGTCGCCACCTGCACCATCCATTCAGGATACGACCGAATGGTATGCTTCATCGCTCTAATCATTATCAACATCGGTCTTATCGCGACACTGATACATCGCCTGTACCTCATATCACACACAACAAACACTGAAATAAAATGAAAAATCTACTGGATAAAATATTCCCTACATTAAGCGATGAGTTGATTATTGTCATCTCGCTTATCATCGGACTGCTTGTTACAGCAAGCCTTATTCTTTTCCTTGTAAAAAAGATATCTCCGAAAACAAATATCAGCGAACTCGCCGCACGCACGCGCTCATGGTGGATCATGGCGGGTATGTTTATCGGTGCTGTATTTATCAGCTATAACATTTCTTATTTCTTCCTTGCCTTTCTCTCTTTCATTGCTTTCAGAGAACTTTATTCTGTATTGGGATTCAGAGAGGCAGATCGCGGAGCACTGTTTTGGGGCATACTGTCTATCCCCATTCAATATTATCTGGCTTACCTTGCCTGGTATGGAGCATTCATCATCTTCATTCCGGTAGTCATGTTCCTCGTATTGCCTTTACGGCTCGTTTTAAAGGGAGACACACACGGAATCACCAAGTCGATGGCACTGTTGCAATGGATTCTGATGCTTTCGGTATTCGGTATCAGCCACCTCGCTTATCTCCTGTCGCTTCCCGAACTACCGGGATTCAGTTCCGGAGGACGGGGCCTGCTGTTGTTCCTTGTATTCCTTACGGAAATCAATGATATCATGCAATTTATCTGGGGCAAACTTCTCGGACGGCATAAGATTCTTCCGAAAGTAAGTCCGAACAAGACGTGGGAAGGTTTCCTGGGTGGTGTCATCAGTACCACTGTCATTGGTTACTTTCTCGGTTTCCTGACTCCCCTCTCCGCTCCCAACGTTATTCTGGTTAGCGCCCTCCTTGCGATTGCCGGATTCTCGGGAGACGTGGTCATCTCCGCTATCAAGAGAGATAAAGGAATTAAAGATATGGGGAACAGTATTCCCGGTCATGGAGGAGTATTCGACCGGATAGATTCGCTGTCCTACACTGCTCCTGTATTTTTTCATTTAGTTTATTACATTGCATATTAAACGGAGAGAATGGAAAAAAGATTCATGCAAGCTACTGCGATGCAGATTATATATAAAGGTGTTTTCCAATGGTTCCTAAAATTAATCGTAGGGGTTCAGTTCACCGATTGCCGCTTCCTTAAAAAAGAAAAGCAATTCATTATCCTTGCCAACCATAACAGCCACCTGGACACCCTAAGCCTGTTGGCTTCCCTGCCCGGCGAACTTTTGTGGAAAGTCAAACCCGTAGCAGCAGAAGACTATTTCGGGAAAACCCGCTTTCAGGCTTCCATCAGCAACTTTTTCATCAATACGCTTCTTATCAGAAGAAAAGGGGAAAAAGATTCGGAGCACGATCCGATCCGTAAGATGCTTGAAGCCATCGATGCCGGGTATTCACTGATTCTTTTTCCGGAAGGAACCAGAGGAAAACCGGAGCAGATGGGAAAAATAAAATCCGGCATTGCCCGTATCCTGTCGCTACGACCTGAAGTGAAATATATTCCTGTATTCATGACCGGTATGGGACGCTCTTTACCCAAAGGAAAGATGATCCTGTTGCCATACAAAGCATCCATCTATTATGGTATGCCCGCTTTGGTAAAGAGTGCGGATACACATGAAATATTAGACCAGATAACAGGTGATTTTGAAAGAATGAAAGAAAAATATCAAGTTGTTATCGACGAAGAAGAGGAATAGATGTTGTTTTTCAAAAGAAACATATCGAAACTATCGGACGAGGAATTACTGATACACTATACGAAGTCCGGCGATACGGAATATTTCGGTGAATTATATAACCGATATATCCCGTTACTGTACGGACTTTGCCTGAAATACCTGCATGATGAAGACCGGGCACAGGAAGCAGTCATGCAGTTGTTTGAAGATTTATTGCCTAAACTGGGAAATTATGAGATAAAAATTTTCAAGCCATGGCTCTACCGGGTGGCGAAGAATCATTGCCTACAACTTTTACGGAAGGAAAATAAAGAAATTCCGTTAGATTATACGGTTAATATTATGGAATCTGACGAATTTCTGCATCTATTAAGTGAAGAGGAAAGTTCGGAGGAACAACTGAAGGCATTACATCACTGTCTCGAAAAGTTGCCCGAAGAACAACGGACCAGTATTACGCGTTTCTTTCTGGAAGAGATGTCGTATGCCGACATTGTGGAACAAACCGGATTTACTCTGAACAATGTGAAAAGCTATATCCAGAACGGAAAGCGAAATTTAAAAATTTGTATCAAGAAACAAGCCCTATGAAACTATTGGACTACATACGAGGACTCCGCAAAGGAAAAGAGGCACACCGACTGGAACGAGAGTCGATGCAGGATCCTTTCCTGGCCGATGCTATGGATGGTTACAGCCAAGTGGAGGGAAATCACGAACAACGGATCGAGAAACTGCGGATGCAGGTTTCAGCTCATTCGGCAAAGAAAAAGAACACCCGTGCTATCACCTGGAGCATCGCTGCCTGCCTGGCTATCGGATTCGGTATCAGCAGTTATTTCCTGTTCCTGAAAAAGAGTATGACGGACGAAGTGTTCATTGCCAAAGAGAGTGTTTCCTCCAAGTTGGCTGAACCCGCAATTCCGCCCACTCCGGCCATTCCTGCAACTCCAACAGTTCCAACAACTCCACAAAAGGAAATCGCATTGGCTACCGCAAAGGTAAAAACAGATTCCACTCCTGCTTCCGAAGATTCCACTCCTGTTTCCGAAATTACTGCGAGACAAGCGGATAAGAAAGATATGATTGCCAAAATCCAAGCGACTTCCCAACCACAACAAGGTACGCCGCCTGTGGCAACTGTGCCGGTAATGGAGGAAGTGTCGGAAGAGACTGCCGCATTGCAAGAAGTAGTAGCAACGATGGATACTTTCGAATCTGAATCTGATAAGAAAATGAAGTTGGCTAAGGTAGCGACTATCCTTCCTCAAAAGAACATGATTAAAGGGAGGGTGACCGACGAAAAAGGAGAACCGCTTATCGGAGCCAGTGTGACATATAAAGGAACGAATATCGGAACCATCACAAATATGAATGGAGAATTTTCGTTAGTCAAAAAGGATGATAAGAAACGATTGACAGCGGAGTATATCGGATATGATCCGGTAGAAATCCGGATAGATACCAGCCGGACGATGCTCATTGCCATGAACGAAAACAAACAGGCACTCAATGAAGTGGTGGTAGTGGGATACGGCGCTAAGAAAAATAAGAAGTCAACAACTACCGGAAATGTTGTGACGGTTAAGGAACAGGCAAAGAAAGAGATTACTCCGCAACCTGTCATCGGTAAACGTAGCTATCAAAAATACCTGAAAGAGAATCTCGTTCGTCCAACGGATGATAACTGTAAAGATATTAAAGGGGAGGTAGTCCTTTCTTTCTTTGTTGATGAAGAAGGAAAGCCACAAAATATCACTGTTATTCATGGATTATGCGAATTCGCTGATAAAGAAGCCATCCGGCTTGTCAAAGAAGGGCCTAAGTGGACAAGTGGAAAACTCCCGGCAAGAGTAACAGTACGATTCTGAACTTAATAAATACCAATAAGAAGGCACATTTGTGCCAACACAGTGGCACAGACATGCAAACAAGGTGGCATTGTTGTGCCAACCTATTGGCATAGTAATAACAACACAAAGCCTATCTTAAATCAGTTCGTAACTAGCCATCTGTATTGGCATATCCAAATTATGAAGCACTTTCTCCAATAGAATACCCTCGCGGTTATCATATTCATACCCGAAAGTGGCACGAATACCTTGCAGGATAAACTGTGTGGCACGGTCCAATGCCATCGGCAGACTGTCTCCCTGCATTAAAGAGCCGGTGATGACACTTGTAAAAGTATCGCCCGTGCCGGGATAATGTGCAGGCAGATAAGGGCAAGTCACTTTCCAGTAGCGGTTTCCCTGACGGTTATAAGCATAGACAGATGTTTTATGAGGCTCATCATGTACAGGAACACTGGTGATGATAACCACTTGCGGACCTTTATCGGACAAAAGACGAAGATATTCTTTCAGCTCTTCATCCGTGTTATCTGCTTTATAGGGTTTATCCAATAAATAAAACAGTTCCGTCAGATTGGGGGTAATCACATCTGCTTTAGTAATCAGGTGGCGCATCTCTTTTATCATCTCTCCATCAAAGTTGGTGTACAACCGTCCGTTATCTCCCAACACCGGATCGGCAACGATCAAACTGTCCGGTCGGCGAAAGTCCCTGATAAAATCAGAAACAATCTGAATTTGTCTCGGAGAACCCAAGTATCCGGTATAGATAGCGTCGAACTCTACCTCCAGCCTCTTCCATTGGGCAATAATCTTCGGCATTTCGTCCGTCAGGTCGAGGAAGGAGAAACCGGGATATTGCGTATGATTGGATAACACAGCCGTAGGAAGCGGACAGACTTGAAAACCCATGGATGAAAGAATAGGAATGACGACGGTCAGAGATACGCGCCCCATTCCCGAAAGGTCATGGACGGCGGCTATTTTCTTTACTTTATTGGCATACATATAATTTATAATTAAACGTTTTACTACTCTTATCCTACAAATTCATTTATCTACTATGGACAAACAGAAACAGATATCCTATTTACATCAAAGGAGATTCGACTATATTCTCCCAAAGACTCTATTACATCCGATGGAAACCGGACTTTATCCAAACAGAGCCTCTATTTACATCAAACGGAAGCTCTGTTTATATGAAACAAAGGCTCTATTTCTTATCAATAGAGCCTCTGTTTTTAAGCGTCAACGGAGTCTCCATTTCGTTTGTACTAACAAATATAAAACTCCATTGTTTTGAAACCAAATTTATTTTAGAATAATCAACACGGAAACATTAGGTTAATATCACTAACACGTCCCGTGCCCCATGCGCTCCCATCACTAAAGCCTGCTCAATATCAGCAGTCTTTGACGGACCGGAGATGAACGTTCCGAACTGATATTCCTGTCCGTCCAGTTCGCGGTAGGCGTCATACATGGTATCTACAATTTTATTCCGGTCGAGCAGAATGACCAACTTCTCCGAGATAAAATAGATCGCTTTATATTTTACCGTCTGCGGTATCCAGATGGCTCCGTTTTCGGCTACTCCGATTTCTCCTTTCACTACGGCAACATCTGTGCCGTCCAACTCTTTCGGATCATCCAAATTATCGGGATTGAACGTAGCACAGGAAATATCCGGCAATACGGAAGCAATGCGCATAGCATCCGGGTAAGTCCGTCTTATGACTGTATTCACATCTTCCCCTTCACCCAATACAACTGCCGCACCACCCACTGCACGGCTGATTGCACAGAACTGCTCTATCCTGTCAGGATATGACAATCGTTTCATATCCGCAATATCCGGTTTATCATAACGCGTCTGCGTATGCTGGCGGATGCTGGCTAATATATCTTCTCTACTGCTCATTTGGATTCCTCCTTTCCTTGTACTTTGTTTTTCTTCCACATTTCATTGAACGACTCGCTGGCAAATTCCGGCAGTTCACGCCCCTTTCCCCAATCGTCGAGATCGTTGTATTTCATGAAACGAGGCAGGCTATTTACCACCGGGGCTGCCCACAAGGCTGCGTTGAACAATGCCGGACGCTCCATCAGGAACTTCATACCACCGGACATGATCTTCTTTCCCGTATTGGCTTTCCCCAGTCCGTCCAAATCCTGACGCCATTTGTAAATCTGTTCTGCCAAATCTACTTTCACCGGACAGACATCGGAACAGGACATACACAGAGAACAGGCTGAAAGATTATCATAATACTTCTCCGGAGCGTGAGCCATACCCAAGTTGATGCCAATAGGTCCGGGGATGAAGTACGTATAAGAGTAGCCTCCACTCCGGCGGTACACCGGACAGGTGTTCATGCACGCACCGCAACGAATACAGTTCAGTGTCTTGATATGATCGGGCTTGGACAGTAAGGCACTCCGGCCGTTGTCTACGATGATAATATGATATTCACCGCCTTCGCGGGGACGGCGGTAATGAGAGGTATATGTTGTCACCGGTTGTCCGGTGGCCGAACGGGCGAGTAATCGGGTGAACACACCCAATGCGTCCAGATCCGGGACGATCTTTTCCATACCAAAAGCGGCAATGTTCAGTTTCGGGTAAGAAGTACCCATATCGGCATTTCCTTCATTGGTGCAGACCACAATGTCACCGGTTGAAGCGACGGCAAAGTTGGCGCCTGTCATGGCGGCTTCGGCATTGAGGAAGAGATGGCGCAGGTTCTTACGTGCGGCATGAGTCAGGTAGGTAGGATCAAAGTTTCCCTTTTCCGTGCCCATCTCCTTTTCGAATAGTTCGCCTACCTGTTCCCGTTTGATGTGAATGGCGGGCAGTACGATGTGGCTCGGTTCGAGATGCATCAGTTGCAGGATGCGTTCGCCCAAATCGGACTCTACGACATCGATGCCACGCTCCATCAGGAAAGGATTCAAGCCACACTCTTCGGCGAGCATGGATTTGCTCTTGATGAAATGGTGGACGTTATGCTCATTCAGTATTTCGTAGACGATGGCGCAGTATTCATCGGCATCTTTTGCCCAATGTACGATGGCGCCGTTGGCGGTAGCATTCTTCTCAAACTCCAGCAGAAGTTCTTCGAGGTGGCTGTTGGAGTATAGTTTCAACTCGCAAGCCTTGTTGCGCAACTCTTCCCATTCGGGAACTTCCTTGCTCATCTTGTCCCTTTTGGCACGGACCATCCAAAGGGTTTCGTTATGCCATGCTGCCATCTTGCTGTCCTGCAAGAACTTTTCGGCAGCCTTTGAATGTTTTGTACTCATGATTGCGACGCTAGAATTTCTACAATATGGATAATCTGAATAGGCAGATGCTCCCGTTTGATGACACCTTGCATGTGCATCAGGCAAGAACTGTCCGCTCCGACAATATACTCGGCTCCGGTAGCGATATGATCTTTTACCTTATCACGCCCCATGCAGACGGAGACTGCCTGCTCTTCCACCGCAAACATTCCGCCAAAGCCGCAACACTCGTCAATATGGCTGGGCTCGAATACTTCGATGCCTTCTACCAGATTGAGCAGGTCACGCAATTTATTGTAATAAGGGATGTTCAGTTCGGTGGGAGCGGAAATCAACAGTTCGCGCACCCCATGACAGCTATTGTGAATACTGACTTTATGAGGAAAGCGTGCAGGAATTTTGGAAGGTTTCAAGACATCGTGAATGAACTCACAAATATCATAAATCTTCCCCGCACTCTGACAGACATGTCCTTCTTTCTCCAAGATGCCCGGATGATTCTCTTTCACAAATGCCACACAACTGGCGGAAGGACCGACGATGTAATCGTATTCCCGAAACAGATCGTCAAAACGGAGTGCCAATTTCATCGATTCATCTTCAAAACCGGCATTTGCCATCGGTTGTCCGCAACAAGTCTGATCCAACGGATAATCGACGTCTACTCCCAAACTTTTCAATAGTCTATACGATGCCACTCCCACATTGGGGTAAATAGCATTGATATAACAAGGAATAAACAAACCTACTTTCATACTATATTTTGTAATAATTTAAGCTTCTTCCGCATCACCCGTCTATTTTGTTCAACGGATGTCGATTAATTTGTGTGTTTGCAGGCTGAGTCTCCATTTGGGATGTCGCATTACACAGTCCACTGTTGAAGCAGTGTTATTACAAGAACAAGGCTGGAGGAAAAAATGTTCGGCCGGAAGTAGTTCAAAAATACTTATATCTTGTCCTTCATAGACCACTTTCACTTCATCCATCCGGTCGATGGCAAGTTTCACCCCTTGTTTGGGGGAGCAGGTCACCCAGTCGATAGCTGCCGGCAGGGGGCGTGTACCGTTGGTTTCGATAGTCACATATTTGCCTGCTTGATGCAAACGGTCGATCAATTCATCGTCTATCCATAAGGAAGGTTCGCCGCCCGTAAGGACAACGGTGACGGCAGGATATTTTTTCACTTCGGCGATTATTTCATCGTCGGTCATCATTTTCCCTTCTTCGTGTTGTGTGTCGCAAAAGTCACATTTCAGGTTGCAGCCGGAAAAACGGACGAAGATGGCCGGAGTTCCGGTATGGTAGCCTTCGCCCTGCAAGCTGTAAAAGATTTCATTAATCTTTCTCATCATCAAAATTTGTTTGGTTTGCTATTCTTGTCCTTCTGCGCCGCTGGGATCTTTCTCGTAGATGACAATGTTTCCTTCCGATTCCTGCACTTCTACTTTATAGCATTGAGGAATCTGTTTGCATACCCACCGGGCGATATTCTCCGCTGTGGGATTAAATGGGAGTACTTCGTTCAGATTTTGATGGTCGAGTTTCTCCGTGACCACTTCTTTGATGCGGGTGAAATCTACCACCATTCCTTCGGAGTTGAGCCGCGCGGAACGGCAATAGACGGTGATAATCCAGTTGTGACCGTGTAAACTGGCGCATTTACTGCGATACGGGAGTACCAGCTTATGAGAAGCCGAGATCTCCATGCGTTTGATTACTGTAAACATGAGTGTATGTATTTTAATAGTTACACGCATCTAATGTCACCTCGATGCAACGGCAAAGGTAATATAAAATAGAGTTTTCATCCAGCAAAGAGTGTTATTTTTTCCCTTTTTTTGCACTATCTTTGCCGCATGAAAACTCTATATATTGTTTTAGGTAGTATTTCCCTTGCGCTCGGCATTCTCGGCATCTTTCTGCCGCTACTGCCCACTACCCCTTTTCTATTGCTCACCGCTGCCCTTTATTTCAAAGGGTCACCCCGATTATATAACTGGCTGCTCAACCATCGGCACTTCGGTCCTTATATCCGCAATTTCCGCGAAAACAAGGCAATTCCTCTCCGTGCTAAAATAATTTCTCTCGTATTAATGTGGGGAACGATGCTTTATTGCATTTTCTTCCTGATTCCTTTTATATGGGTAAAGATTCTCCTGGGATTGATAGCCGCAGGAGTCACTTATCATATTCTTTCTTTCAAGACATTGAAATAGTGTGATAGTCCCTGCCGTGCATCGGCAAGTTTATCTTCCCAATGTTTCACGGAGTTCTGACCAATAATATCAGTCACGTATTTCACGGAAATAAACGGTATTTCTTTTGAACGGCAAACAAATGCCTGTGCGTATGCTTCCATATCTACAACATCTCCGCTAACGTGAGTCAACTCGGTAAGGAAGCCATCTCCCGTATTACAGATTCCATGTTCCGTCCAATGCGTGCAATAACCTTTTTCTTCGAGCAAAGCCGATGAATCAATCTCACACTCCAATCCGAACTCTTTCATTTTTTGCATATCACGGTCTACGAACTTGCGGCAGACAAAGATATCTCCTACCTGATGGTTGACTGTTCCGGCACTTCCGATATTGAGTACTAAGTCCGGTTGTACCTGGCGGATTGCTTCTGCCAGATGAAAAGCTGATTTTACTTTACCAATACCTGTACGAACGTAGTAAGGTTCTATATCCGGCCATTTAAGTTCTACAAATTCGCCTTGTACGGCGTAGGTTACTAATATTTTCAACATGGGTTCCTTTATTTCGTAAAAATCAGTTATTTCTGCAAAAATAACTATTTAACTGGAGTTATCTATAAAATGCAATCAAAAGAGATTACTTTTTACTATCCGGCAACGGATTAATAGCCCCCCTTTGTGTACAAGTATATGCCGATACATCTACCGCTTTGCGGTGTGATTCAGCGACCGACGCCCCTCTAAGTATATTCACAACAAAGGTAGCAGTAAACGAGTCGCCTGCACCTACAGTATCGGCCACCTCGACTTTAGGTGTGTTTATGGATGACACTTCCCCACTTGCATCATATATGCCACTACGTACTGCCCCTTGTGTGAATATAACATACTTGAGCGAAAAACGAGCAATGAGTTCTGCGATAGCTTCCACAAAATCAGTCGAAAGGGAAAGAAGAGAGATCAATAACGGCAATTCGTCTTCATTCAATTTGAGGACATTTGCCTTTTGCAAGGACTCCACAATCAAGTCTGTCGAATAAAAATGTTGCCTGATATTAATATCAAACACCTTCAAAGAGGTATCCGGCACGGCATCTATGAGTCTCAAGATTGCAGCACGTGACTTTTCACTTCGTTGTGCCAAAGAGCCCCAACAAACAGCATCTGCATCGCCGACAAGTTTCATGGTCGCAGGACTACACTCGATAGTATCCCAAGCAACATTCTCAACAATGTCATATTGCGGTACACCGGCCTCATTCAACGACACAAGCACTTTGCCTGTCGGCAAAATATTACGGGAAATATATCCTAAATCAAGTCCGGTCTCTTTAAGCACTGTAAACGTTTCATCGCCAAGTTCATCGTCACCTATTGCCGTAACGGGATATGATTCCGCTCCCAATTCCTTCGCAAAAAAGCAGAAATTGATAGGCGCTCCGCCAAGTCTCTTACCTTCCGGGAAGCAATCCCAAACAACTTCTCCTATACCTATTATTTTCATGGTTTTATAGTTTAATAATTATTTTCATGGATGTTGCACTATGCTCGTCTATAAATTTATATGCCTCGTCATACTGCTCGAACGGGAAATGATTCGAAATAAGCGGTTCGAGACGGATAGCTCCCGAACTTACCTGATCGATAGCCGTAAGATAATCTTCATGGCGATACATCATCGTTCCGTTCACCTTCAGTTCGTGCTCTCCCAAATAGAACATATTAAGCGACGGATCCTTGCCAAATACCGCCACTACAACGATGGTACTCCCTTTTTCAATACACTCCATAAGCGAACGAATACTCGACTCAACTCCGGCAACCTCAAACGCAGCTTGAAAATCTTCATCCCCGAAAAGCCTCTTCGCTCCTTCTTTGAGCGGCGTCTTAGCTACATTGAGCGTATCTATTATGCCACATTTACGAGCGATTTCAAGTCTGAAATCACTTACATCGGTAATAAGAACCCGTTTGGCTCCTCTTGCCTTAGCGAACTGCGCCACGAGGTTACCGATTGTTCCGGCACCCGATACAACCACATTCTTACCTTTCAAGTCCCCGCCACGCATGGTTGCATGCGCAGCCACTGCCACCGGTTCTATCATAGCCCCATAATCAAGTGACATACCTTCAGGCAACACCGCAACCCTGTCATCATCAACCACAAAAAAGTCTTGCGCAGCTCCATTTGCCTGAAAGGCTTGCACTCTTAGCTCCTCACAAATATTATACTCTCCCCGCTGACAAGGCTTGCACTTCCCACACGCAAGTTGCGGACGTGCGGTGACAACGTCACCCGCCTTACAGATCGTAACCGCCGCCCCCGTAGCGACTACCACTGCCGAATATTCATGCCCCTGAACTACCGGATAGAAAGTTGCCGGATGACATCCGTGATAAGAATGTATCTCACTTCCACAAATACCAATTCTCTTAATATTCAGAAGCACCTGATGTTCTTTCAGGTCCGACGCCTTAGGCGCCTCAACCTCACGAAATTCAATATGTTTTGGTTCTACTAATACCGCTTGTCTCATTTTATACCATATTTACTTAAAATTTCTATTACCGGAGTCTCTATTGACTTCGCCCAAAGTGCATATCCATAACTACTTGGATGAGTTCCGTCGACCGATGTCTCATGCGCATCGGAAGCATCAGGCGTAATCAGATAAACGTCTTTATATTTCGGGTTCGTGCGGATTTTCGCAAACAACTCCTCTACGGTTGCCGCCTTAGCCCGTTCTTTCGCATCAAGAACTGTATCGAATGAACGTCGTTCACGATAGATAGTACGCTGAAATATCAACGGAGTAGCCGGATGTGCCGCTATAAGCCGATCGATAAACGGCATCAGGCGCTCTCTTATCAGTTCTGCGTCAGGATTTGAAAAAGTATCGAATATAAAGGCATCAGCCTTGACTTCCGCAAGAACATCGAGCATGTAAGGCTGCATCAGGCAACGTCCGCTTGTTGCGAGCGACACGACTTGAAGACCAGTATTACGCATAAATTGCATGGGATAACTCATACCGGATCGATCCGTGCTCACTCCCTGCGTAAACGAAGAGCCATATACCGCTATCCTGTGACGAAAATCGGACTTCAACGGTTCGATAACAGCATCGTCATCTATCCCTATCTTACAAGAAATGACCTCCGAATACATCGGCATATACATCATACATTCGTGCATCGTACCATCCATATTCTCAATGAGCATGAATGTCTCGGTTTTCTCGCCCTTATACGCTTTCAATGAACCGCTTGCCGCATACTGCCATTGACCGTCTGCATTTTTGATATAAAGATCATATCCTTTATAAGAGATCGGCATGGTTGAATGGCTCGAATATACATATCCCCACTTTGTCGTAATCTGTATATTACGCGTGTTCGTTTTAAACAACACAGCCATACCGGCAGAGCAACGGAGTTGTCGATTCTCCGTCCTGTTAAAACCTTTATAAACCAATGTATCGACTCTATGATACGGATTGGGAGTCGATTCAAACGGCTTACCTATCAGGTTAAGCGTTGACGCCTCCGTCTGTTTTTGTGCTGAAACCGACAATACGCACGAAAGCGCTAGAACAACCGTTATGAAAAACTTCTTCATTGCCTTGTATTTTTTAGTTGTTTACTGTAATAAGACCTTCAACCCTTCTGCTACCTGCATAGCATAAAACTGCTCATACTTTTCCATAAACACAGGGTATTTGTCCAGTCCCAATGACACAAAAGGTGATATCTTCAAGAACTCGGCCGGCGATCCTCCCGAAATCAACTTCCTGTCCGCCGGGGTAATGTGAGGTTCGGAGATAGCTATATTTTCACCGGACTCGGTGCGCGCACCTATCAGGTATTTGCAATAAACAGCTATCAGGAAAGCCTCTATCGAAATATCCTTCCCATCCTGCAACATCTGTTTGAGTATGGGTACCACATAAACGGCAAACTTAGCAATGCCATCGCCGCAAAGCCGTGATACCTGATCGCTGATCGCCTTGTTTGAAAATCGTTCGATAAGCTGGTCTTTATACGCTTCAAGGTCAACGCCTTCGGGAACCGGAACATAAGGAGTAACGTCCCTGTTCATAAACAGCTTTATCATTGCACGATACCTCTCGTCTGCCATTACAGCATCGACCTTCCTGAATCCTTCCATATAGGCAGGATAAGAAAGAAGAGTATGTGACGCATTGAGAAGACTTAATTTCATGATTTCATACGGGGTCACATCATGGGTGAATGTAACTCCCACCTTCTCCCATGCAGGACGGCCTGCAATGAAATTATCTTCAATCACCCATTGTATAAAGTCTTCACAACACACATCTGTAACCTTACCCGGTTTTGTTACGGGAGTGATTCGATCCACCATCGAATTCGGGAACGTCACTTTCTTTTTCGCCCACGCTGCCACCTCGGGATATTTCGCTTCGAAGTATGACATAAACGCACATTTAGCGGCATTGCCGTTCATCTGCATGTTGTCACACGAAAGAATCGTAATCGGCAAATCTTTCTCCATCCGGCGTTTAAGTCCTTCGGCTACATACCAAAACACACTGCGCGATTGGTTAAAATCAACCTTATATCCCCCTTCGGTAATGGTGAGAGAGATGATTTTTATCTCCTCCGATGCTATTTTAGCGATGATAGGCTCACTATCTATTTCCCCCCATGCCAGTTCTACAAGCGAACCAATCAGCGTACTATCCTGTTCGCCGGAAGGGCTGCATGTCGTCAACTGATATATGCCGTCGTCTTTCTTGAGGGCGTTGAACAAGACCCCGTCCGTAGGCATAATCATGGCTCCGAATACCCCCCAGCATCTTTGTGACGGATCTTCAAGTAATAAATTTGTGTAAGCTTCGAGATGTGCACGATGGAAGTTTCCAACGCCGAAATGTACTATTCCGGCCTTTATTTCAGCACGATTATAATTAAAAGTCTTCATACGATAATTTCAATGTTTCGGCAAGTGATCTTTCCACCTTGTCGCAATGTTCTATATAGAATTTATAAACCTCATTCCATTTGTAATAAGATGCTTCAACCGCTTCCAACGGCAACCGGAGGTCTTTTTCATTCAGCATAAACTTAACTAAAACGTCCGGATTGCCTTCTGATTGGTAAAAGATCATCTGAAGATTCGCACCCATCGGAATATCCCAGTACTTCCAACTCCGCAACGCTTCTTTGGAATTACCAGCCTCCCGCGCCCACGTTCCGGCTTGCAGATTTGTCAAGATGGCCATCAGAACGCCATCGTGTCCGAAGTTGAGATTGATACCATGACGCTTGCGAACCAGATCTTCGGCAGATTCGTCTAACAAATGGCGTAACGTGCGGGATGCAAGTCCCCAACTACGCCCGTGAGATACCGGTTCAGGACCTTTCTGCGCAAAATACTTATAGTTCTCGATTTCTGCCCAAGCCAATATTTCCTCTTCTGTAAAGATATCCCATATAGGCACTTGGCGGTCGAGGCATTGCATAAGTGATGCCATTAACCAGAAACGATGGATCAGGTCGTACTTGTCATATTCACTTTCTACTTGTGTTACGTCTATAAACAGTCTTGTAAAAAAAGCATCCACATCCAACTTTTCATCTATATATGAACGATATTTTTTATACCAACTGTTTTCTTTACCGAGTATATATTTATCAAGCGGACTTCTGTCGGGACATACGTTACCGTATGGATTCAGTGTGGTAAGGAACGAACGGGAATTGTCTATCTCCGCCCACTCAAGCCCGGGACGCAGCGACAAAATACCCGAATTTACAGATTGCATGGTGGCCGCCACCCGAAGCACATTCGTTGCGTTAGTCTTCAAATAGGGATGGCCTTCAAATACTTCCGGATAGTTTTGTACCATCCTCCGGCCTATCTCCCTTGTCTGACGATAACCGATTTGTGTCAGATCGCCTTCTTTGTAAAACACATTCTTCTTGAACGGTTCAAGACGTTCGTACAGGGCTTTCCCAAAATCGGTAAGATTGTTTGTGGCATGAGCTTTCTCCAATACGCCGTATATGGCAGGATAAGTCACCTCATCGTCTATCTGACGCGCTCCGTGACGGAAATAGCCGTTTATATAGAAAGGCGTATATCCTTTGGGCGCCGGCGTAACCGGATGTGAAAGATCGGTCACATAATACACGCCGCCCGCACGTTCCGGGTCCCTGCGTATCTCGTCGAGAGGATTTTCGGCCACCGGCTTTTCTTTCGGAAGAGAGAGTTTGAATATGCAAGGAAGATCAGACGTCTTTTTCGCATTCGTATTGGTATTGACATACATAACCCCGTCTTTGACCACAATATCTTCCGGCTCGTAAATAACCTGTTCCTGCACATTGTATCGGGCAGTAATCGTCCGCCTATCCGTATCGTACACCCGGATGCAGGAAGGACGGCTGTCATCCTGTTTCCCAACTCCGAAGCAGAAATAGATTTTACCATCATGCATACAGCCCGCTTGTGTGAACCATACCTCATAGGGGAACACCACCTGATCGAGAATGTCATTTTCGTCGAGGCGCACCTTTGCCCCCTCACTCAACGACGGTATGCGGAATTTAGTGGCGACATACTGGTTTTCCCATGCATGCTTTGTCACCTTCGCCACAGTACGTTTACGCGCCGAGAATATCCATATAAAGCCCCGCTCCCGATCGACCAGCCAGCTTGGCGCACCAAAGATAGGGACATACCCTTTCTCCGCCCACTTCGAGCCATCAAGTTCAATTGTCTGTGCGATTTCGCTGCTAAAACGTTTTCCACGACGGGTGATGCTCTCCACAAAACACAACCATTCCAACTCGCTTCCTACCTTCCCGTTTGTGATATACAAGAGAGGAAACGATGCTCCGCGTTTTGTCTCAACGCCAAAGCATACATTATTTACATGGTTGTCCGGATGGGAGGACGCCAACTCAAAGCCTGCCACAGGTTTCGGATCGGCACTTTTGAAATCATAGATATTCACGTGCCCTCCATCCTCGCACGAGAATATGTAATCATCCCATATTTCAAGTCCTTGCTGTGCCCGCCCCCGTCCTTCCTTTGCCAGGAAGACAGAGCACTCCACCTCTTTCTCCGGCTCTACATACAACTGGGCGATAAGGGGAATAGAGATCAGTAAGCACACGACAGACAAATAGATCTTTTTCATAAGTATGCTCTATAAATTTAAAGTATGATTATGTTCTACGTTAATCGAACAGCTCTACGCCTAACGACTCAAGCCGTTTCTGCAACTCTCCTACATCGAGAGCCCGCGGAGTACAGTGCTGCGACGCACTCATAGCAGCAGCAATACCAACTGCCTCTCCCATCGCCATGCAAATACTCATGACACGATATGAAGCGTGAGCTCTGTGAGTACCCGATATACACCGTCCCGCCACCAGAAGCCCTTCCAAGCCCAACGGGAGAAAACAACGATACGGCAAATCGTATGGTTTGCAATATTGGATGGTTGGTTCCGCCTGTCCGGCTCCGTCAGGATTATGTATATCGACAATGAACAATGCTTTATGTACCACCACATCGGCAAAACGGCAGCCTTCCGCCATTTCATCGGCATCGATCACATAGTCGCCCATCACCCTGCGGCTTTCGCGCACTCCGGTTGTTGTACCACTTCCGATCACTCTACAGTTTTCGTAACCCGGCAAATTTTCTTTCAAGAATTGAGTCAGGAGGCGTATCTGTTGCCTAAGTTCAAGATCGGCGGTGAAAATAGAGCTTACCGAAGTTATATCCACCCTATTGACTTGTGTCGTATTTACCTGACGGCAACCCGGTCTGACCGATGGATGCAAACGCACGGCAGCAAGCATCCGGGGAAGTTTGCCCTCATCGGCTTTCTTTTTACACCAATCAAGAAAACACTCGCCATTCAATTGAACATTGTCTACATCTCCAATGCAGATAATTCCTTTCGACTCGTCTACGCCATCAATGGTGTATTCAAGGGTTACAGGCTGCATGAGTCCGTCAGCACGTCCTTTTTCTATTTTTGCACCGGCAAGAAAAGATACTATGGCATCACCGGTACAGTCAATTGTAACCGCGGCTTCAAAACAGAGCGTCCCCTCGTTACTTGCACACTTAATGCCTTTTACCACCTTTCCGTCACGAATAACATCCGACACGCAACATTGCAAAAAGACATCGATGTTCTTTTCCCTGGCGACAAATTCTGCCAATGTAAGTTTTGCCTCTTCGAAATCGTGAGCATTTCCATGTTCGCCAATCCAGTCATTGTCTTTGACGCCAAGAATAGCACAAACCTCATCGCGCATCGTGTTCTTGCTTACACTACCGAGAATAGGGCCGACATACCCGGCGGTCAGGTTACCTCCGATGACTCCGTATCTTTCGATAAGGGCAACACGTGCTCCTTGCCGGGCGGCGGCTACAGCCGCACATATCCCGGCAGGACCTGCACCTGCTACTATTACATCATAATATTTTGTATTCATTATCTGCTTGTATATGGACCGGAAATAGTCTTAACAGTCATTGCCCCGTCAGAATCTGTGATTGTCACAACTCTATATTTGTTTCCCCCGTCGGTCACACGAACTACAATATGTCCATCATATCCCTTTACTCTCGCAGCCTCTTCCGCCGTAACCCGGTCGTCTACTCCGCTGGGGCGATCGCCTTGCCAGAAGTTAGTGATAAACATGTCACACGCAGGGAGTGTTGTCTCCATCGAATTCAGTATATCGGTACGGGGATGACAATCTACCCACGAATTGACAACAATCGTTTGTGGATTGAGTGCTTTCAGAGCATCCACCTGATTGGTGTTGGTTACACCGTGATGGTTAGCTTTCAATAGTTCCACCTGACCCACTGCTTTTGCACAGGGCAGTTCGGCATCTTTCCATGCATGACTCGAACGTCCGTTATACTGAAGGTCACCACCGGCAAAGAAATCAAAGTTGCCATACGAAACTTTCATCACACAACTGGTTATATTCTCCGGCGGACAATTGTCACTGGAGGTAATGTTCTTGCTGTTTTCGTATGAAATCTCCGAGAGTTCAGGGAATGTCTTCTTTGTGGTAGTGCCCGAACCTGTCCAGATCTCTCCATTCACTGCCACGTTTTGCACCTTTGCAGTAGGGTACTTTGCAGGATTATACTTCTGAACGATCTGATCATTCGCCCCTGCTTTGAATATCGCAGCATCGAACTTTTGATTGGCGACATGCCATTTCACTGCATTGATATAATTGCTGCAACTTGGAGCATTGTCTGCCATTGTCGCCATATTGAACGGATAGTTATAATCGGGATAGCCACGATCGAGAAGCGTACCAATCTTGAAATTATCGAAAATCTCGGCAAAACCTATCAACGAATAAGTGTCGGAGTTGGAAGATTTCGGCAAGGAAGAAGTATAACCGCCGAAGTGGTCATTATGGAAGTGGGTAAGTACGGCATAATCAATCGTACTGTTACCTGTCCATACCATACACTTACGAATGTAATCAGTTATAATCTGTGAACCACGGGTAGAAGTCAGAGTCGGATCCCAACGACTACGGATACCGGTGTTGGTCGTATTACTATTAGAGTTGGTCGTAACACTCGAACTTGCGGCATCAATAAGCATTTGCGTACCATCCGGGAATATTACAAACATGCTTTCACCGGTAGTTGTATTGATGAAATGAATATCCATCACACCCTCCTGCCAGGCAGGAATCGTTTTACCTACCTCTATTTCAGTGGCAGCATCTTCCCCACCTCCATCCGGGCGAATCAAAAATGAGTGAGACTCATTGGAGCTGCATCCTACAATCGCAAGGATGAACAGACTAAATATAAATATTAACCTTTGCATGCTATATGAAGATTTAAAAACATCTCTCCGCCTTCAATGCTGACGGCAAGACGAATATAATTACCAAAATTTGAATTTACCTTTATAATATGTTGGCCAAGTCCTTTGAAGATTACAGGATCACTACCGTCGTCAGCCCAATGTATACCGTCTTGCGATAGTTGTACACGACCTTCGAATACGGGATCTCCTTCTATTTTCTCAACCATAACAAAGAATATAGCCTCATCTGCCCAACCAGCCTCGTAAGGATGAGTGAAGAAAGTACCTTTAAAGAACTTCTTTACCTCAAGATGGGAATCATTAAACATTTTCATATATTACATTCCTCCTTTTATTCTTGTGAAACAACAACAGAATCTATATAAAAGAATACACGACGATTAGTATCAGTACCCACCCAGAAAAGAGGATTGATAAGATTGTCGATGCGTCCATATCCGTCAACGGTATCGGCTGCAATGCCACGCATATCCCAAATTTTGTCCTGACATTGGAACTCTACATATTCACGAAGCTCTGTGTCAAGTTTCAGACGCATGTATTGCCAATTGAGTTTACAGTCGGTCTCATTGTAAATGAGTTTCTGATGACCATCTTTCAAATCCTTGAACCCATCGTGGTCGCCATTAGGATAACGGCGGCCGAACCACCAGGGATCGACTCCCCTCTTACACCAGTCTCCGTCAAGTCCATAAGCCCAATCGCGGTCGGTTATGTCTTCATTGGAATGTTCATACTGCCACTTCTGCATTAATTTGCCATCTACTGCATTGAGATAGCGAATTCCTACATGGTAACGTTTTCCACCCTCCTGTACATCGAATCCCATACCAAAATCGCGGATGGAACTCTCATGCAAACCCGGTTGCGGACGGTCACCGCCATCCACCACATCCTGCTCCGCCGTGTATGTAAACCAACATTCTATCTGCAAATATTTGCAACCCGGACGAGAGAACGAAAGCCGCTTAATGGCATGTCCCAGACAACCTTCCGCCGGAATCTCCGTATAAGGAGCGGCAACAGGTCTTGTCGAAAGTTTAAGAGAGTAAGTGCCGGACATAGCCCCGTGAGTGCCCGGATACCTGAAAGTAGCGGAACTAAGCATGACCGGTGGCCACTGGTCTTTATTGACCAATGTCTTGGGAACATCAAAATCGGGATATTCCGTAAAGTTAGGCATCAATGTCATCCAACCGTTAAAGCCGGTGTTGAATACATCATAGCTCAACACCCTTTTCAAAGGTTGATAGCGACTGCGCAATAAAATTTCTCCAATGCTCATAATATCATTTATTTAATAAAGTTAGTACCCTGGATTTTGAACAAGTTTGCCATTCATTATCAATACATCATCACTTGGCAATGGCCATAAATAAATCTTCTCATCATACTTACGTTCACCATGCTGGACGATATAGGTTCCGTCGGCCATCGCTTCAAAAGAAGGAAATCCGTCTTTGTCAAATGTCGGAGTCTCCGGCCAAAACCAGTTGCCTGCCGCAAAGTATTCCTTTGCCCTGTTGGCTGTACGGGTAAATCCGTACATATTGTGTCCGAAAGCATTCTCAAACTGATGCCAACGAAGCAAATCGAAATAGCGCAGATTTTCCCATGCAAACTCCACACGACGCTCACGGCGGAGCACTTTGCGCAATGCTGTCTGATCGGTTGTCGTGATGGACGGATAGTCGTTGGTTTGTGTACGGGTGGTGCCATAAGCACGGGCACGGACATCGTTGATGCAAGCAAGGACAGTAGCGTCAATCTCCCCCAGTTCAATCTTAGCTTCGGCATACATCAACAAGACATCGGCATAACGCATGAGAATAACGGGGTTGTCGTTATACAAAGTAGTACGCCATGACTCTTGCGCGCCTTTGCGCAGGCAACAACCATTGTAAGCGCAATTGGAAGCATCTGAACCGCCTTTGGAATCTTTGTTTGTAATCATACGATTTTGTGTATAGTCCATTACTTCGAGTGCGTTTGGCGCAGGGTTCCACTCAATACCATAGATACGGCTGCCGGGAGCAGCAAATGTTTCCAGGCAACGGGGATCACGGTTGGCAAATGGATCGTGAGGATCAAAACCGCTGCCCGGTTCATCAATCGTCTTGCCATTCGTCATTTCGTAGACAGCAAGAAGTTCCCACGAAGGTTGTGCATTATGTGTACCGCCTGCCGAACGGGCAATAAAGGAACCGATAGCCTGTGTGGTAGGTTTACCGTTTTCATCCAACTCAAGATCGCTTGAGTGAGCAACAGAGAAGATAACTTCTTTGCTTCCTCTTGTCTTGTCGCGGAAAAGTTCTCCATAATCAGGGGCCAAGTCATATACTTCCAGATCCATACAGTCTTGCGCAGCCTTTGCGGCAGTCCCATAGTCGTGCTGATAGAGAGCGGTACGAGCCTTGTAAGCATAAGCCGTTCCTTTGTCCACACGGGTGGCGCCGCTATTATTATTTGCGGCCGGCAAATTTTCTGCGGCATAGTCATAATCTTCATAAATCTGTTTCAGAACGACAGCTTTGTCGGTACGCCCCATCTCAAATGCTTCCTCCGGAGTAATCGAAGTCACGTAGAAAGGAACATCTCCCCAAAGAGTAATCAAACGTGAATAAGCAAACGCTCTGAAAAAACGGGCTTCGGCACGAAGCGTATTCAGTTCAGTGGTGGAATATTTGCCTTCAAGTTTGTCGAGTGCCTCCAAAATCCGGTTGGCACGACTAATGTTCTTATACGTGTAACTCCAAACAGTCTTGATGTTAGGATTACTTGTAGAAGACGCATTCAGTGAACCTGCCGCAATGGTATAAATGTTGGTTCGTTGCGCCCAGTCATCCGTATTACGGTCCAGCGTCCAACCTTCTTCTATAACAAAGAAAGTACTGCGATAAAAATCGTTCAACGAGATTCGAACTTCCTCCGGTGACGAGAACCAGTTTTCACTGGATGCGGCTGAAGGAGGATTCAGATCGAGGTTCACACAAGAAGTTACAGATAGAAGAGCTATCATGCAAATCAATACATGTATTTTTTTCATATTATGTAATTTTTTCATACTCCATTAGAATTTGATATCCACTCCAAACGTATAAGTGCGTGTGATATAGGTAGAAGCGCCTGCTTCAGGGTCCCATCCCGAAAGATAACTATCAAAGCAGTATGGATCATCGATATTGACGTACACCCGAAGTCCCTTGATTCCGACTTTAGAGACGATTTTTTTAGGAACTGTATAGCCAACGTTGATATTCTTTATACGCATATAGGCACTACTCTTGAGCCAGTAATCCGACATTTTGTAGTTGTTGTATTCACCGCCCTGATGGCTCAAACGGGGATAGCTGGCTGCCGCGTTCTGCTCTGCAGTGTTATATACACTCCAATAATTACGGCTGCCATTGTCGTTCAGAAGGACTGACGGAGCCGGAAGCCATTGTCCCTGCATGGGGCGAATCATACTCTCGGTGAGGCGTGAAAGTTGTTTCCCGACACCATTGAAGAGTAGGGAGAAAGAGAGACCTTTCCAGCCCAAACTAATAGAACCTCCATATAGATAGTGTGGCAATGAGCTGCCAAGCACTACGCGGTCGTATGTCTCATTGATAATTCCGTCAGGAGTGCCGTCCGGACCGCTGACATCTACATATTTCACATCACCCGGTTTGGTAGAAGCCGAAAGCAGAGCGCTTTCACTGACTTCCTCTGCGGTCTGGAACAAACCTGCAGTCTTATATCCGTACCAGGAGTTATATTCTGCACCTTCAGTAATAATGGTACCATCGCTGTTAAACTGCTGCTTGCCATTAAGATTATCTATTATAGACTTGTAATCAGAGATATTAAAACTTACCGCATAACTTACATCTCCGATACGGTCAGACCAGCCGAGTTTCACTTCCCAACCACGGGTATGCATTTTACCTACATTCCTGTCAGGTGCCGAATAACCTGTAAACGACGGGATTGCCACTGACAAGAGCATATCTGTTGTCTTCTTATAATAATAGTCTGCGCTAAAGTCAAGACGATTGTTAAAGAAAGCGGCATCCACACCTATATCCCAGCTCTGTGTTTTCTCCCAATGGATATTCTCATACGCATAATCCTGTTGAGCGGCAGACATCGAAGATTGGGGCGTAGAACCTGCACTGTCATACATAATGGCATTATTGAACGAAATGTATGTCTGATAAGGATAATTTCCAATCCGCTCGTTACCGAGCGTACCGATAGAGGCACGGAACTTCAGATAGTTTATCGGGGTTATGTTTTGCATGAACTTCTCGTTAGAGATGACCCAACCCACCGATGCGGACGGGAAGAATCCCCAACGGTGATCCTTGTGAAAACGTGAAGATCCGTCTTCACGAGCATTGAGCTGGAGGTAGTAACGGCTGTCGTAATTATACATGACACGGCCAAAAAATGAACGGTATGCATTCTGATAAGAATTACCGGCTACGGCAAGGGCATTCTTGTTCGCCAAATCAAGATAAGGGAAAGAAGACAAAGACATATCGTTGGTCGATCCCGACATCGTTTCATACGTATAACTATAATCTTCATAACCGACCATGGCATTGAAGTTATGTACCTTGCTGAAGGTCTTGTCGTATGTAGCGATGAATTGTTTCTCCAATGATTTGATGTTACGGCGTTCTTCACTTAGCGAATTGGAAGTATATCCAGAAACATATCCCAGCATAACATCGGTTTCGTATGCATCGTAAACAGGTATGGCTTTCTTCATCTCCTTGATCGAAACAGTTCCGACGGTAGGAGTCAGATTGGCAGTAAGGGTCAAATCTTTTATGGGCTTATAGCTCAACGAGAATTTACCGGTCATTGTGTTGGATACGGTCTTCTTCTCTCCGCCTTCCAATAAGGCGGCAAGCGTATTGCTAAGACTGCCGTCTTTACCGGGACCAACACGGCCATCCGGATAAAGTCCCAAATAAATGGAAGGATACATATAAGCTGCACGAATCGGACTACCGGAAGTCGGGTCATTTTTCGTGGCATAACGTACCGAGAAATCGATAGAACCGGAGAGCTTATCACTAATCTTGAGATTATTACGCGAACGGATAGAGATTCTTTCGTGGTTTGAACCTTTATAGATAGCGTCGGCATTTTCGTAGGTAGCGGAAGTGTGGCTCTTGATTACCTTGTTGCCATACGTCATGGTCAAGTTGTGCTTATGGCGCATAGCGGTATTCGAAAGAATAGCGTCTTTCCAATCATAGATAGGATATTGAATGGGATCATATCTGTTGTTGGTAGCATAGTTGTCGATGTAGTCCTGTGAATAGTTGGCAAATTCGCCTCCCGCAGGATTACCGGCATCGTTCCACGACCATTCATTGTACATTGTCATGTAGTGATAAGGGTCTGTCAGGAATTTCGGAAATTCGGTAGGAGAAGACAACGAAATCTCTCCGTTATAACCGATCGAAAGCTGTCCCTCGGTTGCCTCCTTAGTCGTTATCAAGATAACACCGGCAGCAGCACGGGCACCATAGATGGATGCAGAAGCTGCATCTTTAAGTACAGTAATCTGCTGTACGTCTTCGCTTGCTATATTGTCGAGGCTACTGACCATCATACCATCGACAAGGATAAGCGGACTCGAATCAGACATTGTTGTCACACCACGCACCTGAACCGTAGCACTCGCTCCCGGCATACTGCTCGAACGGGTAACCGTCAGTCCCGGAATCAGTCCTTGCAAAGATTGTGAAAGTTGAGACGTGCTCTGTTTCTCGATAAGCGAACTGTTGATTACACCGACCGCACCTGTAAGATCTTTCTTTTTTACAGATCCATAGCCGATAACAACTGTCTCTTCAAGTTGTACAGCATCCTCTTTAAGTTTTATATTTACTACACTCTTACCATCCCACACCACAGTCTCGGTCACATAACCAAGATAACGGAATTCTATTGTATGGCCTGATTCAGCGCCATTGAGCGCATACTTTCCCGACATATCGGAGGTAGTACCTTTTGCATTGTCTTTATCGTGGATCACCACTCCGACAAGAGGACCATTGGCATCGCTAACGACACCCTTCATTACATTCTGTGCAAAAGCCAGATTGATTTGCAGGAAACATGCCAATAACAGGCTTAATATACTTTTTTTCATACTATTTATTCTACGATTTCAAGCAATACATGTTCGTTATATTCTCTGATTGCCTCACCTGTTTCAGGGTTACTCGGATGTTGCGCTGAAAAACGTGTCTGGCCGCTTGCGTGTGTACAGTCTATATACTTTCCAGCGAATTTGGCGCCATTAAGACATAGACGGCCTGCCTGTCCAAATCTTAACACAATCTCATCCATATCCTTAGTCGTGGTAAATATTCCTTCGGCAGGGATATATGCGCCATTGTTTTTTTCATCGAGCAACATTCCCGCAAAGTTGTAGGTAATAGTTGCCGAATAATTGATAGGTGCACCCGACAGTGTCTCTGTCGCACTTTCCTGAAGAGTCGAAGTCGGAAGAGCCGGTTTCCATTCTTCTCCATCCTTGAACTCGATCATCCAGTAGTTGGAACACATCGTTCCTAATTTGGTCACAAAATAGAAGTGTATCTTGGTACCGGCAGGAATGGTCGTACCTTTCATATCCCCATAGACATACCAATAATCACCCGGAATAGCTCCTGATACATACGGGTCACCATTAGCACCCACGGCACGGCTGCATACGACTTTCTGCTCTACATAACCTGTCCGGTCACATGCCCAATACTCAATCTTACCACTTCCGGCACTCGGAGCAATATACTTGCCATTGGTTCCCGGGAATACCGATTGTGCCTCATCATCAGCAAATGTTCCACTTGTGTTGGCAGTTAAACTATTCAAGTCCCAATCAGCCAAAATGCCCGAGAAAGCATCTTGTACAAGAGTATAGGTATAGTCTGTATCATCCTGGATGGTTACCGTTACTTTAATTGTCCGTTTGGCAAATGTCTTGTTCTCCGGGAAAGTAAGTTTAATATCACATTCGCCTACCCCATTTGCAGGAGAAACGGTCACATCTGCATCTGTACACACAGCCTTCCACTCCTTATCGCCAAAGACTTTGAATGAGGATTCTGTTGTAGTTGCGTCAATCGATTCTGTGGTAGGACTGATACCTTTCGGAACAATCATCTTTTGGGTAATAACCAGCTTTAAAGGAGTTACATCATCGCCAATGAAACGAATGGCACCGACACGTGAACTAGTCGATGAATTTTCAGAGACTTTGATTGTAAACTTAGTAATCTCACCTTGTGTCTCATGCGAATCAACAACTGCCCAATGGCTATCGCTTCCATCGGTCTGGCAATCGTTATTGACTCTGTAATAGACATTAGATGAAAGGTCAACAGTGAAAAGTCCACCTTCTGCTTCTACATCAAGTGTCTTTGTCGCGAGTGTCATATACGGATCATCCGAGTTATGACAAGATGCAAAAAGCACAAGCGACACACTTGCAAACAATAACATCTTTAGATTCATTTGATTAGTATTTAGGGTTATTAATAATTGACTAGCTAGACATTTTCAGACGTCTTGCATATATAATTCTGTATATCACATAAGCAAGTATCATGGCAATCATCAGTACGATACTTCCTATCACAATTCCTTTGACCGCAAGGGTCTTCGGATCGCCGGCAATAAGCAGACCTATCAGTAAGAGCGCAACGACACCAATAGTAATACAGAAGCAGTTAACAGCCAAATGCGAATAGATTAATACCGCTTTTTTCTCCTTTAATGTCGGTTCGCGATCGGCTTCAGGATCAGTATATTCACAAATGGCTTGATAACCATTATCTTCATACTTTTTACGTGCCGACCAAACTTCCATGATCGCAAGGATAAGTACAGGAAGTACACAACCGGCAACTGACTCTATAAGGCTTGGACTAATAACGGAGGCGGGAATTATGACGCGAGCCATAATACCAACGAGCCAAGTAAGAATCATTGCAGAAATAAGTTGGTTGCCTGTCAGCCGCTTCGAGAACAGTCCCCATATTGACGGAATGTATAAAGGACACATCACCATAGTAAGAAGAGTTACTACCACCTTTTCGGCACCTCCGGCAAACGGGATGAGCATTGACAAAGCGATAATCACAAGTCCAAAGACAAATGTGAAGAGACGTCCTACCTTGATACGCTTTTTCTCATCTGCCTGACGGTTTTTCTCTTTGTGTCCCCAAATATCATAGGTATATACATTGGCATATACATTCAAAATGCCCGAAACATTACTCAATGTGGCCGATAGCATCGCTGCCAACATCATACCGACCATTCCTTTCATGAGCACGAGTTTGCTCATATTCACATAAGCGTGTTCACCGTTGAAAGTCATTGTGGTTGCATCCAAATCAAGCGCAAGTCCGGGTTCCATCACACGATAAATCATGGTAGGAAGATACCAAATAAGAGGAGTGACGAGATAAAGAATTCCGATTAAATAAGTACTCTTTTTTGCGTCTCTTGTAGTAGGCACGCTTATGTATCGCTGTACAAACGGCCAGTCACCGCCAATCATAGACACATTGAGAAATATCCACAGTAAAAGCCACCCCCATGTATAGGTCGGAGATGTGCCCGAGAAGAATCCCGGTATCTCACTGGCCTTATCGATAAATGCACTTACGCCTCCTACCGCGTTAAATGAAAGAGGTATCATAAATACAACCACGGCCAGAAGTACTCCGAACTGAATTACATCAGTCATTAGTACCGCAAGAAATCCTCCGGCAATGGTGTATCCAAGAGCGATGGCACCAAGAATAAGAAGCGCCCACCAAATACTTAGGTAACCCATCGGTGAATCGCCCATCATACCTGTACTTGCAAAAATACTGCCACCATCGACTTTGATTAATGCACACATCACAACCGCTACCGCATACAGAGACACTGCCGTATGTACCGCACGGGCTATAATTCCTGAAATCGTGTAAAAACTTACCGTGCGATGTCCGAACCGGATGGTAAGGAACTCTCCCGGCGATTTGATACGTAGCTCCCGCCATTTGCCCGAGATCCATTTACCGACAATAAACGATGCTACGCCAAGACAAAGTGCAACAACTACCGCAACAAGTCCCGATTTATAAGCAACGCCTCCCCAAACGACAAAGGTACTTGCCGAGAAGATAGTCATGTAGGAAGAGACTCCCGACAGCCACCACGAAGAATTTCGCCCGGCAATAAACATATCTTCGGAGTTTTTAATTTTCCGGGACATCACAACACTCACGGCAATCAGTCCGAGAAAGTAGAGTAAAATAATAATATAATCTAACTGTTCCATATTCTGGTTCTTCTTTATATAATTGCTCCAAGTTTCTTCAATTCCTCTATGAGATTGTGAATATCAGCCTTTTGTACGGTCACACCTGCCTTTATACATTGTGCGGCTGCTACTCCTGCGGCTTGTCCTACCCCCATACAACTTGCCTGAACGCGAAGTGACGCAAAGGAAGTCTTATCAGCACTAATACAGCGTCCCGCTACGAGCAGATTCGGGAAATCTTCAGCTATAAGAGCACGATAAGGTACATACGCCGCTTTTTTAAGGAAAGTTACGCTCTGTTCCGCACCTGCTGCCACATGGATATCTATAGGATGTGCGCCGCGTGATATGCTATCAGGATATTTATAAGCATTCACATATTCTTCTGCTGTAATGGTATGTACACCTTTGATACGACGTGTCTCACGAATACCGGCATGTACGGCGACGGTCGTCACATAACTGTTTTTAAACTCTTCAAAGTTCTCTTTAAAGATTCGTGCTATTTTAAATACGTCTTCCCGTAAGCGACATTCCGCTGCGGTAAAATTTCTATTATCGATGGCATTTCCTGCAGTACGGGTCATATTAACCGTTACTTCGCCCGGACGAAGAGTGGTGCAAAACCAAGGACCTCCGAATTCGGGGATGCCAAGCTTCTCTTTCATTGCTAGAAGTTTCTCACGAACTGCAATGCAATGACAATTCTGCCCTTGTTTATTATGGTGCATGGCATCGATTATCATGGGCGAATCTGTATCCACACCGCCTAATATAAAATAGGTGGAAAGAGGTTGCAGCGGTTTACAATCATCTGTTTGCATCGGAACACCCGCCATAGCGGCAAGGTCACCATCCCCAGTGCAGTCGATATACATATCGGCACTGATGGCTTCTGTCCCATTCTTATTCTCAAAGAGGATACAGGATATTTTGCCGTCTTTTGCCTGGCAACCGCTTAAGTAAGAGTGCATATACATATCCACGCCGGCTTCCAGCATCATTTGCTGGCATAAAAGTTTGTAAAGCTCCGGATCAAAAGCTACATTGCCAAGAGGTTTCTCAATGATACAGCCTCCCATCTTCTCCAGCCGTTCGATAAATTCCCATGGAATACCGCCTATCACCTTTTCATTATTATAGGTGAAAACACTCAAAGGAGTAACAAGCCCCATTGTAGCCATTCCACCTAAAAAACCATATTGTTCCACAACAGCAGTTTTCGCACCACTGCGAGCAGCCGCAATGGCCGCAATGAAACCAGCTGGTCCGCCACCGCAGACAACTACATCGTAGTTGCCCACAATTGGAACCCGTTTCGAAATTTCTATACTTCGTACTTTCTTGTCCATGACCGTTTTTTATCCTTTAATTATTACCAATTCAAATAGATGGTAAACTTTGATGTGCTTTCGACCGCACTTATAAGAAAAGAGGTGTGTTTTCATAGTTCTTTTTCTTTAGTTCGACATCATGTTGATGTAGCAAAGATAAAGAACAAGAGCTTGAAAAAAAGTTTTTTCCTAACTCTTTTGCCTGCAAACGATTGCGGGAACGTTCCCAAAATCTGCAAACGTTACAAAAGCATTACACAAAGGCAAATGGGATTCGTATTTTACTCCAATATTAGGATTTATTGTTTGAAATCAATATCTTTGCTTTGATTTAAACAATCATTCAGCATGAAGTATATAACCATAAAAGACATCGCTCGACATTTGTCAATATCCGTCTTGTATCTCGTGCATTGGGGGATGACAAGAATATCCGTAAAGAAACGAAAGAAAAGGTGATAGAAGCAGCTAAAAGATTGGGATATAGACCAAACCCTGTAGCAATCAACCTTAAATACGGACATACCAATACCGTGGGGGTGATCGTTCCTGAAATGGTTACGCCGTTTGCTTCACGAGTAATAAACGGAATACAAGAAGTGCTTCACACCAAAAATATAAAGGTGATTATTGCAGAGTCGGGAGGAGATCCGGAAAAAGAAAAAGAGAACCTGCAACTGATGGAAGGATTCATGGTGGATGGCATCATCATCTGTCTTTGCAGTTATAAAAGGAATAAGGAGGAATATGCTCGTTTACAGCAAGCGGGAATGCCTATGGTGTTCTATGATCGTATTCCCTATGGACTTGAAGTCCCGCAGGTAATAGTGGACGATTATATGAAGTCATTCTTTCTTGTAGAAAGTCTGATCCGAAGCGGACGCAAACAGATTGTTCATATACAGGGACCGGACGATATTTACAACTCCATAGAACGTGTCAGAGGATACAAAGACGCTTTGGCTAAATTCGGGATTCCTTTTGATAAGAATAATATGCTGATAAAAACCGGTATGACTTTTGAAGAAGGGAAAAAAGCTGCGGATATATTAGTGGAAAGAAATATTCCTTTCAATGCTATTTTCGCTTTTACGGAAACATTGGCCATTGGAGCTATGAACAGATTGAGGGAACTTGGGAAAAAAATACCCGAAGAAATCGCCGTAGCCAGTTTTTCAGGAACTGAACTTTCCAACATAGTCTATCCCAAATTGACTACAGTAGAACCGCCTTTGTACCAGATGGGGAAAAAAGCTGCCGAACTTATTTTAGAGAAAATCAAAGATCCGGCATCTCCCAATCATTCAATCGTGTTGGATGCGGAAATCAAAATGCGTGCATCGACGCCACGTTTGGAGGTATATTAATGACTTATCTATCAGATATTATATCTTAATACTTTCCTGAAAAACATACCGAAGTTAAAAAGTTTACTGAATAGTATTTTTTACGATACCAACAAAAAAGAAGAATTCAGATTTATACAGTTTTGAATCATTCAATGCTCTTTCTCTATAATACGTCCAATTCTTCCACCTCCTTCACTTTTCTTCTGTATGGCCGATAAACAAGCAGTTTGTAGGTGAATAGCCGCCCCTTCACCTGCTCTTCATCGTGAATCAAATCAAATTGCAGCCTCCAGATTCCACCATTGAGTAAAATTAGTAAAGCTATTTCGTAATTAGTTTCAACCTTGTTTGAAACTAAAAGTTTCAAGGCGGGAAACACTTTGTTTCAAGTAGCGAAACGAAGTGTTTCTCGGTGTGAAACAGATTGTTTCAAGCCTTGAAACTATTTTTGAAACTACTCGCTACAGGTGAAGAGATGGTGAAATTGTTACTCTTCACCCGCAAACTCCTTATTCATCGAAGAGACAGAGAAAAGGTGAAAGAAGAAATAGAAAGATTGAAAATAAATACCCAGTAGAAAAATTTAATCGATTTTGTAATGATTCAGAATCGTACAAAAATGAATGACAATTCATTTTCAATTACTAATTCGCATTAATTTAAAATATACCATAATATTATAAGCAGGCTGTATTTGCTTCCTATGCAATACTCTACTTTCCCCTCCGTTCATAGCTAATTTAGGCTAAAAAGAACATTTTCTCCCGAAAAGTTTTTGTAATATCAGAGTTAATCGTATTTTTGTGTACAATTTTGGTGTAGTGATGACAGAAGAAGAAAAAAAGTTATTGAATTCCTTTGAAACGCAACTACGGCATTTGATTTATTTGCACGATGAACTTAAGCGTGAAAATGCCGAGTTGAAGAAGCTTCTCGAAAATGAAAAGCTGAAAAACGAGAAGGTACAAGCTCAATACGATGAATTGGAAGTCAGCTATACAAACCTAAAAACAGCTACGGCAATCAGCCTTAACGGCAGCGACGTAAAAGAGACGAAGCTGCGATTGTCAAAATTAGTGCGTGAAGTCGATAAATGCATCGCTTTGTTGAATGAATAAGAAGAAGATGTATGAACGATAAAATAAAGATAAACCTGCAGATAGCAGACTCAAACTACCCGTTAACCATCAACCGCGAGGAAGAACAAATGGTACGGGAAGCCGCCAAGCAGGTAAATATCAGGCTTAATAAGTATCGGGAAGTCTATAAAAATCTGGAACCCGAAAAAATTATTGCCATGGTAGCCTATCAGTTCTCGTTAGAGAGACTGCAATTGATGCAACGTAATGATACCAGCCCCTATGTGGAGAAGGTAAAAGAACTGACAGAATTGCTGGAGGATTATTTTAAGGAAGAATAAATCCCCGACCGGCTATTCGCTGATAAGAGATAAAACAACCACGCACTGCACAATATCCAAGCAAAAATAATTGCTTTGATATTTGGCGGTGCGTTTTTATTTATATACTTAAATTAAATGTAGAATGATAGCAATAATAGCAACAGCAATTGCTTGCTTCATCGTAGGAGGAGTCCTTTCATATATACTATTCCGGTATGTACTGAAATCCAAATACGACAATGTCCTGAAAGAAGCGGAGACGGAAGCGGAAGTAATTAAGAAAAACAAGCTGCTGGAAGTGAAGGAGAAATTCCTGAATAAGAAAGCGGACCTTGAAAAGGAGGTAGCATTGCGGAATCAGAAGATTCAGCAAGCGGAAAACAAGTTGAAGCAACGTGAAATGGTACTTAGCCAGCGTCAGGAAGAAATCCAACGTAAAAAGATGGAAGCCGAAGCGGTAAAAGAGAATCTAGAAGCGCAACTTGTGATTGTTGACAAGAAAAAAGAAGAACTCGATAAACTGCAACAGCAGGAAATCGATAAACTGGAAGCAATCTCCGGATTGTCTGCCGAAGAGGCCAAAGAACGCCTGGTAGAATCACTGAAAGAAGAAGCTAAAACGCAGGCACAATCATTCATCAACGACATTATGGATGATGCTAAATTAACTGCCAGCAAAGAAGCCAAACGTATCGTTATCCAGTCTATCCAACGGGTGGCTACGGAAACTGCCATTGAAAACTCTGTTACAGTATTCCATATCGAATCGGATGAAATCAAGGGACGTATTATCGGACGTGAAGGACGTAATATCCGTGCTCTGGAAGCTGCTACCGGTGTTGAAATCGTTGTAGACGATACCCCGGAAGCAATCGTTCTTTCTGCCTTCGACCCGGTTCGCCGTGAAATTGCCCGTTTGGCCCTGCATCAGCTTGTGACTGACGGACGTATCCATCCGGCCCGTATCGAAGAGGTGGTAGCTAAAGTACGCAAACAGGTGGAAGAAGAAATTATCGAAACGGGTAAACGTACTACCATCGACTTGGGTATCCACGGTCTGCATCCTGAATTGATCCGTATCATCGGTAAGATGAAATATCGTTCTTCATACGGTCAGAACTTGTTGCAGCATGCACGCGAAACAGCCAATCTTTGTGCTGTGATGGCATCAGAACTGGGACTGAACCCGAAGAAAGCAAAACGTGCAGGTTTGCTGCATGATATTGGTAAAGTGCCTGATGAAGAACCGGAATTGCCGCACGCATTGTTGGGTATGAAACTTGCCGAGAAATACAAAGAAAAACCGGATATCTGCAACGCTATCGGTGCTCACCATGACGAAACAGAAATGACCAGTCTGCTGGCTCCTATCGTACAGGTTTGTGACGCCATCTCCGGTGCACGTCCGGGCGCACGCCGCGAAATCGTAGAGGCTTATATCAAGCGTCTGAACGATCTCGAACAGCTGGCAATGGCTTATCCGGGTGTAACAAAGACGTATGCTATCCAGGCAGGACGCGAACTCCGCGTTATCGTTGGTGCAGATAAGATTGACGACAAGCAGACAGAAAGCCTGTCAGGTGAAATCGCCAAGAAGATCCAGGATGAAATGACTTACCCGGGACAAGTGAAGATTACCGTCATCCGTGAAACACGTGCGGTAAGTTTCGCTAAATAACGTAACGATTCAAAAGAAGATTCATATAAGGGCGAAGAAATTCGCCCTTTTTTAATACACGACTATGGGAAAGTATCAATTTGAGATTTGTACCAATTCAGTGGAAAGTTGCCTGGCCGCACAGAAAGGTGGTGCAGACCGTGTGGAACTGTGTGCCGGAATACCGGAAGGTGGAACAACGCCCTCCTATGGTGAGATCGCCATCGCAAGGGAAGTACTGACTCATACCCGCCTGCACGTTATTATCCGGCCTCGTGGAGGAGATTTTCTGTATTCGGATATCGAAATCCGGACAATGCTGAAAGATATTGAAATTGCACGGAAATTAGGGGCAGACGGAGTGGTATTCGGTTGCCTGACAGCAGAGGGTGAAGTAGACTTGCCAGCAATGCAGAAACTAATGGAAGCTGCTCAAGGGCTATCTGTGACTTTTCACCGGGCATTTGATGTATGCCGTAACCCGCAGAGAGCATTGGAACAGATCATCAAACTGGGATGTAACCGTATTCTGACTTCCGGCCAGCAACCTACGGCTGAACAGGGAATCCCCCTTTTAAAAGAGTTACAGAAACAGGCTGCCGGAAGAATCACATTACTCGCCGGATGCGGAGTAAATGAAAATAATATCGCACGCATTGCCGCAGAAACCGGAATCAACGAGTTTCATTTCTCGGCACGTGAAAGTATTCAGAGCGAAATGATATTCAAAAATGAAGCCATCTCCATGGGAGGTACGGTACACATCAATGAATACGAACGGAATGTGACTTCCGTGCGAAGAGTGAAAGAGACGATCGAAACTTTACACAAAAGAATATAGGTGACTGTTTATCTCCACTATATAATAAGAAATGATAATCATTCTTTTCCGAAAAAACGCATTAAGGGCAAGAATTAACGATTATTGTATACCTCCTCTTTTCTATAACCCATGTACAACTTTCATCAATTGCTCACCCAAACCGATTGTATATCCTTGAGAAACAAAGACTACCCTATTAAATGTATCTGCAATGATAAATACCGGCAGAATAGAATTGTTCAAATTCATAGCCTGCACTATTTCTTTGCGGATGCTGTCATCGACATCAATACCGTAGGTGATGGTAGACGGAAGTCCTTTAAATTCGTCGGCATTAAATTTCTTGTATTGTTCTTCCGAAGGGAAAAGAAAGACCATCTTACGCCCCCATTGTTCGAAGTCATTGCCCAAAGCGGCTATATCTCTTAGCGCATGATTGGTAGGTTCCTGCCCCACTCCAAGCACAGCTACTACAAAATAGCCACGTCCGCAGGTTTGCAGAATACTCCGCTGTTCAGTGCTGTCAACCGGACGATAGGTCGCTTCCGAATTAAAATTGCCGATCACTTGCACCTGATCTTTGCTTTCACGCATCACAAGGTCAACGGTGGTTGTCTTACCGGGTTCTATAGTAAAAAATGTACTGTTGGAAAGCACCGCGCCACTTGCCAACCGAGTTCCGGTCACCATCATATAATAGCCTTCATCAAGCTCTCTCCCATATTTTAATAAATTACGCCAGGTAGTTCCATCCCCCATATCCGTCTCTCCTTCGTCATAATTAAGCAACTGGAATGTGCCGTTTTTAAACTTGGAAAGAGTGAAATGCGAATAATATTTAGGATCTTCCACAGAGCGGATAGGAGTATAAGTAGCTTGCAATACTCCCTTTCGAGACTGTGCAGCTTCTGCCGTATCGAAGTTGACATCTTCCTTTGCAAATTCTTCATTTAGAATCTGCACCTTTCCGGTCACTTCATCAATCCAGGCAGCGGACGCCCATCCCATGCTCCGGTAAGCTGCCACAAAGAATATGTCACGCGACTTTTCATCAGCCACCCGTGCTTTCCATACTCCCATCGGAGAAATAGGAATCTGTTGGGAATTCAGTTCATTATTGATTTTAATCTCTTTTCTGCACCATTCTATTAATACTTTGGGATCACGTTTCATGCTATCGGGCACAGACTGGTACACTGTTTTTTCAATGGCTTCACGAAGTACCTTTTTATAAGGAGTCAACATTTCATTAGCTATACGAGGAGGATTGAGGTACATTCTTTTAAATAAATCAGTCTCTATCTTCTCCCAATCCGAGATATTAGTCAGCAGATGATCATTCAATACATCCAGAGTTACATCGCGGAGATCTTTAGCCGAAAGACTCTCTAATATCCATATAGCCCGTATTTCTTCCCATGAAACAGCGTCTTTCTCTTTTCGGATAGCTGAAAGGAAGTCTTTCAAGGTTTGGTGGTTTCCTCGCGAAGCAACCAGGAAGTTTACTAATTTTTCTTTCTTTTCCGGTTGTAAGGTATTTCCATATAGTTTATCTATCCACTCTTTGGCCTGTTTTTCCGTCATCATTGTTGCTACATACGTATTGCGGATTGAATCTTCCTGCGCCATCCGCCGATCATTTTCCGCCCGTTGTTCGGGAGTGACTTCGGGAATATTCGCTCCTTCCACCGGAGGTACAAGATCCATTGGCAAGGAATAGGCTTCACCTTCTTTTCTATTTAAAGAGAGTTGCAATGCATCATCTTTTCCAAATGAGATTTTGGCATAACCAAATTGTCCGTTGCGGGATGCCCAAACCAACATATCTCCTTTACCGGCAGTCAGGCTGGCTTTCCCCTCTGCATCTGTATATTTCGTGGCTACTGTATAGAACTCCGCATAATTGTATATCTTAAATTCGACTTTGGCATCTGCTACCGGTTGGCCGTCGGCATCCGTCACCGTTACGATAGCTTTGGCAGTAGGGGCATAATTATCAATCACATTAATTTCTGTGTAATTGGGTGTTTCAAGCATAATCTCTTCCGGACCGTTGTAACGCCCGAAAACCTTAGTATGCATCAACATTCCCCGACTGGCAGGGGAATTAAACCATCCCAGGTTCAAAACCGGTTCCGGTTCACAAGCTCCAAAGAAGTACCAATGTCCATCCGCCCATGCTTCCACCCAAGCATGGTTATCATCCGTATGCGCCCAGCGGGGCGTATACACTTGCCGTGCCGGAATACCGACTGCCCGGAGCGCAGCCACCGTAAATGTAGACTCTTCGCCACAACGTCCATACGCAGTTTTGACAGATGCCAATGGTGAGCTGGTGCGCGCGTCACTCGGACGATAGACTACTTTCTCGTGACACCAGTGGTTCACCTCCAATATCGCGTCTTTCATCGGCAGTCCCTTCACCCTGTCTTTTAGTTCATCATAAAACACACGGCGGGAATCATCCAGATTCTCGTTATTCACCCGGATCGGCAGAACAAAATGACGGAACACTTCATCGGGAATCTCTTTGCCCCAAGGCATCTCTTCACGTGTCTGCTTCGACAGCCGGACATTCTCCAAGTAATAATCTCCCGGATAGTCCGTCACATCCCCTATCGGCATATAAGCGTAGAGAAACATCAATGCTTCGCGCTCGTACACTGACAGAGCGGAATCACCAAAGATCGCAAATAAATCTCCATGAGGAAGTGCCTGTTTTTTCTGCTCAAAGTCTTGAACTACTTGATTCCGGTAGGATTCTTCTTTGAGGAAGTGAGCATTGTTACAAGCAAACAGTACAATCGACAAAATCAGGACGCACAAAAGATGGGTGAATGTTTTCATATAAGTGTTTGGTTTATTCTATTAATAAGGTTGCTGACTGACAAAAATAGAAGAATATTTTCTGAATACCTAGATAAGTACATAAAAATGTGATAGATAAGAATAATATTGTCATTGATGGGAAAATCCGGGAATTTTGTAACAGGTTTGTAATATAGACCGTGTTCGAACCCTCATAAAAAGAAAATTCAAAAGAAAAAGAAGATTTTTATGTTTTACAGCATATAATTCGAAAACAATTTGTATCTTTGCAGTGTTATTAGAGAAAACAAGATGTAAAACCGCTCTTCAAAACGTGGAGGGCAAAAAAAGAGGAAACAAATTATGAAAAAGAATGCAAATGAAAAAATTATGATGTTACAGTACCGTATTAAACGCTATCAAGCAATGGGAAATGGTGCCATGTGCCAAACATTAAACGGTAAACTTCAAAAACTGCTGTCACAGCAGGTTGCCATGTAAATAAACACACTAATTATAATAAATAGAGCGAGGAACTTTCGAGTATCCTCGCTTTTTTTATACATTTGCAGAAGAAAGATAATAAAACACATTATGAAAAAGCTATTTATGTCGGTTGCGCTCCTCATATTGGTCGTAACCTCTTTTGCACAAACACCTGGTTATGAGTTCACAACCGTTGTGTCTCACCAAGCAACGCCTGTTAAAGATCAGGGTTCCACAGGAACCTGCTGGTGCTTTGCCACCGCTTCTTTCATGGAGTCGGAACTGCTCCGAATGGGAAAAGGAGAATATGATCTCTCGGAAATGTTTATCGTCCGCCAAAAGTACATGAATCAGATGGAGGACAATTATCTCCGTCGTGGTAAAGGAAGTATCGGTGAAGGAAGTTTGGCACACACTTTCAAAAACGCTTATAAGAAAGCGGGAATCGTTCCGGAAGAAGTGTACACCGGATTGCCGGGCGATAAGAAAGACCACAATCACGGAGCATTGTCACGCTACCTCAAAGCATTGGTAGACGCAAATATTGAATCTAAAAAGCGTACTCCGCAATTTGATGCGCTTATTAATAATCTGTTCGATATTTATCTGGGTAAGGTTCCCGAAAAGTTCACTTATAAAGGAAAAGAATATACTCCTCAATCTTTCACAGAAAGTCTGGGATTGAATATGGATGATTACGTTGAGTTGACTAGTTTCACTCACAAGCCTTATTATGAGACATTCTCGCCTGAAGTTCCCGACAACTGGGAAAACCAGCCGATGTATAATCTTCCGTTGGACGAACTGATCGGGGTTATCGACTACGCACTGAACAAAGGATATACTGTATGTTGGGACGGTGACGTAAGCGAACAGGGTTTCTCTTTCAAGAACGGAATCGCCATCAATCCGCAAGTGGAGGATGTGAAAGATTACTCTACAACCGACCGTGCCCGTTTTGAGAAAATGCCAAAATATCAACGAATGGACGAAGTGTTCAAGTTTGAGCATCCTTATCCGGAAATCAACGTAACACCGGAAATCCGTCAGGATGGTTACGAGAAGTTTGTGACAACTGACGACCACTTGATGCACATCACCGGCATTGTAAAAGATCAGAATGGTACTAAATATTATATCACCAAGAATTCCTGGGGAGCGGAAAGCAACAAATCCGGAGGTTATCTGAATATGTCTGAAAGCTATGTACGTGCTAAAACAATCTGTGTGATGGTACACAAAGATTCTCTGCCTAAGGAACTGAAGAAGAAACTCGGTATTCAATAAATCGCATGAAATCAGTCCCGAAGGGAGATTGACTGTTTCATACATTTATTTATTCGGAACTCTCCATTATCTTCATATAACAAAAGAAATAGGGCAAAGAAGTATCACTACTTCACTGCCCTATTTTTTTGTTAACCTACTATATTAAATCCTTTGCTCTTTATTTCTTTTTCAATGTCACGTCGCTGATTTCTACAACGCCGCCTTTGTTCTGGGAAAGAATAGCCACATAACAATCTTTCAAAATAGCAGCATCATCGTCTGTATCAGACACTTCCAAGTTAGCATTTGCTTTCTTGCTGCTAATAGCATTTACCACTTGTCCCATATCATAGTAAACCACTACTTTAGTCCATTTACCGGCATCTTTAATTTTAAAATTGTATTGTGCGCCCGAAGCATTTGGTTGAGCATCTGCGTCATAGTCTCTACGCATGAAGAAAGTAGTATTGTACTTACCATTATCATTCTTTTCCTCATTGGTCTGTTTGATGTATACACTGACCGGAGTTCCTGCTTCTTTAGCTTTTGCATAGAAAGTAAGAACATAGATACCTTTGTCCAAACCATCGGTAATACGTTGTCCCAGGAAAGCTTTATACCAAGAGAGATTCTTTTCAGCACCGGAGTTATCCAATTTCATTGCATTCGAATATTTGGCATCTCCTGTTTCTTCCCAAGCAATAGTAGTTACACCGTCAGCTTCATTATTCATGATAAACCACTCTCCTGCGGTAGCTTTGTTGGCATTAGTCACTTTAGTCTTTACTTCAGTGGCGAATTTTTCGTTTTTTATCAGGTTCTGCGCACTTACGCTTACTCCTGCAAGGACCAAAAGCCCGGCAAATAATACTTTTTTCATCTTACTGTGATTTAATTGTTTATACTTTATTTTTTCTAGCTTTAAAAATCTATTTCACCCTACTTCACTTGTTGAATAACAAATCCATATTTACCAGTCACTTTCTTTTCTTCAGTCTTTAGTGTGATACGGTAAATCTCTTTGCCCCATACGTTAGACAGGCGCGGATCATCCAGTTTGATTGTTTCCAGTTCGGCTTTAAACTGCGACGGATAGTTCATTTCTACCTTTTGTCCCTTTACTTCGATGCGGATTTTTCCGGCTGACGGGAAAGTCACATTGCCCCAAGTTAAAAAGTTCATTTGATTAGGAGCAATAGCCTCATCCAACGTATAAATATCACCAATAATAAGTTTTTTATCATCAAGAGCATAAGAGCGAACCCAGCTTTTCACTTTCGCTTCTGCCGGATAAGCAGTAGCTATATCCGTAGAGAACATCCGTTTCTTCTCATTGCAAACGGTATTGGTAGCTTTATACTCCTGCCCGAATTTCTGCGGTACTCCGTTAATCATCGGCAAGTTATGATAGTTGCTCTGCATGGTCCAGATGGTATAGCGGTCCTTGCCGAACGTCTGTTTGGTATATGTACCTACACCGGCATCAATTATCACAGGAATTGTATTTACATATAAAGAAAAGGTTCCTACATCGTTGTGGTTATGGCTTTCGTTATTAAATCCGCCTTTAGCGGCAACAAACATACCGTTCTTATTCTTCATATAACAGAATTCCGTTTCGGGATACCAGGTTACATCCGGCATATCATGTTTCGGAGTTGCTTTTGCCAGCTCATTACAGCAAAGTAGAGATTGAAGCGAACGAAAAGCATCGTTGCCCATGGTAGCATACGGTTTTCTTCCATTCAACAGGTATGCGGCAAAGTGCATCATTTCATCGCTGTTTACAGCTTTACCGAAGCGATAGATTAACAAAGGATCGCCCCCGCCTTGTGCCGATGCATCAGCAAAATTCACCACCCAGCCATTGCCTACGTATGAGCGGGACATATATTCTCCCATCCGGCGAATCATCGGTTCGTTGAACAGAGACAGTTTACCGCCTGTGCCATCAGAGAGTATCTGCAAATAGTCATAGAGCTTTCCGGCGGCATGTCCCCAGTAAGAGGTTCCCTCCTCACAGGCACCATCGGATTTCACGAAGTTGATAAACTTATCGACTGACTGCATGGAACGATAAACAGCTTTTGTCAACTTATCCTTATTGTTCTCCATCAGTAAGAAACATTGCAAGGCATTGGAGTTACACCAGGGATTCCAGTTGTTGATGATTTCTCCCGGTTTCCAGTTAAAAGCCATCCACCACATTTCGTCGTCGTTCATATACGGATCGAGAATACGTTCTTTGATTGCTTTACGCATTTGCAAAGATACCACAGGATTGATTTTGTCGAATGGTTTGCGGAAGAAATAGTGTACCCAGGCCATTAAAGCTCCGTATCCGCCTGAACCGAGGTCGATAATCTGTTCGCGGAAGTCGGGAAGTGAACGTTTGCTACTCTGGCGGGGCAAGTGTGCGGATAGAACCCATGAATTCATTTCACAGCTCATATATGCTCCGTTCAGTAATTGGTCGATAAAACGTCCTTTCCCTTCGGCCAGTTCGGCGAGCATCAAGGCGTTAAGTGCCTGGCGGTTGGCGTCATAAGGAACTTCCATTATTTTACGGTTACCGCTACGTTCATATTCCAGATAAGCGGTGGCAGGTATCAGTTGCCATTTATAGTCGAGGAGTTTTTCGCCGGCTTCGATGAGGCGTTGCTTATTGGGGCCCATCAAAGAATCCCAGGCGACACGATCTGTATAAGCAGGATAAGGCACCCATGCTTGTTTCATTACCAACACGTTTTTTAACGTAGTTTCGTCTGCCGCTTTTTGCAGCATATTGCGTTCGGTGTAAGCGTTTGCCTTGAAAGAAAAACTTCCTAAAGCTGCTAGTAAAAGAACACAAAATAAATGTTTCATTCGATTCATGGTATTTTCATTCATTTAAGTATTGCAAAGATAACGTATCTGATAAAAAATGAGGTGAGTAAATCATACGAACCTGATGACAAAAAAGTACATACTTCAAAAATAGTACTCTTAATTGCTATATTTTAGGCTTTTAAGTCATTATAAAAACAAATTAGGTCATTGTAGAAACAATTTAAGTCACTATAAAAACAATTTAAGTCACACGGAAACCGGGTTTTCATTTCGGAAAAACAAAGATGCAGTTTTAGAAAACAGAGGCTTCCTTTGGAGAAAATAGAGGTTCTATTTATTCCAAACAGAGGCTCTGTTTAGGTCAAATAAAGGCTCTATTTTATTTCAAATAGAGTATCTGTTTTACTTCAGACAAAGTATCTGTTTGGATATTCTATCCTCTTTCTTTTTTCATTCTTTAATTCTCTTCTTTTTCACACCTCTATTCTTTCTTCTTCATCCCTCTATTTCTTCCCCTTCGCCTTCAATCCCAATCGCTAAATTCAAAACTCAACTGTTCCCAGACACCGTGTTGTTCATCGGCTTCCTCTTTTGGATTAGAGACGGAAAGACCGATGAGCCGGATTGGATGTTGCTCAAATTCGACACTTTTAAGCAATTCTTTTGCAAGTGGGAGTACCCGGTCTAAGGTGGTGAGTTCCTGCGATTGAGTAAGGCTTCGGGTTATCTGGCTAAAATCATGAAACTTGATTTTCAGGGTAAGCGTGTTGCCTTTGAAGTCTTTTCGCTGAAGACGTTCAATCAACTCTACTGCCACATGGTATAGTTCGATAATGACCGATGAACGGGCTGAAATATCACGTTCCAATGTACGTTCGCAGCCAATGGATTTACGGATACGAATTGCTTCGACAGGGCGTTCGTCAATTCCTCGTGAGCACTCATAATATAGTGCGCCGGCTTTTCCGAAATGTGCTGTCAGCATTTCAAGAGAACATTTTCGTAGTTGAAGTCCATTGTGGATGCCAAGTAGATGCATCTTCTTTGCAGTCACCGGACCCACTCCCCAAAAAGATTCGATAGGAAGACGGGCTATAAAATCAAGGGCTTGTTCCGGATGAATGGTGCATAAGCCATCCGGTTTGCGATAGTCCGAAGCTATTTTAGCCAGAAACTTATTATAAGAAACTCCGGCAGACGCAACAAGGTTGAGCTGCTCCCGAATCTTCTGCTTTATTTCCTTTGCTATATCCACAGCCAGGGAAATATCTTTCTTATTTTCAGTGACATCCAAGAAAGCCTCATCCAAAGACAGAGGTTCGATAATATCCGTATATTCGTGGAAAATCTCATGTATCTGACGGGAAACGGATTTATAAACATCCATCCTGCCAGGTACAAAAATGAGTTGGGGACAAAGACGTTTCGCCTTTTGCGAAGCCATGGCGGAACGGACACCGTAACGCCGGGCTTCATAACTGGCAGCAGCCACGACTCCCCTCTCTTCTGCATGACCTACCGCTAAAGGCTTGCCACGAAGTTCTGGATTATCACGCTGCTCTACAGAGGCATAGAAGGCATCCATGTCAATATGTATAATCTTTCTCTGCGTCATTGTTTGGGATTAGCAGAGCAAACTTACTATAAATTCCCGAATAAATCCTGCTTATTGGTTCAAGAAATAATATGCTTATGATTTTTATAGATATAAGTCAAAAAAAACATTCAATATCTCGTCAAAGACAGTTCTTATAATATTATATTTGCATATCGTCTATTCAAAATATAGAGGTAGTTAATAAGTTTGTGGCACCATACAACTCTTTAAGATTATGAAAAACACATTATTTTGCTTATTCATATTTTGCAGTGTTTCTACATTCGCTCAAAATGGAATCACTTTTAAGGTTGAAAAGCTTTCAAAGCCTGAAGAATTACTCAATCTACACTCCCCAAATGAAATTTACGAAAGTCTTATATTATCAGATATGGACATAGAACCTTATGAGATAAAAGAGAAGAATATCAAGGTTCCTTATCATATCATTGCAAAGAGTGAATCTCCCGACAGTCTCGTTTCTTTTGGTCCTAATTCTTTTTTCAACGGTATGTATCAGGCTTATGCGGATCACAGGCCATTTGTATTGTCCCCGGACATGATTTGGCTATTAATCAGCCAGGGATTTGCACGCCATATCAATGCCAATCAGGAATCTATGAGAAATGAGCTTGTTGATTTCTCCGGCAAACTATCCTTAATTGTAAGAGAAGACAAAAAATTGGAGGACCCTACTCTTTCATGGGAGGAAATCTTCCCGCAATTTACAGAACAAATATCCCAATACGCCGGTAATCATCTGACCGAGCTGCTCACCTGCAATTTTTCAACAACTACCTCTTTAGAGAAAGTTGCTTCCGAAATAACAATCATGGAAGCTGTGAAACCTTACTTTGAGTTTATAATCATACGCATTGTCTGTGGAATACCTGAAATAACTCTCGAAGGAACACCGGAGGACTGGGAAAAACTACTGTACAAAGCCAGAGGCTTGAAAGAATACAAACTCGATTGGTGGATTTCAGAACTGGAACCTCTTTTGGAAGAATTTGTCAAAGCATCCAAAGGAGAAGTTAATAAGGACTTTTGGCGCAACATGTTTAAATATCATTCACAGAAACGATACGGAGCCCCAAACATTATTGATGGATGGATCGTGAAGTTTTTCCCTTACGATAAGGAAGGGAAAAGAAATAATCTGAAACAGCTTGAAGGCAGAAATTGCCTCCCTGATGAGATAGTGAAGGTAGATGTAAAGTATCAGGAAGTATATGGCGACGCTGTCAAAGAAACTCCATTAGAATTTTGGGCAGGATTTATCGGATTAGAGCAGAACAGCAAGACTTTTGCTCTGCGACCGCAAATTGGTTGGATGGTCAGGAAGAAAGATGTTAATAAGGAGGGATTAAAAAGTAAATTGAGTGCTGATGCTCAAAAGGATGGTTGGGGAAGCGGCATCAATATCAGAGTAAAAGAATTTCCGGCTGTACTGTTGGAGCTCAAAGAAATAAAAAGGTTGGATATCCAGTTTATCGACACAATTGATATACCTGATGAAATATCAAAGATTAAAATCGGATCGTTGAATTTACATGGAAAAATCACTAAAGAGGGAATAGAGCGTATCAAAAGATTATTGCCTGACACGGATATAAAAATAAATGGTTCGCGAAGTGGGAGTGCTTCATTTATGACTCCATAATAAAAGAGGCTATCCAAAAGCCATATACTAAAAAACTTACCCTTGCTACAGTTTTGTAACAGGGGTAAATTCTATTGCCATGAACAAATTCAATCAATTGTGATATTTTAATTACCTTTGCCTTATCATTCAATTAAATAAAAGAAATGGAAAGTTCAAACCATCCCATAGAAAGAAAAGACTTTGAAGCCCTCATTCATGCAATAGGCTTTGAGATAGAACATGCACAAGTGAAATTGATTGTTGCAGCCAATGCACAAATGCTGTTCTACTATTAGAAATTGGGGAACTTCATTCTATACCACCAAAAAAGATTAGGTTGGGGCGGAAAAGTCATAAGTCAGATTTCAAAGGCTATCAAGATGCACTATCCCGAAAAGAAAGGATATTCAGCGAGAAGCCTTACCTATATGTGTCAGTTTGCCCGAACATACCCACTAGAGATATTACAAAGAATGCTTTCTTGTGACAAGGTGTTGAGAACGCCAACAATCCCCAATATGCTATCCTTGACTGATGAACTGAACTGTTTACCAATTACGCAAGAACCTCTTGCGCAAATTCAAAAGATAGACAAGACAATCTCCGCAATGCTGCAAACATCCATTGATGATATTGAAAAGGATTTTGTTTGTTCTCCCATTTCAAAAATAAACTGGACCAGTCATGTGATACTATTGGATAGCTCATTACCCTTAGGAAACAAATATTGGTACATGAAACAGTCCGTTGAAAACGGATGGAGCAGCAACGTATTAAAGATACAGATTGAGACTAATCTGTTCAAACGGCAGATAGAAACACAGAAAGTCAACAATTTCACAAAGACCTTGCCCGCCCCTCAAAGTGACTTAGCCAACTATTTGCTGAAAGACCCGTATATATTCGATGTAGCAGGTACAAAAGAACTGGCAGATGAAAGGGATATTGAAAAACAGCTTGTAGAACACGTCACAAGGTATCTATTGGAAATGGGGAACGGCTTCGCCTTTGTAGCCAAACAGAAACATTTCCAAGTCGGGGACAGCGATTTTTATGCAGACCTTATCCTATACTCCATAAAACTTCACGCCTATATAGTCGTAGAATTAAAGGCTACTCCATTCAAGCCAGAATATGCAGGGCAATTGAATTTCTACATGAACATCGTAGACGACCAGTTGAGAGGTGAAAACGACAACAAGACAATAGGATTGTTGCTCTGCAAAGGCAAGGATGAAGTAGTAGCACAATATGCCTTGACGGGCTATGCACAGCCCATAGGAGTAAGCGACTACCAGCTAAGCAAAGCCATTCCCGAAAATCTGAAATCCGCCTTGCCAAGTATCGAGGAAGTGGAGGAAGAATTATCACAGCTACTCGATAACAAGAAAGACGAAAAGTAATCCGATCAGTCCCGTTGTGACAGTCTTGACATTTAAGTCGTCTGCCACCTATACAACGACCGATTCGCCCCGAGCATTGACGAACAGATGAATATCACAGAAAATAGAAATATTAAATAAAACAAAAACACCCCGCTTTACATTACTAGTATGTAAAGCGGGGTGCAAATCTCATAAAACACTAAAAATCAGCATTTATTGTGGACCTGGAGGGAATCGAACCCTCGTCCAAACGAGGAAATCATAAGCTTTCTACATGCTTATCTTTGCCTAATTTTTCGTGCAGGAACAGAACCAAAGCCATCAATTCCTGCCTTATCCTCTAAAGTTTCATCAAAAGTGCGAGGCCGCCTTTGACTATCCCCGATGTAACTGCACCACTGAACCGGAATGCTTCGGAGCAACAGCTTCCGAGTGATGTCTCGTCCTGGCACCTAGTGCCTGGATTAAGCTAATCTACTGTGATTCGATTAAGCAGCAAGAGCGTAATTAGTTTCGCCAGATAAAATTTTGATAACTGATATTTAAGTGGAAATTACCGACCCACTGCATGCTTACCTACCATTTCTGCCCGCTGTCAAATCCAGTCAAGCCCAAATTTTTATTCGTACAGAATAGCGATTGTTTAGAACGCTTTCTAAGAGTGCAAAGATAGGAAATGTTTTTTAATTTACGAGAAGACGTTAGCAAATATTATATCAAAGCACTATCTTTACGGAGCTATTTTATATTTAAGGTGAAAAAGCATCATGAAAAATCAACCAATAATAAGCTACTTATGATTAAGACATATCTATCTAAAACATCTATATTCAAAGCATTTGCCGCTGTTTGCATATTCGGAATCAGTATCAGTGGCTGTACTTCTAAAAAAAAGACTCCTATGGAAACAACCGATACAACGGAAAACGAACTAACCATGTTGGTGGGTACTTACACATCAGGAACCAGTAAAGGGATATATAGCTACCGCTTCAACGAAGAAGACGGGACTGCCACTCCGTTAAGTGAAACGGAAGTTGAAAATCCTTCTTATCTTGTTCCATCTGCCGACGGAAAATTCGTCTATGCAGTCAGTGAACTCAATAATACGCAAGCTGCCGCCAATGCATTTGCCTTCAATAAAGAAAAAGGTACTTTGCAACTATTAAATTCACAGCAAACGGGAGGTGAAGATCCCTGTTATATCATCGCCAGTGGAAATAATGTGATAACCGCCAACTACAGTGGCGGCAGCATCTCCGTTTTCCCTATCGCAAAAGATGGCTCGCTCCTACCCGCTTCCGATATTATACAATTCAAAGGTACGGGAGTAGACAAGGAACGACAAGAGAAACCGCATCTGCATTGTGTCCGTATCACTCCGGATGGTAAATACTTGTTTGCCGATGACTTGGGTACAGATCAAATACATAAGTTTATCATTAACCCAGCTGCAAATGTAGAGAATAAAGAAGCATTTCTGAAAAAAGGATCGCCTGCTGCCTTTAAAGTGAAAGCCGGTTCGGGTCCCCGCCATCTGACTTTCTCGCCAAACGGCCATTACGCCTATCTGATTAATGAGTTATCGGGCACAGTAATCGCTTTTGAATATAAAGACGGAGATTTAAAAGAGATGCAAACAATCGCTGCCGATACGGTAAACGCACAAGGAAGCGCTGATATTCATATCAGCCCGGATGGTAAATTCCTGTATGCCAGCAACCGTTTGAAAGCAGATGGTATTGCCATATTCAGTATTCACCCGGATAACGGAATGTTAGCGAAAGCAGGCTATCAACTGACAGGGATTCATCCACGCAATTTCATCATCACGCCTAATGGGAAATACTTGTTGGTTGCTTGCAGAGATAGCAATGTGATACAAGTTTATGAAAGAGATGCAGATACAGGACTATTAACAGACGTACATCAGGATATTAAAGTAGACAAGCCGGTCTGTATAAAATTTGTGCCATAATTTGTCATAATCTCCCGGCTATTCATCAACTACTGATAGCCCTTTACTTTTTATTTTGAGCAATCCGATTGTCAGGAATTTGAGTCTTCACAACGATTTTACTCCCGTTCTTGGTACACTTGATACATTCTTTCCGCAATGTTCTCTCTTTTAAGTCAAAAATGAGATTCGGATTAAAATGTTGCCCGTTAATACGGGTTTCGAAGTGTACATGTTCGGTAGTGGCACGACCGGTACGTCCTGTCAGCCCGATAGGTTGTCCGGCTTTTACAACATCACCAGTTTTAACCAGATTCTTGAAATTGTGGCTATAAAGTGTTTCCAATCCGTTAGCGTGGCGGATTACAACGATATTTCCGTAGGCATAATAGGGTTTCGACATACGCACCACTCCATCAAAAGCAGCACGAATCGTATCTTTTGCACAGGTCTTAATGTCTGTTCCCGAATGTCCTCCGCGAGTTCCATAGGCAGAGATTACTTTTCCTCCGGGTAATGGAAAAGCATATTCGTGGTCTTTCAGAGAATCCAAATGCAGATAGATATGATTGCTTTTAGCAAATAATCCGGGAGTAGCTACCCGTACATCAGCCATTTCGCGGGCAGAGAAGGAAAGTTTATCCTGCCCGTCGGCAGCCAGAGGCAATAATAAAACTGTCAGTAAGATAAGTATGTTTTTCATGTCTTTTTTCTTAGAGCACTCATTCTAATTATTCGAAGAATACGATTTCGCCTCCATCCGATTCTGTATAGTTTCTTAATAAGGTCTGTATCATTTCAACAGCTTCTTGCAAACCTTCTTTTCCGTTATAACCGTTGACTATGGCTAGGATATGAGTAGTTCCGAGGTCCATCTTCGTACGTTCATGGTCGCTTGTCGGGGTTCCGATTCCGCCGAAAGAATCACGATATACAGGTAATCCTTCGATATTCAATACACCGCGTCCGATACCTTCAAACGGTTCTCCTGCTTTGCCGATACCGAGTTCAAGGTGCGTACCTTGTATTTTATCCGCGTCAAAACCACCGATCGAATGTCCTGTGCGAAGAGACACAAGGTTGATAAGGTCTACCAACGTATCAATCTGATATAAAGGGATTCCACGCATCAGGCGGCGGCGTAGAGCTTCGGCTGACGGACGATAACGTCCGGGGTCTTTGCCACAACGTTTATAAGCCTCACGGGTAGCAAAGATAACGGGTTGATGTTTGATGTCTTCCATCTGTGTTGTGGAAGTCAGTTGCCTGGTAAAAGCGTCGATCTCCTGCCAAAGCCCTTCGCTGTAAGCTGTATTTTTCACAACAGCATACACAGCGGCTCCGGCAAAAACCGGGCATGCGTCTTTTATTTCTTTAGATACTTTTATTTCAAACATAACTTATCATAAACCAATCATCAGCGTCCTGCAATTACGGACGCTAATTATTACTTTCTAATCATTATTCCCGACAATGTACGACCGGAATCTATTCCCAGTCTACGTGCAGAGAAGAATTCATCATGATGAATATAGGTACAGATTCCGGCCACTTCTATCTGTTCTGCAGGCACTCCGAGATTCAGTAATTCAATCCGGTTGGCTTCCCACAAATCAATATGATATTTGCCTGTTTCTTTCTTCTTCATAGAAATAAGAGACATATCGAAGCCGCTTTCTTCAAAAGCATCATACACCTCATCACCTACTTCAAATGATTCGAGCGAAATGCTCGGCCCGATGCAAGCTATCACATCTTCGCCTTGCGTCCCGAACATCTTATTCAAGTGATCCATCACATTACTGACAATATGCTTCACTGTTCCTTTCCATCCGGCATGAACGGCAGCCACAACGTGTTGTTTTTTGTCGTACAGCAATACAGGAACACAATCCGCTGTCGTGACACAAACGCAATATCCCGGCACATTAGTTATCAAGGCATCCATTCCTCGCAGAAGTAGTCGTCTCATTTCCAATGATTCTTTAAAAAATGATTCATTGATAATCAGACTGGCACAGCCATGATTCTGTTCAGGAATAAATAATTCCTTTATCTGATGATTCATGCACTGAAACAACCAGCTCTGATTGCGATTGACGTTCATGCATGAGTCATTGGTATAAGGCGAACAGTTGAAAGAGCCGTAAGCTCCGGTGCTTATACCTTCGTGACGCGTAGTTACAAAATGAGCTACTTCGGGATATGCCTCCAGTGACTTATATCCCTTCAACTCGTTATGTTTTGTAAGTGAAATCATTTTTCTTCCCAATCTTCTTCTTCGTATTCATAATCGATATCATCGTCGTCGTCGACATCTTCCTCATATTCATAAACGATGTCTTCATCTTCGCCCATGTCTTTGAGTTCCTGTTGCAGACGGGTCACGTCTTTCGGACGGTGAACGATGTCCTCTATCTTATTGCTTTCCTTGTTCAGTTCTTCCCAAAGGATGTCTTTCAACACCGAGATGCCCAAACCGGAAACAGAAGATATGAATACATGTGGAATGCCTTCCGGCAATGTAGGTTCAATCTCGTCCATCAACTCCTGATCGAGCATATCACTCTTGGTAACAGCCAACACACGTTGCTTGTCCAACATTTCAGGATTGAAGGTACGCAGTTCGTTCAGCAAGACTTCGTATTCTTTACGAATGTCGTCGCTGTCTGCCGGAACCATAAACAGCAGTAATGAATTACGTTCGATATGACGCAAGAAACGCAGTCCCAAACCTTTTCCCTGACTGGCACCTTCGATAATACCCGGTATGTCCGCCATCACAAAGGATTTTCCACCGTGATAGGAAACGATGCCCAAGTTGGGTTCGAGCGTAGTAAACGGGTAATCGGCAATTTTCGGTTTAGCAGCCGAAATGGAAGAAAGCAAAGTTGACTTTCCCGCATTCGGGAAACCTACCAGACCGACATCGGCAAGCAGTTTCAGCTCCATGATAACGGTCATTTCCTGCATCGGCTCTCCCGGCTGCGCAAAACGCGGAGCCTGACGGGTGGCCGTCTTGAAATGCCAGTTACCCTGACCGCCGCGACCGCCTTTGAGCAAAATCACTTCCTGTCCGTCTTCTGTTACGTCACAAAGATACTCCCCTGTCTCGGCATTATAAACTACCGTTCCGCAGGGTACTTCTATTATTTTATCCGCACCGTCTTTTCCGAAACTACGTCCTTTGCTCCCCGATTCACCATGACCGGCCATTGCATGACGGTCATACTTCAAGTGCAGCAATGTCCAGTAATTACGGTTACCGCGCAAGATGATATGACCTCCTCTTCCACCATCGCCCCCGTCGGGACCTCCGTTAGGACAATATTTCTCGCGCCTCATGTGCGTAGAGCCTCTTCCGCCCTTACCCGAGCGACAGTATATCTTTACGTAATCAACAAAATTCGATTCAGCCATACTTTTTTAAAAGTTAAAGTAGTCAGTAGTTAGAGCAGTTAATTAGAACACTCCGGCTACTGACTTATTTATTTATAATATTGTATTATTACAATTTATCTACTGCTTCGCAGATTTCAGCGAAGATACCTTCCATAGTACCCAAGCCGTTGATGTGTTGGTATTTCTTTTCGTTCTTGTACCAGTCGATCAGTGGAGCAGTCTGTGAATGATATACATGCAGACGTTTCTTGATTGTTTCTTCGTTATCATCAGCACGACCGGAATCCTTGCCACGTTTAATGAGACGTACCATCAGTTCTTCTTCCGGAACATCCAAGTCAACCATTACAGAAACGTCCTGTCCTCTTTCTGCCAACATTTTCTTTAATGCTTCTGCTTGTGCAATTGTTCTTGGGAAACCGTCGAAAATTACCCCTTTGCTATCTTTGAAGCTGTCGAATACGCTTGCCAGAATATCAATCATTAATTCATCAGGAATCAATTGACCTTGGTCGATGTAACCTTTAGCTGTTTTACCCAGTTCTGTGCCATTCTTGATTTCAGCACGCAATACATCTCCTGTCGAGATGTGATTGATTCCATACTTTTCTACGATACGTTCGCTCTGTGTTCCTTTTCCTGAACCCGGAGCACCGAAAATTACGATGTTCAACATTTTGTTATTTACAATTTAACGATTTACTATTTACCATTTAAACTGGTACCTATTTAATATTAATCTACTACTGTATAAATATCGGGATAATTACGTCCGAAACCATCATAATCCAGTCCGTAACCTACGATAAAGTCGTTCGGAATTTCCATCGCTACATATTCAATGTTGAGGTTTACCTTGAGCTTTTCAGGTTTCACCAACAGAGAAGCGATATGGATAGCTTCGGGATTGCGTGTACCTAATGTTTCGAGCAGTCGCTGCATCGTCAGTCCTGTGTCTACAATATCTTCTACGATCACAATGGTACGTCCGGCAATGTCTTCATTCAGGCCGATTACCTCTTTAATCACTCCGGTAGAAGTGATGCCCTGATAAGACGCCAACTTCACAAATGAGATTTCACAAGGGATGGTGATGTGCTTCAGTAAATCAGCAGTAAACATAAACGAACCGTTCAACACACTAAGAAAAAGCGGATTCTTACCTGCCAAATCGCGGTTGATTTCGTTCGCTACGCGAATCACTTCTTTCTGAATTTCTTGTTCCTTAATGGAAACGGTAAACAATTTGTCTTTTATCTGAATGGTATCCATAACCGGTAATTTAAAAATAACCTTGCAAAAATACGATTTTTTATTCTACCCCGTGCATCATCTTCTGTAATTTCTTCGAGAGAAGGAACAGAATCAACGAAGCAACACCGGACATTACGACGAATACCATAAAGAAATCATACATGGTAGCAATCTGATAACCAAAGATTGACTTCACTTTTCCGGCTTCCGGATAGAGCCCGCTCAACATTCCCGCAAATTTATTGGCTGTGGCAGTAGACAGATACCAGATTCCCATCATCAGGGAAGCGAAACGCAGCGGACTCAATTTATTTACCATTGAAAGTCCGATAGGCGACAAAGCTATTTCACCCATGGTATGAATAAAGTAAAGTCCTGTCAGCCAAATCATGCTCACTTTCACTCCGGGAACTGCATCTTTCACTCCGAAACAGATGAAAAGATAACCTAAAGAAAGGAGTAACAGACCAATCGCTTGTTTGGTAGGAGAAGCAGGTTCCATCTTTCGCTTGTTCAGGAAACCCCATACACCCGGCATGATATATGCCAGGACAACTACAAACAGTGGATTGAAGGATTGAAACCATGAAGCCGGCATTTCCCAACCGAATATGTCACGATTCGTCTGTTCGGATGCGAAGAGAGTTAAAGAAGCTCCCGCCTGTTCGTAGGCTGCCCAGAAGAAGATGACAAAGAAGGCTACTATATAGATAACGAAAATACGGCTGCGTTCTATTTTGGTCAATGAACCGTCTAACAAGATCAGAACAGGGAAAACAATGCAGGCGGTAAAAATGCCGATACTCACCCAATCGCCTTCAAATGCATAGTTAAAGAAGGCTATTAAAGCAATGGTAAGAATTGTGATTACAAGGGTGTTACGTACTTTGGTATGTTTGTCCATCTTCGGGTGTGAGATATGGTCGGCCTTGTCTTCTTTCTTTTCACGTTTAGCATCGGGGATAATACCAATCGGTTCTCCGGAAGGAGAAAAAAGATATTTATTCTTTTGAGTCTCGAAAAGAACAACGGTGAACAGTGTCATGATTCCGGCTGCAAGAAATCCCCATTTAAAGTCATGCGGATCACCGGTATCACCCAGATAACCACAAATCAAAGGAGCAGCAAAAGAGCCTACATTCACTCCCATATAAAAAATGGTGTATGCAGCATCCAACCGCCTGTCTCCGGGTTCGTAGAGCTGACCTACCAGAGAAGAGACAGTGGGTTTGAAGCAACCATTGCCCAAGATCAGGAAGCCTAGTCCACCATACATCATCCAGTGGGCAAGGTTTGTATTATCTAAAGTGGAAGCACTCATAAACATCAGGAATTGTCCGACTGCCATCATCACCGCTCCCCAAAACACGGAACGACGGATTCCCCAATATTTATCGGCAATGTATCCGCCAATCAACGGGGTTAAATAAACTAGTCCGGTATAGCTGCCGTAGATGGATGCTGCCGCTTCTTTGTCAAACAATAATGCCTGCGTCAGGAAAAGAATAAAGATCGCACGCATACCGTAATAACTGAAACGTTCTGCCGTGCTTGTCGCGAAAATCAGATAAAGGCCTTTCGGATGCCCTTTCAATGCACTCATGAATTTATGTGTTTAGTAGTTTATGGGGTGCAAAGGTACAGAAAAAGTAGATTAGATGCTTCTCTTATCAAACAGAATAATAGGGGGAATAGTAAAAACGAGCATAAAAAATCCTACTGATCCACTTCATTACTTTTTTAGCAGTGTAAATAATAAAGTGGAGATCCATCTTAAATGTAGGTTAGCTACCACCTTAGCCAAAAGTAAATTCGACATTTTCGATACTGGCAAAAAGCATTCCTTCTCTTTTCCTCAAAAAGATCTTGTCTTCTCGGGTCAGCCAACCAATAGCGAGAGCTACGTCTTCAAACGTCAAACTTAATTCACGGCACAAATCGAACATTGAAAGTTCACCTTTTTCATTTAAGATGCGCCATACTTTCCCGGCATTCAAGCCAATTTTTGTCTTTTCCATCATGCAAACTTTAGAAGATTAAACAATCCGTTATTTAGATTTTAATTCATTTTCATTGTGAGCACTGGAAAATGATGTGATGCACATTATCTATCTCCAAAGATAACATTTTTATCGGAAACGGCAAATAATCAAAGGCTTAATCAGGGGAACCGCATTAAAAATTTGTTTAAGAAGGTATGGAGATAAACTAAACACAATTTCCATCCGCGCCTCTACAGAAAAAGATTTTTCATTTCTCATATTCTCATAAATAAGAAACAAGTGGCAGTAAACTAATAAGATAGACTATGAGAAATGATTTAAAAACAGGCATTTCTCATAGTTTCTTCGCAAAATAACCCGGATTTTGCTTCATTTCTCATAGTGTAGTGTGCCGGAAGCTGACATTGAATAAATAAAACTATGTATTCCTTTTGCTTGCTTCCATACACAGTGTCTTAGTTCCACATATTGTGGGAAAAGATTCCCTAAGGCTTGGGAAAGTATTCCCTTATTTTGTGGGAAAGTATTCCTGTATATTGAAGGAAAACTTTCCCACAATATATGGGACAATCGATACCAATGAGCATCTTCAAGCAAAAAGCCACTATTTTATCTAAATAGTAGCTTCATTTCCTGATAAAAATAAGGCAGGCTGAAAGAAAAAAGGAAGAACAAATGGCTTTTGACTATGAGAAATACCCTGAAATACTATGAGAATAAGGTGGCTTTTGAGCCAAAATATGGGAGAACTTATGAGAAATACCGTTTCGAAAAAGTGTTTCTCATAAGATATCTATTTGATTAGCTTTCGTTTATCGAAAAACAATGAGAATATGAGAAATGAAATGAAGAAATCTTTGGTTCTTAATCAAATTCCGTGCTAGTAAAGCTCATTGAAAGGCCGATGGATAAAGGGATATCGGCATATTAGAAATAGCAAATAAATTATCCAAACTATATGCATCTTAAAGTACTCCGGAATAGCCATGAATAAGGTAATTGAACATAAATAAGTAGCACGGAATTTGAAGAAGAACCAAATCTTTTTCAGGAGAAATAAAAGTAAGTTCATAATGGTGCAGCATTGAATTATTTTTTGGCGGAGTTATTCTAACACTTAATAGTTCAAAAGCAGATATTTCTCTGACCAAAAGATAGAACTAATGATGAATTAAAAGTTGCAATTATGGTTTTCTTCCCACAACAAACGGGAAAAGTCAGAAGAATCATGTACATTTGTAATCCGAAAACTAAAAGAACATCGCAATGAAAATATTTCCAAGCAGCAGTATCAAGAAATTGGACGCTTATACCATTGAGAACGAACCTATTGCATCAATCGATCTGATGGAACGTGCAGCAACCGTATTAACAAAAGCCATCACAGACAGATGGAATACGGAAACGCCGGTCACTATCTTTGCCGGACCGGGGAATAATGGCGGAGACGCTCTCGCCGTAGCCCGCATGATGGCTGAAAAAGGATATAAAATCGAGGTATTTCTCTTCAACACGAAAGGAGAACTTTCACCCGACTGCCAGACCAATAAAGAACTGGTAGAAATGATGGAAGAAGTAAAATTCCACGAGATCAGTACCCAATTCGTACCTCCCGCCCTGACGCCCGACCATCTGGTAATCGACGGATTATTCGGTTCAGGCCTGAACAAACCGTTGAGCGGCGGATTCGCTGCCGTAGTGAAATACATCAATTCCTCCCCTGCTATGGTAGTAGCCATCGACATTCCTTCCGGACTGATGGGAGAAGAAAATACATTCAACGTAAAAGCCAATATTATCCGTGCCGACGTAACTTTCAGTCTGCAACTGCCGAAGCTCGCCTTTCTTTTCGCAGAGAACACGGAATTTGTCGGAGAATGGGAAGTGCTGGACATCCAATTAAGCGAAGACGGTATTGAAGAGATGGAAACGAACTACGAAATGTTGGAAATAGAGCAAATCCGTTCACTCATCAAGCCACGCAAACAGTTTGCCCACAAGGGGAACTTCGGCCATGCACTATTGATTGCCGGTTCAAAAGGAATGGCAGGAGCCTCTATTCTCGCTGCCCGCGCCTGCCTCCGTTCGGGAGTAGGGTTGCTGACTGTCCATGCGCCAATGTGCAACAACGACATCTTGCAAACCTCCATACCCGAAGCAATCGTAGAAACCGACATCAACGAAACCTGTTTTGCCGTACCTACCGACACGGACGACTATCAAGCAGTCGGCATCGGTCCGGGACTGGGACGAAACGAGGAAACGGAAGCTGCCTTGTTGGAACAACTGGAACACTGCCAGACTCCTGTTGTGGTGGATGCCGACGCACTTAATATCCTTGCCAACCACCGCCATGCCCTTACCCACCTGCCGAAGGGTTCCATCCTCACCCCGCATCCGAAAGAACTGGAACGTCTGACCGGCAAATGCCAGGACTCTTACGAACGTCTGATGAAGGCCTGCGAACTGGCCCGTGCCGCCCATGTTCACATTATTTTAAAAGGAGCCTACTCCGCCATCATCACCCCCGAAGGTAAATGTTTCTTCAACCCAACCGGAAATCCGGGAATGGCAACCGGAGGTAGCGGTGACGTACTGACCGGAGTAATCCTGGCACTACTTGCCCAAGGTTACCCAACCGAGGAAGCCGCAAAAATCGGCACTTACATTCACGGACTGGCGGGCGATGTCGCTCAAAAGAAGCAAGGAATGATCGGAATGATCACAAGCGATATTATCACCTGTCTGCCGACAGCATGGCGACTTGTAAGCGAATAAAAGTTAAGAACTTACCCTTTTTTCAATAACTTCATTAACTTTGTTTTCAAAACCAGTTAAAAAGAACCGAATATGAAAAAGTTGATTATAGCAGCAGGACTACTTATGACAACGTCCGCCTATGCACAAACCGAAGTACTGACGGGGGTTACCCGAGGAAAAGACTATGGAGTGGTTTACAGTCTTCCCAAAACCCAAATAGAACTTGAAATAAAAGCCAACAAAGTCAACTATACTCCGGGAGAATTCAGCAAATATGCTGATCGTTACCTGCGACTGACCAACGTCTCCGCCGACCCTGAAGAGTACTGGGAACTGGCTAGCGTAAAAGTGAAATCCGTAGGTGTGCCCAACAGCGAAACTATGTATTTCGTAAAATTGAAGGATAAGACAGTAGCACCGCTCATGGAACTGACAGAGGATGGCATTGTGAAAACGATCAATGTTCCTTACAGCAATAGCAGTGTAGGCAAAAAAGCTGCTCCCGCCCCCGCAGTCCTCCAAAAGAAAGCGAATCCTCGCGAATTCCTGACCGAAGAGATTCTGATGGCTAGTTCTACCGCCAAGATGGCCGAGCTGGTGGCTAAAGAAATCTATAACATCCGCGAAAGCAAAAATGCCTTATTGCGCGGACAAGCTGATAATATGCCTTCAGATGGGGCACAGCTTAAGATTATGCTCGACAATCTGAATGCACAGGAAGAAGCCATGACACAAATGTTCTCCGGCACCTGCAACAAAGAAGAGAGAACATTCACTGTCCGCCTTACCCCTGACAAGGAATTCAACAATGAAGTTGCTTTCCGCTTCTCGAAGAAGTTAGGTGTAGTTGCCAACAATGATTTGGCAGGAACTCCGTTTTATATCAGTCTGAAAGACCTGAAATCGGTCAAGATGCCACAGGAAGATGGTAAGAAGAAGAAAGATTTGGATGGAATCGCCTACAACGTACCCGGACAAGCTATGGTTACACTGACTGACGGTAAAAAGAAACTTTACGAAGGTGAGCTTCCTATTACTCAATTTGGTGTGATAGAATATCTGGCTCCGGTTTTGTTCAACAAGAATTCTACCATCAAAGTTTATTTTGATCCGAATACGGGAGGATTGCTCAAAGTGGACAGAGAAGAAGGGAAATAGAAAAACGAGGAAGTGAACTTCTAAAAAACAAAGAATATGGTTGGTGAAGGACATGCATTCGACATGATACGCCGAATAAAAGAGGGACGGGAAGCTTCCCGCCTACGTCGTGAACGTGCTAACGATAAGTTGAAGCATTTAAACCGTGCAAACGAACCTTATCCACTACCCAACACCACCCCCGAAGAAATGGAACGTATCATCCACGACTCGGAGAAAAAGAAAGAGAAAGACAGCAATTATTTTGTTTGGGGAACGCTTATTATCATGGGGGTCCTGATAGCAATTGCCGTCATACTTTGGGCTGTATTTATCAAATAAATAATAATAAGTTCCTATTTATACGACTGGTATCACCAGTTTTATAAATCCATCTTTCTGCATTTGAGAAAGATAAGCCGATACACGCGACTCGTAGCCCTCTTCATTTTGAAAGTGGTCTGCGAGTTTTTCTATAATCTCACGAACATTGCGTTTTCCATCTATCAGTTCCCATACAGCCGTACCGTGTTCTTCCAATTTCACATGAAGTTCTTTCGACATTCCTTTCGGCACAAGGAAGCGTTGCATCCACGGATATTTAAAACGGGGAAAGGAGAGCACAATTGTCTCCCCTTCCCTTTCTGCTGTAATATGTTCACTGCGACAGGGAATGACCTCTAACAGGTTGATTTTCTCTTTGGCAGCCATACTTCTTATTTTTTATTTCAGAGTATTCATACTGATACCCTTTTGTTTACACCTTGATACAAAATTCCTTTGTTACTTTAGGTATTGAATTTCCTAGTTACTTTTGGATATTCGCCTCTTCCAGACCGTATCCCTTCTTCTTGTTCTCTGCCTTTAACATCAAAGCCACAATCAGAGCAAGCACACCAAAGAGAGCAAAAATAGCCATCGGCAACGTGTAGTCATAAGTCTGTGCACCGTCTACTACCGGACCTTTGCAATAAGTATTCAACACCCATCCGATCAACAAAGGAACACCCATCAATCCCCAGTTCTGTACCCAGAAAATCAATGCGTATGCGGTACCCAACTGTTTTTCCGGAATAATCTTCGGAACAGACGGCCACATAGCTGAAGGCACCAACGAGAAGGCAAATCCCAATATAATCATGATAATAGTAGCAAACCACCATATATTCAGTATAGGCAGAGCAAACATCGTATGCACAAAAATAAGCATCACTGATCCGATTATCATCAACGTAGCTCCCTTACCGATACGGTCATAAAGCGAGCCGAACAACGGAGTCAGGATAATCGCACCAATCGGCAACAATCCGGGAATCGTTCCCGCCAACTTCGGATCTACGTTATACTTCTGCACCATCAAGTCGGCAGCATACTTGATAAAGGGGAATACAGCCGAGTAGAACAATACACATAGTAATGCAATCAGCCAGAATCCTTTATTGGTAATGATATACACAATATCTTTCATACGGAACGGCTCTTCCGGCTCCAATCCTTCTGCATCCAAAGAAGCATCCAACTTCTTATCATAGAAAGTATAAAGGAAGAAAGCAATCGTACCCACGCACAACATAATCAGACAAAACAAAATCGGAGCAGGAATATTGGTATGAAATGTGCCACTCTCATCCGTAGATCCGAAAAAGTCGGCCAAAGGAACCGTGAGCACCATTGCCAGAGTTGTTCCGATACGTGCCGTAGCCATTTCAAGTCCCATAGCTAATGCCATTTCCTTACCCTTGAACCATTTTACGATAATCTTGGAAACTGTGATACCGGCAATTTCCACACCTACACCGAAGATAGCATACCCCAATGCAGCCAGGGTTACCTGTGTTTTGAATCCGAAGAGCATGGCACCTTCCGGAAAAGTAGTAGAAATCGCATAGTATTTCAATCCACAACCAAACACCATCAATAAGCAAGCTCCCATTCCGGTGAAACGAACTCCCATCTTATCCAAAATGATACCACCGAAAATCAGCATCAATAGGAATACATTAAACCACCCGTAAGCGCTTGTGAAGAAACCATAATCAAGACTGTCCCATAGTAGTTCTTTCTCAAGCATGGGTTTTAGAGGAGACATTACGTCGGTGAGGAAATAGCCGCATAGCATAGTAAATGCGACCAATGCTAGAACACTCCATCGGAGTACGGCGGAGTCATTCAATTTCTGTTTCAAATGTTCTGTCATTGTTATATTTAAAAATAGTAGTTAATAATCTTCATACGACCAACAAAGGTAGTTAAATCTCGTTTGTTTCTATCAAAAAGAGATTGTTTTTACAAGAAAAAGTTAAGTGCGGATTACACTGACCACGCGGAAGATTGAAAATCCGTGTAATCTGCGTAATCCGCACTTAAATATCAAAGAAATGCAGCATCCGTCTGCACCTTCCCATTAATGGTTTTACCCCAAAGTCTTACCTGACAACGGAGTGAATTACTCTGCTGCAGGAGCAGGAGTTTCAGTAGCCGGTGCCGGAGTTTCTGTAGCAGGTGCATTGGTAGCAGGAGCTTCAGTTTGCGGCGCAGCCGTACCTGCGGGTAAGTTATACGGGTTAGTCTGTTGTTCTTTCTGTGCCTGTTCCAACACTGCGTCTTTAGCAACAGCAGAGCGAGGAACTACATAAGCAGTAGCAATGCTCATTACCACCATGAAGATAGCTAAGCCCCATGTTGCTTTTTCCAGAAAATCTGTAGTCTTGCGCACGCCCATGATGGCGTTAGATGAAGAGAAACCAGAAGCAAGTCCGCCTCCTTTTGAGTTCTGAATCAGCACGATGAAACACATCAACAAGGCTGCAATAACCATTAAGATAACGAATAATAAGTACATTTTTAGTTATTTTGAATTAGCGTTAATAATCAATTTCTCCAAAAATCTGATTTGGTCTGCAAAGTAAGCATTTTTTTTTGGATATTTCAAGCTTAATTTTTTAATTATTTCAAGAGCTTTTGAATATCGTTGCTGTTTAACATAGATTTTTGCCAAAGTTTCCGTAAAACAGCTGTCATCTTCCTCTTCTTCCTTCATCGTTTCTTCTTCGGTAAGTTCGTCCGAAGAGGTTGGCGAAGATGGCATTTCTTCTCTTAAAGGTTTCTTGCAGAGGGGAGAGTCGCTCTCGCTCTTTTCTATAAAGTCGTCAATCAGTTCGTAGCCTTTGAGTTTGGGCGTTTCTTCGGCCGGCCGTTCCGTGGCCGGAGTCTCCTCCAAAAGATAAGAGGTGTAATCCATCGAATAGTCGAAGCTGGTGCGGGCAGTCACCTCTTCGGGTACTGTGGACAAGAAAGCGTCGATCAATGCTAATGTGCGGTCTACGGACGGTTCATCTTTCAACACCTCCGTGAGAGGTACTCCCTTTTTCCGTGCCTGCACATCATAGCGGTCACCTTCAATCAACCGGAACAACTGCCGTCTGTCTGCAATGTAAAGAACTGCTTTCCGCAGTTCTCCACCAAAACTAATATCATGGAGAATATACAGATTCTTCAGATACAGCAGACGAAGCGACTGAAAATACGGATACCTCGCAAGAAGATTGCGCAGTTCGTACAAAGTATCCCTATTCAGCGTCTCGGGATGCTGAATCCATTGTTGAAAGTTAACAGAAGTCATTTATATTACCAGTTTGCTACAGTTGCATTAAAAATTTGGTCGGTGATCTCTTTAGACATTTCAGCAATCAATCCGTCCTGTACGGCAGTCAGCAACTGGCTAGAGTCGTAGGTACGGAACGCAGAAAACTGTTGTTCAAAGTCTTCGGCATGATTGGTGTTGTTGACAAAACGCACATTGACGGTGATAGTCAACTTCGTCTCCGAAGAATAACCGTCGGCAGATACTGCCTGGTTGTACTGATTGTATCCTGTGATTTCTCCGTCAATCTGCAAGTCGGCATTTTGACTCGGCTTGAGCAGTTGCAGACGGGTCTGCCGGATGAAGATATCTTTCAGGTCCTCATTGAATTTGGTTGCCAACGGAGCATATACATACTCCGACTTGATCGGGAAGTCGGCTATCGAAATGGTCTTTACCTTATCATAATTGATAGACGATCCGTTAAACTTATAGGAAACAGTGCACGCAATGACTACCAACGGCAAGCCGAACAGTAGCAAAGGGCGTATTATTTTCTTAATCCAATTCATATTCTTTTATTTTTCTATAAAGTGTACGCTCGGAAATATTCAAGTCCTTGGCCGCACTCTTCCGCTTTCCGTGATGCCTTTCAAGTGCTTTGCGTATCATTTCTTTCTCCACTTCGTCCAGTGACAAAGGGGATTCTTCTACATATTCTTCCGTGTCTTGTATGTCATCATCATCCTTGCAAACCGTAGGCTGCATGGTGTGAATGATAGCAGGTACCGAAGGTTGATGCGCCGTCACTACCGGAGTAGTAACCACCGTTCCCATTTGTCCTACCTGCCCCACCTGTCCGGCACGTTCCGCCATCAGGTTGTGCACCATCTTCTTCAGCTCCGCCACTTCCTGGCGCATATCGAACAGAACAGAATAAAGAATCTCCCGTTCGCTCTCAAAGCCTTTACTCTCACGCGTTCCCATCAACGCGGGAAGACGTTGCGTATTTTGTGCAGGAAGATAATTCTGCAAGATAGCAGCAGAGATCTCCCTATTGGTTTCAATGATAGATATTTGCTCGGTGATGTTCTTCAACTGACGCACGTTTCCGGGCCACGGGTAAGCCAACAACTCTTTCTTCGCATCCTCCGTCAACTGAATAGCGGGCATCCGGTATTTCTCTGCAAAGTCTGCGGAAAACTTACGAAACAACAAAAGTACATCGTCACCACGTTCACGCAAAGGCGGTATCTGGATAGGCACCGTATTCAACCGGTAATATAAATCTTCACGGAAACGTCCTTCTGCAATCGCTTGTGTAAGATTGACGTTGGTAGCCGCCACCACACGCACATCCGTTTTTTGTACTTTGGACGAACCTACTTTCATAAACTCGCCACTCTCCAGTACACGGAGCAAACGTGCCTGGGTAGACATCGGCAACTCCCCTACTTCATCAAGAAAAATAGTACCGCCGTCGGCTTCGCCAAAGTACCCTTTCCGTTCGCCAATCGCACCGGTAAACGCACCTTTCTCATGTCCGAACAGTTCGGAATCAATCGTACCCTCCGGAATAGCGCCACAGTTGACAGCAATATACTGCCCGTGCTTCCTCCGACTATATTGATGAATAATCTGCGGAAAACTTTCTTTTCCGACTCCACTTTCTCCGGTAATCAGCACAGACAAATCGGTAGGAGCTACCTGAATGGCAACATCTATGGCGCGCGACAATGCTTCAGTATTTCCAATAATACCGAAACGCTGTTTCACTTGTTGTATCTCTGCTTTCGTCATCACTCGTTTTTAATCTTCGTCTACTGTATCCAGCTTCAGTTTATCACTATCGTCACGTTTCTCGTAATACTGTTTACGCAACGGATTGGCACGAGCCACTTTTTCCCGCTGACGATTACGGAACACGTCGATGGCAACATAGATTGCCTGACGGAAAGAATCTTCACAAGCCACTCCCTTGCCTGCAATATCGTATGCCGTTCCATGAGCCGGAGAAGTACGTACTACCGGCAGGCCTGCCGTATAGTTCACCCCGTCTTCCATAGCCAAGGCCTTGAACGGAGCCAGCCCCTGATCGTGATACATCGCCAGGATACCGTCAAAATGAGTATAATTGCCTGAACCCATAAAGCCGTCGGCCGCATAAGGACCGTAGCAAAGGATTCCTTTCTCTTCCATTTCTTTCATGGCAGGGATAATCACTTCCTGCTCTTCCATTCCCAACAAACCACCGTCTCCGGCATGAGGATTGAGAGAGAGCACCGCAATACGCGGAGCGCCGATACCGAAATCCTGTTTCAGACAACGATGGAATATCATCAGTTTCTCCTGAATCAATTCTTTGGTAATCGTAGTCGCGATCTCTCTGACAGGGATGTGTGTCGTCACCAAAGCCACCCGGAAGTCATTCTTCATCAAAATCATCAATGACTTATCACCATTGCCCAGACGTTCTTCGATATATTCCGTATGTCCGGGGAAGGAGAACTCTTCCGACTGAATCGTATGTTTGTTGATCGGAGCTGTTACGATAACGTCTATCAATCCTTCGCGATATTCTTCGATGGCACGTTCCAAAGCCCCCAACGCAGCTTTACCGGCTTCGGGATCGGGTTTGGAAAATTCCACTTTCACCTCATCATCCGTACAGTTCACAACGCTCAAACGGTTGTACCCCGCTTCGGTAGCAGAGTTGACAATGCTGAAATTGGCCTGTATATCCAGCGCTTTGCGATGATAAGCCGCTACTTTCGGCGAGCCATAAATGATCGGAGTACATAGTTCCAACATCGTAGGGTCGGAAAATGTCTTAAGAATCACCTCATAGCCCACCCCGTTAATATCTCCTTGGGTGATACCTATCCTTATCTTGTTATCTTCCATGTTTTTATTTATTAGTTTGTTCCGCTTCCTTAGATGCCTCTCCCAATGGAATCTGATTCTGCTGAACTTCATTCGGAAGTTTCAGTGTATACAGAGATGCTTCCATCTGGCGTACCAGGTTGCGTTTCATTTTATCAGGTGAATAAACAAATATTTCTGCTGTAATAATTCGTTGGTTTTTCTCGTCCAGACGAGTATGAGACACATACGGACCACCCATAAAGTCGCCCTTCATACGCCACAGGCCACGTGCTTCCATTGTGTAGCTGTTCTGTACATTGATCGGACGGACATCGGTCAGCAAACTATCGGTCGACATATAAACGCCTTCCTTGAATCCGGGGATATTGGCTTTCATCACGGAGTCACGTTTGTGCACAAAATATTCTTTGGTAAACGTATCCTTGTCAGTGTACGGATAAGAGTACATCACAAAGTTACGGTCGGCAGTACCTGTGTTGGTAGAAGCCCAGAAGAAATCATCCCCGGTCTTTGAATTAGCCAGTTCGGCATCCACCCAGATGTCGCATCCGAACAAACTGTCCACTTTCTGCGAAATGAAATTACTGTGTTTCCCTTCCAGGAACGTAATCTGACGGTTCATTTCCGCACGGGTAAAGAAGTCGACAATCGTCTTTTTGTTCTCTTCCACAAACTTCTCAAACTCTTCTTCGTTCGGAGCCTGGATAGTCAATATCATCTGCGGATTGGCATACACGTCCTTCGCATATTTGAACGAGGCTTTCGTATATATATCCTGTATATCTACAATAATAATGTTACGTATCAACTTCAGCGTAGAATCATAATCTTTCGGTGAAGTATACATAATCCGGAAAGAAGGTTCCGACTGCGGCAAACCGGGCATATCAGCATCGAGCGCATCATGTAAAGCCCTTCCGGCAGCACGATCCCAAACACCGTGATCTACTACAACCAAAAGCTCGTAAGCACGACCACTAGAGGTGTGATTTCCTTTCAGACCACAAGATGCAACGACAAAGGCTACCAAAGCGATGCATAAAATAAAAGAGTACTTTTTCATGATGTTCGGTTTTATATATTAACTTTCATTATTTTTCTCCTGTTTCGCTGTCGACAGCATACCGCAAGCGGCAAAAATATCTTCGCCTCTGGATGAACGGATAGTGGTGAAAAGTCCGTGTGACGTCAGATAATCACGAAAACGGGTCATCGTATCCATGTCCGCTCCCTCGAGGTCTACCCCCGGTATGGCATGAAAACGAATCAGATTCACCCTGCAATCCAGCCCGCGAAGAAGTTTCAGCAACTCTTTGGCATAGACCTGCGAATCATTGAGCCCTTTAAAAACAATATATTCAAACGAAAGTCGACGTTGTTTACTAAAATCATAGTTTTTTAACAGTTCCACCATTTCGGTGATTGAAAACGCCTTTTCCGCCGGCATTAATTCAGCACGCTGAACGGTCAGCGGCGAGTGAAGGCTGATGGCAAGGTGACAGTCATTTTCTTCGATAAAACGCTGCAATCCTTTCCGTAGCCCGACAGTAGAAAGCGTGATACGCTTCGGACTCCATGCGTAACCGTAGGTAGCGGTCAGTAGTTCCAATGCCTTCAATACCTCATCCAGGTTATCGAGCGGCTCGCCCATTCCCATCATTACGACATTAGTCAGTTTGTCCCGTTCCGGCAGCGAATGAATCTGGTTCATGATCTGGCTGGCGGTCAGGTTAGCCGTATACCCCTGTTTGCCGGTCATACAGAACTTACAGTTCATCTTGCAACCTACTTGTGACGACACGCACAACGTTGCCCGGTCATCATCCGGTATATAAACCGACTCTACAAAATGGTTCTCACCCACTTTATAAAGATACTTCACCGTACCATCTACAGAGCGCATTTCATCTACCGGAGCTTCCGCTCCCACCTCATAGTTCTGCTTGAGCAACTCCCGGTGTTTCAATGACAAATTAGTCATATCATCAATCGAGGCTACCTTCTTTTCGTAAAGCCAGGATGCAATCTGCTTGGCAGCAAAGCCGGGCATACCCAGTCTTTTTGTCAATGATTGAAGCTCTACAAGAGTCATTCCTAAAAGGGGATATTTAGACATTCTTCTTTCTGTTGATAGTTTATATCTGCAAATGTAAGGAAATAAAGTCGATTTCCGTATAGCAGGAATGTAAAAGTTAACAAAAAAGGGAAGTATGCCTCCGTTATGATTCAACCACGCTGATATATTGAAGTAGCTTTTGCGCCATTTCAGAATCCTCGCCATTCTTTTTCACTTCATGACCGTACGCCTCACGGAAACAAGCCAGCGCCTCTTCCCGTTCATTACAAAAGCTGTGCAAAACCCCTAAGTTCTGACAAGCCAGAATCGTATCTTCTTCCTCCCATCCCAAATACTTCTTTCGCAGTTCAAGCTCTCTGAAGAAAGCCTCTTTCGCCATTGGATAATTCTCCAACTTCACATAAGCCTGTGCTTTGTAATAATATACCAGACAGGAAGCATTAGGGTCAGCATCATCGTGAAAATCCAAAGACGTTGCAATACGAATCACGTTATCATAGTCTTTATTCATGTAATACTGCTGCATAATATCACATCTCAATGCCTCGTAGCGGACAGTCAGTTCCGCCAGACGCGGTTTTTCGCTGAAATACATTTCATGCAGAAGAGACTCACGGAAGAATAAAGTAGATGCCTGCTCATCGCCACGTTCATTCATCATCCGTTTGAATTCCCTGCACAGATAATACAACTGTTTATGACAAGCGACGATCTGTTTTTTACTATCTATCTGTATAGCAATGTCCAACGCCTGATTCATCAGCATCCATGCTTCATCGTATCGTTTGATATAATAAAGACATTTACCCTGCATACGCAAACATTTAGCCACTCCACCGGACAGCCTGCCATTCAACGACTCGTGCATTTCAGCTACTTTCCGGAATTTCTCGGCAGCACTCTCTTCCTCATCCTTATAGTAATCACAATAAGCCAGATATTCGGAAAGTTCAATGACTTCTGCCTGACTCTTCTCATCAGCAGAAGCCGCATGATAATCAAGCGCCCTATTCAGATAGGTCACTGCTTCATTGTATTGCTCATTGTAGTAATATGCCAGAGCTAGATTTCGGCAGGTGTTGGCAATCTCCAGTTCCGGAGTCGGTACTATGTTTTCCTGCATCACCAATGCTTTCAGGAAACAGTCGCATGCCGTTTCGTACTCTTCATTACGGGCATAGCGGCATCCCTCATTCATCTTCAATACCGACTTGGCAATGAGTGGCATGGCAGCACCTTCCATACTCTTCTCACTCACAGCAGCCGCCGCCTTCGTCAGATGGAAAGAACTGCTCAAGAAAGTAGCCATATCATTAGCAATGACAGGAATTAAAAAAGAATCGATCTCATCAAAGTCCAATTCGGCATAGACTTCAGGCGTAACTTCAGGATTGTCGTTCATGATCGCCTTCCAGCTATCTTCCAACAGAGAACGATTCGTGCGATACAGAATCTCGAAAATCTCCACATCACAAATCCAATCCTTCAATATATCCCATTCTTGCATCTTATAGCATTGATAGGTAATCTCCACTTTATAGCGATACGAATCATGGTAGCAGAACTGTTTCATGCGATAGTTATAATCGGCAAAAGTCAACGGATGGGAAAGGATCTCTTCCTCATCCAGCAGAGCGGAAATAATTTCATGGCGACTATCATCTATACATTCGTCATCTTGAGCGAAATAGCGTTCGATCGCCTCTACCATTTGTGTGTCACCAATGCAATATCGTCCTCCTTTGTTGGTGAGCCAGCTGCTCATTTCCACTCTCAACTGCGACCAAAGTATCTGATTAATGTCTGCCATGCTCTTCACTTCATCTTCGGTAAATCCTTCTAAAGTAAGTGAAAGCATCAGAAGCGTTCTTCCAATCTCTTCGAAACCATAATCAGCCGACAAACGCCGTAACACACTGTCATAGAATTGCCCAACCTCATTGAGCCGGCAATATCCACTCATATATTCATTGAGAGCATCGTACTGACCGAACGAAACCAGCTCGTTGAGCAATACACTTAAACAGCGCGGTTGTTTAGCCAGCACCCACGAAGCAAGAATATCTTCCTGTTGTGCGGACAAAGCCTTGGAGTAAGTAGACAAATATTGCTTTGAGAACGACTTGGCATCCGCCTGCGAAAAGCCATTCAACTGGAAATGAGCGTAGCCATTCTGAACAAAGGGCAGGTAGGCAGTGGATGACGCAGAAAAGCTCAACACGACTTTCACGTTCGGGGGAATAGATGCAAATAAAGAAAACAGGGATGCTTCAGTCGGATTCAGATAACTGATGTCATCAATCAACAGAATGATAGGGTATCTTGATGCACCCAGCGCACTCCACAACTGACTGAACTTTTGGATAGAATTCAAATCTTCTTCAATCTCCTTGAGGTTTCGAAGTGTGTTCCCTGAAAAAGTGTTCAAGCCAGCATCTCCCATCAAAACCGAGTTTTTCACGGCGTCCATGAGGGATTTGGCAGTGCTTTGGGTCGAGTCCAGTTCTTTTGAAACTTCCGCCGCGAACAAATTTTCCTCACCCAAAGATTGATGCTTGAGTGCGTTCTGGCATTTGGAAGCTAACATTCTCGCCAACGTTTCCGGATAAGAAGACAATGTAGTACTATCCAAGCGATGATAGATAGGAATCATCGGCATATCATTGTTCACCAAATCGCTCCAATGAGCCAACAAAGCACTCTTGCCAAGACCGCAACCGCCCGTTACCACCAGACACCGCTGTTCATCCGCCGCCAAAAAATCAGCAAACGCCTGATCTGCTTCAGGTATTGGGTGATAATTGAATAAAAGTTCATTGCGCGTCAGTTGTTCTTGCAATGCTTGATTATCTTCAACGGTCAGTACATCCGGAAACTCCCGTTCAAGCAATTCCGTGAAAGCAGCTTCCACAAGGTTACACAACTGATCGGGCGAATCATACTCCTGCACAGGATAACGATCCTGTTGCAAAATACTCTCTTTCAGACGTTTCAGTTTAAGAGACTCCTCTTCAGGGCAAGACCGTTCATCATCTGCCGACTGTTTTATATAAAAATAGGCATGTAACGGATTGGGATTGCGCAGTACACCAAACTGCATTTCAATTTCCGTCACACTCAAATGGTGATTCAAGTCATCTTCTATCCAACGATATTCCAAGCTGTCATTGAGAGTTTGAGATAAATCTTCATAACTGGGACACCATCCATAGCGGTCGCCTACCATACCAATGAAGAAAGGCCGGGAGTTAACGATCTCTTTCAGGCATATTTCAACAACCTTGCCGCTTTTAGCATCTTCTTCTGTGATTCCCCAACGCAAATCAACCAATGAAATGGTGGCACCACGGCTGGCAGCCTTCACTTGCAAACCCTTAAAGAGTTTGACTAATGCAGAACGTTCCATCTCCATGTCTCTGAACGTTGAAGAAAGGAAAACACGGATAACACGTGAATTTTCAGCGGGAACTGAATACTGGGCTAGTTGTTTAGTCATAATATAGATTCGTATTAGTTAATGAAGTATTTCGCAAAGCCAATTGATAAAGATTGGCAAGATATGGAAATTTAATCAGATAACAAAGGCCATAAACAAAAAAAACGAGCACAAAAAAGGCACGGATTACACGGGGTTCGCGGTTCCCTCAAAAGTTTAAACCGCGTAAATCCGTGTAATCCGTGCCTAATATCTATTACTTGCTACTTGTTTAGAAGAACAAGAAGCGTGTATCTTTTACGTTTGCTTTCAGATACAAATCATTCATCAGACGGCTGGCAAAACGTGCGTGCATGTTAGTCAGCGTAGCTTCTTCTGCTTTTGCGTCGAATGTTTCGTTCAGTTTATCCTTGCCGTATACCTGCAATACAAATACTCCGGCATTACCTTTGATAGGAGCGCTCAACTGATTTACTTCAGCTGCAGAAGCATAAGCACCTACCAGCGGTTCGCTGCTGCGCAATGCTGATACGTATGCAGGAGCTGCAAAAGTAACCATCTTCAAAGAGTCGCTGACTGCATTAGTCATCTCTTTGTACTGGTTGAATGAAGTTGCATTGGCAGCTTTCATGTCAGCCATAATCTTTTCAGCTTTCTTATCTTTTACGATTTCAGCTCTCAACTGATCCTGTACTGCTTTCAACGGACGATATCCTTCCGGCTTAATGCCTACCAGACCTACTACCATCATGTGATCGCTTTCGCCACATTCGTACAAGCCGGAAACATCACCCGGTTTTGCTTTATCAAACGCCCATCTCAACGCTTCTTTTGTGCCTCTTACACCACCGATATTGTGTTCAGAGCTACTCAAATCCATTCTGTCGAGCAGTCTGTAACCGGCTTCTTCAGCGTTAGCTACCATCTTTTCTACACTCGGATTAGCTGCGATAAACTGGCTGAAATCATTATAAGCACGGTTGTAAGTTTCTTTGCTGAACTCTACTTCACGTTTGATAACAGCTACTTTATATTTGTCTTTTACAGATTTCTTGTTAGTCACCTGAAGAATTACGTTTGCTTGTCCCATCGGCAAGTTCACCAGTTCGTTTACACCTGCATTGTTGATAGCAGAGATAAATTTCAGGTTATCACCGTCTATCTGTGCACCTTCGTACTGTGCAGAAGTTAGCCAGTTTGCATCACCAGTCTGACCATATTTCTTTGCCAGGTCAGCAAAGTTAGCACCACCTTTGATCGCGTTGTAGATACTGTCAGCCAATGTCTTTGTCTTCACAGCATCTTCTGCGTATACCTGAATCTGACGGAATTCGACAGAGTCGGCAGCAGCAGCTTTAGCTACAATTTTGAAAGAGTTGATTGTATTGTCGGCACCGTTATAGTAAGGACCATAAATAGTACCTACCGAAGCAGAGTCCAAACGGGCAACTACATCTGACGGGAAAGCTGTTTTGTTATAGAACAAGTCTACATAAGGAGCTTCCGAGCCAGTCGAGCGGATGAAAGAAGTATAATCTTCCGTAGTAGTAGCCAACTGTTCAGTAGCTTCGTCCACTTCTTTCTGGATAGCAGCTCTGTCTTCAGCACTTGCAGTCACTTGTACATCAATGTACTTGATGTCACGAGTTTCCTGATATTGCTTGAATTGTTCTTTCTTCTTGTTATACAAGTCTTTCAGTTCCGATTCTTTCACTACGATTGTAGAGTCCACTACAGAAGAGTAAGGAATACCAGCCATCAACACGTTGTACTGGTTCACTCTTGCATCGAAAGCGTCCTGTGCTTCCACCGGATTAGAAAGAAGAGCTTTAGACACCAATGCCTGATACTTTTCTGCCAGACGGCTCTCGATCAGTGTTTTCTGAATGAAAGACCAGTATTTATACATGTTATTGTATTGTTCAGCATACTGTGCCGGCATTTGTGATTCGCTCATCTTGGCATATTCCACGAGGAACTTGTTCAACATATCCTTGTCGAAGTTTCCTGTTTGCGGATTCTGGAAAGGAGTTTGTCTCAACAAAGGATGAACGCCAGCTTTCAGGATGTCCTGGATTTCAGCAGCAGAAACAGTCAGTCCCAATGCTTTTGCTTCTTTTTCAATCAGTTTATTGTTTACGTAGGAACGCCATACTTCATCGCGCACCTGATTGGTTTGTTCGTCATTCAAGGCGGTCACCCCACGCATGAGTTTCACCACTTCGGTATATTCTTCTACCAAATTCTGATACTCTTGAGCGGAAAGAGCGTCTCCGTTCACCTCACCTACGTCATGTGCCTGATGCGGCTGCATCACCTTCCATGCGTCACCCGCAATGAAAGCAAACAGCGCCAAGCCGATAACAATCACCAATAGAGGTCCTTTCGACCTAATGTTTTGTAACGTTGCCATTTTGATTAATACGATTTATGTTTATTATTATTTCTTTCTTTTGTCGTTTTAGCGCACGAAGATACAAAAAATGCTAATATGCATCTATTTATTGGCTAAAAATTTCTTGATTATCGTCATTATTCCAAGACTTTTAATCGCACGAGTTCTATTTTTGTCGCTGTGACCTTAATTATCTTGAATTGATAACGTCCTACCCGGACCACTTCATGCAACTTCGGGAAGCTCTGATATTGGTTCAGGATCAACCCTCCTACTGTCAGATAATCATCCGATTCGGGCAAGTCGAGTCCGTACGTCTCATTGACTTTTTCTATCTCCAGGCGGGCGGACAACACATACTCGCGTTCGTCGATTTGCTTGCTGATATAGGAAGTGTTATCGTGTTCGTCTTCTATATCTCCAAAGATTTCTTCAACGAGGTCTTCCAGAGACACGATGCCGGACGTACCGCCAAATTCATCCACCACTACGGCAATCGTTTTCTTTTGCTGCATGAAAAGTTTCATCAGTTTATGGGCGGACATGGTTTCGGGCACAATCGGCACTTGTTTCACATTCTCATGCCAGTTTTTCGGGGCACGGAACATTTCCGACGAATGGATATAACCGACTACGTTATCGATATTCCCGTCATATACGATTATCTTGGAGATTCCGGATTCTATGAAGCGGCTTTTCAGCTCGTCCAGCGAAGTAGTCAGATCGACAGCCACCACTTCGGTACGGGGAACGATGCAGTCGCGGATTTTTATGTTCGAGAAGTCGAGGGCGTTCTGGAAGATTTTCACTTCCGTGTCCAGCTCTTCTTCATTTTCGGCATTATCAATGCTGCTTTGTACGAAGTAATCGAGGTCGACTTTTCCAAAAGCTCTGTCGGACGCATCCTTATTAACCTTCATTCCAAAGAGGCGAAGGAAGATACAAGACAAGCCGGAGGCTAATTTGGAGATGGGATAGAGAACCACATAACAAACAATAAGCGGAATGGCAAAAACATTCAAGACCAGATTGGGATTGATTTTGAAGATTGTTTTCGGCAAAAACTCTCCAGTCACCAGGATAATCAGGGTAGAAATAACGGTCTGCGCCAACACCATCAGGAAATGATTGTCAATGAATCCCGCCAGCAGATTGTCGCCGATAATCTGTGCCATCAGAATACCATAGATGACTAGTGCGATATTATTCCCCACCAACATGGTAGAGATAAATTCATTCGGGTTCTTGAAGAAGATAGAAAGGATGCGGGACGTAATTCCCCCCTTGCGTTCCATCTCAAAACGCAGTTTGTCTACCGACACAAAGGCAATCTCCACTCCTGAAAAGAAAGCGGAAAAGACCATGGTGATAATTAGAGAGATATAAATATTCATAAGTTTTGATTTACGATCAGACGATTTACGAGGTACGGTACAATGATATGACTTCGCCTATTTCGCAGCATCTTTATTCACTGAATCCGGCAGTGCTTTTGTTTCCGGTTGGGGCGGACCGCTACTCGCTTCCTCGTCCACATAGAAAATACCTTCAATATTACGAATGGTATATATAGTCATTTGCTGGTTCGAGTCGAAGCCGTGTCCTGTGATAATTCTGTCCGGTTGCTGAATACGTATAAACTTGTCGGAATACACTTTTTGAGTGGCCTCATTCCAGTAGAGCAGTTCGGTATTAAAACGCTCTCCTTTGCGGTTCTGTATATCCACATTTCCTATCAGCTTCCAAAGCCTTTCTTTGTCATAATAATAGGCAGTATCTGCCTTAATACTGGCTTCTACATTAAAGATAGAGTCGAACTGCTCCATATACACACCTTTTTCAAACGCCCAATACGAAGGCTTTTTACGGTCGTACATCATCCACTCTTCCGTGTTCACCCTATAACGTGTCACTCCGGAATCGGAAATAAGGGTAGTGACTCCTAATGTGGTCATCACCGGAAGAGAATCACGTTCTGTGATAGCCTCTCCCATAGCTTTCTGTTTTCCGCCACAGGAAGATAATAAAAGAAGCATAACAACCACCCCGAAGGTGATTGTTATGCTCATGCTTTTATGCAACAAACGGTTTCTTCGTTTTCGCAACATACGGTTATCTAATCGTTGTAGTCTCTCCTATCCAACCGCCGATAGTGATGCGGTCGCCTTGCTTGTAACCTAACATAAACAGGTCTTTAGCTTGTGGAGTATGACCAGAATATCTACCGATCAAGCTGTTAGCTTCTTCAGCTACGCTCGGATCTACTTGTTTTGCACGTTGCAGTTTGTCGATTACTGCAAAGTAAGTACACTTGTTCAAAGCTGACTCGTCGCTCCAGTTAGGACTCATTGCATACAGATTGGCAATCAGGATATATGGAGCACCATAGTTTTCGTTGAACCCGATAGCTTTCTGGCAATATGCTCTTGCTTGAGACAGTTTTTTAGCAGAAGCCAATACTGCTGCGGCAGCGTATGCTTTTTCAGCTTTCTTCACGTTGTCAGTTTCCAATCCAATGGCTTCGTCGAAGAATTTGACAGCACCGTCGATGTCACCTTTCTTAAATGCCTGGTAAGCACATCCGGTAGCGGCATCTGCACTAGGTTCTATTTTGTACACATAGAAAGCAGCCTGTTGATAAGCTTCGCTTTCCGTACATCTCATCATTTTCATGATGTCAATTACTTTCTTCAAGTAAGCCAGGTCTGTTTGGTTAGCTTCTACTTTCGGTCCATAGATGTTTTGCAGTGATTCGCAATCAGCTGTTCCGCTGTTTACAAACAAAGCAACCAGATTATCTTTGATACCTTGCAAGTTTTTCTTCTTTGCTTCGTTCGTTTCAGCAGCAATAGCAGCATCAGCATATTCAGAAGCAGCCAGATAATCCTGAATGAATTGTTCCTTATGGTTAGGATCTGTTTTCAGTTTATCCAAAGACATTTGCAGGAAATAGAAGATAGTAGCGGCAGCAGATTCAGCTTTTACTGCATTTACCGACTGGCTCAACCATTGATAAGCCTGATTAACATCAATTTTCGGAGCGAAAGCGATGTAATCTACTGCTTTGATACCCAGAGCTTCATCAGCAGAAGACACTTTTGTACCTTTAGCCAAGAACTCATCTGTGTATTTGATACGCAAATCATGCGTATTCATCAGTTCATCAAAATATTTCTGATATTCCGGATTATTCCTATCCTTGATTTGTCCCATCAAGCCTTTCAGAATTTTATATCCGTCAGTAAAAGTATAGAAACGAAGCGTCGGGCAGTTTTCCAACACAGCTTTCCAAGGAGTATACGCATCTTTAAAGTTACCTGCACGCACAGCTTCATGCGAGATACTACTGTTCGAGTTACAGTTAGTCGCATCCTGTGCTACCACAGTGGTTGCCCCTGCCGAAAGGAACAACATAGCCACAAGCGTTTTAATTTTCATTGTATCTAAATTTTAGTTGTTATTATTATAGTCGTCTATTCTTTCTCTTCTTACATTCATTTCAATTACTCTACTCTGCGTTTGAAGAACCAACGTTCGTTGAACGTCAATCCGATGCTAACGCGGAAGATATTTTCGTTTACAAAGGTCGATTCCTGTCCACTTACACGAACAAACTGTCCGCTGATGCTAAGGATGGAACGGGAACGAGGCACAGGCAGACCGAAACCGGCTGTTACGCCATATTCGCGGGCTGCGTCTTTACCGCCAATCTTATAATACGGAGTCGTATAATAAGCTCCCAAACGATATTTGATGTGGGATAAATAGGAACGTCCAATCAAATTGGGAATATATTCCGCACCCACTGATATTTTATGACGGTCGCAATACGTGTATGTTTCATCAAAATCTTCACGTACAGCATCATCCGATGTATTTACGCCAAACTTAGCTTTTGACCACTGTTGCAAACTATAATCCAGACCGACAGTCAAACGTTTGTCATAGTTATATGTAAAGCCGACGCCAAAAGTATTAGGCACTTTAAGTGTAGCATCCGGGTTCAAGGTGGTAGTAGAAACAGCTGTACCCGTAGAGTTTGATACCATTTGCGTCGTTACACTATAATCATTACCCAGTTTCAATTCCGGAGAATACACAGCTCCAATTGTTACTGAATGCTTTTTGTCAATATCCAATGTATATTGTGCTCCAAAATCTAGTTTATAACTCGAAACTGATGCAATCGACTGGTGATTATAATTATAAGCACCTGATACACTTGGATAATAAACTACACGTGTACGGTTTATATCTCCCCAAAAATAAGAAGCGTTCACACCTACCGAAAAGTTTTTGAGCACCTTCACACCCAATCCGGCATATAATTGATGCAAGCCTCCATCCCCGGTATAATTTCTTGCATAATCAGCCGTAGCACCAGTCCCCGGATCAGTTGCAGTCTGTGTATCCGATACAGAATATCCCACATTGGAGAACGGCAACAATCCGATACTCATCGCTATCCTCGGATGCAAACGAAATTGCATAGCCAGATAGTCAAAGCTAGAGTTTTTAGCGTTCAGTTTCACACCGCCACCACTAATATTCATATTTTGCAGACTAACGCCTCCTTCAAAAATAAACGTCAACGAGTCAATGGCTGTATACGAAGCAGGATTCAGCGGATTGATCTGTGCTCCATCCCGAAGTCCAAAAGCAATTCCCCCCATCGCCTTGCTATTCCCGAAACTCTGATCGGACAAGTCGCCATAGCCATATCGTGTATAAGGAGAGTTTGTATTATTTTGAGCGATTGCCATTCCGGTAACCATCGTGAGCAAAAGCGCACAAAGTGTGTGTTTAAATCCTACCATTATTATAGTTTAAAATTCTATTTAATCCTTTCAACACTAAAAATCTATCTGCAAAGATGATACTTTTTACGCTGCTATCAAAAGAAAAATCATCTCCGCCCGTTAAAAAAACCAAAAGTTCAGGATATTTATGCTTCATAGACTCAATATAACCTGAAATTTCGTATTCCATCCCTTTCATCACTCCGGCGCGTATAGCCGTTTCGGTATCCCGTCCCATCGGGAGTTTGCGCCCGTTGGTGTCTACCAGAGGCAAACGTCCTGTAAACTGATGCAGTGCCTTGAAACGCATCTGCATACCGGGAGAAATATTACCGCCATGATACTGGCCTTTTGAGTCGATAAACTCGTAAGTAATGCAAGTTCCCGCATCAATCACCAATATATCCCGATGAGGAAACTGCTCATTAGCACCCACTACGGCAGCCATACGATCATATCCTAATGTTTCGGGAGTTTCGTACAGGTTGACAACCGGCAGCGGAGTCTGATGATTGAGCCAGAGCAAAGGAAACGGCAAAGCGGCCAAATCAGCTAAAACCTTTTCGTTTAGATCAATGACAGTAGCCACAATCCCCTGTTCAACCGGATATTGAGAACAAAGAGCTTTCAAGCAACCTAGAGACTGATTGGATTCAGCTACTACATCCACCATTTCTCCGCCGTCGAAGAAAGCAATCTTTGCCTTTGTATTTCCTATGTCGATTATTAAATTCAAATCTTTTGGTTCTTTAGCGGGCGCAAAGGTAAAGTAAAAAAAGAAAAGTTGAAGCATAGAAGAGGAATTATCTTCTTTTTTCATTTTAGAAATCCCCCCAAACAAAAAATCGAACTATCTATTTTTAAATAGAACAATTATCTTTTATTGTTTATTATGTATTCCACTTTGCGTTCGGCAGTCCTTTTTCATTACATCATAAACAACTAATAAGCAATAGATTACAAGAGAAAAACAGCGTTCCACAAAGCGTTCCACTATTTTGTAATCAATTTTCCGTTCCAGCAGAAACATTATTTCACCCAAACAGAGGCTCCGTTTTATCTCATCTAAAGGCAAATTTCCTGAATCATCTTCATTTTTTCATTCACAAAACACAGAAAAAGTGTGTTGAGCGAACTATATTATATAGATTATTATATTTTAGTATTTATATATGTTCGGTTGGTGGTTCGCCTACTTTTTTTCGAGCGTTGCAAACGCATGACAGACAAGCAGTTGAACCACCTTCAGGGGGTGTTCGTTTGGCTGTTCGATTTTTTAGCCCCAAAATAGAGGCTCTATTTGAGGGAAACAGAGCCTCTGTTTAAGCCATATAGAGCCTCTGTTTGTATGAAATAGAGACTCTATTCCGATAAAACAGAACCACCGTTTTCCCGAATCCAACAATTCTTCCTATATTTGCCACCAAAATAAAACGAGCCTGCTAATGAAACGGTTTTTCTTATATACAATCCTCTCCTTCTTCCTGTTGCTTCCGTCCGCCGGACAAGCACCTGCCAACAGCAACGACTCCATTCGCTTGAGCTTGTTGACTTGCGCTCCCGGAGAAGAAATATATTCCCTGTTCGGACACACTGCCATCCGCTATGAAAACCCGTCACAAGGGATTGACGTTGTGTTCAATTACGGATTATTCAGTTTCAACACTCCCAACTTCATCTTCCGCTTCTCGCTCGGAGAAACCGATTACCAACTGGGAGTAACGGATTATGAGCATTTTGCGGCTGAATACGCATTCTACGGACGCAGCGTGTGGCAGCAAACACTAAACCTGACTGATGAAGAGAAAACAAAACTAATCCAGTTATTACAAGAAAATTACCACCCGGAAAACCGGGTGTATCGTTATAATTTCTTTTACGACAATTGCGCCACCCGTCCCCGGGACAAGATAGAAGAAAGCATTGCAGGAAAGGTGGTTTATCCGACGGAACCGCAGGATGGTTCGCGCACTTTCCGCGACATCGTACATCAATATTGCAAAGGACATCCGTGGGCGCGTTTCGGCATCGACCTCTGCATCGGAAGCGAAGCCGACCAGCCCATCACACAACGGCAAATGATGTTTGCCCCCTTCTATCTGATGGATGCTTTCGACGGCGCACAGATCTCCACAGATACCTATTCCCGTCCGCTTGTCAAGGCCAACGAACTGGTAATCGACGTCACTCCCGAACCGGATGAAAGCGGCTGGATGCCCACTCCGCTCCAATGCTCGTTACTCTTATTTATACTGACAGCCGCCGCCACGATCTATGGCATCCGCCGGAGAACCGGATTATGGGGGATCGACCTTGTTCTTTTTGGCATGGCAGGTATCGTGGGATGCGTCCTCGCCTTCCTCGCCCTCTTCTCCCAACACCCGGCAGTCAGCTCCAATTTCCTGTTATTGGTTTTCCATCCGGGGCAACTTCTTTTCCTTCCCTACATCGTATATTGTGTCCGAAAAGGGAAGAAATGCTGGTACTTGACCTTGAATCTGGTCGTTTTAACACTTTTTATAGTGCTTTTTCCTGCAATTCCGCAAAGATTTGACTTTGCTGTTGTACCTTTGGCACTCGTTTTGCTGATACGTTCAGCAAGCAATCTGATTGTGACATCTAAAAAGAAATAATGAAAGGACTACTAACTTCCCTCATCACCGTACTGACTTTCACCGGGCTACAAGCCCAGTCACTGCCTTCCGCCCCTAAATTAGTGGTAGGGCTGACTATCGACCAACTGCGTACGGACTATCTGGAAGCGTTTTCGTCACTCTACGGCGAGAAAGGCTTCAAACGTCTTTGGAAAGAGGGAAGAGTGTTCCATAACGCCGAATATACCTTCTGCGGCGTAGACCGTGCTTCTGCCATCGCAGCTATTTACAGCGGCACGACGCCTTCCATGAACGGAATCATCTCCCAACGATGGATGGACGCCTCTACCCTTCGCCCCGTCAACAGTACGGACGATACCGAATTCATGGGATATTACACCGACCAAACGGCCGCACCCACCAAATTACTGACTTCCACCATTGCCGACGAGCTTAAAATAGCGACCCAAGGCAAAGGACTCGTATATGCCATCGCCCCCGATTGCGACGCCGCGCTTTTCGCAGCCGGACATGCCGGAAACGGTGCTTTCTGGCTCAATCCCAACACCGGAAAATGGAGTGGAACGACCTATTATGGAGAGTTTCCGTGGTGGGCAAGCCAATACAATGACCGGCAGGCGATTGATTTCCGTATTGCGGGTATGACATGGGAACCGGTATTCCCCCGTGGCATGTACACTTTTCTGCCAGATTGGCGGGATATACTCTTCAAATATAAATTTGACGACGACCGTAACAATAAGTACAGACGCTTCATCGCCAGCCCTTTTGTGAATGATGAAGTGAACGCACTTGCCGAAGAGGCATTGAACAAAAGCTCCATCGGCATGGATGACATTACTGACTTATTGGCACTCACTTATTATGCAGGAAACTACGCACATAAATCCGTACAGGAATGTGCCATGGAAATACAAGACACCTATGTGCGTCTCGACCGCAGTATCGAAAACCTGCTCGAAGCGCTCGACAAGAAAGTAGGACTACAAAACGTGCTTATTTTCGTCACTTCCACCGGATATACGGACAGCGAATCGGCTGACTCGGGATTGTACAAGATTCCCAGCGGAGAGTTTTATCTCAACCGTTGTGCCGCCCTATTGAATATGTACCTGATGGCTACGTATGGCGAAGGAAAGTATGTGGAAGCTCACCACAACCAGCAGATTTATCTGAATCATAAATTGCTGGAAAAGAAGGAACTGAATCTGGCAGAGATCCAACAAAAGTCAGCAGAATTCCTGATGCAGTTCAGCGGAGTGAACGAAGCATATTCAGCCAACCGGCTGTTGCTGGGTTCATGGACGCCGGAAATTCATAAAATACGCAACGGCTACCACCGCAAACGTTCGGGCGACCTCGTAATCGACGTCCTTCCCGGATGGACTATCGTCAACGAGAACGGCGGCGAAAACAAAGTGGTACGTCATTCTTATATCCCTTCACCGCTGATTTTCATGGGACATTCCGTAAAACCGGCCATTATCCAGACACCTGTAACCATTGAACATATTGCGCCCACACTGGCACATTTCATGCGCATCCGGGCTCCCAATGCCTGTACTTCTGCTCCTATTACCGACCTACGGTAAAAATTTACTCACAAAAACAGGGAGCAAAACATAAATAAATCAGCATTTTAATGTAACTTTGCGGAGATTATTCGCCACAAATTCCACAGATTCACACTGATTAAAAAGAAAGATCCGTGTTCTATATGAAAAAATCTGTGTAAATCCGTGAAATCTGTGGTGCAGAAAAAGATAAATAATAAACTAAATAATATAACATGGGATTTAATGAATTTTTAAGCTCGATTTTCGGAAACAAATCCACACGAGACATGAAAGAAATCAAGCCCTGGGTGGAAAAGATCAAAGCTGCCTACCCGGAGGTTGAGAAACTGGACAACGACGCCCTCCGTGCCAAAACGGAAGAACTCAAAAAATATATCCATGAATCGGCTACTGCCGAACGTGCGAAAGTGGAAGAGTTGAAGGCAAGCATCGAGACACTGGAACTGGAAGACCGCGAAGAAGTCTTCGCACAAATCGATAAGACAGAAAAAGAAATTCTGGAGAAATATGAAAAAGCACTGGACGAAGTGCTGCCCGTTGCTTTCTCTATCGTGAAAGCTACTGCCAAACGTTTCACAGAAAATGAAGAAATCGTTGTTACCGCTACGGATTTTGACCGTCACCTGGCTGCAACAAAAGACTTTGTACGCATCGAAGGCGACAAGGCCATCTATCAGAACCACTGGATAGCCGGCGGTAACGACACGGTATGGAACATGGTTCACTACGATGTACAGCTCTTTGGTGGTGTCGTTCTGCATAAAGGTAAGATTGCGGAAATGGCAACCGGTGAAGGTAAAACATTGGTGGCTACCCTCCCGGTATTCCTTAACGCACTGACCGGAAACGGTGTGCACGTGGTTACCGTGAATGATTACCTCGCCAAACGTGACTCCGAATGGATGGGACCTCTTTATATGTTCCACGGATTGAGCGTGGATTGTATCGACCGCCATCAACCGAACTCCGACGCACGCCGTCAGGCATACCTGGCAGACATCACGTTCGGTACGAACAACGAATTCGGTTTCGACTACCTGCGTGACAACATGGCTATCAGCCCGAAAGACCTTGTACAACGTCAGCACAACTATGCCATCGTCGATGAGGTCGACTCGGTATTGATTGACGACGCCCGTACTCCGTTGATTATCTCCGGTCCTGTACCGAAAGGCGACGACCAATTGTTCGAGCAACTCCGTCCGTTAGTAGAACGTCTGGTAGAAGCACAGAAAGTATTGGCTACCAAATATCTCTCCGAAGCTAAGAAACTGATCGCATCCAACGATAAGAAAGAGGTGGAAGAAGGATTCCTCGCTTTATACCGCAGCCACAAGGCATTGCCGAAAAACAAGGCTTTGATTAAGTTCCTTAGTGAACAGGGTATCAAGGCAGGTATGCTCAAGACGGAAGAAATCTACATGGAACAGAACAACAAGCGTATGCATGAAGTTACTGATCCGCTGTATTTCGTAATCGACGAGAAACTGAATAGTGTAGACCTGACAGACAAGGGTGTAGACCTGATTACCGGTAACTCTGAAGACCCGACATTGTTCGTTCTTCCGGACATCGCCGGACAACTTTCGGAACTGGAAAACCAACATCTGACCAACGAGCAACTGCTTGAAAAGAAAGATGAGCTTCTGACAAACTATGCCATCAAATCGGAACGTGTACACACCATCAACCAATTGTTGAAGGCTTACACCATGTTCGAGAAAGATGATGAATATGTAGTGATCGACGGACAGGTGAAGATCGTAGACGAGCAGACAGGCCGTATCATGGAAGGTCGCCGCTACTCTGACGGATTGCACCAGGCTATCGAAGCCAAGGAACGTGTGAAAGTGGAAGCTGCTACGCAGACCTTTGCAACGATTACTTTGCAGAACTACTTCCGTATGTATCACAAACTGTCCGGTATGACCGGTACTGCTGAAACGGAAGCAGGCGAACTTTGGGACATCTACAAATTGGACGTAGTCGTGATCCCGACCAACCGTCCGATTGCAAGAAAGGATATGAACGACCGCGTTTACAAGACGAAACGCGAAAAGTATAAAGCTGTTATCGAGGAAATCGAAAAATTGGTTCAGGCAGGACGTCCGGTATTGGTGGGTACTACTTCGGTAGAAATCTCCGAAATGTTGAGCAAGATGCTTGCCATGCGTAAGATTGAGCACAAGGTATTGAACGCCAAACTGCACCAGAAAGAAGCGGACATCGTTGCTACTGCCGGTTTGAGCGGAACAGTAACCATTGCTACCAACATGGCTGGTCGTGGTACCGACATCAAGTTAAGTCCGGAAGTGAAAGCTGCGGGAGGTTTGGCAATTATCGGTACGGAACGTCACGAATCCCGTCGTGTAGACCGCCAGTTGCGTGGTCGTGCAGGACGTCAGGGTGACCCGGGTTCTTCTGTATTCTTTGTGTCACTGGAAGATGATTTGATGCGTCTGTTCTCCTCCGACCGTATCGCCAGCGTAATGGACAAACTTGGTTTCCAGGAAGGCGAAATGATCGAGCACAAGATGATTTCCAACTCTATCGAACGTGCCCAGAAGAAGGTGGAAGAAAATAACTTCGGTATTCGTAAACGTCTGTTGGAATATGACGACGTGATGAACAAGCAGCGTACAGTAGTTTACACCAAACGCCGCCACGCTTTGATGGGGGAACGTATCGGTATGGACATCGTGAACATGATTTGGGACCGTTGTGCCAATGCTATCGAAAACAATGATTATGAAGGCTGCCAGATGGAACTGCTTCAGACATTGGCGATGGAAACTCCGTTCACTGAAGAAGAATTCCGTAACGAGAAGAAAGAAAAGTTGGCCGAAAAGACTTTCAACATTGCGATGGATAACTTCAAACGCAAAACTGAACGTCTGGCACAGATCGCTAATCCGGTTATCAAACAGGTATATGAAAATCAGGGACACATGTATGAAAACATCCTGATTCCTATTACAGACGGTAAACGAATGTATAACATCTCTTGTAACCTGAAAGCGGCTTACGAATCGGAATCTAAAGAAGTGGTGAAATCGTTCGAGAAATCAATCCTGCTCCACGTTATCGACGAAGCATGGAAAGAAAACCTCCGCGAACTGGACGAACTGAAACATTCCGTACAGAACGCAAGCTACGAACAGAAAGACCCGCTGTTGATTTATAAACTGGAATCTGTGACTTTGTTCGACGCCATGGTGAACAAGATCAACAACCAGACTATATCTATCTTGATGCGCGGACAAATTCCTGTACAGGAAGCTCCGGACGAACAGGCTGCCCGTCGTGTGGAAGTGCGTCAGGCCGCTCCTGAACAACGTCAGGATATGAGCAAGTATCGCGAAAACAAGCAGGACTTGAGTGATCCTAATCAGCAGGCTGCTGCCAGCCAGGATACTCGTGAACAGCAGAAACGTGAACCCATCCGTGCAGAAAAGACTGTAGGACGTAACGATCCTTGCCCATGCGGAAGCGGCAAGAAGTATAAGAACTGTCACGGTAAAAACCTTTAAGAAGTTGAGAAGGGAGAGTTGAGAGTTGAGAGTTAAAAGTTGAGTAAGTAGGAGTTTCTATTTCTTTGTGCTCATTTTTGAATCAGCTTCGCTCAAAAGCCTTATTTAATTTTTAACATTAAGGTATAATCTCAAGTTTCAATACACAAAAGAAAGTCTCAAACGGTTAAAAACTGTTTGAGACTTTCTTTTATTCCTCCAAAATTGTACTTTTGTTCAAATTACTAAATAGAACAAAACTATGGCAAAATCTTATTCACTGGCTTTCGTCACTATCTTCCTGCTGACACTGGGCAGCTGTCAGAGTTTGGAACAGATTTCCATTGATTATCTGCAACCTGCCGACTTGAGCTTTCCTCCGCAACTCCGGAAAGTAGCTATCGTGAATAACACCAGCAACACACCGGATAACAAACTAATAACAACGACTGAAAAGATCAAAGAAGGTACACCGCTCGTAAGTCGTGCAACGGCATACGCCAACGGAGATCCTAAGATTGCCACCGAATCACTGGCTGAAGAAATCGCACATCAGAATTATTTTGAAGAAGTAGTCATCTGTGACTCTGCTTTGCGGGCAAATGATAAACTGGCCCGCGAAAGTACATTGAGCCAGGAGGAAGTCCGTCAGTTAGCCTCTAGTTTGGGAGTGGATTTTATCATTGCACTGGAAAATCTGCAACTCAAAGCAACTAAATCTGTCCGTTTTCTGAATGAGTTCAACTGTTTTCAAGGAGCAGTAGACGTTAAAGTATATCCCACGGTGAAAGTGTATCTTCCCGAACGTAGCCGGCCGATGACTACACTCCATCCTAACGACAGCATCTTTTGGGAAGAGTTTGGAGGTACTGCCGTAGAAGCTGCCACCCGCATGATTCGCGACAAACAAATGCTGGAGGAAGCGGCGGTATTTGCAGGGACAGTTCCGGTGAAATATCTCGTCCCTATGTGGAAAAAAGGAACACGGTATCTGTATACCGGAGGTTCGGTTCCCATGCGTGATGCTGCCATCTATGTACGCGAAAATTCATGGGACGACGCATACGAACTTTGGAACCAGGCTTTCGAAGGTACCAAGAACCAAAAGAAGAAGATGCGGGCAGCTCTCAACATAGCTGTTTATTATGAAATGAAGGATAGTCTCGCTAAAGCGGAAGAATGGGCGGAAAAGGCACAGCAACTAGCCAAGAAAATTGATAAAAAGAATATCACAGATAGTGTTCAGGCCAGCATTGACGATGTGCCGAATTATTATCTTACGTCCTTGTATTTAGCCGAATTGAAGGAGAGAAACGCTCAATTACCTAAGTTAAAATTACAAATGAGCCGATTTAATGATGATTTTTAAGGAAATTGTGTATCAAATCTTATTTTTTTTATACCTTTGAACTTATAAAAAGAAGGAACCCATGAAACTAAGCCAACAATCACTATCCATTATCGAATCGGCTATCCAAAAGGCAGTCGCCAAATACGTATGTAACTGTGAACAAACAGTTGTAACCGATATCCATCTCCAACCGGACCAGACATCGGGACAACTTAATATTTACAATGATGATGATGAAGAACTGGCGAACATCATGGTCGAAGAATGGGCTACGTATGAAGGGGATGATTTCCTTGAAAGTGTGGAACCTTCTCTACGCAACATTCTTTGCAGAATGAAAGATGCCGGAGACTTCGACAAGGTGACTATCCTGAAGCCTTACTCTTTCGTTCTGGTGGATGAAGAGAAAGAAACCATAGCGGAATTGTTACTGGTGGACGATGATACGATCCTGGTGAACGATGAATTGCTGAAAGGGTTGGATAAGGAATTGGACGAGTTCTTAAAAGAGTTGTTGGAAAAATAATATACAGCATTTTTAGGATAGAGTTCGTTCAGGATTAATATAAATATCCGAAATCATTATATAAAGAGAATCGGAAGCAAACAGGGTATTTCCTGTTGCTTCCGATTATTTTTATAGATACTCTTTTTATAGATAGCCGAGTAACGTTTCATACCGGGCTATATCATTGATCTTTTAATTAGTTTTTCAATGCCTGTGTCTTACTCTTTTCAGCCCATGCTTTCTCCATCCCGTAGAAATTAGGCTGCTCAACAGATTTCCCGTCCAACTCCACCTTCTTCTGTTCAAAGATATCGCTTACAGTTCTCTGCTGCTATAATAAACTTTCCAATAGTCAGAATCTCCTTTAGTAAATCTTTGACTAGAAGCAAATGTAGAAATATACACCTTAGAAAATTAAAAATCCTCTTTTTTAATGAATATTCTATATTCTTTAATCATGCCCGGATATTCTTTTTCGGCACGGGGCAGATAGCGGAAGCCGGTCACTATTTCCACTTTACTCAAGTCAATCACCAGTTGATGAGGATAAGGAACATTATCCACGGTCATCCAGAAAGTAGATTCCTGCAAATCGAATATTTTGTCGGCTGTACGGTTGCCGCTACGTGTTTCTTCACTATCGGCATAACGAATCTTCCAATGTTCACGAGATACCGGTTTGCCATCAGCTCCCAGGACATCGAACTCTGCCACTGCTGCGATGTTATCATTTGCTTGCGGAGAAAGCGCTTCCAAACAGAAATAACGTCCTTTCGCCGGAGCAGCAAATCGTACTTCCTGCCAGCCGTTGCCCGGAGTGAAAGCACCTTCGTGTGTTACTTTCTCACCTGCCAGTTTCAGTTTTTCTCCATCCTTGCGGTGTGTTTCGGGAGCTTTTTCACGAAGCACATCAAGAATAGGTTTCTTCAAGCCTTTGATAGAAGCCTTGGCAGGACCTTTCAAATCTAATACGAGAATTTCATTCTCTCCTTCTTTGAGCCAGCAACCCGGCATAAAGAGGGTCTGTTGCGGACCGATTTCCCAGAAACGCCCCATTGCATGACCATTCACCCAAACCATACCTTTACCCCATGTGCTCATATCCAGAAATGTATCTCCTACTTTATCCAGTTTAAAGGTGCTCTTGTAGTAAGCAGGCATAGCCGGTAGTATTTTTGTATCGTTATATTTCTTGTCTTTAATAAAAGAATAATCTACCGGGAAGTTATACACAGTCCAGTTTTTCAATTCCTTAGCCTGATTACCCGAAACTAGTTCCACCTTTTCTGTAATACCTTTGCGGTCGTGGATGGATTTGTCAAAGTTGACACGTCCCATTGCTTCCACCAGAATATCCAGTTGCGTACCTTTCTTCAGTGCGGGCAAAGTCGTTGTAAATTCTCCTTTGCGACGGTCCAAACGCGCCAGAAGTTTGCCGTCGGCATAGATTTGCGCCCAGTCGTGCACTTCCGTAATCTTCAAAACGGTTCCTACGGGGGTTGCTTCAGGCAGTGTGGTCCGATACAGAATAGTTCCCCATCCCTGATTGAATTGTTCCATCGGTTGAATATCCACTGTTTGTTTGGCTTCCGGCAAATTCGAGAATAGTGGAGCCACTTTATTGAAATGAATTTCGGGAATCTCAATAACAGGCAAAGCAGCGGGGACTTCAGGCAATGATTCACCGGCCGGAAGATAGTTTTTCAATAAATCGCGAAGCAAGAAAAACTTTTCGGTGGTCCATCCGGCTTCACTGATCGGAGCGTCATAATCATACGAACTGCACATAGCGGAATAAGCCGGGTTGTTTGCACCTCCCCAATGACCGAAAGTCGTCCCTCCGTGAGTCATATAGAGACTGAAAGAAATATTCCGGTCGAGCATATCCTTGATGCCCTGTACCATGTCTTTCGCAGGACGTGTTTCGTGTTTCCGTCCCCAATGGTCGAACCATCCGCTCCAGAACTCACTACACATCAATGGAGTTTCGGGACGAAGCTCTTTCAGTTTCTTAAACTGCTGGTCGATATTAGCCCCAGTTCCGAAATTTACAGTCCAAATCAAATCGTCAAGTGCGTTATTGGTAAAGTTACTGCTCCAGTCACATTGAAACAGAGGCACATCGGTAAAACCGGATTCACGAACCAAATCACGCACGGCAGAAACGTATGGTTTATCGGTTCCGTAAGAGCCATACTCGTTCTCCACCTGAACCATGATAATGTTTCCTCCTTTATCCACTTGCAACGGAGCCAGTTGCTTACCAACTTCTTTCATAAAAATGCCTACCCGTCCCATATAATAAGGATCAAGCGTGCGCAAAGCTACGTCTTTTTTCTTTAACAG
>NZ_JH114348.1:110341-111164 GCF_000157095.2 Bacteroides sp. D1
CAGTCCAAATCAAATCGTCGAGTGCGTTATTGGTAAAGTTACTGCTCCAGTCGCATTGAAACAGAGGCACATCGGTAAAACCAGATTCACGTACCAAATCACGCACGGCAGAAACGTATGGTTTATCGGTTCCGTAAGAGCCATACTCGTTCTCCACCTGAACCATGATAATGTTTCCTCCTTTATCCACTTGCAACGGAGCCAGTTGTTTGCCGACTTCTTTCATAAAAATGCCTACCCGTTCCATATAATAAGGATCAAGCATGCGCAAGGTCACGTCTTTTTTCTTTAACAGCCACCAGGGAAGTCCTCCCATCTCCCATTCCGCACACACATACGGACCGGGACGGACAATGACGTACATTCCATGTTGCTGCGCAAGTTTACAGAAAGCGGCAATATCATTCTGACCGGAGAAGTCGAACTTTCCTTCTTCCTGTTCGTGGATATTCCAGAAAATATAAATGCAAATCGTATTCATTCCCAATGCTTTGCACATCTCTATGCGATGACTCCAGTAAGCCTGTGGGATACGGGTGTAATGCAACTCCGCCGCCTTCACTACAAATGGTTTTCCATCAAGCAGGAATGTGTTCTTGCCCGCCTCAAATTTGTGGGCAGTGGTTTGCGCCTGTGCACTACTAAAGAGAATAACTGTAAAAAGTACCAGTAAAGCAATGATTTTGTTTTTCATGGTTTATTCAAAAATAGAATTTTAATAGTATACGGCAAAGGTAGGCGATTCACCTAAAAAGGAGGGGATAATTATCATTCAAAAAGGGTTAGAAATAAAGCAAAATAGCGCCAATTGGCGCTATTTTGC
>NZ_JH114348.1:111264-111547 GCF_000157095.2 Bacteroides sp. D1
TTCACAGTCCAAATCAAATCGTCGAGTGCGTTATTGGTAAAGTTACTGCTCCAGTCGCATTGAAACAGAGGCACATCGGTAAAACCAGATTCACGTACCAAATCACGCACGGCAGAAACGTATGGTTTATCGGTTCCGTAAGAGCCATACTCGTTCTCCACCTGAACCATGATAATGTTTCCTCCTTTATCCACTTGCAACGGAGCCAGTTGTTTGCCGACTTCTTTCATAAAAATGCCTACCCGTTCCATATAATAAGGATCAAGCATGCGCAAGGTCACGT
>NZ_JH114348.1:111647-166892 GCF_000157095.2 Bacteroides sp. D1
TTTACAAAAAGCGGCAATATCATTCTGACCAGAGAAGTCGAACTTTCCTTCTTCCTGTTCGTGGATATTCCAGAAAATATAAATGCAAATCGTATTCATTCCCAATGCTTTGCACATCTCTATGCGATGACTCCAGTAAGCCTGTGGGATACGGGTGTAATGCAACTCCGCCGCCTTCACTACAAATGGTTTTCCATCAAGCAGGAATGTGTTCTTGCCCGCCTCAAATTTGTGGGCAGTGGTTTGCGCCAACAGAAAAACAGCACAAAAACAAATAAAAAAACAAAAGGCTAATAACTTCTTCATAAAACAACATCAAAATTATATCAACACAAATAAAATATCTATTATTCCAATATCAAAAAGGATTGGGTTCAAATGATATGAATCTGAACTGATTGATCCACTATTTTAAAATAAAAAGACTGTGTATCCTCTGAATCAAAACTTATTTTCTTATTCTGTATTCCTTTTAGTTCCTGTATATCATATTCTTTTCCGTTTAATATACATAAACTGGCCCCCTTAAACCATGTCCTTGGAACAGCCAATATAAAATTTTGATTTACATCACAATCCACATTTATTTTACGTTGATAAGCATCCATATTTAAAACAACTACTCCTTGCCCTAAGGGGACACTACATTTTATCTTTTTAAATAAGACATCACTTGGTCTTATCATAAAAGTTTTCCATCCAGCCGTCAAAGGAGCAATACCCGCAACATATTGTGACAATAAACTTAATGGACCTCCAGCCCATCCGTGATTAATACTTCCACCTCCAGCACCACCAATATTCCAATCCTCCCACAAAGTTGTCAATCTATGATTTACCATATATTGATATCTATTTTTCATCCTTTGAAGCCCTCCTTTTATATCCCCTTTACAAAAAAAAGCTTCTAAAATATATTTCTCCATATAAGGACTTGCAGCTTGATAGTTACTTAAATACTCTTGAATAGTTTTCCATTGATTCTCAGTAGCAAATCCCGCCAAAACAGCCAAAGCATTTGCACGATCGTCTGTTCTTCCATTGTAAAATGGATTCCGATACAACCTTCCATTCCAATAATACTTATTTACAGCTTCCCGAACTTTTTTCATTTTAAAAAGACAATCCTCGGCTATCAGCTGATCACCTAACAGAGTAGCCATATTGGCTAGACCTTCAAGAGCCAAACTATACCAAGCATTATCAAGAACACAGACATCAATATCTTGTCCCCAATCAGACCAATCCCATCCCCCTGTTCTATGTTTGACAAGATTACGTTCATCCAGCTTCCACAATGACAAATATTTCCTCACGGCAGGATATGCTTCTTTTATAGTAGCAGAGTCACCTGTATAAACATAATAATTCCAAATACCGTACTTTCCAACACTTGCAAGCATCTGCACTGGCAATTCTTTATCCCAAGAACCGGCTGGTACAGGAGAATATAAAACTCCATCATCCTTCTGCCAATCCACAAGATTCTTAATAGCTTTCTTCACCAGTAATTTCCCATTTAAGTCACAAGCATAAAATATTTCTCCGGAAACAATTACAGCATCACCCCACCACTGCGAACGTTCTCTATCCGGATCTTGAATAGCATCACGCATATTCAAATTCATTGTATTCAAAGCCTTACACCACAGTCTATTATAAAATTCATCTTCACAAACAAAAGAACCTTCTAATTCGGTATTGAAACGAGTTTCCCTATATCCCAATTCAATCACTTCCACCTCTTGAGGTATCGAATAAACCACCGAATGACCATTCATATAATTAAAAGCTTCGAAACTTTGCACCCCTTCCTTGGTTATATACTCAGCTCTGACATTATATTCACTTCCACCTTTATAATTATCCGTTCTTATATCAATTAACTTTCCCGCATCAGCTTTTATCTTTAAATAAGGAGTTATTGAAATATTCTTTGGCAAAAAACCAACTATTTTCCCCGCTTCATCAGTTTTCAAAGAATCATAACGAATAATGCCAGAATCTTTCCAATTTGGAAAAGGACGTAGATGCACCTTATTCCAAGGTAAACATGGATATTCTCCGCATGCCGTTGCATAACCCCACAATTGATCTTCATAATCTAAAGACTGCCATCCTTCTATATCTTTTCGTGCATCAAAATGTACGTTTGCCTCCGGCAGACGATAATTAGGATGAGGTAATGAAGATTCACCATATGCCGGATGCACTTTCACTTTCCAACTTTTATCAGAAAGTACCCGCTCTTTTTTACCTAATCTTAGGTCAACAAGTAATCCCGCCCTCCCACTATTCTTATGACAATATCCGTCTTTACCCCAAAACCATACTTGTATGGCAATTATATTGAGACCTTTTTTCAAGAACCTGGATATATCAACACAGTCATAATATGTATCCAATGGATTAGGCCCTCGTTTAAGCCCACCTTCAAAAGTAACTAAGCTATCATTTACCCAAAGCCAATACTTGGAATCAACAGCTATATTTAACTCTGCAATACTATGCTTCCTCTCACACTCCACTTGTTTTCGAAAACAAAACCATTGATTAGGAGTATTTTGAGATTCTGAAACTGATATCCATTGTGCACCATTAAAGATATTATCTCCAAAAGAGCATATAGTAAAACTCAATAATATAACAGTCAATATAATTCTATGTCCCATATTCCTTTTTTTAAAATTTCACGTTTCTTGTTTATTTTCTCTTTTCCATTTATCCGATACCTTTTAATTCTGTCAGGAATATAAAAATATCCTTTTGTGTTTCGAGGTATTTTTACTTTCATAACTATCATATCCGATTCATTCGTAATATTAAGTTCTATTTCTCCCCACTGAGTCGGAGTTACAGACTGAATATGCTCGAAACAGTTCCACGCAGGTTTTATAGCAAACTCTTTAAACGCTGGTTTCATAGGAGATATACCTGCAAAATATTGAGAAAGAATCGTCAAAGGACCTCCACTCCAAGCATGATTGTATGAACCTCCGCCAAAGCCTTTGTTACCGATACCCCAACCTTCCCATAAAGTTGTCAATTCACTTTCGACCATATCATGATAACGTTTCTTCATTCGATCTAAAGCATCCTCATAATACCCCATCACACACAAAGCCTCCAAAACATATTTTTCCATATAAGGACTGGAATGATATTGCTGCTTGAAAAATGGACGGATTACCGAATACTCACTTTCGGGTAAAACACCCGCAACAACAGCCAATGCTTGTGCACGGTCGTCCGGTTTACCTTTATAATGAGGAGAAAGGTAAAAGGTACCATTCCAGTATTTTGTATGAAAAGCACGTTTCAATCTTTCATTAACCTGACATGCCCATCGGGAATCTTCCTTTTCACCAAGTAAGTCGGCCATCAAATGAAAACCTTCAAGTGCCAATGAATACCAAAGATTATACAATAAAACAAGATCTTTATTATCTCCCCAATCACCCCAGGTCCATCCACCTTTACGAGGAACGACCAGTCCTTCTTCATCAAGTTTCCATACATGAATATATTTCTTCACATTAGGATAGACGGCTTTAATCGTATTTTTGTCTCCCGTACCCATATAATATGTCCAAAAACCATAATATCCAACACTGGCAAGCATCTGCATCGGCAGTTCCTGATTCCAGTTACCGGCAGGAATCGGTGCAAAAATCGTACTATCCGGACGTTGCCAATTCATTAATTCAAGAATAGCTTTACGTGTAAGCAAATGTGCATTCTGATCCAACGAATAGAAAGCTTCGCCCAATTCATTTACAACATCTCCCCACCATTGCGCACGTTCTCTATCCGGACAATCCATATAGGTATCTCTCATTGTGATATATAAAGTACGTAACGACTTATTCCATAATTTATTATAAAACTGTTTTTCACAAGAGAATGATCCGGCAAGCTCCGTATCATATCCCGTCTCTCTGAATTTTAATTCTAAAACCTCTACATCTTTAGGAATCGTATACAAAACCTGATGACCGTTCATCCAACCCCAAGCTTCAAATTCTTGAATTCCACTTTTAGTTATATATTCAGCATACACATTAGGAGTTCCGCCTCCACGATAATTATCGGTCCGAATATCAATCAATCTTCCCGCTTTCGCTTTTAATTTTATATAGGGATTCACTTGTGCATTGTAAGGTAAATAAGCAACAAGCAATGTGTCAGATTTCCTTTCAACTTTCACATAATCTTTCAATCCATAGTCCTTCCACATAGGAATAGGACGTTCTACCAATTGCCCCCATCCTGACAGTTCTTTTTTGATCACTTTGACATTCTTCCATTGTGTATCGTCAAAATCCTTGTCCCAAAAAGCCACCTTTTTTTCCGCATCAAAGCCGATATTGGATTCCGGCAACCTAAAATTGGGCTTTATACCCTTCGGAATATAAAATGACGGATGTATGCTCACCTTCCAACTATCATCACTTATATATCGTTGTTTGCCAATCGTCAAATCTACAGAAATTCCTGCCGTCGGACTATTTCTATGACTAAATCCCTCTTTTCCGAAATACCAGACCAAAAGAGCAATGGTGTTTTTCCCGGGCACTAATCCTTTTACATCCTGAAGAATATCACAGTAAGTATCTTTCGGATTAGGACCTCTTTTCAACCCTCCCTCTCTAACAACCAGTTCACCGTTTATCCACAACCAATATTTTGAATCAGCCGCAATCTTCAGCAAGTTATGCGACGCATCTTTCTCTACCGATATTTCTTTTCTAAAACATAGCCAGGAACCGGGAGTTACTTCAGCCGGATAAGTTATTATTTCAGCTTGAATCGTGTGCATTCCAATCAGGCTCAATAAGATACACACTAGCTTTTTAAGTTCATTCATTGATTATTGTTTTAATTCAACTCTTGTTTTCTTCACATTCAAAGCGCTATTCCCTACCATCACATCAAATAATCCGGGCTCAACGGTCCAACCTTTACAAGCGGATTCAAATCCCAATTCCTTTTCCGTCAGCATAAAACTGATTTCTTTCTCTTCACCCGGTTGCAGTTCCACTTGTTGGAACCCACGCAATTCTTTCACCGGTCTTGTAAGAGAAGCTACCAAATCCCGGATATACAATTGTACAGTTTCTTTTCCTGCATATTTACCAGTATTTTTCACCTTTACACAAACTTCCAAAGGAGTTTTCAGGCTAAATACCGAATCCTTTACTACTGGTTCTGAAATTAAAAAATCAGTATAGCTCAAACCATAACCAAAAGGATATGCAGGTTCAAAATCAATATCCTGATAACGACACGAATAACCTATCTCTTTATTCTCTGGACGACCGGTGTTTTTATAATTATAATAAATCGGAATCTGCCCTACATGCGCCGGGAATGTCATCGGAAGTTTTCCCGAAGGATTATAATCTCCGGCCAACACATCTGCAATGGCATTTCCCGCTTCCGTTCCCAACCACCAAGTTAATAATATGGCATCTGCATGGGGAGTCATTTCATTAAAAATCATTGGCCTGCCACCCATCAGCAAAACAACCACATTTTTACCTGTCTTTTTCAACTCTTTCACTAGCAACTGATGATTGGGATGGATGTTGATATCAGCACGTGATTTGGCTTCTCCACTATTTTCAAAGCGCTCGCCTACTGCCACAATTACCACATCCGACTGCATTGCAGCATTACGGGCATCCATCAAATGAAGTTCATTTGTTGCCAAATCATAACCATCCGCATACACAACGTCGGACTCAGGATATTTATTTTTCAATCCTTCATACACAGTCACCACCTCATCTACAATACCCTCATTCGCCCAAAAGCCCAGCATATCTTTCTGAGATTTAGCCAAAGAACCGATAACTGCAATTTTTTTCGGGTTATTCAAAGGTAAAGAACCTTGGTCATTCTTTAATAAAACGATAGACTTGGCACCAGCCTCCCGGGAAAGGTTTTTCAATTCTTCAGAAAGAACAACCTCCTTTTCACGTGTCTCGTCACAATAAAGAAAAGGATTATCAAACAATCCCAACTCAAACTTCTTAAACAAAATACGACGCACAGCATCATCAATATAATCTTCTGACACAGTACCTTCTTCAACAAGTTTCTTCAAATGAATATGATAAGCTCTGGACTCCATATCAATGTCACAACCTGCTAGAATCGCCTTCTCTGCCGCCCCCTTCAAATCTGAAACATAGCCATGAGGAATCATCTCACGAATAGCCCCCCAATCAGAAACAGTCAACCCATTGAAGTTCCAGGAACCTTTCAATAAATCACGCTGAATATAAGTATTCCCTGTTGCCGGTATACCATTTATATCATTAAAACTATTCATAAAAGAAGCAACACCTGCATCAACTGCCGCTTTAAAAGGCGGAAGATAAACTTCATGCAATGTCTGTTCGGAAATATCTACCGTATTATAATCTTTTCCTGCAATACATGCTCCGTACGCCGCAAAATGTTTGGCACAAGCCATAATAGTGTGTGGTTCCGACAAATCATCTCCCTGAAAACCGCTAACCCGGGCTTGGGCAACTTTACACCCATACCAAGTATCTTCTCCTGCTCCTTCCATTACACGCCCCCAACGGGCGTCACGACTAATATCAATCATTGGAGCAAAAGTCCAATGAACACCTTGCGCAGAAGCCTCTTTTGCAGCACCGGCAGCTGTACGTTTCATCAAGTCAAGATCAAAACTGGCAGCCTCGCCCAATGGAATAGGATAGATAGTCCGCAGACCATGCACAACGTCCAAACCAAACATCAAAGGAATACGTAAACGTGACTGCATTGCATATTCCTGCAACTCACGGGTATGTTTGACACTTTTTATATTCAACATGGAACCGACTTTCCCTGCTTTAATTTGTTCTATTTTAGTAGGATCTTCCACTACCGGTCCGGTTGCCTGCCAATTGCCAGTATATTGATTCAACTGCCCAATTTTTTCATCCAGAGTCATCAATTTCAATACGGAATCAACTCTCTGTTCATATTTATCGGGAATACTAAGTGTAGAGACCTTATCCGATATATTTCCTCCACACGAAACCAAAAACAACATTCCCGTAGCAAGTTTTACAAATGTCTTCATACTTTCTCTATTATTTAGTTTTATCATTTAATTACTTTTATCAAATTATCGACTCTCGTACGCATACGCCCGGCCAAATCAGCTTTATTCTTAATCAGATTCTTTTTTTCATAAGGGTCTTTTTTAATATCAAAAAGTTCCTCATAAATAGGAGTATGCGATTGATTATTCACAAAATATCGCATATATTTATAACGCTTCGTTACAAGTCCTTCCGTCTGTGGTATATACACATACCATCCTTTTTTATCTAAATTCATTAGGTGCTCGTAAAGAAATTCCTGCCTCCATTTTATCTTTTTACCTTCCATCAAAGGACGCAGACTTTCTCCTTGCATCTTTTCAAGCTGCCTTATCCCTGCATAATCCAGCATGGTTGAGGTCAGGTCAATATTCAACGCTATCTCATCAATTTTCTTTACCGGTTTCTCTAATCGCGGATCATAAATCACCAAAGGCAATCTGATTGACTCCTCATGTCCATACCATTTCCCTTCCAAACCATGCTCTCCCAAATAATAACCATTGTCACTAGTGAAAATAATCAGTGTATTCTTATCGAGTCCCATTTCCTTCAGCCTTTTTCTCAACTTGCCTATTGCCTCATCAATCCCCGCAATCAACCGATAATATCCTTTCACAGAAGACTGATACTTCTCATCCGTTCCGTATCTATTCTTAAAACGCACATATCCTTCATTTTCCCATTTACCATCTTTTCTAAAAGATTCGGGAAATAATCGATAGTAATTTTCTCCAAAAGTCTCCGGTTTATCAAAGAATTCGTCTTCGTACATAAAACTATATTTCTTATCAAAAGGAAACGGATCCTGTTCCGATTCCGTATGTGGACTTTTAAAACTCACTGACAGACAAAAGGGCTTCGTTTCATCCCTATTAGCCAAAAACTCGTCTATCTGTTCGGAAATCAGCCCCGTCAGATGCCTGGGATTGCCATCCTTATCTTTTTGATAATATGTTCCTTGTCCCGCAAGCCCCCTCCAATAATCAAACTCTTTTTGAGGTAAATAATTTCCTACACCATACTTTCCGATAAAACCGACATAATACCCATTGTCTTTCATTAACATTGGATATGTGTTTTTCAGTGCCTCTCCCCGTAAAGTACCCGAAAAGTCCGTAATTCCGTTACGGCGATTATACATACCAGTAAATATACTCGCTCTGCTGCAACAAGAAATGGCAGATGTGGCATACATATTAGTAAAAACCGTACCATCGTTTGCCAAACAATCGATATGAGGAGTTTGAATAGTGGTCTTATTCATATACCCAACCGCATCATATCGTAAATCATCCGCCAAAAGAAACACAATGTTCATTTTTCCTTTTTCATAAGCCATCACCATTTGGGAACTCAAAGCCAAAATTCCCAACGAAAACAAATTATACTTCATTATTTATTCATATTGTTACATTTAACACTCGATTCTACACCTCAAAAATATAATTGCCGGAACCCACGGATACTAATATATAGTCTTCATTATGAGCCTCAAGAATCCGACATTCTCCGACATCCTTCAAAGGTATACCGCTTTCTGTAATTTCTTCAACAGTTTTTGCCGGCAAATAAATAATCGCTTCGGAATTGCCCGGTATTTGTACATATAACCGGATTTTACCTGATTTACGCACCCAACGGCAAGCAATATCCCCGTATGGCGAAGTATATGAAGTAGAAGCCGAATTAATTCCTATCGGTATTTGAGGTTTTATTTTTACTTTCTTAAAACCAACAGATTCCGTTTGCTGGCCTATTCCACCCAAACCACTAAAAAACCATTCCATCAAATGCCCAAGCATACAATGATTATTCGATACAAACCCATACGCCTGCCAGGATTCTGTCAGCGCAGTAGCACCATAAGCCAGTTGCCATCCATATCCGGGAACATCATATTTTGTATTCATTTTATAAATGATATCAGAATCTCCATTTTCTTCCAAGACTCTCAACAGATAACGATAACCGATATCTCCGGATGTCAAAGCGTAATCACGATTCTTAATATCATTAATCAAGTTCTGATATACAACCTCCCGATTCTGTTCTTCCACCAATCCGAAATAGAGAGAAATTGCATTCGCAGTCTGACTGTTACGGTCATATTGCTTAGTGACAGTATTATAAAATTTCTCATTATAAGCCTTTCGGATGCAAGTAGCCAATTGTTTAAAACGCTCTTCATCCTTTTCCTCTCCAAGCAATTTTGCTATTTGAGACATTATCGACGCATTGTAATAATACATACCGGTTGACGTCACTCCATTCGATGTTAACTGCGAATACCCCGGATGCTTAGGCCCCAAATCAAACCAATCCCCCAAGCCATAAGCAACAATATAATTATCCGCACGAGTCGACAAATATTCCAAATATCGCTTCATATACGGATAATAAGTAGATAGCAGACTTTTATCTCCATACCATCTATAAACATACCAAGGTATAATAATAAATGCACTTCCCCATTCCGGAGAATTCTCGAACCCATCGGCAAAACGTACATACTCCGGAGCAATAGAAGGAACAATGCCTTCCTGTGTCTGAGAATCTTTTATATCCCCCATCACTTTGCTATACAAACCATCCAACTGATACCTGTATTGCATGGCATGCTGCATAAGGTGAGCCACTTCAAGCCATCCTAGTTTCTCCCGGTGAGGGCAATCGGTCAAAATACTTGCCAAATTACTACGTATCGACCAGTCAATTAACTCATAGATCTTATTGAACATCGGCAGGGAACAAGAAAAAGATCCTGCTTCTGGAGCCGAATTCGTAGTATGCATCCCTGCCAATTCTATCAATTCAAGCTTTTCAATATCAGATACTTCAACATATCTGAATCCATAATATGTGAACTGCGGTTGCCATTCTTCCACACCTTTCCCACTTAACGTATAATTCCATAAATAAGGTCCACCCGACGCCCGTTGATTGAGCGTACTATCTTTTTCCAGAAGTTCGCCGGGTTTCATCGTTATTTTATGCCCGCTATGGCCTTTTACTTTCAAACGGATTATTCCTGAAAAGTTCTGTCCGAAATCAAAAACCCAATTCCCCTTTGAATTCTTATACTTCCGGACAACAGGAAGTATATCACGTACTGTAAGCGGAGCAGAGACTTGCGCTTTCAACCCCATCTCCGTTTTTGCAATAACCGGAGTTTTCCACGAATCATCATCAAATCCGGGATTCATCCAGGAAACCTGATATTTTCGGACATCATAATCCTCTCCTCCATAAATACTCGAATAAGTAATCGGGCTTTCACAGACTTTCCAACTCTGGTCCGTAACAACTACCTCGGAAGAACCATCCGCATACTTTAAAGATAAGGCTAATTTCACCTTGGGAGCTCCAAAAGAAATCAATTGTTTGAAATAACGCTCACGAGGTACATTATAAAACCCGTTTCCCAGCATAACTCCCATCACATTTCTTTTCTTCAGTAATGCTGTCACATCAAAAGTCTGATAAAGAGCCGTCTTTGCATAATTTGTCCATCCCGGATCTAAAAAATGATTCCCCACTTTCTCCCCGTTTATATAGAAATCAAAATGTCCCAATCCTGAAATATTCACAATCGCTTCTTTGACTTCTTTATTTATAGGTAGTTCTTTTCGGAACATTGGCAATTTATATCCACCCACTTTCCGATCACCGATCATCTTCCGAACCAATGGAGCATGTATTCCCGGATATAAGTTTTTCGCAGAATCATCCTTTTCCAAAGCAATCCATTGAGCCTTTCCCCAATCCCGTTCCTTCATCATGCCGGTCACAAACGAACCTTGTCTGCTCCATGCGGATTCTTCGCCTGCTTCATTCCAAACCTTGACTTTCCAATAATATCTAGTCGCGGAATGAAGTTCTTTACCTTGGAAAGGAACAAGGACGGAATTTGAAGAAAGAAACGTTCCTGAATCCCAAACAGTACCTTTATCGGCTGTCAGGGCATCCTCAGTATCTGCCACCAATATGCGATAAGCAGATTGGCGATAACCACGTTGCTGACATGCAACCTTCCAACTAAAACGCGGGGACTTACTTTCTATTCCCGACGGTTCAATTTGTTGTTCACATGTTATCTCATAAACGCTAAAAAGTGAAGTATTCCTTGAATGAACCGGCAAAACAGCCAGTAATAAAAGATATATGAAATATATATTATTTCTCATAGGTCACTACTTTAAAATTATCTCCACGTTCTTTCATCCATTTAACCAATAAACTACGGTGCTTTTTAAGAATCTCCCAGTACTCTTTTGAATAGGCCAAATTTATCGTTTCACCGGGGTCTGTCATTAAATCAAACAATTGCTCATTACGTTCACCCGATGAATATATAGCATATTTATAGCGTCCGGTACGAATCATGCGCCCTTTTCTTGTCCTGTCTTTCAAATGATCCGCCAACTCCGCCACCACAAAATCACGCCAGCGTTCTTCAGTTGGATATATAGCCCGACGCAAACTCATTCCCGCAAAATTCGTCTTCGGGCTCACCCCGGCATAATCACAAAATGTCGGGACAAGATCGACTAAAGAAACTAAACCGGAGTTAACAGCCCCCCGCTGCCACTTTTCCGGCAATACCATAATTAAAGGAACTTTGACAGATTCCTCGTAAAAACTAAGTTTTGCCGCCCATTCGTGAGCAGCCATACCGTCACCATGATCTGAAGTAAATATAATAAGAGAATTTTCGTACATTCCATTACGTTTCAAGGCTTCTATCACCTCACCAATCTCCTTGTCAACCAACTCCGTCAATCGATAATACGAATTTAAGTAAGCCTGCCACTCTCTTCCGGAAAACCGGGACGACAACTGCACCTCATCTCCATAAGGGTTCGGCTTGACGCGTTTGTCTATTATGAACTCCGGCTCATCTACATTTTTACTGAAATTTCCGGGCAATGGCGGCAAATAAGACAACGAATCAGGATGTACCCCCATTGGTTCTGGTAATTTATATTTTCCAAAAGGACGGATATTCAACAAAGAATCCGACATTGTTTCCCAACCGACTTTACGGGGATACATACAAATATCGTGAGGGTTATGATAACTGATCGCCAAAAACAGGGGCTTCTCCCTTTCATCATAACCATCCAAAAACGAAACGACCGCATCCGTCAATGGAGGATCTGTTTCCGCTCCCAGCAACCAATGCTTGTTAGGTGCGTCCCAAAAAGGAAGTAATTCAAAGCCATGCAAATATTTAATCTCATTTTTTGAGCGCTGCGGATAAATTTCAGGAATATGCCATTTTCCTGCCCATACAGTCCGATAACCATTCTCACCCAACAGGTCACCGACGGTATGTATGCCTTCGCTTAGTTTTGAATTGTCATTCCATTCAACTCCCGCTTCACGAGCCATCAGTCCCGTCACGATACTTGCACGTGAGGGGCCGGAAACAGGAGAAGTACAATAAGCGTTCGTAAAACGAATTCCATCATTAGCCAAAGCATCCATATTGGGGGTATACAGGAAAGGATTACCCGCCGCACTCATGGCATTTACATTCTGTTGATCCGTAAAGATTAGAATAATATGCGGACGCTTCTGCGCAAAGCCCAAGAGCGGCAGTGCACAACAAGAAGACAACCAAACTTTCGTTATGCTTGAACGTTTCATCTCATTATAGTTCTATTTTTGTTTATACCTACTGAAAATAATCTAATTGTCACTGCCCGATCGCTTGCAAATCGAGATTATACTCCCAACATTACAACTTCTTATTATCAATCAGTTGTCTTTTTGCCGCATTCTGCCAAATCAACGGATCTTTTCTTTGCTTTAGGTCCTCATAAAGGGCTTTTCTCAAACGAACAAGTTCCGCTTTATATTCTTTTGAATAAACTAAATTGTTCAGTTCCCAAGGATCGCTTTCCAAATCATACAATTCATCCGTATCTGTAAGGTTCCATACATATTTCATACGTTTGTCACGTATCATACGTTGCACGAACAAACCAAATTGCTGACCGTTGTAATTACTGAACGCATATTCCCTCCAGTCTGAGGCCTCCTTTTTTTCTTCGATCAGAGGTAACAAGGACTCTCCCTGCGTTTTATAATCCAACTGATACATATCACAAAATGTTGCAGCCATATCCAGTTGATTATTGACAAACCGATCGATGATCCGATGTGACACTCCGGGAATTTTCATCACTAGAGGTACATGTACTTCCTCTTCATACATAACATAGTGCTTATCCACCATGTTATGTGAACCGGCAGCGTCTCCATGATCTGTAGTATATACAATAAACGTGTTATCATACACTCCCATTTCCTTCAAAGCCTCAATAACCATACCCACAGCATCATCCAATTGAGTGATATTAGCAAAATAACGCTGCAAATAACCCTGCCACATCTCCCAATTCGAATCTTCCAACTCCCAATTATAAATCTGCTGTCTCTGAATATAGGGTTTATTCGACAAATCATCCCTGTAGTTCGGCCATTCCTGTATTTTTTCCTTATCATACATAGCGAGAAACTCACGAACAGGATAACATGGTAAATGCGGATCACTCGTATCAAAACGGACATGCCATTTTTTACCTTCGGATTGATATTTCTTAATCATTTCAATCACACGTTGTGCCAACCAATGTGTACGGGACTGCATTTTATCAACCGGATCATATCCTCCCATTACCCATCGGGAGTCCTGCCAGACATAATCAGGAAGATTATTCTTCTTACGCCAATTATTATAACTCCACTCCGGCACATAATCATCAAATCCGAAATCTTTCGGTGATTTCCGGTCGCTGACATGCCATTTACCAACATATCCCATCTTAATATCTTTCTCTGATAATTTCTCTGTCCACGTCGGACCATTGAAAGGAGTGACAGGCAGCGTTATATCATAATTCCAAAGTCCCTTATGTTGTTCTGGCCATTTACCGGAAATCAAACTTTGACGGGCAGGACAACTTGTTGGTATACACGAATAGGAATTAGTAAAAATAACTCCTTCCGAAGCGAGTTTATCGATATTAGGGGTTTTCACCAAGCCTTTCCCTGAAAACCCTGTACAATCATAACGGTGTTGGTCCGCCTGAATAAAAAGTATATTCACATTTTCCGGTTTATTATCTTGTGCTTCCATCGTTTGAGAAGCGGTTAACAAACACAATCCTGAAATAAAAAAGTTATTTTTCATCTTTGATTCACTTTAACTCTAAATGTATTTTCTTGGTGAATGTTTCCTCAATGAAACACTTGTATTTTTATGGCAAATAGCTCTAAAGTAGGAGGGACAAATCCCTCCTACGATAAAAAGTTTATCACAAAAATTCATTACTTACTCAAACATTATAGGAATCATTTTGCTATGATTGTAATCTCCTCCATTGGCAATATGAGTTACTCCTACACGGATATAATAGGTCGTCCCTTTTTTCAAATCCAAACCACTTACTTCGTAGGTGACTTCTGCCTCTTCTGAAGTCGCATGCTTCACTGCCTTTCTTTGAGTATTAGGCAAATCCGCAAATATAAAATTCGGATACTCGTTCCACATCACAGAATAATAATTAAACTTATTACCTTCGTTCCCACGAGCCTTGAAATGTACTACAAATTTCGTAGGATCACTCTTGTCATAGTCAACACTAAAATCAAATACTGAAACTCTGGGAGTCAATTTATATTCCCTATCAAGAGTACAACCATCCGTTATCGTTATTTCATCCTGAGCATTATCTATAATAGAAGCCCCGTTCTTACGAACATTCACTCTGTATGTACCTGCAACTAAACGTGATAAATTAAAATGACCGTCAGGTTTTGAAGTCACACTGCCATTAGCCGCTACAACAGGCTCCAAAACGACATCCACATCAGCTAACCCTTCACCTGTTACAGCATCCAACACGTATCCACTTAATGTTCCTTGTTCAAACTCGTTCATGTCATCACACGAATAACCAATGAACATACAAACCAATATATATAAACAAATCTTTTTCATAATCATGTTTTTTATTTCCATTCTTCATTTTGTTCTAAGTTCGGATTTCTGAGCAATTCTTCTTTAGGTAAAGGCAAAAAATAAAATTTCTCTAAAAACACCGGTTTATTCGTTTTATCATGACGCTGTACGCGACGTGTATAGGTATAAGAAATCTCTTCACCATTTATCTTTTTACGTATCTCCATTGCTGTCAATTGATTGTTTAGTTTAAGATGTGCTAATTTCCAACGACGCAAATCCCAATAACGTTTATTTTCAAAAGCCAATTCTATATATCTTTCATTTTGAACCAATGTCCTAAAATCATCTTTAGATATGTTTTCTGGTATTCCATAACGTTCGTCATCACCTGGAAGTATACCGGCACGCTTACGAATTAATTTTAGTTGTTCTACGCCTTCTTCCGTTTCTCCGATTTCATTCGCTGCTTCAGCCAAGCCCAACAAGACCTCAGCATATCGAAGTTCAACCCATTGTGTATAGCTTCCTTTTCCATAGCCATAATCACCTTTCGTTCCGTCCAAAGACTCATCTGTCATTTTTCTCATATAATATCCTGTACTTGTTGCAGATTGATGAGAATCAATACCATCAAAATTATACATTGGAGAATTAGGGTCGGTGGATTCTGAAACAAATGTATACACCTTTTCGTTTCTTGGTCCGTATGTATCTCCATTCCATACGACAGTTGCTCGAAGGCGAGGGTCACGATAATCATACGGATTGGTTTCCGGATTACTTTTTACATACGGAGTACCATCTTTCATGGGAAACGCATCTACTAACTCCTGTACCGGACAATTGGCTGTTGCATCACCCACTGCCTGCGAACGCATCATATTACCCGCATCCCAACCATGAGTAATAGTTCCCTTTTTATAATCTTTAAACCATATTATTTCTTTGTTGTTCTCCCCTTTTTCTTTCCAAATTTCCGAAAACATCGGATGCAAATCATAAACATCCAGTTCAATCACATCCTTATAGGTGTCGTATGCATCCTCCCAATATTTTCTCTCATTAGTCGGATTAAACATCGGACTTGCTCTATACAACTGTATTCTTGCACAATATGCAAGTGCTGCTCCCTTTGTAATTCTTCCCCAGTTATCCCCACTGTATGTAATCGATAACAAATCTGCAGCTTCCTTCAATTCCTTTATAACAAAATCAAAACTTTCATCTGTCGTATTCCTTTTAGGATATAACAAACTCTCATCCGTTTCATCTTTGTCTATTACTTTAGTTATGATAGGTACTCCTCCATACACCTTTATCATTTCCCAATACAGATGAGCACGGTAAAATCTCACTTCTCCTATAAAACGGTCACGTCGTTCCTTTTGAGCCTGAGTAGCATTAGTTGGTAAAATATATCGTTCTTCAATATTCTGCAAAAACTCATTAGCCTTGCGTATACCACCATAATACCATTTTTGATACGGTACATCCGTACGATCGGCACCAAAACGCACACCATTTATCCAATTCACTGCACGACCATTATATCCACTACGAGCTTCATCGGAAATTATTCCCAACTCAGCGAGTCCGGGTCGTTCAAATAAACCGGTCGGCATCCAATTGGCATAAAATGAATTAACATTCAGCTCAATCATATTAGGATCACTCCACACATACGAATCATCAATAGCGCCTAAATTCTTTTTATCCAAAACATCTTCGCAAGAAACGGCTAAAAATGCGATTAAATAAAATATGTATTTTTTCATTGTATACTCATTTAAAAAGTTATGTTTACTCCCATATTGAAAACCCTTTGTTGAGGATAATAATTCGGTCCTCCATCCTGTTTTTCCGGATCATACCCCGGCATATGATCTATAGAGAACAAATTGCTTCCGCCAACATATATCCGCAAACGGTCCACTCCCACTCTCGACAATAAATCTTTTGATATGGAATATCCTAATTCTACATTCTTCAATCGAACATAGTTACCATTAATCAACCAGAATGTGGATGATTTATTATTTGACGGATGGTCAGGGCCCCAGGCCTTAGGATAGCGTGCATCACGATTATCCGGAGTCCAATGGTCTTCATACAAATATTTAGGCAAATTGGAAGCACCATTAATAAACATTTGAGTGGCAAAACCACTTAACATCACATTCCTGTTGGCAGCTCCCTGGAACAAAGCACTAAAATCAAAACCTTTCCATGAAGCCGAAAGATTCAAGCCAAACATTATTTCAGGAGTGTTGCTATAAGGAGAAACGACTTTCTTATCACGTTCGTCCATAATTCCGTCATTATTTAAATCTGCATATTTCACATCACCGGCCGTTGGCTGTGTTCCTTTAAACCGCGGCCATGCGGCTGCTTCTTCATCACTCTGAAATAATCCGAGTGCAACAAAACAAGCCCGATATCCCATTGTTTTTCCTACCGGAATATTCCAAGGTTCCGCCCCTGCAGCATAATCTTTTTCTATAACCTTATTTCTTGACCAACTCACATTTCCACCCACATGATACCGGAAGTCTCCTATTTTATTATCGTGCTTTACTTGCAGTTCAAACCCTTTCACTTTCACAATACCATAATTTTCAGAAGGCAAAGTTGCACCAAAAGTTTGAGGCATTGAAGCATTTCTTGAACCTAAGATATCGTATGTGCGTTTATAGAACACATCCGCTTCCACAGCAAGTAATCCTTTATAAATAGATGCGTCCACCCCAAAATTGAATGTCGCAGTTTTTTCCCAAGTTAAATCAACATTCGGAATGCCACCGCTTACAATTGATTTTATCGGTGCTTGATTAAAAATATAGGCATTACCAAACGAATAATTAGTCAACCATTGCCAGCCTCCTACAGCATCATTACCCAAGATACCATACGAACCTCTGACTTTCAAATTATCCAAATTAGAAAACTTCTTCATGAAAGCTTCTTCCGATAGCCGCCATCCCAAAGATACTGAAGGAAAAAATCCCCATCTACGATCCGGGTGAAATTTTAATGACCCGTCATAACGGAACGAAAATTCAGCCAAATATTTGCCTTTGTAATCATAATTAAAACGCCCTATGAGACCTTTGCGAGCATCCTGAGCAGGAGTTCCCCAATTTGACTGTTCTTCATCATCTCCACCTGCAAACAGCTGATCAATAGAAGTGAATGGAAAATTAGTTCTTGAAGCCCCTAATGTAGATCCCAATGATTCAAATTGTTCGTACACCAACAATCCGGACATAGAATGTCCTTTTATCTTTTTATTATATGTTAATGTCAAAGTAGATGTCATATTATTTCCAATGTACATTTCTTCCGAAAGAGAGGTTTTACCAAAAATGCGTTCATTGGCAACACTACCATCATCTCCCAACAAATAGAGAGAATAAGGAGTTAAAAATGACTTCGAATGGTTCGCACCTCGCACGTAGCTAAACAAAGCATTAAACTTCAATCCGTCTACATAAGGAATTTTTATATCAAAACCCAGTTTAGCCCGATAATTATTCTTTTTATTTCTTTTATACCCGCTATCGTCACGTTCTGCTACTGGATGTCTACTACCCATATCATAGTAACTACCATCCGCGTTATAAATCTTTTCTAATGGAGACCGTCTAACCACATACTCAAATAGTGAAGCAGAAGCGACTTGCGGTTGTTCTAAAGTACTCTCCATCCCTTCCAAATCTAAACGGACATTGATATAATTGTTAATTTTTGCATCAATATTAGCTCTCAGATTATAGCGTTTATAATCAATTCCATCATACATCCCTTCATCGTGCAAATATCCCAAAGACATAAAATACTTAATTCGGTCACTTCCACCGTTCACACTCATGTTATATTTCTGATTCAATGAATGCTTTTTGAAAGTTTCCCCAAACCAATCAGAACTCTCTGTTCGTGCTTTTTGAATTTGTTCATCATTGTAAAACAAATGCGCGTCTGAAGAGTTATTTATATCATATCCCATATTAGTTTGCGCCTCATTCCAAAGAGTTGCATACTCATAAGCGTTGAGTAGTTCCGGATAAGCAGTAGGTGTAGAGATACCTAAATTTGTAGAGAAAGAGAATTTAGGTCTGCCATTCTCACCACGTTTCGTCGTTACCAATATTACACCATTAGCTGCGCGAGAACCATATACCGCCGCAGACGCATCCTTCAATACCGAAATATTCTCTATTTCATCAATGTTAATCGCATCAAAAGCTTCTTTATTCACTTGAATCCCGTCAACAACATATAATACGGGCGCATCGTTCCAAGATGACTTCCCACGAATCAGCACTGATGCTCCTTGTCCCGGAAATCCATTTGCAGCCATTGAAATCACACCGGGTAATCTACCTGCCAATAAAGTGGAAGTATTACTTGCATGAGTTTCTGCTATATCTTTAGAAGAAATAGTCGCAACAGAACCGGTCAAATTTACCTTTTTCTGCGTACCATAACCCACCACTACTACTTCGTCGAGCAGTTTTGTATCTTCTTCCAAGACTACTTTTAGTGTTTTTCCTTCTTTTACCTTAACTAATTGAGGTTGATAACCGATATAGGATACGTTAATCATTGCTTTATCTGACGATACGGATAAAGTAAAATTTCCTTCGATATCAGTTACAGTACCAACAGAACCGTCTTCTTCTTTAATAGTAGCTCCTATGACAGGCTCATCATTTCTATCAACGACTTTACCAGAAACTTTCATTTTTTTATCTTGTTCAGGTACCAAAATATCTGTTGACAGAATTATTTTCTTATCCAATACTGAAAACTTTACACCCGTGCCGGCAAAAACTTCTTTCAAAACTTGAAAGATATTACTGTTATTGACAGATACGGATACACGGCGGCTCAAATCAACATGCTTGTTGTTAAAAAAGAAGTCAAAATCCGATTGAGATTCTATTTCCTCCAAGATTTCCCCTACTGTTTGGTTACGCACATCAATACTTATCATTGCTTGCTGCGCATACACTTCAGTAGCCCATGTGATACTGACAGAACAAATGAGGCAAATAATAAATAGTTTCATAGATAGTGGAATTTGTTTTAAGGTAATCCAAAACGAGTTTATCATCCGTAATAATTGGATGCTACAATAATTTTGCATAATTTTGTAATGACTTAAAGTTAATAAAAAGTTTATCTAAGCTTGTCGCCAAACAAGCGGTAGAAAGATTTACTTATTTTCATACGGGAGATACGCCAATATCTTCCCGTATGTTTTTCTTTTAAGGAGCTCTGTTTTTCATATTATTTATTTTTTAAGGTTTGTAAATCAATAAATCTCTATTCTACTTTTCTCATCTTTTATATCAGCAGAATCTATGTATCGCCAACGAATTCGGGATGAGATTTTAAAATATTCCAATATTCTTTCTAAACGCTGATGTGTAAATGTTCCGGTAAACGAATATTTTTTCAAACGTTCATTCTTTATTATAAATTCTACGTTATATCGTTTCTCCAACATTCGCAAGCTTTCTTCCAAAGGAGTGTCCTTGAAAATGATTTTCCCCTCTTTCCAAGCAATCTCAGATTCACAGGAAGTAGTATAAAGTTGCACCTTACTGTCTTTAAAATCATAGACCAATTTTTGTCCTGGCTTCATCAGCACTTTTTTCGAAACATTGTCACGCTTGAAGATAAAGCCGATCTTTCCTTCAACTAATGTCGCCGACACTCTGTCTTCCTTTTCATAAGCTTCTACATTGAAATGAGTTCCCAGTACTTCTATTTGTGATTGATGGGAAGTGGAGACTATAAATTTCTTTTCCGGATTCTTAGCCACTTCAAAATAAGCTTCTCCCTGTAAAGTCACATTTCTTGTATCATTATCGAAACGTGAAGGATAACTTAGTGTTGACTCCGAATTCAGGTAAACAAGCGTACCATCGGGCAGGGTCAATGAGGTCATCATCCCAGGATTTGTTTTCACTTCCATGATTTGTGCCAATTCCTGTTCGTTTCCTCCCCAATATTGGAGCATCAATGTAACGAGAAGTGGAATGAACAAAATTGCTGCCGCACGTTGTGCCCATTGCCACCACATCGTTCCCTTGTGTCTGTTACCCGACATTCTACTTTTCACCTTCAACAATGCTTTCTCCGTATCGACTTTCTTCATAACATTAACTGTATCCGTGGCAAGAAAAAGAGCATGTATCTGTTTTGCCATCCGTCGATTTTCGTCCGATTCACTCATCCACATCTCAACTTGCAGACGTTCTTCTTCCGTTGCCACCCCTTCACAATAACGGGGAAGCAGTTCTTCTATCGTATTTCTATCTGTTTTATCCATATCTGTTTTTATTGCCTTTTACTATAAGACAAGGGAGAATAGGAAGACTCCTAAACTAAAAACCATTTTTTTTAGAAAAATCTTTGTTTCTATCTAAAAAAGCTATATTTGCAGTTAAATTATGGAGCTAATACATGAAAGGAACTTATCAATCAGACAATGATTTTCTATTATCAGCCGTTCAACGCGGAGATCAAAAAGCGTTCGATACACTGTTTCGGAGATATTATCCGATGCTGTGCGCGTATGGTCACCGGTTTGTCGAGTTGGAAGATGCAGAAGAGATTGTAGAGGATTCTCTTTTATGGATTTGGGAAAATCGGGAAACACTGGTTATCGAGTCCTCTCTTAATTCTTATCTTTTTAAGATGGTGTATCGCAGGGCTTTGAACAAGCTTGCACATATCGATGCCACCCAACGGGCGGATACCCGCTTTTATGAAGAAATGCAGGAAATGCTGCAAGATACGGACTATTATCAGATTGAAGAACTTGCGAAACGGATTGAAGATGCTGTCGCGGCACTGCCCGAAAGTTATCGGGAAGCTTTTGTGATGCACCGATTCCGGGATATGAGTTACAAGGAGATTGCAGAAACACTGGGGGTATCTCCCAAAACAATAGATTACCGTATTCAACAAGCGTTAAAGCAACTGCGCGTGGATTTGAAAGATTACCTCCCGTTACTACTACCTCTCTTATTTCCCTAGAGAGACGAAACATATAAGTAACCACCAATATTATTCCATTTGGCTATTACCTGTCAGCTAAAGTATTAATAGACAACTTACGTTGTATTAAAGATAAACTTACGTTCCTCTAAGGCAAAAGTTCCCTTTGACCTGAAACAAACTATAAACAAAAGTTCCAATTATATAAATGCAACCTTCATTTTTATAAATGCAAGTTTCATTTATAAAAACAAAGCTTCCGTTTATAGATTTCTCTTAGACAAAAACAACTTTGGCAGTAAGGAAAAGGAAGTTTGCAATAAGGAGACAGTAACTTATCTATTAACTAACTTCATCTCTTTCTATAAGGAAGTGTAAACCAGAAAGTAGATCCTTTACCTTCTTCTGAATCTACTCCTATTTTTCCCCCGAGACGCTCAACAATCGTACGACAGATGGAAAGTCCTAAGCCGGTACCTTGAATGAATGGGTTATATTTTACGAATCGTTCGAAAACATGTTCACACTGTTCGTTTGACATACCACAGCCGGTATCTGATACATAAAAATAAATAGTATCGGTATCTGTCATACGATACCCCATACAGATAGTGCCTGTTTGAGTAAATTTGATAGCGTTATTGACAAAGTTGGCAAGCAATTGTATCAGTCGATTCTTATCAATATAAAAAAGACAACCCGGCAAGCGTTCGGTAAATGCAAGGGTAACATCACTGTTTTTCAAACGTAACCGCATACTTTGTTCGATTTCCTCCATTGTCTGATTAACATCGATCGAGGAAGGATAGAAATCAAATGTTCCGGCTTCAATCTTCGACAAATCCAGAATATCATTAATTAATTGGAGCAACAAATCGGTATTTGTTTCGATGATATCTGCGTACTCGCGCATTTCGACAGGATCTTCTGTATGGGGAAGCATATTTGAAAAGCCCACGATTGCGTTCAAAGGAGTACGTATTTCATGGCTCATGTTCGCCAGAAAGGCAGATTTCAATTGATTAGCCTGCTCCGCTTTCTCCACCGCTTCACTCAAACGGCTATACGTTTTCCGAAGAATACGAATATAATAGACAATAGCAGCTATCAAAAGTAATAGAAAAACAGAACTAGCAATAATCTTAACATAGTGTTGCTGAAAAAAAGTTTGAGGTTTATCAATATATACTGCATCGTCGGGATAACGACTTGACGGAATATTATAAGACTTTAATACAGGATAACAAAGATAGGAATTTCCTTCCCCTCCCACTCCACCGGGAATATTGCGGGCTTGTTCTCCATTCAATATGCGATTCAGGATTTCCAGCAAAGAATCGCAAAAAGACTCCGTCGATACATAATACCCTCCTGCGAAAGTATTGTTCGATAAATTTTCGGGAGATAGCAAAAACAGAGGTGAGGGAGTAAAATTGGTTATAATTTCCTGTATGTGGTCGAAAAGGTAATTGTTATCATTTTCATTATGAGACTCAAACCAGGAATAGTAAATAATCCCTGTATTAGGTTTATAACTATGCAGGGTATCCAGCAACATTTCTGTCGATAATTGAGTGGTAGAAAGCAAATCCAGACGTAAATCCGGAAAATTCTCTTCGACGGCTTCCTTTACATCTCTACGGGTTTCTTCACTAATATATCTGTCGTCTGAAATAAATGCCAGACGTTGCATATCCGGTATTAGTTTATAAATCAGTTCCACTGTTTCCTTCACATAATAATGCTGCTTTAAAAGTGTCAGATTATAGCCTCTTCTCCATTCTTCACCGGGGACACTATTGGTTTCTGTTAGTGGAGCATGAGACAGCAAAACGTCGAGAGAAGCAGGCAGGCGGTCGCGGGCATTTGTCACTATTACCGGAACATCTTTCCATACGTCATCAAACAGTTCACGGCAGACAATCCATCCCGGATCTCCAATCAGGACGATGGCAGCGGGAGCTACCGGGTATTTCTCACGCAAATGGGTGACTACGGCATCTGCTTCCATCTTATCCACCAAAGCTGGTACGGAAAGAGATTCCGCTTTGGCAGATATCCCCTGCTTCTGAAGAGCATCGTGTATGCACCAATAGAAATTTTTAGCCCAAGGCAGATTAAAATTAATGGAGTTTAAAACCAGTACTTCTTTATTTGTTATTTCAGTTCGGGCTGACACAGATAATAAGAATCCTTCTATAAAAAGGAATAAGCCTAAGAATGAGATGGTTCGGAGTACTTGTTTCATTTGTGATGTTCTATAATAGCTACGGCAAAGGTAGTATTTATTTCTATTTCGCAAAAAAAAGGCATCTCAAAATTAATTGAGATGCCTTATATTATATAAAACCAGGTATCAAAGAGTTATTTCTTCAACAAGATAGTAAGGCTTTCTTTCAAAGAACGAATGATACTTTCCGCATCCGCCTGTTTCTTGCGTTCAAGTTCTATGACGGCTGCCGGAGCATTGTTCACGAATTTCTCGTTGCTCAATTTCTTCACGATGCCTTGCAGGAAGCTTTCCTTATGTTTAAGTTCGGCCAACAGACGAGTGATTTCCGCATCTATATCAATCATGTCAATCAATGGTACGGCAAATTCTGTCGTTCCAACCATGAAAGAAGCAGCACCTTCTGCTTTTTTGAATACTACATTAATAGCAGAAAGGTTACACATCTTGATAATCACCGGATTCATTTTTTCTACCGGATGACTACCCACAACCTGCAATTCGAGTTGTTCCTTCAAAGCAATATTCTTCTGCAAACGAATACTGCGAACATTGCTGATAATTTCCTTAGCCAATTCAAATTCTTGCAGGAATTGCTCGTTTACCTCAAGAGGCTCCTTCATGAGAGTAACCATCAAACTTGCACCCGGTTCGCGCTCACGCAGTTGTTGCCACAGTTCTTCTGTGATAAACGGCATGAAAGGATGAAGCAACTCAAGCAGACGTTCGAAAGAACTAAGCACCATACTATAAATAAAGCCATTAATGGGCTGTCCATAAGCAGGTTTCACAATTTCCAGCAACCAGGAAGAGAACTCATCCCAGAACAGTTTGTAAACCAACATCAATGCTTCGCTCAAACGATATTTAGAGAACAAATCGGCAACTTCAACCGCAGCTGCATCCAGTCTCTGGTCGAACCATTGAACAGCCAGATGAGCATCGGGTGGAACCGGAATGGAACCTTTGCCATTAGTCCATCCTTTAATCAGACGGAAAGCATTCCATATCTTGTTGCAGAAGTTACGTCCCTGTTCGCAAAGGGTGTCGTCGAAAAGAATGTCGTTTCCGGCGGGAGCTGAAAGCATCATACCCATACGCACACCGTCGGCACCATACTTTTCGATCAGTTCCAATGGATCGGGAGAGTTACCGAGCGATTTAGACATCTTACGTCCCTGTTTATCACGAACGATTCCTGTGAAGTATACGTTCTTAAACGGCATCTGTCCCTCGTATTCGTAGCCTGCCATAATCATACGGGCTACCCAGAAGAAGATAATGTCCGGTCCTGTCACAAGGTCGCTTGTCGGATAGTAGTATTTGATTTCTTCGTTGCCCGGGTTGTTGATTCCGTCGAACAAAGAGATAGGCCACAACCAAGAAGAGAACCAAGTGTCCAGGCAATCTTCATCCTGACGAAGGTCTTCCATTGTCAGGGCGGCATTACCCGTCTTTTCTTTTGCTTTTGCCAGAGCTTCCTCGGGAGTAGCGGCTACTACATAACCACCTTCCGGCAGGAAGTATGCAGGAATACGATGTCCCCACCACAACTGACGGCTGATACACCAGTCTTTGATGTTTTCCATCCAGTGACGGTAGGTATTCTTGTATTTTGCAGGGTAGAATTTCAAATCGTCGTTCATTACCGGAGGCAATGCCATATCTGCGAAATGTTGCATCTTGAGGAACCATTGCATAGACAATTTCGGTTCGATCACAACGTTGGTACGTTCCGAATATCCTACCTTATTAGTATAGGCTTCTATTTTTTCCAGCAATCCGGCAGCTTCGAGGTCTTTCTCTATTTGCTTACGAACATCGAAACGGTCCATACCGATATACATACCGGCAGCTTCGCTCAATGTACCGTTGTCATTGAAAATATCGATACTAGGCAAGTTGTATTTTTCACCCAGCATATAGTCGTTTACATCATGGGCCGGGGTTACTTTCAGACAACCCGTACCGAATTCGATGTCTACATAATCATCCTCAATCACAGGAATGACACGGTTTACCAGCGGAACGATCACTTTCTTTCCTTTCAGCCATTCGTTCTTCGGGTCGTTCGGATTGATACACATAGCCGTATCACCCATAATTGTTTCAGGACGGGTTGTTGCAACAACCGCGTAGCGACCTTCCGGATCACCTTCTACTTTATAGCGAAGGTAATACAGTTTTCCGTGTTCTTCCTTGTAGATTACTTCCTCGTCAGAAAGGGCAGTCAAGGCTTTCGGGTCCCAGTTTACCATGCGGACGCCCCGGTAGATCAATCCTTTATCGAACAGATCGACAAATACCTTGATTACACTTTCGCTACGTTTCTCATCCATAGTGAAAGCAGTACGATCCCAGTCGCAGGATGCGCCGAGTTTACGGAGTTGTTTCAGGATAATACCACCGTGCTCGTCTGTCCATTCCCAGGCATGTTTCAAGAATTCGTCACGAGATAGATCGGTTTTCTTGATACCTTGAGAAGCGAGTTTGTTTACAACTTTAGCTTCGGTAGCAATAGAAGCGTGGTCAGTTCCCGGCACCCAGCAAGCATTCTTGCCTTCCATACGGGCACGACGAACTAAAATATCCTGGATGGTATTATTAAGCATGTGTCCCATGTGTAACACACCGGTGACGTTCGGGGGCGGGATGACGATGGTGTAAGGTTCACGGCCATCGGGTTTTGAACTGAATAATTTGTGGTCCAGCCAATACTGGTACCACTTTCCCTCCACGTCAGCGGGATTGTACTTACTTGCTAATTCCATATTGTTTTATGTATATGATAATGTATATTCTAAAAATAACGGGTGCAAAATTAATAATTTAAATTCAAATCTTACCACCCTCGGGGTGTTTCTGTGCACGGAAAGAGAATTTATATCCCTCATAAAGAGCGAATCCGTAGAACAGGGCAGTCATCGACATTACATTTTTCAACAGAATAGAGAATATCTCTCCATAGTCTACACCTGCCAGGACTTGAAAATAGCCCATTTCATAATCTTGGGAGATATACCCGATAATAGACAAGAAATCACCTAAGATGCAACTAACCAGAGATAATGCCGCACCGGTAATTCCGAAAATGGGACGTATTCCCTTGCCCTGCCGCATCGCAAAACCTACCATGAATCCGATAGCAATGGGCATAAATCCTATCTGACGACCTGTAGAAACGGAGATCAGCCCCCATGCCACCGCACCAACGATGCATGCGACAACTGCACACAATATTCCTTTGGGCAGATTCTCTTCGGCAAGCATTTCCTCTTCTGTCATGAATACCGGAAAATCTTCCGGCTTGGGAGGCGCTAATCTTTCCAGTTCCTTATCTTGCTCAAAACTGTCACATTCTTCTTCAAAAGCGGGAAGTTCTCCGGTACGTTTACAAACGAGTCCTTTTCCGTTCACAAAATCACGTGACACGCAATTCCTGCAATACTTTTCTATTTCTTCTGATGTAGCCATCTTATCCGGTTTATGTTGAATAACTTTCTCTGATTACGCAGGTACACAAAGTCACTGTTAACAGATTTTTTGCAAATATAGAGGTATTTTTTCGCGCGACGTTTATTAAATGCATATTTTTGTTGACTGATTTTATACAAATGATGAAAAATAAGCCAAATGTAAGATATGTAGCCTTAGGAGCATTATTAATCCTGGTGTGGCTAACGCAATGGATTCCTGCTCTGGCAACGATCTATTCTCAAACAATCTATCCCCTTATCTCCTACGTCCTGTCGTTTTTTTCCGGTTTATTTCCTTTTGCCATAGGGGATTTATTTATTTTCCTTAGCATCACAGGCGTGATTGTTTATCCCTTTTATGCCCGTCTCCGCAAGAAGTTGCCTTGGAAGAAAATCTTATTGCGCGACGGGGAATACTTATTATGGATTTATGTATGGTTCTATCTGGCATGGGGACTGAACTACTCGCAGAAAAATTTCTATCAACGAACAGAAATCCCGTATACCGCCTATACTCCCGAGATTTTCCAAGAATTCGTAGATGATTATATTACTCAACTGAACCGTTCGTATACTCCTGTCAATAGTATCAATCAAGATTTGATACGAGAGGAAACTGTGCGAATCTATCATCAGTTAAGTGATAGCCTGGGCGTAAATCGCCCTCCACACGAGCATCCGAGGGTAAAAACAATGTTATTCACTCCCTTCATTTCGATGGTAGGGGTAACGGGTAGCATGGGGCCTTTCTTCTGCGAGTTTACACTCAACGGAGATTTGCTTCCCGTTAATTATCCGGCCACTTATGCTCACGAACTAGCCCATTTATTAGGTATCACCAGCGAAGCGGAAGCTAATTTCTATGCTTATCAGATTTGCACCCGTTCAGAAGCGATGGGAATCCGTTTTTCCGGATATTTTTCTATATTGGGACATGTATTGGGAAATGCGCAAAGATTACTCCCGGAAGAAAAATACACCCGACTGTTTAAACGCATCCGACCGGAAATTATCGAATTGGCTAAGAATAACCAGGCGTATTGGGCTGCCAAGTATAGCCCTGTAGTTGGTGCTGTGCAGGATTGGATATACGATCTTTATCTGAAAGGGAATAAGATAGAAAGCGGACGGCAGAACTACTCGGAAGTAGTGGGACTGCTGATTTCCTATCAGGAGTGGAAAAAGAAATAAGTATAGATTGTGCCTTGTTTTGGCACATAGTTTCACGATATTTGCAGCACTAATATAAAACGGATAAACTGATTTCTTTATGGCAAAAGATCTCTTTAATAGATATCTCTGGTTAGTAGACACAATCTATCGGGCTGGAACAATAACACTGGATGAAATTAATCGTAAATGGCTGCAGTGTGAAATGAGTAATGGAGAGGAAATCCCCAATCGGACTTTTCATAATCACCGGAAAGCTATTGAGGAACTATTCGACATTAACATAGAATGCGATAGACATAACGGATGTAATTATTACATAGAAAACACTGAAGAACTTAAAAAGGAAGGACTCAGAAAATGGCTCTTGAATACATTTGCAGTCAATACAACCCTCAATAAAAGCCACAAATTAAAGGATAAAATTCTACTAGAAGACTATCCCTCAGGAGAACAATATCTGATACCAGCCATTGAAGCTATTCATAATTGTATAACGTTGGAAATAACATATCAAAGTTATTGGCAGGACAAATCATATACATTTCAAATTGAACCTTATTGTATAAAAGCCTTCAAACAGCGTTGGTATATCGCAGCACGAAGTCCGTATTACAACAAAGTGTTGATCTACTCCCTCGAGCGAATACTCGAAATGGAACAAACAGATTTATCATTTGAGTGTCCTCAAACGTTCAATCCTAAAGTCTACTTCGACAACAGTTTCGGAGTTATTGTCGATGAAGAATATGATGTAGAAAAAATCAGAATAAAAGTCTACGGAAACCAATGTAAGTATTTCCGTTCCCTCCCGTTACACCATTCTCAAAAAGAAAGTGAAACACATAGTAACTATTCCATTTTCGATTATTCATTACGTCCTACCTATGATTTCTGTCAAGCTATACTATCGCATGGAAATCTTGTAGAAGTTCTAGAACCTCAATGGTTCAGAATTCAAATCGGAACAATGATTCAAAAAATGAATCAACTATATCAATGAATATTATCATAAATGTAATGAAGTGAGTATTCATTAGTAAATAATAAAGCAGTCCGGTCATCTTTTCTGATAAAATTCTTTTAATTCTAAAAAATGTTTCTTAGTTTTGTGATGTATAATCATTAAAAAGAAGTAGTAAGAAACAGAGAACTAAAATTTTCAGACATATTGATTGAACGTTAAGACGTATTATTTCGATTAGGTAAATCTGGTAAATTTATTCAATGATCCGAAATAATAAGTTGAAGTGACGTTCACACCCGAATAGGGCGTGGACTGCTTTTACTTATTTGGATCATAAGGTTTACCAGAACCTACCTAATCAAATAAGCTAAAAGTTAGTTTTACGCTCTTTTTTTTGTACCCATACATTCATTTTAAATTATATAAAACATGGAAAAAGTATCATTACTAATGAAAGATTCTTCCGAAGGAGATTCTCAAAAAGAAACCATGATAGACTTTATTCTTTCATGGACATTACGTAGATCTATACAGCAATACAGTGAAGAGAAACCTATCCTTTATCAATATTGTAGAAAGATTCTCGGCAAACTGATTGGCATCGAAATGACAGACGACGTGCAAGTCACTTCTGTTGAAACTTGGAAACAATGGAAATATATTGACCTATGGGCAAACATACGGATTACATGCAATGGAAAAGAAGAATTTCATGCTGTTTTGATTGAGAACAAAGCGTATACACCAACTCACCATAATCAATTAGCAAGATACAAGGCCATTTTCGACCAAGTATGTGAAGAGTATATGCCTAATACTAAAAGGCATTATATACTAATCACCGCCTTGGATGAAATGCCGGCTATGCTGGCAAACGAATGTAAAGAGAACGGATATATTCCATTCTGCTTGGGAGATTTAAATGATTATGAACAGCAAGATTCGGAAAGCGATTTGTTTAACGAGTTTTGGTTAAGATATTGGTAACTATGGGAAAATTTCTATTAATATGCCTATTCCTCTGTACAGGAATATGTAAGACAAGTGCACAAATAGTAGACTTATCAAAATTCGTTAAGGCAAAGAAAAGCAAGACAGAAGTATTCTCTCAAAAATTACAAAATACGAGAGATTCACTTCTAAGAATCTGCAAAATATATAAATTAGAAGATTTCAAATATAAATTTCCAACTATTTACTTAGGTGAATCAATGGAAAGTTTAAAAGCTAAATCAAAAGAATTCGAAAAAATCAAAGTAGAAATAGAAAATGCTATTAGCAAGAAAGAGTTAGAACAAAAAAGAGTAGACTCCATCCAAAAGGTCAATGATGCCGAAAGAATAGTACAAGAAAGAATAGCTGATTCTTTATATTTAATTCGGGCCGCCCAAACATGGGAATGGTTACATGATAAGAAAGGAAAATGGGAAACAATAGACCGTTCATATCCTAAAGAAGAGCATTACCAAGTAAATTCACTATTTCCCCAATATCAAGTAATAGACCAAAATGCCTATCTGAATGGAAAATTAGTAGGAGTATGCCATCCGGCTAAAAACAATAAAAACAATAGCGAAAAAGAACGTTGTTTTCGCATAGACGTGATGACTTTTTTATGCCAACAAGATTTTCTGAATAACAAATATGAGATACAAAAAGAATCACCTAAAACCCAAGAATACATAAAACAGAAATTAGGACTTAAAAAACAGCTGGAGCCGACTGACAGTCCTGTATATAAAGAAATGATAGCCAATGCAAGCAAACTCCGTATAGCACAAGAAAGGCTACGCAAAGGAGAAATTGATTTGAACACCTACAATAGAATTAAAACAAAATTGGGTGCCAAATTCACCGGAACGGTATATCAAGAAATGGCGGATAGCAACAGTCCGGAAATAAATGCAGGGAAAAGATATCTGGAACAATTACGTACTGATAACAAATCATTAATTGGGGAATATACCATTCAAAGAATAGATGGAACCAACTTCACCTATCAATTCCGTAATAATGAAGGAAAAAAAACGTTTAGCGTGAAAGTTTCATTCTTTGTCAATGAGAAAAAAAATGTTTTATATACAATTTCTTCACTTCAAAAGAAATAAGATACTATGGAAAAAGAAACAAAAAAATGCCCTTTTTGCGGAGAAGAGATTTTGGCTGTAGCCAAAAAATGCAAATACTGTGGTGAATGGTTAGAAGAAAAGCAAACGGTAACTAAGAAAATGGTTGCCTGCCCTGTTTGCACCGAACAAAGAGAAGAAGATGCCACAAGCTGCGAGAACAAAGAGACCCCACAGCCCTCTTTCTTATCCCACTATTTCATCCGTGTCATATGCAAGCAATATGCCGACTTTAACGGAATGGCCACAAGAAAGCAATATTGGCTTTACATCCTATTCTACAACATCATAGCTATTGCCGCATCATGCATAGATATATTATCGGGAATCGACTTCCAACTATTTGGAGAAAGCCTCGGCTATGGTTGGCTATTCACAATCGTCTCACTGACTCTCACCATTCCTTCACTCGCCATCGGTATACGTCGCTTGCACGACATTGGAAAAAGCGGATGGTGGTTTCTGATTGTCCTCCTCCCCTTAGTCGGTATCTTTTGGCTACTCTTCCTGCTGTGCAAGAAAGGAAATGCAGCTAACGCCTCCACTCCTTTAACCATTACCGACAAAATTGTGCTCAATGCGTCGATAGTAGTTGTAGCCATTCTGGTTGTACTCACCTATTTCAAATCTGCCAACCATCTCCAAATGCCTCAACTTCAACACAGCGATTGGACTCTTGACGGAGACACCGCAGGAGTGGATACATTGGGCAATATAGGTTATTCAAAAAACAGGCAAAGCATCAATAGCGGAAACAATGCGGAAATAAAAAAACGCATTATACACGATTTCTCTTGCTATTATGCCATTTATACCTTCTGCTACAACATGAAACAAGCCATAACTAAAGGATACAAAGGAGAAGGTTTGCTAACCCTCACCGAAGAACTTGTAGAAAATGACGATTTACTTGTCATCTCCAATACCGAATTTAAATGGTTATTGCAACAATTCGATTTCTCAAACTTCTCTCGACTATTACAGGCATACGCAAGTGGCAACAGGAGCTTCAGGAGTGATTTCACCGAGAGTGACTTGGGGCATACAGCAATAGAATGTCTTAAAAAACGCAAAGTTGTTTTCAACAGCCAATGGTTTGAGATATTCGACAACTATCTGCCCCATGACGAAGTACAAATAGAAGAGTTTCATAATTTGGGAAATAAAGAGTATCAGGTTGTATTCGATGGTTTTCACAACATATCTCCCAATTTCGTATATAACGTCAGCTATGCCAACGGACTTACCATTACAACGAATTAAATTTTACCATCATGAAACATAACAACTTACTTACATCATTCACTCTATTATCTCTTTTGTGTATCTTCTGCACCTCATGCAACGATATGGAAATGGCAAAAAAAGCGTGCGGCACATGGGAAAGCATCCGCATAGTCGAAGAAGACGGATGCAAAGAGAAAACCTATTATGATTTCGGTTCTGTGAAAGGGAGTATTCCTGGAGGAGACTTAAAAGAAACAACCTACTTCACCGAATGTGGAGAAGTTGAAGACGGACAAGAATATAATATGCAATGCAAAAGTATCATTGAAGGTACATGGAAGATAGAAGTCGGTGACATCTATTTCACTTACGACCTGTCGACTCTGAAAGTCACTTTTGAGGGGATTAGTTTCCCGGGCGCAGATAGATTATCCGAATCTCTTGCACAAAGTTTTATTAAAAACTATGGGCAATCACTCATTCAAGAATCAATAGAAGAATTGAAAGAACATCTCTATAATTGGTATTCAGAAAACGAAAACAACGAAGACTGTTACCAGAATGTGAATATTAAAGGAGACAATATGTCGTTCGATGCAACAGATGGAGTTATTAAACTGATAAGAATAAAATAAAACTTGAAAACATGATAAACAATACCAAACAATGCCCTTTCTGTGGCGAAGAGATACAAGCAACTGCAAAGAAATGCAGGCACTGCGGAGAATGGTTGGAAGACTCAGTTTCCAATACAAAAAATCAAGCCACTACAGAAGTGTCCTTTCAAAGGGATTCAAATAATCATAAAACAGAAGTGAATCATTTAAAAACTCCCATTTCTGACTTTGTCCTAATCCTATTTTGGACAGGAGTCATTGCGACATTCATTTCAATGTCACATCAAAGTGGAGTATGCCACCTTACCAATCCACACAAATGGCTACAAATCATGCAGTGGGCAACCTATATTCCAGAATGGGTGGCTGACTTATTGTCTGGCTTGGTCGATATAATATTCGCTTACGCCTTATATATAGGGATGAAACAACAAACCAAACCCATGAGCGGCTTATTAATTACCAATATTATAATCACTGTAGTAGTATCTTTTTTGATTTTATGTATGGATTTAATCTCTATTGCAGACGAAGATTACATTGGAATACTTATCTCTCTTTTTGTTATATTAGGTATGCTTATTACATCAACCATAATTGGAGTCCAATTTATCCGACACTTCAACGGACTATTAAATAAATTAGGATGGGGAATGTTGGCATCTCTAATCATAGTTATATCTGCCGCCGCTCTAATATCAGAAGATGAATTTAGTATGACTAATACAATTATTTCTTTTATTGAGTTTTGGATAATCAGCTATATTCTATATATACAAGCGGAATTATTAACGGATTGAGCCAACTAAATCCCTCAAGAAGACATTTTCATTTGATTAGCCTTACCAATTGCACAACAAAAGTGCAGAAAATTATAGTTTTCTGCACTTTTGTTGTGCAATTGACGTATATTTGCATATAAATATATACCAACCATGGACAGATTATACGAAAACTTCAATAAACTCCTTAAAGCTACAAGTACCGATTTCATCCGATACAAGTATACTGAAATAAACTGGGATAGCCATATGCTCGGACTTGTTGGGCCACGCGGGGTAGGTAAAACCACCATGTTCCTTCAACATATCAAGCAGAACATGAATCCGAAAGACACATTGTATGTTTCAGCAGACAATATGTACTTTGCCGATAATTCCCTGATTGACCTAACAGACAAATTCAGCAAACGAGGTGGCAAGCACCTATTTATTGATGAAATACACAAATACCCTAACTGGTCTCGTGAATTGAAGCAGATATTCGATTCTTATCCTGATATGCAAGTTCTTTTCACCGGTTCCTCTATTTTGGATATTTATAAAGGAACGGCAGATTTAAGCAGACGTGCCCCCATCTATGAAATGCAAGGGCTGTCTTTCAGAGAATATTTAAGTATGTTCCATCAAATTCATGTACCAGTCTACACATTAGAAGAGATACTGGAACATAAAGTTGAAATTCCGGGAATAGCACATCCACTTCCGCTATTCGCTGAATATATACAACACGGCTATTACCCGTTTAGCAAAGATATCACTTTTGAAATCGAGTTGAACCAAGTAATCAACCAGACTATGGAAAATGACATACCTCAATATGCTAATATGAATGTCTCCACAGGACGTAAATTGAAACAACTGTTGATGATTATTGCCAAAAGCGTTCCATTTAAGCCTGTCATGCAAAAACTTGCTGACATCATTGGAGTTAGTCGTAATTATTTAAGCGATTACTTACTTTATATCGAGAAAGCGGGGATGATAGCTCAAGTTCGCGATGACACAGGCGGGGTCAGAGGTCTGGGCAAAGTAGAAAAAATATATCTTGATAATACTAATCTCATTTATGCATTAGGAAGAGAGAATTCCAATATCGGTAATATCCGCGAAACATTTTTTTATAACCAAATGCGAGTTAAACAGGATATTATATCTTCCAAAATCTCAGATTTCCAAATAGGAGAAAGAACATTTGAAATAGGCGGAAAAAACAAAGGACAACAACAAATAACCGGAGCCAAAGAAGGATACATTGTAAAAGATGATATAGAAACCGGATACGGGAATATTATTCCACTTTGGAATTTCGGAATGAATTATTAATAATAGCCTTATAACAATTTTAATACAAAATATATTTATGTCACATACCAGACAAGAACAGATGGAAGCCTTCGGACGCTTCCTGGACATTCTCGACGAACTGCGTGTTAAATGTCCCTGGGACCGCAAACAGACCAATGAAAGTCTGCGTCCCAACACCATAGAAGAGACTTACGAACTTTGCGACGCCCTGATGAGGGATGACAAGAAAGAAATCTGCAAGGAATTGGGTGACGTATTATTGCACGTTGCTTTCTATGCCAAGATAGGCTCGGAAACAGGAGATTTTGACATCAAAGATGTTTGCGACAAACTGTGTGATAAACTGATTTTCCGTCACCCGCATGTATTCGGAGAGGTAAAAGCAGAGACAGCAGGACAAGTTTCCGAAAATTGGGAACAGTTGAAGCTAAAGGAGAAAGACGGCAATAAGAGTGTATTGAGCGGTGTACCCGCTGCCCTCCCCTCGCTCATCAAGGCTTATCGTATTCAAGACAAAGCCCGCAATGTAGGTTTCGACTGGGAAGAGCGTGAACAGGTATGGGATAAAGTGAAGGAAGAAATCGGAGAATTTCAGGATGAAGTGGCTAATATGAATAAGGACAAGGCGGAAGCTGAATTCGGTGACGTCATGTTTAGCCTTATCAATGCAGCGCGTCTCTACAAGATCAATCCTGATAACGCTTTGGAACTTACCAACCAAAAGTTTATCCGTCGCTTCAATTATTTGGAGGAACATACTATCAAGGAAGGAAAAAGCCTGAAGGATATGTCTCTTGAAGAGATGGATGCTATTTGGAATGAAGCAAAGAAAAAAGGACTGTAAGACCTATGAGTAACATTGATTTACATGCCATCATTGAAAGATGATTGGGAGTTCATAATACATGCCAAACAGGATATTCCACTATTGATTGCAGAAATAGAATACTTAAAATCAATGCTATCTAAATAAAAAAATAGAGGCTCTATTCCGTGCGAGTAGAGCCTCTATTTTACTCAAACAGAACGTCTATTCATACGAGTCAGACGCTCTATTTTTCTTTATTTCTTCTTCGAATCGTTTCCTTTATCCTTGCCACGATTCATTCCTTTTATCATCTCCCGGTGGAAGCGCATTTCCGCACGCTGCACGAGAAATATCTTCTTACTGGAAAGAATCTTTTTGAACTTACCCAGATAAGTCTTATCAAGCTGATCGGCAGCAATACGATTGTTGGCTATCTTATCGTTGATTTCTGCATATTGAGCTTCCGTTGTCTTATCATCTTTACCTTTGCGCATCAAATCCCACGATTCATCATTCAGCTTCTTCTTCTTATCCTGGAGTTCAAAATAGACGGGAAAGAACTTGGCTGCCTCCTTTTTACTCAATCCTGCCTGTTCGGTAATGAATTCCTTTTGTTTTGCCCTGAACTCCTCCCGGGATAAATGCTGATCACATCCGTCAGCAGCCCAAAGAACAGGCATAAAGCCACACAACAAAACAACCCATGCGATTAGTTTTCTCATTTTCTGTATTCAATCAGTTTTAATAAATCATTCTACACTTGCGTCACTCAAATAAACATATAACGAATAATCATCCAGCATAGCACGGTCCAGTGCCACATCCAGCATTTCGTCCGATACGACTTCAGTATCCACCTCCGTCACCGCCACTTCATCGACCGCAGCAGGCTTGTGATCTGTCGACGCTACCCGGATAATCAGGGCCGCACCTACAAACATAGCAGCGAGATAGAGCAATGGTTTCAGTCTTGTCCATGTGCTGACAGATTCTTCCTTGAAAACAACTTTTTCTTTTTCAGGAAGTTTATTCATTACCTCCGAAGTCAGGTTTTCAAAGTAACCATCAGGCACTTTGAAGGAATTTTCCTTACCAAGCTTCTTCAATAGGATATCTTCTTCTTTCATACGTTTTTCTCCTCTCTTTTACTTAGACAACGTCCAATTTAAAAGGTTTAATCTATTTCTTCTAAAAACTTCTCTATTTTCTTCACCGCATGATGATATGACGCTTTGAGCGCACCAACCGATGTGCCGAAGATTTCCGACATCTCTTCGTATTTCATTTCCTGATAATATTTCAGGTTGAACACCATACGCTGTTTTTCCGGCAAAGTCAATAGAGCTTTTTGCAGACACAACTGTATTTCGTCGCCCGAAAAGTAGGAGTCACTTTCCAGCTTCTGCACAATCGCAGCTTCAGGATCGTCAATATCCACGGTAGTCATAGCGCGCTGCTTGTTCAGAAAGGTAAGACATTCGTTCAGCGCGATGCGATAGAGCCAGGTAGACAGTTTCGCCTCGGCACGGAAATAATCAATATTCGTCCATGCCTTGATGAAAGTGTTTTGCAGGAGATCGTTCGCATCCTCATGCGACAGTACCATCCGGCGGATTTGCCAATATAATTGCTCGCTATACTGCGCCACAATCATTTCAAATCCTTTCCGCTGTGTACTCTCCTCCTGAAGGAGTTTCAGAACTTCGCGTTCGTTATAAGGAATCATAATCTCTTGTATCTGTATGTTTATTTATGGTTTCAAATTCAGGTTGTTCATTGCCTCTAGTAAAGACGAATCATATTTATAAGTGTCCTCACAATACCTCAAATTATTATCGGCAGACAGATAAACCGTCTGATAATCTATAAATAAAGGTATATATTTCTCTAAACTATAATGTTTCAGTTCGCGGTAGGCCGCACTGACAGGCAGCTTCTTCCCCTCTTCACTTACCGGCTTGATATCCATTGCAATACGGATACGGTCTTCCAATAATTCATCCGGTTCTTTCAACAGGAAGAAAGCGAAGTCGAGTGCTTTCTGAAGGCGGACGCAACCGTGGCTCACCGCACGATTGTTTCGCGTGAAAGCCCACCGGGAAGGAGTATCGTGCAGATATACAGAATGAGGATTAGGAAAGCGGAAGATGATGCGTCCCAATGAATTCCCCGTTTTATTGTCCTGCTTCACCGTATAAGGTACACCTTTTCCTGCATATTTAGCCCAATTAACCTGATGAGGGTTTACTTGTAAGCCGTTCTTATCGTATACCTTCATGCGATTACGGGTGAAATAGGTCGTATCTCTGCGATAAGTAGGGATGATTTCTTTCCGGATAATACTTTGAGGTACATTCCAATACGGATTCAGTTCCATATAATAAATCCTGCTCGACAACAGAGGAGTTTTATTTTTCACACTCCCCACACAGATACGCATCTCCAGGATAGAGTCCGTTTCTTCGTTGATTGCCTGCAACATGAATGCCGCCACATTGGCTATCACATATTTCTGTCCTTTGTCCAATGCATATTGCCAACGTGCCCGCTCCATATTTACCAACAGACGATTCCGGTAATAATCCGTAGTATCCGTTTTCCCCCAAGCATTTACACGAACCAGTTCTTCCTGCATCTTGCGATAAAGCGGAGAAGAAGGCTGTGCTCCGTGAAAAGCAGCAATTGGATTTGCACGCAAGGAATCGAGGGCGGCATTTGCAAAAGTAACATCACAATGTTTTAAGGGAATACGATTGATCGAATCATTCCATCTGCGTTCCGAAGGCAAGAAACCAAACTTCAACTGGCACACATACGAAAGATATGCGGCTGTCAACTGATATTCCACATCTGCCAACAGACGGTTCATTGTCTTTCCTTCCTGCAACTTCAAAGAACGTATTTGTTGCAATCTCTCACGGATGCTATCGACCGAATAAAGATTCGGGTTAATGCCATGCCGTGAGATGTCTCCCAACCAGAACAACATAGAGTCCGCCACCTGTGCGGCAGGTTTATCGGACACAAGCGAGTCATTCAACCAGAAGAATTCATCTTTTTCCCGATAATGGGCCAACAAAGCCGAATCCCAGGGAGTTATAGGGTTTTCGTTCAAATAGGAACGAATCATCAGACGAATACTGTCGGCATCTATTTGATAAGCAGGGTTGAACAGTTCTTGCAGGGAAGCCAGAGAGTCCGGTATCGGAGATTGGGGTTTCTCTTTCTTACAGGCTGCCAAACAAACGACGAACAGGATTACCGCTCCCCAAAGCAGGCGTCTATTTCTCATACACAGTTCCTCCATCAACGTCAATACACATATTCTCTTTCGCTAAAATGGTTTGCGGGAAAATGGCAGACGCTTCATTAAGCAAAATAGATTCATCCTCGTAACGGGCTGAAAAGTGTCCGATCACCAATTGTTTCACATTGGCGTCCAAAGCTAGTTGTGCGGCTTGCGCAGCCGTAGTATGATAAGTTTCCTTGGCACGTGCCTGCTCTGTCTGCGCAAAGGTAGCCTCATGGAAAAGCAAATCTACATTGCTGATTTGTTCGGCAAGCGACGGGCGATAGATTGTATCGGAGCAATAAGCATATTTACGAGCCGGAGCCGAAGGACGGGTCAGACGCAAATTGGGTATTACTTCTCCTTCGGGAGTTACAAAGTCTGCTCCGTTCTTGATACGGTTCAGTTCATAGACGGGGACTTTATAAAAGTCCACCATGTCTCTGATAATATGGTTCGGACGCTGTTTCTCTTCAAAAAGGAAACCGCAGCAGGGAATTCGATGTTTTAAAGGGATAGTAGTTACAGTCACCGAACGGTCGTCGTAGACAAGCATCGGCTCTTTCGTTTCGAATTCATGGAAGAACACCTTATAAGTCAAAGTCTTACAAAAGAAAGCAAGCATCGGTGCAAACAGTTCTTCCAGTCCTCGTGGAGAATGAATATGCAAATCGGCTGTTCTTCCCAATAATCCGAATGTAGAAATCAGCCCCAACAATCCGAAACAATGGTCACCATGTAAATGAGAGATGAAGATATGATTCAATCGGGAAAATTTCAGTCGCGAACGGCGTAACTGCATTTGTGCTCCCTCGCCACAATCAATCATAAATAGTTTTTCACGCAGGTTTACGACTTGAGAGGTCGCAAAATGTCGCGTAGTAGGCAAAGCGGAACCGCATCCCAATATATGTAACTCAAATTTTTCCATGGTATGCAAAGATAAAGCATTTCAGATTCAATCTTGCAAAGGAAGAAACTTTTTTTTCTATTCACCACAGAGGACACGGAGGACGCAGAGGGTAAGAAGGGTAAGGAGCATATGGAGAGGATGCGGAGGAGAAGAAGAGGGTAGATTTATATAAATAAAATATATCGCCATCGTTAGTTTGTTAAATCAATCCTTCACATCCTCTGTATTCTCCATATCCTTCCTGTCCTCCATATCCTCTCCATATCCTCCTTACCCTTCTTACCCTCTGTGTCCTCTACGTCCTCTGTGGTGAATAGAAAAAGGCGCCCCCAACCGGGAGCGCCTTCATCAGAAAATATTCTGTTCAGATTATTTCTTTCCTTCCAACTGTTCTTTCAATGCAGCCAGAGCGTCGATGTCGCCCAGAGTAGTTGAAGCAGCTTGGTTTTGGATCATCGGAGAATCTTCTCTCTTACCAGAAGATGCTTTCTTTGCGCCAGAAGCAGCTTTCTTTTCTGCTCTTTCTTCAGCTTTAGCTACATCTTCGAAGATACGGCTGTGAGACAAGATGATTCTCTTAGCGTCTTTGTTGAACTCGATCACTTTGAATTCAAGTTTCTCATCCAACTGTGCTTGTGAACCGTCTTCTTTTACAAGGTGTTTCGGAGTTGCGAAACCTTCTACACCGTAAGGAAGAGCTACAACAGCACCCTTATCCAACATTTCGATGATAGTACCTTCGTGTACAGAACCTACAGTGAACACAGTTTCGAATACATCCCAAGGATTTTCTTCGAGTTGTTTGTGGCCAAGGCTCAAACGACGGTTGTCTTTATCGATTTCCAATACCTGAACTTCGATGTCAGCACCAATCTGTGTAAATTCTGACGGATGTTTCACTTTCTTAGTCCAAGAAAGGTCAGAGATATGGATCAAGCCGTCTACACCTTCTTCGATTTCTACGAATACACCGAAGTTAGTGAAGTTACGTACTTTTGCAGTATGCTTAGAACCTACAGGATACTTTTCTTCGATTGTTTCCCATGGATCTTGTTTCAGTTGTTTGATACCCAAAGACATCTTACGTTCTTCACGGTCAAGTGTAAGAACAACAGCTTCTACTTCGTCGCCTACCTTCATGAAATCTTGTGCAGAACGCAGGTGTTGGCTCCAAGACATTTCTGAAACGTGGATCAAACCTTCTACGCCCGGAGCGATTTCGATGAATGCACCGTAGTCAGCCATAACGACCACTTTACCTTTCACCTTGTCACCAACCTTCAAGTCAGTATCAAGCGCATCCCATGGGTGCGGGGTCAGTTGTTTCAAGCCAAGAGCGATACGTTTCTTTTCGTCATCGAAGTCAAGGATAACAACGTTGAGCTTCTGATCCAGTTCAACCACTTCTTTCGGATCGCTAACACGTCCCCAAGAAAGGTCAGTGATGTGGATCAAACCGTCTACGCCACCAAGGTCGATGAATACACCGTAAGATGTGATATTTTTAACAGTTCCTTCAAGAACTTGTCCTTTTTCGAGTTTACCGATGATTTCTTTCTTCTGTTGTTCCAGTTCAGCTTCGATAAGAGCCTTGTGAGATACAACAACGTTTTTGAATTCCTGGTTGATTTTAACCACTTTGAATTCCATTGTTTTGCCAACGAATACATCATAGTCGCGGATCGGTTTAACGTCGATTTGAGAACCCGGCAAGAATGCTTCGATTCCGAATACGTCTACGATCATACCACCCTTCGTGCGGCACTTGATGTAACCCTTGATAATTTCTTCATTTTCCAGAGCAGCGTTAACGCGATCCCAAGAACGAGTAGCGCGGGCTTTTCTGTGTGACAGAACGAGCTGTCCTTTTTTGTCTTCCTGGTTTTCGATGTATACTTCTACAGTATCACCTACTTTCAGGTCCGGATTGTAACGGAATTCATTCAAAGGGATGATACCGTCTGATTTGTAACCGATGTTCACAACTACTTCACGCTTGTTCATTGCGATTACGGTTCCGTCAACAACCTCACGGTCGTTCACTTTGTTAAGCGTACCGTCGTAAGCTTTTTCAAGTTCATCGTGGCTAACGTTGGTTACTGTTTCGCCATTTTCATAAGCATCCCAGTTGAAATCTTCAATAGGAGCTACGTTCTTTAAGTTTTCCATTAATAATAAAATTGTTTAATACTTTAATTAAATAAGACATTATATTATCTATAAATCGGGCGCAAAGGTAGAAATATTTTCTTGATTGACAAAAGAATGGCAGAAGAAAAGAGATTTATATCCGTATTTTTTGTAATATTGCAATCTTTAATTTATACAGTTTTTGCCATGGACGAGAGATTGGACAAAGTCAAGGTGCAATGCGACTATTTACCGCTTATTAATTTTGCGATACAACAAAACGGAGCATCGATCATTCATCAGCTTTCTATTGAGAACACGACACCTGTCCCACTGAAGGACATTCAAGTAGTAATCACGACAGAACCGACTTTCGGAAACGCCGCTCCGATGGCTGTTGAACAGATCCCGGCCAACGATTCGATCCGTCTGTCGTCATTCAATCTCACTTTGTCCGCCAACTACTTCACACAACTGACCGAACGTTTATCCGGCAACCTGAAAATTGAAATTACTGCTGAAGCAGAACCGATATTCTGCCAAACATATCCTATCGACATCCTGGCATACGACCAATGGGGCGGACTCAACGTATTGCCCGAAATGCTGGCTGCTTTCATCACTCCCAATCATACGGCTATCTCGCCGATTATCAAAAGAGCTGCTTCCATCCTGGGGCAATGGACCGGCAACCCGTCTCTCGATGAATATCAAAGCCGCACTCCGGACAGGGTGAGGAAACAGATGGCTGCCATCTATACAGCTATCGCGGAGCAACAGATTATATACAGTACCGTTCCCGCCAGTTTCGAAGAATATGGGCAGCGTGTCCGGTTAGCCGATTCTGTGATGGCACAGAAATTGGGAACCTGCCTGGATATGGCTTTGCTCTATGCTTCCTGTCTGGAGGCAATCGGGCTGAATGCTTTAATCGTCATCACGCAAGGGCATGCCTTTGCAGGCGCCTGGCTGGTGCCGGAAACTTTCCCGGATCCTACGATTGATGATGTTTCTCTATTAACGAAAAGAACAGCGGAAGGAATCTACGACATTACTTTGGTTGAAACGACCTGCATGAATATGGGACATTCGTCCGATTTTGACGATGCGGTGAAGAAAGCAAACGGAAAGTTGGCGGACGGGAATAACTTCCTTCTTGCAATAGACATCAAGAGAGCGAGATATTCGGGTGTACGCCCCATCCCTCAACGTATTTTGCACGGACAGGTATGGGAAGTCGACGAAAAAGAGACCAACATTCAGAAAAGTGCCGTTCATGCCACCCCGCAAAGTATCAATCCGTATGATTTATCGGGCAATGAAACCCAGACCGTAATCACCAAACAACTGTTATGGGAAAGGCGGTTGCTGGACTTGAGCCTTCGCAACAACCTGCTGAATATCCGGATTACCAAAAACACGCTCCAACTGATCCCGGCTAATCTGGCCTGCCTGGAAGATGCATTGGCCGACGGTGAAGAATTCCGCATCCTGCACCGCCCTGCCGATTGGGAAAGCCCGGCGATGGATTTCGGAATTTATTCCTCTGTACCGGAGTCTGATCCGGTGGTTGGTTTCATCAACTCGGAGCTTTCACAGAAAAGACTGCGTTTTTATCTGTCCGAAAACGATTTAGGCAAAGCACTGACTCACCTATACCGTTCCTCGCGTACCTCTATTGAAGAAAACGGAGCCAACACTCTTTATCTGGCTCTCGGACTTTTGAAATGGTATGAGACTCCTTCCAGCGAACGTCTCCGCTACGCTCCCATCCTGCTAATGCCGGTTGAAATCATCCGTAAATCGGCAGCTAAAGGCTATGTAATCCGTTCACGGGAAGAGGAAACGATGATGAATATTACGTTATTAGAAATGCTTCGCCAAAACTTCGGAATTACCGTATCGGGATTAGACCCGTTGCCCACCGATGAAAGCGGCGTTAACGTCAAACTGATTTATTCCATCATTCGTAACAGTATCAAAAACCAACGCAAATGGGACGTGGAAGAGCAGGCCATCTTAGGCATCTTCTCTTTCAATAAGTTCATCATGTGGAATGACATTCACAATAATGCCAATAAACTGGTTCAGAACAAAATTGTGTCAAGCCTCATCAACGGAAAGATAGAATGGGAAGCCGCAACAGAAGAAATAGACGCAACGGATATGGACAAACAACTGTCGCCAACGGACATCGTTTTGCCTATCATCGCCGATTCTTCGCAATTGGAAGCCATTTACGAAGCCGTACACGATAAGACTTTTATCCTGCACGGCCCTCCGGGAACGGGTAAATCGCAAACAATTACCAATATCATCGCCAACGCGCTTTACAAAGGGAAACGTGTCTTATTCGTTGCGGAAAAAATGGCTGCCCTCTCCGTTGTTCAAAACCGACTGGCAGCTATCGGTTTGGCTCCGTTCTGTTTGGAAATTCATTCCAACAAAACAAAGAAATCCGCCGTTATTTCACAACTGAAAGAAACAACGGAAATTATCAGGCAGACACCTCCCGAAGAATTCAAAAAGGAAGCGGAACGTTTGCTGAATTTGCGGGCAGAACTGAATCAGTATATTGAAGCCCTGCATAAAGAATATCCGTTCGGAGTTTCACTATACGACGCCATTATCCATTATCAATCTGTAGACGTCGAACCTTGTTTTGAGATTCCACAACCTTATCTGGATACATTAGACAAGGATACATTTGCGCAATGGGAAGAGGCTATCGAATCGTTAGTCAGAACCGCCAATGCGTGCGGACACCCTTATCGGCATCCATTAACAGGTATCTCGATTTCCGAGTATTCATCTGCCGGAAAAGAAGAAGCCTCTCAATTACTTACCGGCTTCATAGATTTATTAAATACCATCCGGCAGAAGTTGGATGTATTTTCCGTACTTCTGAAAGATACGGATATACACCCTACACGCAAGGATTTCCAAACGATTGCCTGTATCATCCGGAGAATACTCGATATTCCGGAGCTGACTCCGGGATTGCTGACTCTGCCGTTATTGAATGAAACGCTGAATGAATATCGTGAAGTGGTGGTTCATGGGCAAAAACGTGATGAACAAAGAAAAGAAATAGAGGCAGGATTCACCAAAGAGATTCTGTCTATCAACGCAAAGCAGACGGTAGCCGAATGGAACCGGGTATCCGATCAATGGTTCCTTCCCAGATATTTCGGTCAGCGAAAAATCAAAAAGGCTATCAACATCTATGCTTTAAAAACCATTGAAACAGAAGACATCAAACCGCTACTCCACCGGATTATCCGGTATCAGGAAGAAAAGGACGCTGTTCAGAAATACACTGGCCAACTCCCCTCTTTGTTCGGACGATTCGGCAAGAATGAGGATTGGACTGCCATTGAGCAGATTATCAATGATATGGCTTCTCTTCACTCACATTTGCTGAATTACGCAAAGGACATTGCCAAGGTGTCACAAATCAAACAGAATTTGTCTGTACAGCTCACAGAAGGGATTCAAACATTCAGAGATATTCACGCTCACTCTTTCAATGAACTGTATCAGTTGTCGGATACACTCACAGTCATTGAAAAGAAGTTGTCCGGCACGTTGGGTATATCAACAGAAGAGCTTTATACCTCTTCAGCCGACTGGATAACGATCGCGCTATCGAAAGCCCAAACCTGGAAACATAACCTCGACAAACTCAAAGACTGGTATCAGTGGTTACAAGCATACCAAACTCTGAATAAACTAGGAATCGGATTTGTCGCGACAGAATATAAGGAAAAGAATATCCCTACCGACCAACTGACAGACATCTTCTGCAAGAGTTTCTACCAGGCGGTTATTCAGTATATCATTGCCAAAGAACCCACGCTGGAATTATTCAACGGCAAAATTTTCAACGATATTATTGCTAAATACAAACAAATATCCGCCAAATTCGAAGAAACGACCAAAAAAGAATTGTTTGCGCGGCTGGCTTCCAACATTCCGTCTTTTACTCACGAAGCTATCCAAAGTTCCGAAGTGGGCATCCTTCAAAAGAATATCCGCAACAATGCTCGTGGCATATCCATCCGCAAGCTGTTCGATCAGATTCCTACTTTATTGTCGCGTATGTGTCCGTGTATGCTAATGAGCCCGCTTTCCGTTGCTCAATTCATTGATACGGATGCTGACAAATTCGATTTGATTGTCTTTGACGAAGCGTCACAGATGCCTACTTATGAAGCGGTGGGCGCTATTGCCCGAGGCAAAAACGTGATTATCGTGGGGGACCCGAAACAAATGCCTCCTACCAGCTTCTTCTCGGTCAGCACCGTAGATGAAGATAATATTGAGATGGAGGATTTGGAGAGTATTCTTGACGACTGCCTTGCTTTGTCTATCCCTTCCAAATATTTATTGTGGCACTATCGAAGCAAACATGAGAGCCTCATCGCTTTCAGCAACTCCGAATATTACGATAACAAACTGATGACTTTCCCTTCTCCGGACAACATTGAATCGAAAGTCAGGATAGTCAACATCAACGGTTATTATGATAAAGGCAAATCGCGCCAAAACCGGGCGGAAGCTCAAGCGGTGGTAGACGAAATAGCCAGAAGATTGAGAAGCGAGGAATTGAGAAAGAAAAGTATCGGTGTGGTGACTTTCAGCATCGTTCAGCAAGCCTTGATAGAAGACTTACTTTCCGACCTCTTTATCTTCCATCCCGAACTGGAAACTCTTGCTCTGGAATGTGACGAACCGTTGTTTATCAAAAACCTGGAGAATGTGCAGGGAGATGAACGGGACGTTATTCTCTTTTCTGTGGGCTACGGTCCGGATGCGGAAGGACGTGTCAGCATGAATTTCGGCCCATTGAACCGGGTAGGTGGCGAAAGAAGGTTGAATGTGGCCGTTTCCCGTGCCCGGTATGAGATGATTATCTATTCCACTTTAAGATCGGATATGATTGACCTGAACCGGACTTCCTCTATCGGAGTAGCCGGATTAAAACGTTTCCTCGAATATGCGGAGAAAGGAACTAGGAATACAATCAACAGTGTGACAGCCCAATCAACGGAAACAGCAGCCTCCATCGAGAATATCATTGCCGATAAACTGCGTTCATTGGGATACACCGTGCATACAGACATCGGATGCTCCGGTTACAAAATAGATATAGGTATCGTTGACACCGAAAATACCTCCAACTATCAATTAGGTATTATCTGCGACGGCAAAAACTACAAACGTACCAAGACCGCACGTGACCGGGAAATTGTGCAAAACAATGTACTGAAAGCACTCGGCTGGGATATCTACCGGATATGGACTATGGACTGGTGGGAAAAACCGGACGAAGTAATAGCTGCTATTCAAGAGGCTATCGCACGCAAAAAGAGTTCAAAGGTTAATGCCCAAACAACGACAACCACCGAAATTGATTCTGCCCCAATGACAGCAGAAAAAGAATCTGTGAACAAAGAGTCGACAGACAAAGAAAAAATAACAAAAGAAGAGCCAATAAAAGAAGAGTCAATAAAAGAAGCAGTACCGACTGCAGAGAGAGATAACAATGAAATTTCATTTGTACTCAAAGCATCACCTGCCACTTCTGAAAAGCAAACTGCTTCCGCATCTTCCGCACAAAGCGGAATACAGCAAAAGTACCGATCGGCAAAGATCACTCCAGGCAGCTATTCGCCGGAAGACTTTTTCTTTAGTGAAAGCTATTCTATCCTCACTTCTCAAATACGGAAGATTATAGAGAATGAAGCTCCGGTCAGCAAATCATTACTTTGCAAGAAGATTCTGTCTGAATGGGGAATCAGTCGTCTGGGAGCACGGGTAGAAACACAGATAGAGACGGCTTTAGATACACTAAATATCTATCGCACCGAACATGAAGGATTTGTTTTCTGCTGGAAAGATAGAGAGCAATGCATCTCCTACTCTATTTATCGTCCGGTTTCCGAGCGGGAAGCGACAGATATAGCTCCCGAAGAGATAGCCAATGCCATCCGACAACTGTTGACAGACTCCATCAGCCTGCCTGTGGCAGATTTGATAAAAGCATGTGCACAACAATTCGGCTTTGCCCGTATGGGATCGAACATAGACGCTGCCATGCAAAGAGGTATTCGCGAAGCCGTGAAAAGGAATTATGCCAAAATTGAAAACGAACGGGTGACGATTGCGGATTAAATGTTGGTTCGAGTGATCCTGTCTAGTAGATTCAGGTGAGAGAAATTAGATTAATACCCTTTCTCCAAACGTTTCAGGGCAGCAATAGAATCGGATACATAGCTATTGTCCGGTTCTATTGACCGCCAATAACAAAGCTCTCCAATCAGCCGTTTCAGATAGACAGGATCACTCGAACCAATCCGTCGTTGATGTTCTGCCAAACCTTTTGTCAGAATGAAATAGACATTCTTCCGGCTCTCTCTCTTTCTGGCTTTAGGGATAGTCAGTTTCACACCGGAAGAGATGGACACTCCCGTGATAATCTTTCTACCATACTCATTGATGAAACGGGTCTTTTTATGATTCGGTTCGAATTTCTCATCACGAATGATTTGTTTAATACGGGGAATGATTTGCTCTTTGGGAAATACATCTCCCGAAAAAGTCAGGTCATCGGCATACCGGGTATAAGTCAATCCGTATTCCGCCGCCAATGCCGCCAACTTCCGATCCATCTCATAACCAACGATATTACTTAACGACGGACTTGTAGGCGCTCCCTGCGGCAAGTGTCTGTGCAAACAACACAACGTTCCCAATACTTTAGATACATTTTCCGGATAACCGATCTTCTCAAATGTCTTTTTCACTCTCGGACTCCGTATAGAAAAGAAAAAATCATGAATATCCATTTTCAACACATACCGCTTTCCCAAATGAGGATTGGCATTGTCGACTACAGAATGACCGTTCCGGAAACCTACCGCTGCCGGATGAATCATTGTTACAGGTGATAATATACGAGAATTAATAGTCGCTTGAATGGATTGCATTGTTTTGTTAGGAGCAGAGATCATACGATACCCTCCTTTTCTTTTTCTCATCCAAAATTCCCGGTAATGTACAGAAACGTTTCGTAGTATTTCCTTCAATTGTCCCGTTTCCATTCCCAACAGATTAGCACACCAGACAACAGCCGATTCATCATACTTTTGAACATACTGTGCTCTTGGAACTGTCGCTCCCAAAGCATGCCTAAGCCAGGCTCCATGCTCCCATTTTACTTTAGTAGTCTTTTCTTCTTTACTACCGTCTGTCGCTTTCCATCTTTTATACCCCTCTTGTTTTCTGCTTGAGGAAATCATTTTATAAATCAGAAAACCAGTGACAATAAGTATCGTTATTAGAATTCCGTCCATTTTGTATTATGTATATAAACAAAGAGAAGAGAGGATGAGTTATTTACTAAAATAAATTTAGGTATTTATACCTTAGAATTTATTTTCTAGGAAAAATACCTGTGCTTACGAGGCGACTACACCTCTTTGATGCTAAATTTGGCCCTCATCCTCTCTTATACAAAGATAAGTATAATCTTTCGATAAAACAACCGGAACGGGGAAAAACTATCGGTTGAACAACTCAAACGTGAACTTACAGCCTATTCCTCCGAATTTCCAGTTTTCGCTGCTTACGAAGACTCCCACGTCGAAAATATGCGTACCGATGCCATATCCGACTTCCAGATAAGGTTGAAGATGCGGCATAGAAAGTGCACTGATGTAAATACGTTCATTCTGCACATAACGGGTGTACTTCATCAGATGCCGGAGAATAAGGAACGGAGCTTCGTAGGTGAAATGTCCCCGCACATAACGACGGGAGGAGTTATACCAACGTGAGTCAAGCACCTGAAATACTCCGCCGATTTCATCATTCCAGCCTACGGGAAGATTATGGCGGGAGAAATTGGCAAAGTCCACAAAATACAACTCATCCTGATTGGTGAATGCCCCGAATCCGAAACGATAATAAATATTACGCATCAATCCCATCCGGATTTGATGCTGAAGGTCAAACTCTATTCTTTCATATTCGCCCGTACTTTTAAATACTCCTTTAATTCCCCGTTCATAATCGACCGAGAAAGTTGGATAGATAGAATGTAAGTTTATCTTTCGCTTTCCGTTCATATAATAATAGAGTCCCGGCGTCCACTCTATCCGGATGCGGGGAGCAAAACTGATATAAGTGTTCTTGAATTTATCCATAAACTCCGGAGGTGGCATCGGATAATCACCGGTAATCACAAAACGGGAAGGCTCTACGGCTGTTCTTTTATGGGCAGAGAAACCCAGACCGATATCCAGTCCGTTGACTACCTCAACTGTATGGCGGAAATTAAAATACAAGTCCTTGAAATAATCAAGATGAATTAAATCGAAATTAAAGATACTATCCGGCATGGCTTTCAGTTCGTCGAGCACCTTACTGCTATAAATACGGTTACCATTACCCACATTCAACCGGAAGAATCCCCGTTTCTGTGGCCAGTATTCAAAGTCGGCATTCAATGACCAGTAGAATTCCTTACGCGTAAAGTTGTATCCGAGTTTAGGTACAATACGAAGTAATTTATCCCCTCTGAAAAGACGGTTGTAACGGAAATCCTGTCGATAAGACAAACCGTTGCTTCCGCTATAACTGAATAAAAGCGGATTTATAAACGGAGAGAACCGTACGCTTCCGATATTGGACAAATTGAATTTATAATCTTCTACCATCAAATCGCCCATTGTTCCCCAAAAGGCCTGACTCTTGGATGGCTTTTGTATGGTAGCCGTGTCACGTCTAAGCGCATTGTCGAAATATAGTTTCTTCTCACTTTCGTTCAAAGGAATCGGGCGCATGATAGCAAAGGTAGAGGCATCCGTCTTATAAGCATTCGTATCACACTGTAAAGAGAAAGATTCCGAAAGATTATATTTCCTCTTCTCTTTCTTACGTACCTTTTTTTCTTTCAGTTCGATGGATTTATAATCTAAAGAAGCTGTATAATTACCATCTACCTTATTTCCGAGGAATTTGAAAAGGGCTTCTACATCATAACGCACCGGCAGAAATTCATTTTTCTTGCCTACATCTCCCATCTTAATCCAACAGGTAAATGTTATCAGTTCCGATCTTCCCGAAAAACGAATCTCACGAACACTCCAAACGTTGCTGCTAACCACCATATAGCCACCCACCAACTGATCGCTCTTGGTACGGGGAATAAAACGTATCCGATAATCCAGGTTATTAGGGTCACCCATCACGCTGTCTATCCGGTACTTATAGTATTTCTGTCCGTTTTTAGCCAACGGTGATAATAAGCGTTCATCATTCAGCAGAGACGAAGAGTAGATATTTACATTAAAGTATTCGAGCAAACCCGGCAACCCTCTGTTTCCCCTCACAGTTCCCTGAGAGGCTTTTACTTTTTGGTCGTAAATATTGGGAGCCGTATAATGCAGGTCACTGTATGTTTCAAGCAGATATTCGCGAACCCCCTTTTGCAAACGAAACATCGAAGGCACGTAACGGAGAATAAAATTCTTCTTCTGAATGTCCATCTTACCTTTTATATATAGGTTCGCGCGATAATCGCTGACTATCGTTTCATACAAAGGTGCAAAGGTCATCACACGTTCTATAATGGAATCAGCGGAGATTTCCTGATGAGTATAAGGATTCATTATATAATTATTGGCTGCCCCCTTTGCTATAAAAGAGAACAGGCACAATATGCATCCTATCAATATTTTATCTCTCAATCGTCGTATCTCCTTCATTAACGTAGGCAAATATAAAAAAGAATATCGAAAAGCAATGGAATTAAGCTACTAAAAAGAGTTATCAGGGGAAGGAAGCTTTTCACACTGGATTAATATGAATATAAGAATAAACAAAAACGACTCATGTTTGAATGCATGAGTCGTCTATTAATAATAGGAGAAAGATTATAATTTCTCTATTTCTTCTTTCGAAATACCCGTAGATTTTATGATAATATCATCATCCACTCCTAGTTCTTTCAATTTACGGGCTGTTTCTCGTATACCTTTTTGTATACCTTTTTGTTCTGCAAAGTCCAACGTATTAAAATAATCGTTGTAAATTTTCCATTCTTCCTCGTACTGCATTCTTTCCTCCTGGGTCATATTCGCTTTGGAGGCTAACTTTTCCAGTCGTTCAAAAACGGCTTTACGAGCCTTGAAAGGCATTCGATCAAGTGTATCCATGTGCTTTAATATATAAATCCAGCGTTCAAAATCATTTTCACATTCATCCTCTTCTTTATTAAAGTTCGGCAATTCAATAAAAATCTGCCGGAACTTACTATTGAAAAGCTTACCTGTATCCCTGTCAGAAAGGACAACATCCGTTCTGATTTTAGAGGGTATATCCTTGTCCATCACGAAGTTCATGAAGAACACTCCGTACACAGCATCTAATTGAAAGTTCCAAATCCCCTTTCTCGCTTGTTGGGTAATGGCCCTCGAAAGATAGAAGAGGGCACGGTCTTTAAAGTAAGGCTGTTCCCGGTTCTGCATTTCTACGATAATATGCTCCCCCGTGTTGGTTCTACAATATATATCATAGATAAGTCCTCGTTCTGTTTTTACTTCCGGCTGCTGTTCGTTGTTTAGGAACTGGATGTCGGTAATTACATGCTCTCCTACGAGCAAATCATTCAAGAAGTCGATTAATAACTCCTTTTCTACCTCTCTGCCGAATAAAAACTTAAAGCCAAAATCGGTAAAGGGATTGATAAATCTTCCCATTATATCTTGTATCTCAATTATAGAACAAAGATAGAGTTTTTTTGTTGAATAGTGTCAAGTATGGGATAAAATAAAATCAAACCAATACCTAACATGAAGTATATGGTTTGATACTACGTAATATCGACTCTATATCACGATTTTAAAGTTGATTTATGAATAGACAACTAGAGTCGTCTGTTCGGTCAACTAAAGTCAGCGACTTAGACAACTGCAGTCGGCTGTATGGTCAACAGCAGTCGGCTGATACCATGTTAACTATTTCAATCTGTTATCCGGTCATATTCATCTTCTTATATCCTTCCATATTAGGAAACGCCTAAGCTTTTGTTTGAACCGGGGGGCTTTTCGTTAGAGTGTGAAGAGTGTGAAAAGCTAAAACGAGGTCATTAAATCACAGCAAACATCTGTCATACTACAACTTACGAGTCTGTGAAACTTGTGGAAGGCAAAAGTAAACTTTTATTTCTAAGTTGGCAGAGAAGTTGATATACTTTATTTTACCATGATTTTTGAAAATAATCAAACCACCGCTAGTTTGATTCATAACGGTGCATAAATGAACTAAATGATAATTTTGCGGAGTGCCCTGAAAGGGCTTAATTATATAGTGTAGGGCAACGCCCTACGTAAAAACGACAATTTGAATTTGCGCCCTGAAAGGGCATAATTGTATACAGTTCCGCCCTTTCAGGGCTTGTGGCTGGTGTGTCTTTTTCGTAGGGCGTTGCCCTACGCTATATAATTAAGCCCTTTCAGGGCACCCCAATAAATATATAATTGTAAGGCTTTCAGCCTAACCGATAAATTCTCATTTAACCGATAAATTCCCATTTAATTAAGAACTGCATAAAAAAGAGAAATGCTTACTCTTACCTTTTTATTTATCACTTTATTCTTGACAAAGAAGAAAATTGTCGTACCTTTGTAGTGCATTTCATACCAGAAGGCGGGGAAACCTGCCAATTTCCGTGGCAGGCATTTTTATGCCTGTTCATGTTCATTCTATATGGCGGTTCCGTACCCCCGTGTAGAAGGCTCAGTCTGAAACCTTGGGGGATTGCGTTAAAATTCTTATTTTTGCATCATGAAAACATCCTCTTCCCAAACGATTGATCCTGTTGCTTCTTTAAGCTTGTTCTTGCCTTCAGGAATCCTTGATTACTTTACCCTAGTCAATCATGTTTCTCAGGATACTTGCTTTATTCTTTATTTAGAGGAGAAAGCCACTATTCCTGCTGAGTACTCTGATCTCCATCTTCACTCAAAAGGTTTCCTCCCTGAGATTGAAGTTCAGGACTTCCCTATCCGTGGTAAAGCCGTTTATTTACG
>NZ_JH114348.1:166992-244953 GCF_000157095.2 Bacteroides sp. D1
CACTATGGTATAATAAGATTGAAGAATATGGATACGATACATTCACAACAGTAGCAAACTCTATTGAGAACCATTATGAAAGGATTTTGAACTTCTTTGTGAACAGGAGTACAAATGCAGCAGCGGAAGCATTTAATGCTAAAATCAAAGCATTTAGGGCATCATTTAGAGGAGTAGTGGATATGAGCTTCTTCCTTTTTAGGCTAGCAAAGGTATATGCATGAAGGGAATTGACTAAACTTAATCCCCCAAGAATTACAACTGAGCCGTGTAGAATGTTAATGCATCTACTGCCTTCTGGTGAAATGCAACGGGAAAGGCGGAACCGCTCTTATTTCATAGAAAATCTTCGCCTACCACCTTATTCATAATTATATTATGGAAACAAAACAAGTTACCGTTCAACCAGCGGTGGGAGGCATGATAAAGGCTTCCAAAGATTCATTTGTTATTCCTAAAGAAGAATTAAAGGATTTCTACCTTAAATTCGCTTTCCTCCTGAACCCGGATTCCTGCTCCATAAACCGCACCGAATTCGAACTATTAAACATTCTGCTGAAAGACCTGAAAAAAATCTTAGCAGCATTGACTCACCTCAACACCCATCCTTGGGATGAAGGCATCGCAGAAATCCAAATTTCATGCGGTGTTTACTCCCTACAAGATAACTTGAGCAAAGAAAAACGTATGCAAATGAACACCTCTACGGGTAAACACCTACAATTTCTCACCCAAATGGCTATGGACAGTCCAGTGTTCAAACAGTTATTCAAAAACTATCACAACCATTATATCCAAGTGGAAAGTTTGGTTAAACAGATGGCTAAAGAAATGGATCAACAGAAGCAATAAGAACAGAAGTTGGAGAATCAACAGAGGGGGTATCTTTTAGAAAAATACATTCATTTCTAAAAATACCCCCTTTAAAATAGGGGTACTTTCAGAAAAAACATATAATTTTGCGCCATCAACCGATAAAAAGTAGACCATTTATGTCAAAAATGCGTTTTTTTGCCTTACAAGAGCTTTCCAACCGGAAGCCTCTGGAAGTAACTGCTCCTTCCAACAAACTCTCTGATTATTATGGTAGCCACGTGTTCGACCGCAAGAAGATGCAAGAGTATCTTCCCAAAGAAGCCTACAAAGCTGTAACCGACGCTATCGAAAAAGGTACGCCTATCAGCCGCGAAATAGCAGATTTGATTGCTAACGGCATGAAAAGTTGGGCCAAGTCACTCAACGTCACTCACTACACACACTGGTTCCAGCCTCTGACAGACGGAACAGCCGAGAAACATGACGGTTTTATCGAATTCGGCGAAGACGGCGGAGTAATCGAACGCTTCTCCGGAAAACTACTGATCCAGCAAGAGCCGGATGCCTCTTCTTTCCCTAACGGCGGTATCCGCAACACTTTCGAAGCACGAGGATATACCGCCTGGGATGTTTCTTCACCGGCATTCGTGGTAGACACCACTCTTTGTATCCCCACTATCTTCATTTCTTATACAGGTGAAGCACTGGATTACAAAACTCCATTATTGAAAGCACTTGCCGCTGTAGATAAAGCAGCAACGGAAGTCTGCCAACTATTTGACAAGAACATCACCCGCGTATATACCAATTTAGGATGGGAACAGGAATATTTTCTAGTTGACTCTTCCTTATATAATGCACGCCCCGACCTCTGCCTGACAGGACGGACACTGATGGGACACTCTTCTGCCAAAGACCAACAGTTGGAAGACCACTATTTCGGCTCCATTCCTCCACGTGTCACGGCATTTATGAAAGAACTCGAAATTGAGTGCCACAAACTGGGTATTCCCGCCAAAACCCGTCATAACGAAGTAGCTCCCAACCAATTTGAGTTGGCCCCTATCTTCGAAAACTGCAACCTTGCCAACGACCACAACCAGCTTGTCATGGATTTGATGAAACGTATTGCAAGGAAACATCATTTCAATGTACTCCTGCACGAGAAGCCATATAGCGGAGTAAACGGTTCGGGCAAGCACAACAACTGGTCGCTCTGCACAGACACCGGCATCAACCTGTTCGCCCCCGGAAAGAATCCGAAAGGAAACATGCTATTCCTCACTTTCCTGGTAAACGCCTTAATGATGGTTTATAAAAACCAAGATTTACTGCGTGCCTCCATCATGAGCGCTAGCAACAGCTACCGTTTGGGAGCCAACGAAGCTCCTCCCGCCATTCTCTCCTGCTTCCTGGGTTCACAACTATCGTCCACTCTCGACGAAATTGTCCGCCAGGTAGGAAACGAGAAAATGACACCGGAAGAAAAAACCACTCTTAAATTAGGTATCGGACGTATCCCCGAAATCCTACTGGATACTACCGACCGTAACCGCACCTCTCCTTTCGCATTCACCGGAAACCGGTTCGAATTCCGTGCCGCAGGTTCGTCTTCCAACTGTGCCGCCTCCATGATTGCAATCAATGCCGCCATGGCAAATCAGTTGAACGAATTCCGCGCATCAGTAGAAAAACTGATGGAAGAAGGAGTAGGCAAAGATGAAGCCATCTTCCGCATACTGAAAGAAACGATTATCGCCTCCGAACCGATTCGTTTTGAGGGCGACGGTTATTCTGAAGAGTGGAAACAGGAAGCCGCACGCCGCGGACTGACTAACATCTGCCACGTACCGGAAGCCCTGATGCACTATATTGACAACCAATCCAAATCAGTGCTGATTGGCGAACGTATCTTCAACGAAACCGAATTGAACAGCCGTCTGGAAGTGGAACTGGAGAAATATACCATGAAGGTGCAAATCGAAGGCCGTGTATTGGGCGACCTCGCCATTAACCACATTGTACCGACTGCCGTTGCCTATCAGAACCGATTGCTCGAAAATCTTCGCGGACTGAAAGAAATATTCCCAGCTGAAGAATACGAAGTGTTGAGTGCCGACCGCAAAGAGCTGATCCGTGAAATTTCACACCGGGTCACTTCCATCAAAGTACTGGTTCGCGAAATGACCGAAGCACGAAAAGTAGCCAACCACATGGAAAACTACAAGGAAAGAGCATTTGAATATGAAGAAAAAGTACGCCCGTATCTCGACCAGATCCGCGACCACATCGACCACCTGGAGATGGAAGTAGACGACGAAATATGGCCGTTACCTAAATACAGAGAACTGTTGTTTACCAAATAAAATGTCTACAAGATTGCACGAAAGCTCCCACTTTTGTGCAATCTTTTTATAGATTCGTTCATTTTCTCATTTTTTCTTTTTACTTTTGTGCTGTATAACACAGTTTTGTAGCACTCATGGTAAAAATGAATATGTCAGACATAGATATTTCGGAACCGTTATCCGACATGTTAGCTCCTTTAAATAACGAGCAAAAGGAGTTTCTGATGAACAATTATACGATACAAACCTACAAAAAGAATGAAACCATCTACTGTGAAGGAGAAACACCGTCTCATCTGATGTGCCTTATCAGTGGAAAAGTCAAAATCTTCAAAGATGGTGTAGGGGGTAGAAGTCAGATTATTCGCATGATTAAAACACGCGAATACTTTGCTTATCGTGCTTATTTTGCCAAACAAGATTTTGTGACTGCCGCAGCAGCTTTCGAACCTTCCGTTGTCTGCCTGATTCCTATGAGTGCCATTACAACTCTAATTTCTCAAAACAATGACCTGGCCATGTTTTTTATCCGCCAGCTTTCTATTGACCTCGGTATATCAGACGAACGCACCGTTAATCTGACACAAAAACATATCCGCGGACGCCTGGCCGAATCTCTCATCTTCCTGAAAGAAAGCTACGGTTTGGAAGAAGACGGATCTACTTTGAGCATTTATCTTTCACGCGAAGATTTAGCTAATCTCTCTAATATGACTACTTCGAATGCTATCCGCACGTTATCACAGTTCGCTACGGAACGACTGATTACAATCGACGGAAGAAAGATCAAAATCATCGAAGAAGAAAAGCTGAAGAAAATAAGTAAGATTGGATAAGAAAATTCCTGCACCAGTCGCTCCACCCTAAATAGTGAACATACATATAGAAAATATAATTGCAGACATCAGACGTGGTAACAAACAGGCTTTCAAAAAGCTATTTGATGACTACTATCCTATTCTTTGCGTGTTCGCATCCCACTATATTGAAGACAAAGAAGTTTGCAAAGACATTGCGCAAGATGTATTGTTAGCTTATTGGGAACGGAAAGAAGATTTCGATGACATTTTGAAAGTAAAAAGCTTCCTTTATACCGTCACCCGAAATAAATGCCTGAATCACCTAAAACATGAGCAATTAGATATTCCTAATTTTTCCGGACAGGAAGAATTCGATAGTGGCTTTGAAGCTGCTATTATCGAACAGGAAACATTCCACATGGTTCGCAAAGCGGTAGAAGAATTGCCTACCCAAATGCGAAACATCATCTTATACTCTATGAAAGGGTTAAAAAACCATGAGATTGCTGACAAATTGCAAATTTCAGAAGGCACTGTCCATACGTTAAAGAAATTCGCCTATCGCAAACTTCGCGAAAGCCTCAAAGGCATAAATTACACCTTATTACTATTTTTATGCAAATAAAGTAACTTTTTGATTACCCCGTTTTTTCGATTGGATTGTTTTACTTATATAACAAATCGAAAAAACGATGAATTCATTCAAAGAAAAATTTAAAATTGCAAAAATCTTAGCTTCCTTATTTACTCATTCGTCTACTCCCGAAGAGGAAAAAAACTATCATGCGTGGTTGGATGAAAATCCGGAGCATCAAAAAATAGCCAACCGGATATTAAATAAGGAAACGTATGAAGAAAACAGCCGGTTAATAAAAAGCTTCTCTTCACAAAAGGCATGGGACAGAATCTATCCGCTACTAGGAGGAGAAAAAACATCCGGTTTTCTTTCATGGAAAAGGAGTCTGAAATATGCGGCTCTTCTTTTGCTATTGTTAATACCGATTTCATACCTTATTTATAATTGGGTAGCCGGAGAACCAATCGGTGAAATCACTCCAGGAACCCATGGCGGAGAACTGACTTTAAGTAATGGCAACACCTTCAACCTTTTTGAGAATGTCCTTCCGGAGGGTGCAACTGAAGTGTTCATCATTGACTCCAAAGGGATAAATTATCAAACTCCTGCCAACAAGCCCAAAGTGAAAGAAATCAAAAATACGCTTCGTACACTGCATGGTATGGAATGTCACATTGTCCTTTCGGATGGAACAAAAGTACATCTGAACGCAGAATCACAACTGACTTATCCGATTTGTTTCAGCGATAAGGAACGCATCGTACAGGTTGAAGGTGAAGCCTATTTTGATGTTGCTCCAGATAAAGCACATCCTTTTATCGTGCAAACACCGCACACTTCTATTCGGGTGACAGGAACTTCTTTCAATGTAAGGGCTTATGCGGATGAAGAAGTGGAAAGTACTACACTAATTAGTGGAGCTATAGAGATTAGCAGTGAAAACGAAGATTATGAATTGATTCCAAACCAACATTTCGTATATGACAAAAATAGTCGGGAAAGTACCGTATCTAACGTAAATACAGAATTATACACTTCCTGGGAGTCCGGATCATTCATATTTATGAACGTTCCTCTTGAGAATGTAATGTCATATCTTTCCAAATGGTACGGATTCACATACACTTTTGAAGACGATGCAGCCAGACAGGTACAAATCGGAGCTTATCTCAACCGCTATGCAAACATGAATCCAATTATCGACATGATAATGGAATTAAATATGGTAGACATAAAACAAAGAGAAGGTATACTGCACATTTCTTATAAACAATAACTATTAATACATATTATAACTAACGCATTATGAAAAAACGAACACAACCCTCCTCAAAGGGAGTATCTTATGTAAGCAGAAAATTCGTTAAGTTCTGCCTTTTATGGATATTCTCCCTTTCTTCACTTATGATTCAAGCACAAGACAATCAGCGAATCTCCGTTGATCTGAGAGGCGAAAGCCTGGAATCTACGCTTTGGTATTTGCAAAACCGTACAAAATTCATCTTTATGTACGCAACAGAAGATATCGCTAACATAACCGATATCAGCGTAAGGGCAAAAAACAAAACGATCACCGAGATTCTGGATGAATGTCTGGAAGGAACTAACCTGACTTATGAAGTATCAGGTACTGCTATCGTTATTAAGAAAAGAAAGACTAATAAAATCACAATTAGTGGATGGATACGTGATGCAAGCGGTGAAGCACTTCCCGGAGCTACGGTCACTGTCCGAGGTTCAAAGCATGGAGCTATCGCCGGACTAGACGGACATTACACTTTCAATATTCCTGCGCAAGAAGGGTTAATATTAACTTATTCATTCATCGGAATGGAGAAAAAGACTGTAAGATATACAGGAAAGAAAACGATTAATGTCACTCTAAACAGTTCCAGTACTGAAATCGACGAAGTAGTTGTAACCGGTTATCAGAATATTCAACGCCGTGACCTAGTAGGTTCTATTACCACAGTAAAAGCAAAAGATATTTTAATGCCTTCGTATACCACTATTGACCAAATGTTGCAAGGACGTGTAGCAGGTATGATTGTCACCAATACAAGTAGTCGTGTAGGTACTGCACCGAAAATTCAAATCCGTGGTACCAGTACCTTACTGGGTAATCAAGACCCACTTTGGGTAGTTGACGGCATCATTCAGGAAGACCCCCTGGAATTGAATGCATCTTCTCTCATGACAGAGGACTTGAAAAACATTATCGGTAATCAAATTTCTTGGTTGAATCCTGCTGATATCGAAAGCATTAGTATTTTAAAAGATGCTTCTGCGACCGCTATTTACGGTTCAAAAGCATCGAATGGTGTTATTGAAATCACAACCAAAAAGAATACAACTGATCGTCTAAGCGTCAATTACACATCTAACTTTGTAATGGGTACGCGTCCCAACTATGGACAGTTTAATTACATGAACTCCAAAGAAAGAGTACTATTCTCACAAGAAGCGTTTAACTGGGGAACACCTTATGGCGCAGAACCAATCAAACAAATATATACTTATGAGGGATTATTGAATATGTATCTATCGCACGATATATCTTCTGAAGAATTTCTGGCACAACGCAATGTTCTGGAAACACAAAATACAGATTGGTTCAAACTACTAACCCGCCGTTCTTTTAGCCATAACCATAATATAAGTGTTTCCGGCGGAACAAATAAATACAGTTATGCAGCTTCTATGGGATATTCCAATAGCGAAGGGCAGGAAATAGGAAACGACAGTGAACGTATGACCGGACGCGTTGCCATCACCATACGCCCGGTACAAAAACTAACGATTAATGCAACGATCAACGGTAGCGTAAGTACGAATAACGGTTTTGCCGGAGGAGTCAATCCTATGGGGTATGCTACCACTACCAATCGTTCTATAGACCCTGATGCTTACTATCAAATGAAAGCCTCATACCCATACAATAGCGGAGTCAAATCATTATCATACAATTTCGTAAATGAACGGAATAATAGTGGTTCTAAATCAAAATCAAGTTTCATGTCAGCTTCACTGGACTTGAAATGGAATATTTTAGACTGGTTAACTTACCAATTTACTGGTGGATATTCAAATAATAACAGCACAAACGAAGCTTGGGAAACTGAACAAACGTTTTATATTGCTGAAACATATCGTGGTTATGATTTCAACTCTGTCTCACCAAACAGTAAAGAGTTTGGAGCAGCCTTACTCCCATTCGGAGGCGAATTATTCACAAATAACGCACAGCAGTACTCTTACAACATCCAAAATAAGCTGCAATTCAGTAAAGCCTTTAATAATGAGAACCGAATTAATGCTTTAGTAGGTATGGAATTACGTTCTTCCACTAATAAAGGTGTCAGCAATACGGTATGGGGATATGCCCCAGATAGAGGAGAAGTCATAACATTACCAACCACTCCACAAGCTTTTACACCTATTACAGGTTCTAAAGACGAAGGATGGGGGCTTTTAAAAAAGATATATGATGGTGGATGGAGAAAAGTCAATACTACAGACAATTATCTTTCCGTATTCGCCACATTGGCATATTCACTCAAAAACCGATATGTTGTTAATGCAAATATACGTAATGATGCATCCAACCGTTTCGGTCAGGATGCTAATCACCGTATTGATCCTACCTATTCATTCGGTTTCTCCTGGAGAGCTTCAGAAGAGGACTTCATGAAGAAATATGTAAAATGGATAACAACCTTAAACTTCCGCGGCACCTATGGTATTCAAGGAAATGCAGTAACGCGCATTAGTCCGGATTTGATTTTAAATCAGGGGAAAGTGGCAAATCTATACAACAGATATCAGTCTACCATCTCCCAAATTCCAAATCCGAATCTATCATGGGAACGTACCAAATCATGGAATTTCGGTGTAGATCTGGAATTATTCAGTATGTTTTATATGAATCTGGAATATTATACACGACGCTCCAATGCGATTGTTGAACTGGAATTACCTTATGAATACGGAATAACATCCATGAAACGCAACGGTGGTATTATCCACAACAGAGGTATCGAATACACATTAACTTTTACCCCGATACAGAAACGGGACTATGCATTAAGTATCAGCTTGAATGCTTCCAAGAACTGGAATGAAGGCGGACATACAGACATTGATGTCAATGCAGCTTCCTTCTTAAGTGGACGTTCAGATATTGTATTAAAAGAAGGATATCCGCTCAGCAGTTTCTGGTCATACTCTTTTGCAGGATTAGACGGAAAAACCGGTGAAGCTTTATTCAATCTTTTGGATATTCCGGAAGAAGAACGTAGCAGACAAATAGATCCGACTACTTATCTGGTATATTCTGGTCAGAAAGAGCCTTATTTCACCGGTGGATTGAGCTTAAGTTTCCGCTATAAATCATTAACTTTAAACACCAGTTTTTCACTTTTACTCGGCAACAAGAAGCGTCTGCCATCACCATACAACCAATTCGCTAGTTCTTATTATATGCCGGATCCATATACAAATATAAACCGCGATTTACTGAACCGTTGGAAAGAACCGGGAGACGAAGCCCATACAATCATTCCTTCTTTACCCAAAGCAGGAATGGCTTATATAGAATTGCCCAACAATGAGAATGTTTATAGCATTCCATTATGGGAACAATCTGACGCTATGGTGGTCAGTGGTTCTTTCTTACGCTGCCGTAACATCGGCCTATCCTGGCAAATGAAACGTGAGTGGTGCGAAAAAATATATATGAAAAATCTATCACTCAACTTTAACATGGATAACATCTTTGTTATCGCCAGCAAACGTTTCAACGGTTTCGACCCGGAAGTTAGCAACAGTGTACTTCCACGGAATTATTCATTAGGTATTAACATTGGTTTCTAAAAAAATAAAAAGATAGACAATGAAAAGAATTATATATATACTAACAGGAATAGTCTTACTATCACTATCCTCTTGCTCAGATTTTCTAGAGCCTAAATCTCAAAGTGAGTACGTTCCCAAAGATGCAAATGCTTTGCAAGAAATGTTAATCGGTTCTGCTTATCCCAAACAGGATAAAAGCAATTTCCTACTACCCTTTCTTAGCTTCTTAGACGATGACATTCAGTTCCACAAAACTGATTATGAATTTAGCATCAACTCTCTAAAAAATATAGAAGCCAAACAAGCTGTTTATACATGGCAACCGGATATGTTTTTCATTATGGAAAGAAATGGTTATCCTCTTCAGAATATCTGGGAAGGATACTATAACTATATCTTAGGCGCAAATGCAGCTCTTGATTATATCGGTGACGTAAATGGTACGGAGGCTGAAAAAAATTATGTAATAGCCCAATCCCTCGGATTAAGAGCTTTCTATTATTTTATGTTAGTCAATCATTTTGGAGCACCATACAACTATAACAAACAGGCTTTAGGAGTTCCACTCAAACTAGACAGCAACCTGCTACCTGAAGACCAACTATTAATGACACGAAACACCGTTGAGGAAGTATACAACCAAATTGTGGACGATCTGAATGAAGCTGAACGTTTATTCCTTACTTTAAGCAAAGATAAACAATATGAACCGAATTATCTGGTTAGCCTTCCAATGATACAATTGCTGAAGTCCCGCGTCTTTCTCTATATGGAAAACTGGAAAGATGCAGCCATATACGCCAACAAAGTAATAAAAGACTGGTCCTTCGCTTTAGTAGACTTAAATAACCTCCCTTCTCCAACAGTGGCAGAGCCTTATTACAATTTTACATCTTTAAAATCATCTGAGGTTATTTGGTTATATGGAAGCGTTTCAGACTTAACTGTATTCAATGATGAGTCGGTAGAGTATGAGGAAGAAGGTTACTTCGGTAATACCACCACCTATTACCGAGAAGCTTTTATCGCTTCTGATAACTTGATTGAAAGCTTTGAAGATGGAGATTTAAGAAAAGAAAAGTATATAGCAAAAGAGTTCAATAAAGATGATAAAGTTTTCTATGAAGACTCTTATACTACTTTCGGCAAATACAAACTTTCAGCTACAGGTGAACCTAGTGGTTCGGAAAACTTTGCTTTATCCTTCAGACTAGGTGAGGCTTATTTAAATCTAGCAGAAGCAGCTGCCCATAATAATGACGAGAGTACAGCACTATCTGCTTTAAAAACCTTACTGGCTAAACGTTATGAACCCGACAAATTTGTTGAGCCTACCGGATTAACAGGTGATGCGCTCAAAACTTTCATCAAAAATGAAAGAAGAAAAGAACTTTGTTTTGAAGGGCAACGATGGTTTGATCTCCGACGCTACGGAATGCCACAAATTATTCATAGATGGGGAGAACAGGTATATACATTAAAACAGAATGATCCTTCCTATACCATGCCTATACCAGACGCCGTCTTAATTAAAAATAAAAAACTGGAGCAGAATCCTTTAGCTCCAAAACGCGAAAGTTAATAGTATATATCTTATGAATTAAACAAAAGAAATGAATATGAAAAAAATATATATATTATGGGGATTACTTGCTTGTATGGCATTATTCACCTCATGTTATGAAGAAGACACACTGACTCCTACAGAAGGAGGCATTGAATTACGCTTTAAAGTACCTCAAGGAAATAATAGTTGGGACGATGACATCGCCCAAATATACGAAGACTATAATGTATATCTTATTTATAAAGATCTGCAAAGGGCTGATTTTAATCGCAGCTGGACAGGCATATCATATGGTAGTGGCTACGAAGGCCAAGGCTGTGTAAACGACGAAATGACCAATTACTATGTCGAATTTATGAAAAAGCATATCTTTGCATACTTGAATCCGCCGATCACATCTAAAGTTCTGCCTATGTATTGGTATTTGGGATACAATGTCTATAGCAAAAGCGTATTAGAAGTTGGAGGCGTAATCCTAGCAAGCTGGATTGTACCCATACACGAAAATTACGATGGGCTGGATTATTGGTGCACTTGTATGTTTGGAGAAGACAATCCCAGCGATCCTTATTTAATCCCCACAGACAGAGCACTCCTTGACAGACGCCGGAAAATGATATTGGCTCCCGTATTGGAAAAAGCAGTAAAAGCCGGAAACATCATTATACCTGAAGAATTTGAAGTGGGATTCGACCATGTCACTAATCTGATAGCAGGCTTGGGAATGGAAGATGACCCAAACTATTATCTTACCAGAGGATATCCGGGAAGTGTAAACACGTATGTATTCAATAGTATCAGCGAACCAGCCAACAACTCTTATCCTCCAACCAATGAAGAGACTTTTATAGGATATATGCATCTTTCCATGTACTATAACCAAGCACGACTAGCAGAGGTATATCCGGCTGATAAATATCCTTTTCTCACCGAAAAGTTTGCTTTCGTACAGAAATATTTAAAAGATAAATATCAGATCGATCTGGAAGCAATAGCCAACGGACCGGAAGACTGGGATTTACCTTTACCTCCAATACCGGAGACTCCAGATGAAGAATAACAACTCTGATAATGAACTATAAACTCATAATAATGACAAAAGTAAAAAATCTATTATTAACCATATTACTCTTATGCGGTACCACCATATGGGGAAATAACGGGCTAAGAATATCAGGAAGAATAAAAGTATTAAAGCCAACGACTTTACAAATAAAAGATATGAATGAAGGCGTTGTATTAAGCTGCATCATCGGTACTAATAACACATTCAGTACCGATGAAATAAACATCATTCCTGATGTCTACAAACTCTATTTAGGAGAAACCGAACAGAATATTTATCTGGAAAATAACCCGGTAACAATCAATGGCTACTTCGACGAAAAGAACCCTGAACAAAGTTCGCTTTCATTCACTGGCATCGATCCGTTTCTGACTTTACAAAACTATATGCCAGCAGAAAAAGACCCGGATATAGCAACGATTTCTACTTCCGTCAAAGGAAAACTAACTCCCTCCATGGCATCTGCATTAGCCTATCTGGCAGATGTAAATGATTACCAATCCAACAAGATGCTATTGGACATGATACCGGAACAAGACAGAAAGTCTTTATCTGCCAAATGGCTGGTAAACAGGGTAGAAATCCTCTCCCACCAAATCATTGGTGCAGAATGTCCCGACTTTACTTTCACAGATGCCAACGGAAAAAACGTAAGTCTGAAAGACTTCCGTGGGAAAATTGTCGTACTTGACTTCTGTGCCTCCTGGTGTGGTCCTTGTCGTAAAGAGATGCGTAGTATGCTAACCATATACAATGAATTGAAGGCTGACGATCTGGAATTCATCAGTGTCTCGCTGGATGACAGCGAAGCAAAATGGAGAAAAATGCTGGATGAAGAAAAATTGCCGTGGGTGATGCTATGGGATAAGACAGGATTCCCTAAAAACAGCAAGACTCCAAGTGCTATCCAGACTGATTACGGCTTCTACTCCATCCCTTTCCTTGTAGTCATTGACAAAGAAGGCAAACTTGCTGCACGCAACGTCCGGGGTGAACAAGTACGCGAGGCCATTTTAAAAATAAGACAATAAACAAACTATATAAATTATAACTCTTTTGACAATGAAGAAACTTATATTTCCAATCGTATGCTGTTTTATCAGCGTTACTGTATCAGCCCAGTTAATCAAACCAAAGGCAGAAACACAAAAAAAACAATCCGAACTGGACTGGTTTAACTGTTCTTTCGACCAGGACAGTGTATACGGAGCTGAAGTAAACAAAGCTTATGATTACCTGAAAGCCAACAAAAAGAAAGCAAAGAAAAGACCGGTTGTTGCACTGATCGGAACCGGAATGGACGTAGAACACGAAGACCTAAAACACGCAATCTGGATCAACCCAAAAGAAAAGTCAAACCAAAAAGATGATGATAAAAACGGGCTTGTTGACGACATCAATGGCTGGAACTTCATCGGTGGTAAAGACGGCCAAGTAATGGAAGCTTTGACACGCGAAGGAGAACGTGAATTCTTCCGTCTCAAAGATAAATACGCTGATTATATCTTTGACGGAAAGAAGTATTATAAAATAGTCAATGGAAAACGCCAAGAAGTCCCCGCACCGGAAAACATAGAAGAATATAATTACTATCGCTATAAAGTCATGCCGGAATCAAGAATCGGTGGAGCTTACGGCGGTCTTCAACTATCTTATGTTATAGAAGAATATGTTGAAAAGTTCGATAAGGACATGAAAAAACGTTTTCCCGGAAAAGAGCTGACTGTTGAGGACTTCCAAAGTTGTTATGATCCCAAAGCTGAAAGAGACAGTCTTTCTGAAGTCGCTTTTGTATTTACTGCCTACTATTTCAGCATCTATAATACGGATAAATGGGAACCTGTTTATCAGAATATGGGAAAGAAAAGTGTAGAAACAGGTAAAGCGTCTTATGAAGAGGCTTTAAAGAGATACGGAAGTGATAATCGAAAAGAAATTGTAGGTGACAATCCTCTGGATATTAACGATACGCATTATGGTAATAATGTACTGTTGACATCTGATGCGGCAACAGGCGTAATGAAGGCCGGCGTTATCGCAGCTAAACGTGACAACGGTATCGGAAGTAACGGTATTGCAGACAATGCAGAAATCATGACCTTACGCATCCACCCGGGAGAAGGAGAACCATACCTGAAAGATATGGCATTGGCCATCCGCTATGCAGTAAACCACGGTGCAGATGTAATCGTATTACCGGAACAAAACTCCATATATCCGAAAGAGCAGAAACAATGGGTGTCAGAGGCGTTGAAAGAGGCAGAGAAGAAAGGGGCATTAGTTATAGTTCCGGTTTGGGATCTATCAATGGATATGGATAAAGACGAATTCTTTCCCAACCGTAAGATGAATAAAGAGGGAGAACTTACTAATTTTATGGTAGTTGCTTCTTCAGACAAGAATGGAAATCCGGTATTGAACACCAATTACGGTGCAACTGCTCTCGATATTTATGCTCCGGGAACAGACATTTATTCATCTTATATGGGTGACACTTATCAAAAAGGAACTGGAGAAGGAATGGCTTCGGCTACTGTAGCTGGCGTAGCTGCTCTTGTGAAGTCTTATTTCCCAAAACTGACCGGTTCTCAAATCCGTGACATATTATTAAAAAGCGTCACTTCACGCAAAGGTGTAGAAGTAGAAAAAGGAATCCGCGTGAACGATAGCCCTTCACAAGATTTATTCCTTTTTGATGACCTATGTATTTCCGGAGGTATCGTTAATGCTTACCAAGCAATCTTGGAAGCAGAAAAAGTCAGCAAATAAAGATTAGTCTATGAAATATACTCGTCTAATAGGAACCGTCATTGCCTTTTGCATGGCGGTCCCTTTATTCGCCCAACAATATAAAGCAACCATACCTTATCGGATGGTAGGCGAAAAAATGGTTATCGAAATGAAAGTGAACGGCAATGCACGCCCTTTTATCTTTGATACCGGAGGGCGCACCGCACTTACCACTAAAGCCTGTCAAGCACTACAAATAACAGCAACAGACTCTATGAAGGTGACAGATGTGAATAACGTGGAAAGCTATTACAAAACTACGCGAATAGAAAATCTGACGACTCCCGATGATGTTATTAACTTTAAAAATGCCCCGTCGCTAATCATCAATGAAGTAAAAGGCTGGGAATGTTTTGGAGTAGATGGTATCATCGGAAGCGATTTATTTGCAAGTACTATTGTAAGCATTGATTCGCAGACTAAAAATATCATAGTCACATCTGCCGAAAAGCCTTCTACAGTATCTTTACGAAAAATGCTGAATTTCACGAAAGAAGGGGGAATGCCAATTGTCAATGTACAGATCGCTCCGGTCAGCAACATCACTGTATTATTTGATACAGGCAGTCCCAGTCTGTTATCTCTTATTGAAAGTGATTTTGAGAGAATTAAACCGGAGGCATCTATGGAAGTCGTTTCTGAAGGATATGGGGAAGGAAGTATCGGAGTAGCCGGACAAGCAGATAAAGCATCTTCATATAGAGTACATATTCCCTTATTATCAGTAGGAGCCACCAAATTCCGCAACTTAACGACCCATACAGACAAACACCCTTATACATTACTAGGTGTAAAGTTATTACAATACGGGAAAGTGACTATCGACTATCCACGTGGAAGATTCTATTTTGAAGCTTTCCAACCGGATAATGAAATCAACAATCAATGCAACAACTTCGATTTGACGGTCAAAGACGGAGACTTATTTGTATCTACCGTCTGGAGTAGCACGAAAGGTAAGATAGAAGTAGGAGACAAAGTGATTAAGATTAATGGCAAACCTGCTAAGAAATATGACTTCTGCGAAAGTATTCTGAACGGAATACCGGAATTGAAAGAGAAAAAACAGACGAAGCTAACGATTGAGACTGCTTCCGGAATAAAAAATATTATCTACAAAAAAGAATGACATGAAAAGAATAGGAATACTGACCGGCTTATGGCTGCTATTATTTCTAAACTGCGGACAAGAAATGGTAGCGCAAATCCAGAATAAGGTTTGCGATACCATTCCTTATGAATTCATTCAGGAGAAAATCATTATACCCGTTACTGTTAATGGTGTAAATGTAAAATACATCGTCGATACAGGAGGAAGAACCGGGACTATGTATGACGCCGCAACTGAAATGAAAGCTACTGCCGCAGGATATATGCGCATTTCCGATGTGAATGCACAAGGCTCCAACTATCAGGAAGCCCACGTACAAAATGTTTCCATCGGAAAGAACTACAAAATCAAACAGTTGAAAACGATGGTACTACCTAAGAATCCATTCTTCACAGACCTGGGAGTTGTCGGAATTCTTGGAGGAGATGCCTTTGCACAGTCGGTAGTAACATTCGATTCCCGTTCTAAAATAATGGTAATCAACTATCCTTATCGTCCCGAAAAGTTAAAGGTTACAGACGGAATTCCTTTGTTGGATGAAACTGAACATCATTCCATCGTCAACGTTCGTTTAGGAAATAATGATTTAAAAGTTCTGTTCGACACAGGTGCCGGAGGCTTTCTACTTTATTCTACGGAAGATTACAACAGGCTGGCTGACATCTCGCAAGTTACCAATCATGGATATGGTATCGTAGCTGCCGGAATAACAGGGTTGGGCAAGCCGGTGGATATTAAAAAAGTATCTGTACCTTCCATCAATATCATGGGAAAAGAATTCACAAACGTAGGTAGTACAACAACTGTCATGAATGGAACTATCATCGGGGTGGATCTACTGCAATATGGTAAAGTAATTATTGATTATATGCGGAGACGTTTTTACTTCCTCCCATTTGAAGAAGGGAAAATCGACATGGGTGGTGCTCCCGCTCTTTGGAACGTAAGCATATTACCGCGTAACGAAAGATTCGAAATTACAACTATATGGGATAGCATGAAAGATACAGTTGCTTTCGGCGACGAAGTGATTAATATCAACGGAACTTCTCTTAAAGATTGCCCCATGAGCCAGATGGCCGTAGAAGAAATTATGAATGCTATACCTGGTGATACCGGCTATATTATCATCAAAAAAGATAATCAAGAGAAAAGAATTGAAATCAGGAAAGAGAAATAAACTTTAAACAGAAAGAATATATGAAACGAATAATAACTAAAATGTATCTCTGTTTGCTTGCATTTTGTATCACAGGAGGCATCAGTGCACAAACACAAAACAGTATGACAGAGGTCATTCCATTCAAAACTATTGATGGAAAAATTATCGTGGAAGCCACTATAAATGGTGAAGTGGCTGACTTTGTCCTTGATTTATCGGGACATAACGCTCTACTTCCTGAAGCTCTCAAAAAGTTACACATCAATACAGAAAAGAGAGGAACTTTTAGTTCTTACCAAGATTTTGTATTTAAACAGGTGCCTGTTGGAAAGGTATATGAAATGGGAACAGTAGCTATTGGTAAAAATACATTTGCAAACGATCTTCCGGCTTTCACATTAGAAGACGAACCCTATCTACGCAAGCTAGGGGTTATGGGTGTATTAAGTGGTGCTGTTTTCCGCACTTCTGTATTAACCATTGACATGCAACGGAAGAAAATTACGATTACACAACCCTACCGTCCTTCTTATATGAAACTTAACTATCGGGAAAATTTTAACCTGATAACAGGATTAGGAGTAGTATGCCCGATAAACATTCAGGGAAAGCCGATATCTTTTGTTCTGGATACATGGAGTGAAGGATTAGTGAATCTTACTGAAGCAGATTTCAATACATGGAGCGCACAATATACCAAAGGGAGTAACCAAAAAGTCTCCAATGGATATAAAGAAATAAGTCAAGATGAGGAAAGCCTCATCCTACCTGAAACGATGTTTGTAAAAACAAAGATTGAAGATGCCATAGCAGTGAAAAACCCATTCTTGAAACGTTCCGTATTAGGCAAAAAGATACTGGACTACGGAATTATATCCATCGACTATATTCATCAGAAAATTTATTTTCAGCCGTTTGACATGGTTCCTATACCGGAAGCGGAAGCTAAAGTGACGGAAACCAAAGTTGAAGATGGTAAATTGAATCCAATTACCCGCCAGTTCTTCCTCGAACACATTTTCGACTATCGAAAAGGAAATGATTTCGTTTATAATGGCGACAAACCGGTTGTGATTGATTTCTGGGCAACTTGGTGCGGACCTTGCATGCGTTTACTTCCGGAAATGGAAAAGCTGGCCGAAAAATATAAAGGAAAAGTTATATTCTATAAGGTAAATGCTGATAAAGAAAAAGATTTATGCAGCCACTTCAGTGTACAAGCATTACCTACGTTATTCTTCATCCCGGTAGGCGGCAAACCGATAATCGAGGTTGGTGCTACGCCGGAAAAGTATGTGCAAATCATCGAAGAGCAACTACTGAAATAAAAACTCTCTCTTTATTATATAACTACATTAATCTGAAACTTTAGCTAAAAGCCGGACATCATTCCGGCTTTTTTATTTCCATATCATTGGAACTTATCATTAAAACAAGTACATTTGCCCTGTCAAATCTATTTATAACTTAACACACATTTTGACCATGAAGAAAAGTATTTCTCTTCTTCTTTTGTCTTTGCTTATGATTGCCCCCGGTTGCCAAAAGACAAAAGAAGTGGTGAACGAGTACAACATCGTTCCCAAACCCAATCAAATTCTCCCACAGGAAGGACGTTTTGAACTAAACAGCAAAGTCTGCCTCGTAGTACCTTCGGATGCTCCGGAAGTAAAAAGCATTGCCGACAGCCTGGCCGGACAACTAAAACTGACAGCAGGAATCTCGTTGAAAGAGGCAGAAAGTGCAGATGGAAAATCAGCAATCTGCTTTGTTGTACAAGAAGGTATGCCGAAGGAAGGATATAAATTATCCGTTACTCCCAGTCTCATCACGCTTACCGCTTCTCAACCGAACGGGTTCTTCTACGGCGTACAGACACTTTATCAGTTACTCCCTCCGGCGGTTTACGGAAACCAGTTGGATAAGAAAGCAAACTGGTCGGTTCCTGCTGTAGAAATAGAAGATTCGCCCCGTTTTGTTCACCGCGGACTGATGCTGGATGTTTGCCGCCATTATGTACCGATTGACTATATTTACAAGTTTATCGACTTGCTGGCAATGAACAAGATGAATGTTTTCCATTGGCATTTGACAGACGATCAGGGATGGAGAATCGAAATCAAGAAATATCCTAAATTGACAGAAATCGGTTCTAAACGTGAAAAGACATTGGTAGACTATTACTATGTAAATTATCCGCAAGTATTCGACGGAAAAGAACACGGAGGGTATTACACACAGGAACAAATCAAAGATGTAGTAGCTTATGCTGCAAGTAAATATATCAACGTTGTTCCCGAAATAGAAATGCCGGGACATGCGTTGGCTGCACTGGCTGCCTATCCGGAACTGTCATGTGATTCTACACAGACTTATAAAGTATCTCCTACATGGGGTGTATTCGAACAGGTGTTCTGTCCGAGTGAAACAACTTTCAAATTCTTTGAAGGAGTGATGGATGAAGTAATTGAATTATTCCCTAGCGAATACATTCACATCGGTGGCGACGAATGTCCCAAGACAGCATGGAAGAACAGTGCTTTCTGCCAGCAGCTAATCCGCCAGTTAGGACTGAAGGATGATACGGCTCCCAGCAAGACAGACGGAATAAAGCATAGTAAAGAGGATAAGTTGCAGAGCTATTTCGTTACCCGCATGGAAAAGTATCTGAATAGTAAAGGCAGAAACATCATTGGTTGGGATGAAATCCTCGAAGGTGGTCTGGCTCCAAATGCGACTGTTATGTCATGGCGTGGTGTAGAAGGAGGAATGAACGCTGCCAAAGCCGGACATAATGCAATCATGACTCCGAACCCTTATGTATATCTGGACTACTACCAGGAAGAACCTGAAATTGCCCCGACTACTATCGGCGGATACAACACACTGAAAAAAACATATAGCTACAACCCTGTCCCGGATGATGCAGACGAACTTGCCAAGAAGCATATCATCGGAATACAAGGTAATATATGGAGAGAATATATGCAGACTTCCGAACGTACAGACTATCAAGCTTTCCCGCGTGCAATGGCTATCGCCGAAACGGCATGGACACAAAACGCAAACAAAGACTGGAAGAATTTCTGCGAACGAATGGTCACTGAATTTGAACGCTTGGAAGTAATGAACACCAAACCTTGTCTCAACTTCTTTGACGTAAACGTAAATACGCACGCGGATGAAAACGCTCCTTTAATGGTATTGCTGGAAAGTTTCTATCCAAATGCAGAAATACGGTATACTACGGATGGCAGTGAACCAAACAAAGCATCCACTCTGTACGAAAAGCCTTTCGTTCTGGAAGGTAATATCGACCTGAAAGCCGCTGCTTTCAAAGATGGAAAAATGTTGGGTAAAGTAGCTCACAAGCCATTATACGGTAATTTATTGACAGGAAAACCCTATACTGTTAATTATAAGATGGGATGGACAGGCGATATATTTGATGAAAACGATGTATTAGGAGCTGACAAGACAACCTTCGGACTGACCAACGGTAAACGAGGAAATAATGCTTCTTATACTCCGTGGTGCAGCTTTGGTATTGTTGAAGGTAAAGACTTGGAATTTATCGTTAATTTGGATAAGCCGACACAAATCAGCAAAATAATTTTCGGTTCTTTATTCAATCCGGCTATGAGAATTCTTCCTGCAGGAGGAGTTGCCGTAGAAGTATCAGCAGATGGCAAACAATACACTCCGGTAGCTGAAAAAGCCTTGAAACACGATTATCCGGAAACAGGACGAATTGCATTCACTGATTCCATTGAATTTGAGCCAACACAGGCTACCTTCCTGAAAGTTAAGATTAAGAATGGCGGCACACTGCGCAATGGAGTTAACTTTGAAAAGAACAATGGCCCGGAAGTTATTCCTGCCGAATTATGGATTGATGAAATAGAAGCTTATTAAACAAAGCTAACTATATTTTATGCGGATTTCACGGTGCTGACTCAACAGGACGTGGAATCCGCATCATTTATTCCGGACCTGAATAACAGAACGGTGAACGCTAGTTTAATACTAATGTTCACCGTTTTATTTATAATCAATCACACCCTAAAAGGTATAATTATCATTCATTCGTTTACACCGAAGATATATTTATCACACAAGCCCTTTGGAAGAAAGGTAACGTTCTGCCTCCAAGGCAGCCTTACATCCACTTCCCGCGGCTGTAATAGCCTGACGATAATGCGGATCGGCCACATCTCCTGCTGCAAAAACTCCGGGCACTTTCGTACGAGGACTATCACCGTCTGTAATAATATAACCTACTTCGTCCGTATCGATATACTCTTTAAATATTTCAGTATTCGGTTGATGTCCGATAGCCAGGAAGAAACCGTCGATAGGTAAACTATAACGTTCTTCATCCGGTTCACCCCAACGTTTCACCAGGTTTACACCCTCTACGCCATTATCACCAAACAAACCAACTGCATTGTGTTCAAAAAGAACTTCAATCTTCTCATGGTTCATGACACGTTCCTGCATAATCTTCGATGCACGCAGGAAAGGTTTACGAACGATCAGATATACCTTGGATGCAAGACCGGCAAGATAAACCGCTTCTTCACAAGCAGTATCACCTCCACCAACTACAGCAACCACTTTCTTACGATAGAAAAATCCGTCACAAGTAGCACAAGCGCTTACACCCATTCCGGCATATTTCTTTTCATCCTCCAGCCCCAGATATTTAGCAGTTGCCCCGGTAGCAATAATCAATGATTCCGTTTCAATCACTTTATCACCGTCAATTGTTATTTTATAAGGAGCTTTGCTTAAATCTGCTGCCGTAGCGATACCAAAACGAATATCTGTTCCGAAACGACTTGCCTGTGCACGCAAATCCTCCATCAACTGCGGACCACTGATACCTTCCGGATAACCGGGAAAGTTTTCTACATCTGTCGTAGTAGTCAACTGACCGCCCGGCTGCAATCCTTCATATAGTACCGGACATAAATTTGCACGTCCAGCGTAAATCGCTGCCGTATATCCGGCAGGTCCTGAACCTATAATCAGGCATTTCACTTTTTCTATTTCTGCCATTTTAATTTATCTTTATTGTTTTGTTATAAAAACATGTTATCTCAAATCTATCACCTCTGCATTGGGATATTGTTTTTTATCAAAAATAAAAACACGATCCGTATAATTCTGCCCCGTCTGATAACTTGTAACGGTTATCTCATTACGTGTCTGCTGACCACGCTGCTGAAGCAAAATATATAGAGGTTCATAAGTGTCCTTCGTCACAAAAAGAGTGATACGTTCCAACTCCTGTTTCTTATCCCTGGCAGTCAGAACGACTTCCCAAACGGCTTTTCCACGAAACGTCTTAGTCGCCCCCAACTTATAAGAGAATCCTTTCTGATACATATACAGAAAGGTATACGGATTTATCTGCTGCAACTCTTCCTGCGTCGGATTACTGACATTCACTTCATCATTCTTTGTCACATAACTCCATTGCGTTTTTCCGTCAAACCAAGTGATGATATCAGATGTTTTCAGTACGAATTTCTCTCCTTTCAACTGAATTGTTCCGTTTTCAGCACCTTCTACCAAGCCGTTTGCCACAGCCTTTACAGTAAAATCAGCCTTCACGCCACCAGCTTTGCGAAACGCCTCTGCCGTTTTGTCAAGAATGACTTTAGCCTGGGACTGCTGTTGTTGAGCAATCACAGGCAAAGACAGTAAAGCTATTAAAACACTAAAAATGTACTTTCTCATTTGATTAATAAACGAACTGTTACTGTAAATTGTTCAATCGCATTTCAAGATCATTATCGTCAATACACAATACGTCACGCGCCTTACTACCTTGCGTAGGCCCAACAATTCCGGCTTTCTCCAATTGATCCATTATACGGCCGGCACGATTATAGCCAATCGCAAATTTACGCTGAATCAATGAAGTGGAACCTTGCTGATGAATAACAACCAACCGGGCTGCATCTTCAAACAACGGATCGAGACGTCCCATATCAATATCCCCTACTTCACTATTACTATCTTCACTCACATATTCGGGCAAGAAGAACGGAGTAGGATAACCTTGCTGACGGGCAATGAATTTTGTAATCTCTTCTACTTCCGGCGTATCGATAAAGGCACACTGTACACGTACCGGATCAGCTCCCTGCAAGAAGAGCATATCCCCCTTACCAATCAGACGGTTAGCACCCGGACGGTCAAGAATAGTACGAGAGTCCATCATGGCAGATACACGGAAAGCGATACGCGCCGGGAAGTTGGCTTTAATCGTACCCGTAATGATATTGGTAGTCGGACGCTGTGTAGCAATAATCATGTGAATACCGACAGCACGTGCCAACTGCGCAATACGGGCAATCGGAAGTTCCACTTCCTTACCGGCAGTCATAATCAAATCTCCGAACTCGTCAATAACCACTACGATATACGGCATAAACTTATGCCCCTTTTCCGGATTCAAACGACGGTTGATAAACTTCTCGTTATATTCTCTTACATTACGTACATGCGCCATTTTCAGCAGGTCATAACGGGTATCCATCTCTACACAAACAGAGTTCAGGGTTTGCACAACCTTCGTTACGTCTGTAATAATCGGTTCGCCTCCATCAGGAAGTTTGGCCAGGAAATGATTTTCAATCACCGAATAGATGCTGAATTCTACTTTCTTCGGGTCGACCAGTACAAATTTCAATTCTGCCGGATGCTTCTTATATAATAAGGAAGTAATAATAGCATTCAAACCTACTGACTTACCCTGACCGGTTGCACCCGCCACCAATACGTGCGGCATCTTGCAAAGGTCGAACATAAAAACTTCATTCGTGATGGTCTTACCCAATACAATAGGCAGATCATATTTGGATTCCTGGAATTTCTTACTTCCGATCACACTTTGTCCGGAAACGATCTTCGGATTCTTATTCGGCACTTCAATACCGATTGTTCCTTTACCCGGTATCGGAGCGATGATACGGATACCGTCAGCAGAAAGGCTTAATGCAATATCATCTTCCAAACCACGGATTTTAGAAATACGTACTCCTTGCTCCGGAGTGATTTCGTATAGAGTTACCGTAGGTCCTACCGTTGCTTTAATCGTACTGATTTCGATTCCGAAACTGCGCAATGTATTGATGATACGATCTTTGTTTGCATTTTGTTCGTCCATGTCAATCGTCGGATCATCATTTTCGAAATGCTTCATCAGGTCGATAGTCGGGAAGCGGTAGTTTTCCAAATCCTTAGTAGGATTATAAGGTTCAAGTTCCGGTCCCTCATATTCTTCTTCAGAAGTCGCAGGTTCTACTTCAAACCCGGGTTCCGCCTCTTCCAAAGGTTCGTCCTGCACAGCGGGAACAGGATTAGGAACAGTCGGTTCAAACACCATCGTCACTCCTTCACTTTCATCAGACAAAGGAGACTCTTCCGGCTCCGGCTGGTTGACATGGAATTCATCTTCGGGTTCTTCAGCCTGTATATCCATCACTGATGCCGGAGGAGGTGTCTGTTTATACGTCCGTTTCAAATTGAACTCCACTTCCTGCGGTTGAGAAGTCGTGAATTCCTGATCGCCTTCTCCTTCCGGAGTGACTTCTTCCTTCTCTTTCTTTTCGCGTTTTAGGAAGCTCAACGCAAAAAGTTTACGCAACCAAATAACAGTACGCGCACTTATATATATAAAGAAACAGATAGCAGTTATCAACAGGATCATCCATACACCAGGTACTCCTACTTGTGAGATTAACCAACGACTGACATTATATCCGTGCATGCCGCCCAGATAAATGAAAGAATCCTGATAATGATCCATAAAAGCAAATCCGAAGAATATGGAGAACCAGACTAATAAAAGCGTGCAACCAATAAACCACTTCCACAAGCGGACCACACGTACACGCATCAACTTCAATCCTGCCACTGCCAGAAAAACAAGTATAAAGAAAGAGGAAATGCCGAAACAGTCGTTTATCAGATAGCTTGCCAACTGCGCTCCACGTGAACCGGCATAATTCTTCACCTGATTATTAACAGCCGCCAAATCCGCCGAACTACCGCTATCGATAATACTTTGATCGGCAGCCCCCGTAAAGAAGAAGGAAGAAAAAGCCAACAACAGGTAAACGGAAAAGATGACCAGCATCAATCCAATCACAAAATGAACAGTTTCATTCTTACATACAGCCACAATTTTACTGGGGGAAGAGGGAGTGCTTTCTGCCTCCTTATCTAATTTCTTCTTTGCCATGAGTCTTTTATTCTATTTTTATAAAACTGGAATGAGATTCTAAGCCGCAAAAATAATAAAAAAATAACGAGCACTACGCTCATTCAATCCTTTTTCTTACCTTTGCGTTTCAAATCAATATAGATCATGGAAAAAGAAAGCCAAACGATATTTGATAAGAACGTAATTGAGTTCGTTACAGTAGCCGCCGAATTTTGTGCATTTCTCGAACGTGCCGAACGCATGAAGCGTAGTACTTTCGTTGATACATCATTAAAAATACTTCCCCTGCTCTATCTCAAAGCATCTATGCTACCCAAATGTGAGACGATTGGGGACGAGGCACCCGAAACGTATGTCACAGAAGAGATTTACGAAATTCTGCGTATTAATCTTTCAGGATTGATGGGTGACAAGGATGATTATCTGGACGTATTCGTGCAAGATATGGTTTATAGCGACCAACCTATCAAAAAATCAATATCGGAAGATCTGGCTGACATTTATCAGGATATTAAAGATTTCATATTTGTCTTCCAACTGGGACTGAACGAAACAATGAATGATTCATTGGCTATCTGTCAGGAAAACTTCGGTACACTATGGGGACAGAAACTGGTAAACACGCTACGCGCCCTTCATGACGTGAAATACAACCAGCTGGAAGAAGAGGAGGAAGAGAATGGTAATGAAGAAGGATTTTACGAACCAAGCGACGACAACGATTGTTGTGAAGAAGAAGGCTGTCATTGCCACGACGATGATTGCCACTGTCACGAAGACGGTTGCCATTGCCACGATGATGAATAAAAATAGAAATGATTGTAAGAAGAACCATAGATAAAGATGAACTAAAAGAACTCCCGAAAACTGTTTTTCCGGGACGTATTTACGTTATCCAGTCGGAAGCTGAAACGGAAAGAGCAGTAGCTTACCTCCAATCCAGATCTGTGATAGGCATTGACAGTGAAACGCGTCCTTCCTTTACCAAAGGACAATCGCACAAAGTAGCACTCCTCCAGATTTCTTCTGAAGAATGTTGTTTCCTATTCCGGCTCAACATGACGGGATTGACCCAGCCATTGGTTGACTTATTAGAGAACCCGGCTGTAATCAAAGTGGGCCTTTCACTGAAAGATGACTTTATGATGCTGCACAAACGCGCACCTTTCACTCAACAAAGCTGTATCGAGTTGCAGGACTATGTGCGCCAATTCGGTATACAGGACAAAAGTCTGCAAAAGATTTATGCCATCTTATTCAAAGAAAAAATATCCAAATCACAGCGCTTGTCCAACTGGGAAGCTGATGTATTGAGCGACGGGCAGAAACAATATGCCGCCACGGATGCATGGGCTTGCCTCAACATCTATAATCTGTTGCAAGAGCTGAAACAGACAGGAGATTGGGAAATAGCTGCTCTCCCACCTGCTCCCAAGGAAAGGGAAGAAGTCACTATCGGCCCTATAAGCAACCAGCAGTCATAGACGATAAATGATAAGTGATAAATAATAAAATAAGTAATTAATAACCAATAACAAAACTATCTCAATCCTCCTCTCCCTGGGAGAGGGTTAGGGAAAGGCTATATTATGCATAAAGTATATCTCAAACCCGGTAAAGAAGATTCTCTTAAGAGATTCCACCCCTGGATTTTTTCCGGTGCTATCGCCCGTTTTGACGGAGAGCCCGATGAAGGTGAAGTTGTAGAAGTATACACCTCCAAAAAAGAATTTATTGCCGAAGGACATTTCCAGATCGGAAGTATTGCTGTGCGCGTACTGTCTTTCCATCAGGAACCTATCGATCACGATTTTTGGAAACGCAAACTGGAAATAGCATACGATATGCGTCGCAGTATCGGCATCGCTACCAATCCGACCAACAACACTTACCGGCTCGTCCATGGTGAAGGAGACAATCTCCCCGGACTGGTTATTGACGTTTATGCCAAAACTGCAGTCATGCAGGCACACTCTGCAGGAATGCACGTAGACCGCATGACAATTGCCGAAGCTTTATCCGAAGTAATGGGCGACAAGATCGAGAATATCTATTATAAATCAGAAACAACTCTTCCTTTTAAAGCAGATCTTTTCCCCGAAAACGGTTTCCTGAAAGGAGGAAGCAGTGATAATATCGCGCAAGAATATGGTTTGCAGTTCCATGTAGACTGGCTGAAAGGTCAAAAGACCGGATTCTTTGTAGACCAGCGCGAAAATCGTTCTTTACTGGAACGTTATGCCAAAGACCGTTCGGTACTGAATATGTTCTGCTATACCGGCGGATTCTCATTCTATGCCATGCGCGGAGGTGCAAAGCTCGTCCACTCTGTCGACAGCTCTGCCAAAGCAATTGATCTGACTAATAAAAATGTAGAACTGAACTTCCCCGGTGATTCCCGCCACGAGGCTTTTGCCGAGGACGCTTTCAAATATCTCGACCGCATGGGCGACCAGTATGATTTAATCATTCTCGACCCGCCCGCATTTGCCAAACACAAAGACGCCCTGCGGAATGCTTTACAAGGTTATCGCAAACTGAATGCCAAAGCATTCGAGAAAATCAAACCGGGCGGCATCCTGTTTACTTTCTCTTGTTCGCAAGTAGTAAGCAAGGACAATTTCCGTACTGCCGTGTTTACCGCAGCAGCCATGTCAGGACGTAGTGTACGCATCCTGCATCAACTGACTCAACCTGCCGACCATCCGGTAAACATCTACCATCCTGAAGGAGAATACCTGAAAGGCCTGGTACTTTATGTAGAATAACCGGATTCACCACGGATTACACGGATTAACACAGATTTTTATCACAAAGTCATGCAGGAGTTCCACAGGGTGGTACAGGGTTTCACGGAGTCCTTTTCCTTTTCTAAGGTGAAAACAGAGAATCCGGATATGATGATTGATTGATAAAAATCTGTGTTAATCCGTGTAATCTGTGGTGAAACAGAAAGGCAATAACAGAAAAATGGAAGATTCAAAGTTAATTAGAGTTAACAAACAGAAGATTTTCGAGAAAACATTATGTTGTATAACATAAACCGTCTATCTTTGCACTGTGTTTTTCATGGTATTAGATTTAAGGTTAACAAAGATTGGCTGTCTGGGATAGATAGCCTTCTTTTTTTTATACCCCCTTCATTTGTTTTTTCACGACCAAATCTCTTCTTTTCTTCGCATTTATGCCATTTTTATCCCCTTTTTATCAAATTACTAGTCTACCTATTCAATGAAAATATTATATTTGCAAGGTTTATGAACGTGAAGAGAAACACAAATTAAAAAAGTCATGAGTATAAAAGTTCGTTTGATTATTATGAACTTCCTGCAATTCTTTGTATGGGGGTCCTGGTTAATATCATTAGGTGGTTATATGGGAAGAGAACTCCATTTCGAAGGAGGGCAGATCGGAGCCATTTTCGCCACTATGGGGATTGCCTCTTTGGTAATGCCGGGTATTATTGGTATTATTGCCGATAAATGGTTTAATGCAGAACGTTTATACGGGCTTTGCCATATCGCAGGAGCCGGATGCCTCTTCTACGCTTCTACCGCAACAGGATACGACCAGATGTATTGGGCCATGTTACTCAACTTGTTGGTATACATGCCCACGCTATCCCTCGCTAACACTGTATCGTACAATGCACTGGAACAATATAAATGTGACTTGATTAAAGACTTCCCTCCCATCCGTGTATGGGGAACGATCGGTTTTATCTGTGCCATGTGGGCGGTCGACCTTACCGGGTTTAAGAATTCAAGTGCACAGCTTTATGTAGGCGGTGCTTCCGCGTTACTGCTCGGGCTTTATTCTTTCACCCTTCCCGCTTGCCGACCGGCTAAATCAGAAAACAAATCATGGCTCTCCGCTTTCGGTCTGGATGCGCTGGTGTTATTCAAGAAAAAGAAGATGGCTATTTTCTTCCTTTTCTCCATGCTTTTAGGTGCAGCATTGCAGATTACAAATACTTATGGTGATCTTTTCTTAAGTAGCTTTGCCAGCATCCCCGAATATGCAGAATCATTCGGAGTGAAACATTCGGTAATCCTGCTGTCCATCTCGCAGATGTCGGAAACACTGTTTATTCTTGCCATACCTTTCTTCCTGCGTCATTTCGGAATCAAGCAAGTCATGCTAATCAGTATGTTTGCCTGGGTGTTCCGGTTTGGGCTGTTCGGTTTTGGAGATCCGGGATCGGGACTATGGATGCTGATCCTTTCCATGACCGTTTATGGTATGGCCTTTGATTTCTTCAACATTTCCGGTTCATTGTTTGTTGAACAAGAAGCCAATTCCTCCATCCGTGCCAGTGCACAGGGGTTGTTCTTTATGATGACCAACGGACTGGGAGCCATCATTGGCGGATATGCCAGCGGTGCGGTAGTAGATGCATTCTCTGTGTATGCTGACGGCAGACTGGTGAGTCGCGAATGGATGGATATCTGGCTGATATTCGCAGCATACGCGCTGGTGATCGGCATCCTGTTTGCCTTGGTATTCAAGTACAAACACCAGCAGGAGAGTAAAACAAATTAAGTAAAAGAGAACGATGGACAAAAAGGTAGAATTACAAGTTATAAATATCACGAACAGCCAGGCGCAAGTAGGCGCATTTGCTATGCTATTAGGCGAAGTGGACGGTGAACGGCAACTGCCTATCATCATCGGTCCCGCGGAAGCCCAGGCTACCGCTTTATATCTGAAGGGAGTAAAGACACCCCGTCCATTGACACACGATCTGTTTACAACAAGCCTCACCATACTGGGAGCCAGTCTGATACGTGTGTTAATTTACAAAGCAAAGGATGGTATTTTTTACTCCTATATTTACCTTAAGAAAGACGAAGAGATTATACGTATTGACGCACGGACTTCAGACGCAATTGCCTTGGCAGTGCGTGCCGACTGTCCAATTCTTATTTATGAATCTATTCTTGAACAGGAATGCCTTCACATGTCGTCGGAAAAAAGAACCCGTTCTGAAGAAACGGACAACGACGAAGAGACTGAAGAAGAACATGATTTGCCGGATGCTACTTCCAGAACGCTTGAGGAAGCACTGGAGCAGGCTATCAAAGATGAGAATTATGAATTAGCCGCCCGGATACGTGACCAAATCAACTCAAGAAATAAAAACCAGTAAGTAACATTATGCACGTTTTTTATACTCCCGATATACAGAAAAGCAACGAACTTCCCGAAGAGGAAGCACAACATTGTACCCGCGTTCTGCGATTAGGTATCGGAGATGAAATCACTCTTACGGACGGTAAGGGGAACTTCTACAAAGCTGAAATTACTGTTGCAACCAACAAACGTTGTTTTGTAACGATCAAAGAAACGATTTTTCAGGAACCTTTATGGCCGTGCCATTTACACATTGCCATGGCACCGACGAAGAACATGGACCGTAACGAATGGTTTGCAGAGAAAGCTACCGAAATCGGATTTGACGAACTGACTTTCCTCAACTGCCGTTTCTCGGAACGTAAAGTCATCAAGACCGAACGGATTGAAAAAATTCTTGTATCAGCAATCAAACAATCTCTCAAGGCACGGTTGCCTAAATTGAATGAGATGATTGAGTTCGATCCGTTCATCAGACAAGAGTTCAAAGGACAGAAGTTTATCGCCCACTGTTATGAAGGTGAAAAACCTTTATTAAAGAATGTCCTGAAACCCGGAGAAGACGCCCTTGTCCTGATAGGTCCTGAAGGGGATTTCAGTGAAGAAGAAGTGAAGAAAGCCATCGAACAGGGATTTGTTCCGATCAGTTTGGGCAAATCACGACTCCGTACGGAAACAGCGGCACTGGTGGCCTGCCATACGCTGAATCTACAAAATCAATAATTCTGAATCAATGATTATACAACTTTTAAATAACATAAGTATGGCAAAGAAAACGATTTCACGACTCTCGGTACTGGCAGTACTGATTGTTTTTCTGGCAGCATGTTCCAAAACATCGGAGTATACCAATGTGATACCGGCTGACGCCTCGGTAGTTGCCTCTATCAACCTCAAATCCCTTGCAAGTAAAGCGGGATTGGATGATAAAGAGAATGAAGCTGCGAAACAAAAAGTACTGGAAGCACTGAAAAGCGGAATGAATGCCGCTACCTTCCAACAACTGGAAAAGGTCATGAAGAATCCGGGTGAATCGGGAATCGATGTCGAATCTCCATTCTATGTATTCTCATCCTCTTCTTTCCCTTACCCTACTGTTGTAGGTAAAGTGAACAATGAGGACAATCTTCATGCTTCACTCGACGTGATGGCTAAAGAACAAATCTGCCAGCCGATAAGCGAAGCTGACGGCTACAGTTTTACAACAATGAATGGCGGCCTGCTCGCTTTCAACAATTCTACTGTATTGATAGTCAATGTAAGCGGAACCACTCAAACTAAAAAAGCCAAAGAAGCCATCACTAATCTGTTGAAACAGACGGCCGATAACAGTATCGTAAAATCAGGAGCTTTCCAAAAAATGGAAAAGCAGAAAAGCGATATCAACTTCCTTGCTTCTATGGAAGCTATCCCTGCAACCTATCGCAACCAGATAAGCATGGGGTTACCAACGGAGGTGAAAGCAGAGGACATCACTCTTGTAGGAGGACTGAATTTTGAGAAAGGCAAGATTGCCCTCAAAACAGAAAACTACACTGAAAACGAAGCCGTGAAAGCGCTTATAAAAAAACAAATGGAGTCATTTGGAAAAGCAAACAACACTTTCGTTAAATACTTCCCGTCTTCCACACTGATGTTTTTCAATGTAGGTGTGAAAGGAGAAGGGCTTTACAACTTGTTGAGCGAGAATAAGGAATTCCGCAATACAGTATCTATTGCTAAAGCAGACGAAGTAAAAGAGTTGTTCGGCTCGTTCAATGGTGATATTTCTGCGGGATTAATCAACGTAACGATGAACAGTGCTCCTACTTTCATGATGTATGCGGATGTTAAGAATGGTAATGCCCTCGAAACAATTTATAAGAACAAGCAATCATTGGGACTGAAAAGAGGGGAAGATATCATTCAGCTTGGCAAGGACGAATATGTCTACAAAACAAAAGGCATGAATATATTCTTCGGTATCAAGGATAAACAAATGTATGCTACCAATGATGAGTTACTCTACAAGAACGTGGGCAAAGCTGCCGACAAATCGATAAAAGATGCTCCTTACGCATCGGATATGAAGGGTAAAAACATCTTTGTAGCAATCAACGCTGAAGCAATACTGGACTTGCCTGTTGTTAAAATGGTAGCAGGTTTCGGAGGACAGGAAGTTAAAACATATATTGAGTTAGCCAATAAGGTTTCTTATCTGTCAATGAGTTCAGAAGGAGAAATCAGCGAGATCGACCTTTGCCTGAAAGACAAAGACGTCAACGCTCTCAAACAAATCGTAGACTTTGCCAAGCAATTTGCCGGCATGTAATTAATTTGTAAACAAACGGTATGAATAGTATTCACCTGCAGCAAACACTTCCCCAAGTGTTTGCTGACCGTAATTCGGTGACTTCGGATGTATGGCACCAGGATCTGATCTTCCGGAAAGAAGAAATGTATCTGATTGAAGCAGCTTCCGGCACCGGCAAATCTTCGTTGTGCAGCTATATCTATGGTTATCGCAACGACTACCAGGGGATTATTAATTTCGATGAAATCAATATCAAAGCATACTCCGTGAAGCAATGGGTCGACCTAAGAAAGCATTCACTAAGTATGCTTTTTCAAGATTTACGCATCTTCACCGAACTGACCGCTCTTGAAAATGTGCAATTGAAGAATAACCTTACCGGATGCAAAAAGAAAAAAGAAATCTTATCATTCTTCGAGCAACTGGGTATCGCAGATAAAATAAATGTGAAAGCCGGTAAACTATCTTTCGGACAGCAGCAACGTGTTGCCTTTATCCGGGCACTCTGCCAGCCGTTCGACTTTTTATTTCTGGATGAACCGATCAGCCATCTGGATGATGATAACAGCCGCATCATGGGTGAACTTATCATTGCCGAGGCAAAGACACAAGGAGCCGGTGTAATCGCAACCTCCATCGGTAAGCATATCGAGTTGCCTTACAACCATATACTTCAACTGTAACGAGTAATAAATAACAAAAAAATGAGTGGGAAATAGTAAGTGAGAAAATCAGCCGTCTCCCTCCACTGCAACATTTCAAATCGTAAATCGTAAAATTATAAATAAAATGCCAACCCTTGTCTGGAAGCTCCTCCGCCAACATATCAGTATCGGTCAACTGGCCGGTTTCTTTTTAGCCAATCTATTCGGCATGATGATTGTATTGCTTAGTGTGCAGTTTTATAAAGATGTCATTCCGGTATTCACCGAGGGAGACAGCTTTATGAAAAAGGATTTCATCATAGCTACAAAGAAAATCAGTACACTCGGTTCTTTTGCAGGAAAGAGTAATACGTTCTCTGCCGAAGATATTGCGGATTTGAAGAAACAACCGTTTACCAAAACAATAGGGGCTTTCACTCCTTCTCAATTCAAAGTATCGGCAGGATTGGGCATGCAGGAAGCTGGTATTCATCTTTCAACGGATATGTTTTTTGAGTCTGTTCCTGATGAGTTTGTCGACATCAAACTCGACAAATGGCACTTCGACGAAAGCACGCATACCATACCCATTATCATTCCCCGTAACTACCTGAACCTTTATAACTTCGGTTTTGCACAGAGCCGTAGTCTTCCCAAGCTCTCGGAAGGATTGATGGGGCTGATTCAAATGGATATTATGATGCGTGGAAACGGACGGGTGGAACAGTACAAAGGAAACATTGTCGGCTTCTCCAATCGTCTGAATACGATTCTTGTTCCCCAGTCTTTTATGAAATGGGCGAATGAGAATTTCGCACCGAATGCAGAAGCACAACCGGCGCGGTTGATTATCGAAGTGAGCAATCCGGCGGATTCCGCTATCGCCAGCTATTTTCAAAAGAAAGGATATGAAACGGAAGACGGCAAACTGGATGCCGGAAAAACGACTTATTTCCTCCGTCTTATCGTAGGCATTGTATTGGGGGTAGGTTTATTTATTAGTATTCTTTCATTCTATATCCTGATGTTGAGCATTTTCTTGCTCTTGCAAAAAAATACAACTAAGCTGGAGAGTTTGTTATTAATCGGGTACAGTCCCAACAAAGTAGCCTTGCCTTATCAGTTACTCACGGTAGGACTGAATGTTATCGTACTTGTATTATCCATCGGATTAGTCTCCTGGCTACGCAGTTATTACATAGACAGCATCCGATTATTGTTTCCACAACTGGAAACCGGGTCATTATGGGCAGCTATCAGCATGGGCGTTGTGTTATTCATTGTCGTATCGGTGATTAACATACTGGCAGTAAAGAGGAAAGTACTTTCTATCTGGATGCATAAATCATAAATGTATTCAAAGATATATCGTATGAAAAGCAAAACTACATTTTCAATGAATAGAGGTTCAATGGCTTTCTTTTTCGGAATGTTATTCTGTTTTACCTCATTATCCGGACAAAACACACAAGATACAATTCTTGCGTATTTCAATCTGCTGGAGAAAGTTCCGCAAGAAAAACTGTATCTGCATTTGGATAAGCCTTTCTATGGAGCAGGAGAAAAAATCTGGTTCAAGGGGTATCTCGTAAATTCTGTCACTCATCAAGACAATACGCAAAGTAACTTCATCATTACGGAGCTTGTCAATCGTTCCGACTCTATCGTGGAACGCAAGAAGATTCGCAGAGATTCGTTAGGTTTCCATAATGCTTTCGCCCTCCCTCCCACTCTCCCTGCAGGTGACTATTATTTGCGGGGATATAGCAACTGGATGCTTAATCAGGAACCGGAATTCTTTTATTCACGTAATCTGAAAATTGGTAATTCGATTGATAACACGATTGTTTCAAACATTGAGTATCAACAAGAAGACGAATCACATTATACAGCCAGGGTCAGATTTACCAGCAACACACAAGAGGCTTTCGGAAATACAACCATCCGCTATCGCACCATTGAAAACGGAAAGATAAAAGATAAAGGTAAAAGAAAGACGGACGAAAGCGGTTTGATTTCTATTTCTCTGCCGGATCTGAAGCCTATTGCCACACGCCAGATTGAAGTAGAATTTGACGATCCTCAATATATTTATAAGAGAACGTTCTATCTGCCTTCGTTTACAAAAGACTTTGACGTTAAGTTCTTCCCGGAAGGTGGAGTTCTCTTGACCGTTACTCATCAAAACATAGCTTTCAAAGCTCAAGGATCAGATGGTTTCTCCACAGAAATAGAAGGATTTCTGTTCGATGCAAAAGGAGACACATTAACTGCTTTTCGTTCGGAGCATGATGGTATGGGAGTTTTCACCTTGAACCCGATTGCAGGGAATTCCTATTATGTGATTGCCAAGTCTAGTGACGGCATTACCAAGCGATTCGATCTTCCGGCCGCAGAAGAAAAAGGAATCGCTCTTTCCATGACGCATTACAAAAAAGAAATACGCTACGAAATCCAAAAAACAGAAGCTACCCAGTGGCCTCAAAAGTTATTCTTGATTGCACACACTCGTGGAAAGCTGGCAATCTTGCAACCGGTCAGTGCCGACAGGACTTTTGGAAGAATGAATGACAGTTTATTCAACGCAGGTATCACCCATTTTATGTTAATCGACCAACAGGGAAACGCACTTAGCGAACGTTTAGTTTTCGTGCCCGACCGGAATCCACATCAATGGCAAATCCTTGCGGATAAGCCTACATACAGAAAAAGAGAAAAGGTTTCCTTGCAAATTTCAGCAAAGGATGATAACGGAACTCCGGTAGAAGGTAGTTTCTCCGTCAGCATTACAGACAGAAGAAGTATCCAGCCGGACTCACTTGCAGATAATATCTTATCGAACCTTCTACTAACTTCAGATTTGAAAGGATATGTAGAAAATCCGGGGTATTATGTTCTTCAGCAAGACCTGCGTACGCTTCGCACGATAGACTTCTTGATGATGACGCACGGATGGCGCAGGCATCATATCCGGAATGTACTGACTTCGCCTTCATTGAACCTCACCAACTATATGGAAAAAGGACAAACCATCAGCGGACGTATCAAAGGTTTCTTCGGCGGCAACGTCAAAAAAGGACCTATTTGTATTTTAGCTCCCAAACAGAACATCGTTGCCACTACTACCACAGATGATAAAGGAGAATTCATCGTCAATACATCATTCAGAGACAGCACAACTTTCCTCGTTCAGGCACGTACCAAAAGAGGATTCGCCGGAGTAGACATCGTGATCGATGCTCCCCAATATCCGGTAGCTTCTCCTAAATCTCCTTTTCATGATGGAACATCAACCTCCTTTATGGAAGATTATTTGCTAAATACCCGCGACCAGTATTACATGGAGGGTGGAATGAGAGTATACAACCTAAAAGAAGTAGTCGTTACAGGAAGCCGCAAGAAAGCCAGCTCGGAAAGTATTTATACAGGAGGCATCAACACCTACACTATCGAAGGAGACAGACTTGAAGGATTCGGCGCACAGACGGCCTTCGATGCAGTCAGCAGGCTTCCGGGGGTCAGTGTGACAAACGGAAACGAAATACATATCCGTAATAATCCTGAACAGCCCGTTATCGTCATTGATGATGTTGTCTATGAAGACGACAACGACATACTGACCATGATTCAAACCAGCGACATGTCCAGTTTGAGCCTTCTTCGTGGTGCTGATGCAGCAATTTTAGGTTCCCGCGGTTCGGCAGGCGCTATTGTCATTACCCTGAAAGACGGCAAGGATCTCCCGGCAAGACCGGCACAGGGCATTATTACATGTACTCCATTGGGATATAGCGATTCAGTAGAGTTCTATCAACCGACTTATGACACTCCCGAGAAAAAGAATGACCAACGTTCGGATTTACGAAGCACTATCTACTGGAATCCATCCTTACAACTGAATGCAGACGGAAAAGCAACTATAGAATATTATACTCCGGACAGCACTGCACCGGAAGATATCATCATAGAAGGCGTGGATAAAAACGGAAAGATATGCCGGACGATACAAACGATCAACAAAAAATAAATGAAACTGAATTTGAGATATGAATAGACTCATTATTGGTACAAAAAATGAACTAAATACAATCTATTCCGTGCTCCCTGCAAACGATTTTTCATTTTCATTTCTCATATTCTCATTGTTTTTAGATAAACGAAAGATAATCAGATTAATATCTTATGAGAAATACTTTTTAAAACGGTATTTCTCATAAGTTTATCCGTATTTTAGCTCTAAATAGACCTTATTCTCATAGTGTTTCAAGGTATTTCTCATAGTGTAATGTGCCGGAAGCCGGCATTGAATAAATAGAACGATGTATTCCTTTTGCTTGTTTCCATATACAGTGCCTTAGTCCCATATATTGTGGGAAAAGATTCCCAACAGCTTGGGAAAGGATTCCCTTATTTTGTGGGAAAGTTTTCCTTCAATATATGGGAATACTTTCCCACAATATATGGGACAATCGGAACTAATGAGCATCTTCAAGCAAAAAGCCACTATTTTATCTAAATAGTAGCTTCATTTCCTGATAAAAATAAGGTAAGTCGAAAGAAAAAAGGAAGGACGAATGGCTTTTGACTATGAGAAATACCCTGAAACACTATGAGAATAAGGTCGATTTTGAGCCAAAATACGGGTAAACTTATGAGAAATGCCGTTTTAAAAAGTATTTCTCATAAAATATCTATCTGATTATCTTTCGTTTATCAAAAACAATGAGAATATGAGAAATGAAATGAAAAATTCTTTTTCAGGCGTGGAGGTGGGAATTCATTTTGTACAAGAACGAAAACATAAAGAATCCTTCTCCCTCTCCTTATCTTGATAAAAAAGTGATTGAATATCAAACAGGTTAAAATTATTTCGTAATTTTGCAGATATAAAAGAATGAAGCTATGCCGGACTATGATTTAATCGCCATACTCGGACCTACAGCCTCGGGTAAAACTCCCTTTGCCGCGGCCTTGGCCTATGAACTCAATACAGAAATTATCAGTGCCGACTCTCGTCAGATATACAGAGGGATGGATCTCGGTACGGGAAAAGACTTGGCAGACTATACAGTAAACGGACGTACAATCCCCTACCACTTAATCGATATTGCAGATCCCGGATATAAATATAATGTATTCGAATATCAACGCGATTTCCTGATTTCTTACGAATCAATCAAACAAAAAGGCTGTCTCCCCGTTTTATGTGGAGGGACAGGCATGTATCTGGAATCCGTATTGAAAGGATATAAGCTGATGCCCGTGCCGGAAAACCCTGAATTACGTATTCGTTTGGCAAATCATTCGCTCGAAGAGTTGACGGAAATATTAGGCCGGTACAAAACATTACACAATTCTACCGACGTAGATACCGTGAAACGTGCTATCCGTGCGATAGAGATTGAAGAATATTATGCTGCCCATCCGGTTCCCGAACGGGAGTTTCCTGAATTGAACAGCCTCATTATCGGAGTGGATATTGACCGGGAACTGCGTCGTGAAAAGATCACCCGCCGATTAAAACAACGGTTGGACGAAGGAATGGTAGATGAAGTGCGACAATTGATCGAGCAAGGAATTGCGCCGGATGATTTAATCTATTATGGGTTGGAATATAAATACCTGACATTGTATGTTATTGGAAAACTAACCTATGAAGAGATGTTCAACGGTCTGGAAATTGCAATCCATCAGTTTGCCAAACGGCAAATGACCTGGTTTCGCGGCATGGAAAGAAGAGGATTTACCATCCATTGGATGAATGCGGAACTGCCGATGAAAGAAAAGATAGCTTTTGTAAAAGAGAAACTGGAAGGGATTTAGTATCTTTGTCAGTTATATAGTGTGATTTTTAATACACAATAGGATAGATATACGAATATGAGTGTAGAACCAAAGAAATGGGGAGTGATTTACAACCCGAAAGCTGGTACCCGAAAGGTAAAAAAGCGCTGGAAAGAAATTAAGGAGTACATGGACAGTAAAGGCGTGGACTATGACTATGTACAATCCGAGGGTTTCGGTTCGGTGGAACGTCTTGCCAAGATTTTGGCCAACAATGGTTATCGCACGATTGTCATTGTGGGCGGTGATGGGGCATTAAATGATGCCATCAACGGCATTATGCTATCCGATGCCGAAGATAAAGAAAACATCGCTCTCGGCATGATTCCCAATGGTATCGGAAACGACTTCGCCAAATATTGGGGGCTTAGTACCGAATATAAACCGGCTGTCGACTGTATCATTAATCACCGGCTGAAGAAAATAGATGTGGGGTACTGCAATTTCTACGATGGAAAAGAACACCAACGCCGCTACTTCCTCAATGCTGTTAACATCGGACTGGGGGCACGAATCGTTAAAATCACCGATCAGACCAAACGCTTCTGGGGGGTGAAATTCCTGTCCTACGTGGCCGCCCTGTTTTCTCTTATATTTGAACGGAAACTCTATAGGATGCACCTCCGCATCAACGACGAGCATATCCGCGGACGCATCATGACCGTATGCATAGGCAGTGCCTGGGGATGGGGACAGACGCCTAGCGCCGTTCCTTATAACGGATGGCTGGATGTCTCCGTTATCTACCGACCGGAATTCCTGCAAATTATCTCCGGCCTATGGATGCTGATTCAGGGAAGAATCCTGAATCATAAGGTAGTGAAAAGCTACCGGACGAAGAAAGTGAAAGTACTCCGGGCACAAAATGCCGCTGTGGATTTGGACGGGCGGTTGTTGCCCAGACATTTCCCGCTGGAAGTAGGGGTGCTTTCGGAAAAAACAACACTTATTATTCCAAATTGATAAATTCAGGCACGGATTACGCGGATTACGCGGATTACACGATTTTTAGTAAATCTACATCTGCAAAAGCTGTATAGTCCGCGTAATCCGTGCCAGAAACATAAACTTATAATTATATTAAAAATGATAGAACTTAAGAACAATCCTGCCGGTAACTTCTTTCTGTTGGCAGGTCCATGCGTTATAGAAGGTGAAGAGATGGCAATGCGCATTGCCGAACGAGTAGTAAAAATCACCGAAGCTCTACAAATTCCATACGTATTCAAAGGCTCTTACCGCAAGGCTAACCGCTCACGCCTGGATTCGTTTACAGGTATCGGTGACGAAAAAGCACTCAAAGTATTAAGAAAGGTACATGAAACTTTCGGAGTTCCGACTGTGACAGATATTCACAGTGCAGATGAAGCAGCTATGGCAGCCGAATATGTAGATGTACTTCAAATCCCGGCTTTCCTTTGCCGCCAGACCGATTTGTTGGTTGCAGCAGCGAAAACCGGAAAAACAATTAACATCAAAAAAGGACAGTTCCTTTCTCCGCTGGCAATGCAGTTTGCTGCCGATAAAGTGGTGGAAGCAGGAAATAAAAATGTGATGCTTACCGAACGCGGAACGACTTTCGGTTATCAGGACCTTGTTGTAGACTATCGCGGCATCCCTGAAATGCAATCATTCGGTTATCCGGTTATTCTGGATGTTACCCATTCCCTACAGCAGCCCAACCAGACCAGTGGAGTAACCGGTGGAATGCCGCAACTGATAGAGACTGTAGCTAAAGCAGGTATCGCTGTGGGTGCTGACGGGATATTCATTGAGACACATGAGAATCCTGCGGTAGCAAAAAGTGACGGTGCCAATATGCTAAAGTTAGACCTCCTGGAAGGGCTGTTAACGAAGTTAGTCAGGATACGGGAAGCTATAAAATAACTCTTTTCCCTGTCTATTTGTGATTTACAACCAAACACGACGACAAATAACAAAGAAATATTTATTTAAACTAAATAGAACATGAAACATTTATTACGTGGATTATTTATTGCAGTCCTTTTTATATGCTGCAATTTCCAGCTCGTACTTGCACAACCCATGCAAGAACTGCCTGTGGACAAAAACGTCCGCATCGGTAAACTGGACAACGGGCTTACCTATTACATTCGACACAATGCACTTCCTGAAAAACGAGTAGAATTCTACATCGCACAGAAAGTAGGTTCCATCCTTGAAGAACCGCAACAACGTGGTTTGGCTCACTTCCTGGAGCACATGGCTTTCAATGGAACCAAAAACTTCCCGGGTGATGAGACAGGTCTTGGCATTATACCTTGGTGCGAAACGAAAGGTATCAAATTCGGTACAAACCTGAATGCATATACCAGCGTCGATCAGACGGTATATAATATCAGCAACGTACCGACTGAAAACATTAATGTAGTAGACTCTTGCTTGCTTATCCTTCACGACTGGTCGAGTGCCATCGACCTTGCTGACAAGGAAATAGACAAAGAACGTGGCGTAATCCGCGAAGAATGGAGAAGCCGTAACAGCGGTATGCTCCGTATCATGACCAATGCACAGCCTACGATGTATCCGGATTCTAAATATTCAGACTGTATGCCTATCGGAAGCATTGACGTTATCAACAACTTCCCGTATCAGGATATCCGCGATTATTACGCCAAATGGTATCGTCCGGACCTGCAAGGTATCGTTATTGTAGGTGACATCAACGTAGATGAAATTGAAGCCAAACTTAAAAAAGTATTCGCAGACGTAAAAGCTCCGGTAAATCCGGCCGAACGTATCTACTATCCGGTAGCAGACAATCAGGAACCACTTATCTATATCGGTACTGACAAAGAAGTGAAAAATCCTTCTGTCAACATCTTCTTCAAACAAGATGCGACTCCGGATTCTTTGAAAAATACCATCGCTTATTACGCAACGAGCTATATGGTCAGCATGGCTATGAATATGCTGAACAACCGTTTGAACGAACTTCGCCAGACTGCTAATCCTCCTTTCACAAGTGCCGGTGCAGAATATGGAGAATATTTCCTTGCCAAAACTAAAGAAGCATTCAGTATCAGCGCAAGCAGCAAAATCGACGGAATCGATTTAGCTACGAAGACTATCCTGGAAGAAGCAGAACGCGCACGCCGCTTCGGATTTACAGCAACAGAATATGACCGCGCACGCGCCAACTATCTGCAAGCCGTAGAATCAGCTTACAACGAACGTGAAAAAACCAAAAGCGGCTCTTATGTCAACGAATACGTTAACAACTTCCTTGATAAAGAACCGATTCCGGGAATCGAAGTTGAATATACGCTTTTGAACAAATTGGCTCCGAATATTCCGGTAGAAGCTGTTAACCAGATCATGCAACAACTGATTACTGATAATAACCAGGTAGTTCTGCTGGCCGGTCCGGAAAAAGAAGGAGTAAAATATCCTACTAAAGAAGAGATTGCCGCTCTGCTGAAACAAATGAAGTCATTCGACTTGAAGCCTTATGAAGACAAAGTCTCTAACGAACCGCTGATCTCGGAAGAACTGAAAGGTGGCAAAATTGTTTCTGAAAAAGCCGGAGACATTTATGGTACAACTAAGTTAGTACTTTCCAACGGTGTAACTGTGTATGTGAAGCCTACCGATTTCAAAGCTGACCAAATTGTTATGAAAGGGGTAAGTTTCGGTGGTACGAGCATATTCCCGAACGAAGAGATCATCAATATTGCTCAATTAAACGGAGTAGCCTTGGTGGGTGGTATCGGTAATTTCAGCAAGGTTGACTTGGGTAAAGCTCTTGCCGGTAAACGTGCAAACGTGGCTGCCGGTATCGGTAATACAACAGAAACGGTTTCCGGTAGCTGTGCACCGAAAGATTTTGAGACAATGATGCAACTCACTTATCTGACTTTCACTTCTCCACGCAAGGACAATGAAGCATTCGAATCTTACAAGAATCGTTTGAAAGCCGAACTTCAAAATGCGGATGCCAACCCGATGACTGCTTTCAGTGACACTATTACAAGTGTATTATATGGTCATCATCCACGTGCTATCCGAATGAAAGAATATATGGTAGACCAGATCAACTACGACCGTATTCTCGAAATGTACAAAGACCGCTACAAAGACGCAAGCGACTTTACTTTCTACCTGGTGGGAAATGTAGACTTGGCAACGATGAAACCGTTGATCGCCAAATATCTGGGTAGCCTGCCATCTATCAACCGTAAAGAGACTTTCAAGGACAACCACATGGATATCCGCAAAGGACAGATCAAGAATGTATTCGCAAAAGCACAGGAAACTCCGATGGCTACCATCATGTTCCTTTATAGCGGTAGTTGCAAATACGACTTGCGCAACAATGTCCTGCTTAGCTTCTTAGATCAGGCTTTGGATTTGGTTTACACAGCAGAAATCCGTGAAAAAGAAGGTGGTACATACGGCGTAAGCTGTAACGGCAGCCTGGGTAAATATCCGAAAGAAGAATTGGTTCTTCAAATCGTATTCCAGACTGATCCTGCCAAGAAAGACCACCTTTCTGCTATCGTTGTGGAACAACTCCACAAAATGGCCAAAGAAGGTCCGTCTGCCGAACACATGCAGAAGATCAAAGAATATATGCTGAAGAAGTATAAAGACGCCCAAAAAGAAAATGGCTACTGGCTCAATAACATGGACGAATACTTCTACACCGGTGTCGATAATACAAAAGACTATGAAAAGTTGGTCAACAGCATCACTGCTAAAGAAGTACAAGACTTCCTTGCCAAGTTGCTGAAACAGAACAACGAAATTCAAGTCATTATGACTGTACCGGAAGAAAACAAATAAATATTTCTCTAGTATATCTACTGAATGATGATATTCAACGAATTACGTAAACATGGAAGGCTCGCCGCCAAACGGCATCCGATGTATGAAAAGAACAAAGTTGCTAAAATACTCGGTTATGTCATGGGCGCATTTTGGGCCGGTTACCTGATATTTTTCGGTACGACATTCGCGTTCGGTTTTTCAGATATGGTTCCCAATCGGGAACCATATCATGTAATGAACGCAGTGGTTCTGATCTTTATCCTGGCACTGGACTTCCTGTTGCGTGTTCCGTTACAAAAAACACCGACACAGGAGGTAAAACCTTACCTCCTGTTGCCGGTTAAACGAATTCGTGTCATCGACTTTTTACTGATCCGCTCGGGACTAAGTCTGTTCAACCTGTTCTGGTTGTTTCTGTTTGTCCCTTTTTCCTTCATCACTATTACCAAGTTTTTCGGTATCTCCGGTGTTATCACCTATCTTATTGGTATCCTGCTATTAATTATTGCCAACAATTACTGGTACTTGCTTTGCCGCACTCTTATCAACGAACGTATTTGGTGGATTCTATTACCTATCGCTTTCTACGGTGGAATAGGCTGCCTTCTTTTTATTCCCGAAGATAGTCCCCTCTTCTATTTCTTCATGGATCTGGGAGACGGATATATACAGGGAAACATTTTCTATTTTCTCGGCACCATACTTGTAATTGTGCTTTTATGGCTGATTAACCGCAAAATCATGTCCGGGCTTATTTATGCAGAGCTAGCCAAAGTGGATGATACCCAAATAAAACACGTCTCCGAATATAAATTCTTCGAACGCTACGGAGAAGTGGGCGAATATATGCGGCTGGAACTAAAAATGCTCCTACGCAACCGCCGCTGCAAAGGTGCACTACGCAATATCTCTATCGTAATTGTAGCTTTCTCCGTTGCACTTAGCTTTTCCAGTGTCTATGACGGTAATTTCATGACCTCTTTTATTTGTGTGTACAACTTTGCCGTATTCGGAATGATTATCCTTTCACAGATAATGTCATTCGAGGGCAACTACATTGATGGTCTGATGTCTCGCAAAGAATCGATTATGAGTTTGCTGAAAGCTAAATATTACACATATAGTATTGGTGAGATTATACCTTTCATACTGATGATCCCCGCTATCATCATGAACAAACTTACCTTACTGGGTGCTTTTGCCTGGTTTTTCTATACCATTGGCTTTATCTATTTCTGCTTCTTCCAACTGGCTGTTTACAACAAACAGACAGTACCTCTGAACGAAAAAGTGACAAGCCGACAAAACAATAGCGCCATACAGATGTTGGTCAATTTCGGTGCTTTCGGCGTACCGCTTATCTTATACAGCCTGTTAAATGCACTTTTGGGAGAAACAATCACTTACACAATCCTGTTAGTGATTGGTCTCGGATTTACCCTGACCTCTCCTTTATGGATAAAAAATGTATATCATCGCTTCATGAAACGGCGGTACGAAAATATGGAAGGCTTCAGAGACAGCCGCCAATAAACGTTCATGAATCATTAACTATATAAACATTGAAGATCATGATTACCATTGATAAACTTAAAAAGAATTTCGGTGAAAAGGTTGCCGTAGACATAGAACATTACGAAATCAATCAAGGCGATATGCTCGGATTGGTGGGTAACAACGGTGCCGGTAAAACCACTCTTTTCCGATTGATGTTGGATCTGCTGAAAGCAGACGATGGAAAAGTGATTATAAATGATATTGATGTCAGCCAGAGTGAAGACTGGAAAAGCATTACCGGTGCTTTCATCGACGATGGCTTCCTGATCGATTATCTCACTCCGGAAGAATATTTCTATTTCATCGGGAAAATGTATGGGCTCAAGAAAGAAGAAGTAGACGAACGTCTTATCCCTTTCGAACGCTTTATGAGCGGAGAAGTGATCGGACACAAAAAATTAATTCGCAACTACTCTGCCGGTAACAAGCAAAAGATCGGAATTATCTCCGCCATGCTTCATTATCCGCAATTATTAATCTTGGATGAACCGTTCAATTTCCTTGATCCAAGTTCGCAGTCAATCATCAAACATCTGCTTAAGAAATACAACGAGGAGCATCAGGCTACGGTTATCATATCCAGTCACAACCTCAATCATACCGTAGATGTATGTCCACGGATCGCTTTACTGGAACACGGGGTCATCATCCGGGATATTATCAACGAAGATAACTCCGCAGAAAAAGAACTGGAGGATTATTTTAATGTAGCAGAAGAGTGAGGGAGATTTATGAGTTATGAGTTGTGATTTATGATTTATGATTTATGATTGAGATACAGTTGATGAAGGCAAAATTAAAATTTATCTATCTATTAGTTGGGCTGGCTGCTATATTTAGTTCCTGTCGCACTTCCGCTCCCCGGCTGGACTATCAAGCATTGGCACGAGCTTCTATTTTATTAGGTGTAGATGTCAATCTGGAAGATAATCATAAGCTCTATCTCGAAGCAGCCGACTGGATAGGGGTTCCTTATCGTGGTGGGGGTGATTCTAAACGAGGAACAGATTGTTCGGGGCTGGTTTATCAAGTGTATCGAAAGGTATACCGCACCCAAGTGCCACGCAATACAGAGGACTTGAAAAAAGAAAGTAATAAGGTCGCTAAGCGAAACCTTCGGGAAGGAGACTTGGTATTCTTTACCAGTAGCCGTTCAAAAAAGAAAGTAGCTCATGTGGGTATTTATCTAAAAAACGGAAAGTTCATTCATTCCAGTACCAGTAAAGGAGTGATCGTCAGCAACTTGAACGAGAGTTATTATACCAAACACTGGATAAGCGGAGGCAGAATACGTTAATTATCAACTTCTAATGATATAAAATTATGAAATCATTCATCGGAGCAGTTATATTTATCTGTGTGGCATTCAGTGCCAATGCACAACTTTTATGGAAAGTGTCCGGTAACGGACTAACTCAACCGTCCTACATCATAGGTACTCATCACCTGGCACCATTCAGCATCATGGACAGCATTGCCGGACTTCAAAAAGCGATGAATGAAACGCAACAGGTATATGGAGAACTGAAAATGTCGGAAATGCAGTCGCCCGCCACCATGGGAAAGATGCAAAAAGCAATGATGATTGAAAGTGATACCACTCTGACCTCCCTCCTTTCTCCGGAAGACTTTGAGACTGCTAACAAATTCTGCAAAGAAAACCTGATGGTAGACTTAAATATGGCTCCAAAACTAAAACCTGCCTTCCTGTTGAATAATGTAGTGGTAATGGCTTACGTAAAACATGTAGGAAAGTTCAACCCGCAAGAGCAACTCGACACGTTCTTTCAAAGCCAAGCCGCCCAAAACGGAAAAAAGGTGGACGGTCTGGAAACTGCCGAATTCCAATTCAACCTGCTTTTCAACGGTAGTTCACTACAACGACAAGCACAGCTACTCATGTGCACTCTTAATAATATAGAAGCAGAAGTAGAAAACCTGAAAAAGCTCACGAACGCTTACATGAAACAGGATTTGAACACTATGTTCAAAATCAGCGAAGAGCGCAAAGGCAATCAATGCGACGCACTTCCCAGCGAAGAAGATGCCCTTATTTACAACCGTAATAAAATATGGGCTGAAAAATTACCGGCTATCATGAAAGCCGCTCCGACTTTTGTTGCGGTAGGCGCCCTGCACCTTCCTGGAGAAAAAGGATTATTAAAGTTACTAAAAAGCCAAGGATACACAGTAGAACCTGTGAAATAAGAAAAGTATTTAGTACTTTTGCGGAAAAGTTTTCCCCAATGAACTACAAAACCTATTTATTCGATTTCGACTATACATTAGCCGATTCGTCGCGTGGTATCGTTAAATGTTTCAGAATTGTGCTCACCCGGCACCAGTATTTAACCGTTACCGATGAAGCTATCAAGCGCACGATCGGCAAAACACTGGAAGAATCATTCAGTATCCTTACCGGAATTACCGACCCGGAACAGTTAGAATCTTTCCGGCAGGAATACAGACTGGAAGCTGATGTACACATGAATGTAAATACCCGTCTTTTTCCTGATACATTATCTACACTGAAAGAATTGAAGAAACGGGGTGCCCGCGTCGGAATTATCTCTACCAAGTATCGCTTCCGAATATTGAGTTATCTGGAAGAATATCTGCCAAAAGATTTTCTCGATATAGTTGTGGGAGGAGAAGATGTAAAAGCACCGAAACCTTCACCGGAAGGGGTACTATTTGCTTTGGAACATTTGGGAAGTACACCCGAAGAAACTTTGTATATCGGAGATAGCACGGTAGATGCTGAAACGGCCCGAAATGCAGGAGTAGATTTTGCCGGCGTATTGAATGGAATGACAACAGCCGAGGAACTTCGCATTTATCCACACAAAATCATTATGCAGAATTTGGGAGAGTTGGTCCAATAGCTGCAATGAGGGTTAAAATGCTCATTTATTTGCTGTAATCATTTTATCTCCTGCAAAAAATAAAAGAAATATTTGTCTGGAACGAATAAAAATAGTACTTTTGTGCCCGATTATTCCGCAACGGGTTCGATAAAGAGCTCTTTAAGTGATTAAAGACCACCCGCCGGAGCTAACTTATACATTATATATAAGATGTACGCAATTGTAGAAATTAACGGTCAGCAGTTTAAAGCAGAAGCTGGTCAAAAGTTGTTCGTTCACCACATCGAAGGTGCAGAAAACGGTTCAACAGTAGAATTTGAAAAAGTTCTTTTGGTAGACAAAGACGGAAACGTTACAGTAGGTGCTCCTACCGTAGAAGGCGCTAAAGTTGTTTGCCAGGTTGTTTCAAACTTGGTTAAAGGCGACAAAGTTCTTGTTTTCCACAAGAAAAGAAGAAAAGGACACAGAAAACTGAACGGTCACCGTCAACAGTTCACTGAATTAACAATTACAGAAGTAGTAGCTTAATCAATTAAAAAGTAAGAAGAAATGGCACATAAGAAAGGTGTCGGTAGTTCTAAGAACGGCCGCGAATCACAGAGCAAGAGATTAGGCGTTAAGATATTTGGTGGCGAAGCTTGCAAAGCAGGTAACATCATCGTTCGTCAAAGAGGTACTGAATTCCACCCGGGTGAAAACATCGGAATGGGTAAAGACCACACTCTTTTCGCTTTAGTAGACGGAACAGTTAATTTCAAAGTAGGTAAAGAAGATAGAAGATATGTTTCTATCGTTCCTGCAACAGAAGCATAATTATCCGGACTGAAAATAGTTAAGACAAGGAGATGCAATCCACAAGATTGTATCTCCTTTCTTTTTATATCAAAACATACTTTATCGCCTGACAAGTATACGCCTTTTTAACATTCAAATATTCACCTCATGGATATTTTTCATTTTTTCCATCCTTATTATTGCCAAAATATAACAGAAGTGTAATATCGTTTATTTTTTTATCTATCTTTGTAGACTTAAAAAAAGGTTTTTCATAAAAAGTATAGATATGCTTACCATTAAACAAATTACAGAAAACACAGAGGCGGTACTCCGCGGACTGGAAAAGAAGCATTTCAAGAATGCAAAGGAAACGATCGATCAGGTGATCGCTCTTAACAACAAGAGACGTAGCACACAAAATGAATTAGATAAAAACCTGGCAGAGGTTAACTCACTTTCGCGCACCATCGGTCAACTGATGAAAGAAGGCAAAAAAGAGGAAGCAGAAACTGCACGTGCCCGCGTTGCCGAACTAAAAGAAGGCAACAAAGAGCTGGATGCTGCCATGACACAGGCTGCAACGGATATGCAGAATGTACTTTATACCATCCCCAACATTCCTTATGACAGCGTACCGGAAGGCGTAGGTGCCGAAGATAACGTCGTAGAAAAAATGGGAGGTATGGAAACCGAACTTCCTAAAGATGCACTCCCCCACTGGGAACTGGCAAAGAAATATGATTTAATAGACTTCGACCTGGGTGTAAAAATCACAGGTGCGGGTTTCCCTGTATACAAAGGTAAAGGAGCACAACTTCAACGCGCCCTTATCAACTTCTTCCTGGATGAAGCACGCAAATCCGGATATACCGAAATCATGCCGCCGACAGTAGTCAACGCCGCTTCCGGCTATGGTACCGGACAGCTTCCGGACAAAGAAGGACAGATGTATCATTGTGAAGTAGATGATTTATACCTGATCCCGACAGCGGAAGTTCCCGTAACTAATATCTACCGTGATGTGATTCTGGAAGAGAAACAATTGCCTATAATGAATTGTGCGTATACACAATGTTTCCGTCGCGAAGCAGGTTCTTATGGTAAAGATGTACGTGGCCTGAATCGTCTGCACGAGTTCTCCAAAGTAGAATTGGTTCGTATCGACAAACCAGAGCATTCTAAACAATCTCATCAGGAAATGCTGGACCATGTAGAAGGACTGTTGCAAAAACTGGAACTCCCCTATCGCATTCTCCGTCTTTGCGGTGGAGATATGAGTTTCACTGCTGCTCTTTGTTTCGACTTCGAAGTATATTCTGAAGCACAGAAGCGTTGGTTGGAAGTAAGTTCCGTATCCAATTTCGACACTTACCAGGCCAACCGCCTGAAATGCCGTTACCGTAATGCAGAAAAGAAAACCGAACTCTGCCACACACTGAACGGTTCAGCATTAGCACTGCCACGTATCGTTGCTGCCCTACTCGAAAACAACCAGACTCCGGAAGGTATCAGAATTCCGAAAGCATTGGTTCCGTATTGCGGCTTTGACATGATAGACTAAGACTTGGCATGACAGACTAATAAAAGTACCCATATACAGAGAGCCACTCATCAAAAGAGTGGCTTTTCTTTTATATTTCGTAAATTAGCTGTATCTTTGCCAAAATTTATATCATTCTGATAGCAGTTACGTAATAAAAACAACAAATTAATTAGATAATGAACAAAATCATTAGCAAGGAACGCTTTTCTGAAAAAGTATTCAAATTTGAAATTGAAGCTCCTTTAATTGCTAAATCCCGTAAGGCCGGACACTTTGTCATCGTGCGTGTAGGTGAAAAAGGAGAACGTATGCCATTGACTATCGCAGGTTCTGACCTCAAAAAAGGTACCATTACTCTGGTAGTGCAGGAAGTCGGGCTTTCTTCTACCCGTCTCTGTGAACTGAATGAAGGCGATTACATCACTGACGTAGTAGGCCCGCTCGGACAAGCTACCCATATAGAGAAATTCGGAACAGTAGTCTGCGCTGGTGGTGGTGTAGGCGTAGCTCCGATGCTTCCTATCGTACAGGCTTTGAAAGCAGCCGGCAACCGTGTTATCACTGTACTGGCCGGACGCAACAAAGACCTGATTATTTTAGAAAAAGAAATGCGTGAAAGCTCTGACGAAGTAATTATCATGACAGATGACGGCTCTTACGGTCGTAAAGGTCTGGTGACAGAAGGCGTAGAAGAAGTTATCAAACGCGAGAAAGTGGACAAATGCTTCGCTATCGGTCCTGCCATCATGATGAAGTTCGTTTGCTTGCTGACTAAGAAATATGAAATTCCGACTGATGTTTCATTGAACACCATCATGGTGGATGGAACTGGTATGTGTGGTGCTTGCCGTATCACTGTAGGAGGAAAGACTAAATTCGTTTGTGTAGACGGTCCTGAATTCGACGGTCACCAAGTGAATTTTGATGAAATGCTGAAACGTATGGGCGCGTTCAAAAATATCGAGCGCGAAGAAATGCATAAACTGCAACCGGAATGTGAAGCAACCAAAGAAATCGACGAGAAAAGCCGTAATGCAGCCTGGAGACAGGAATTACGCAAATCAATGAAACCGAAAGAACGTACAGCCATTCCCCGTGTAGAAATGAACGAGCTTGACGCTGAATATCGTTCACACAGCCGTAAAGAGGAAGTAAATCAAGGATTAACAGCAGAACAGGCTGTTACAGAAGCTAAACGTTGTCTCGACTGTGCTAATCCGGGATGTATGGAAGGCTGTCCGGTAGGTATTGATATTCCTCGCTTCATTAAGAATATCGAACGTGGAGAGTTTCTTGAAGCTGCTAAAACATTGAAAGAAACAAGTGCGCTTCCGGCTGTTTGCGGTCGTGTGTGTCCACAGGAAAAACAGTGCGAATCAAAATGTATTCATTTAAAAATGAATGAAAAGCCCGTCGCTATCGGTTATCTGGAACGTTTCGCAGCTGATTACGAACGTGAAAGCGGGCAAATCTCCGTACCTGTCATTGCAGAGAAGAACGGCATCAAAATAGCTGTGATCGGTTCGGGACCTGCAGGATTGGCATTTGCCGGAGATATGGCTAAATATGGATATGATGTAACTGTATTCGAAGCATTGCATGAGATTGGTGGTGTGTTGAAATATGGTATTCCCGAATTCCGTTTGCCAAACAAGATTGTAGACGTAGAAATCGAGAACCTTAGCAAGATGGGTGTTAACTTCATCAAAGACTGTATCGTAGGAAAAACAATCGGCGTAGAGGACTTGAAAGCTGAAGGTTTCAAAGGAATATTTGTGGCTTCCGGCGCCGGGCTGCCTAACTTTATGAATATCCCGGGAGAGAATTCCATCAATATCATGTCGTCCAACGAATACCTCACTCGCGTTAATCTGATGGACGCTGCCAGTGAAGATTCGGACACTCCGGTAGCTTTCGGTAAAAACGTAGCAGTAATCGGTGGTGGTAATACAGCGATGGACTCTGTTCGTACTGCCAAACGTCTTGGTGCAGAGCGCGCTATCATTATCTATCGCCGTTCGAAAGAGGAAATGCCTGCACGTATCGAGGAAGTAAAACATGCTAAAGAAGAAGGAGTTGAATTCCTTACACTACATAATCCGATCGAATATATTGCTGATGAACAAGGTTGCGTAAAACAGGTTATTTTGCAAAAGATGGAATTAGGCGAGCCGGATGCTTCCGGACGTCGTAGTCCTGTAGCCATCCCGGGAGCAACAGAAACAATTGATATCGACCTGGCAATTGTCAGCGTCGGAGTATCCCCTAACCCTATTGTTCCAAGCTCCATCAAAGGACTGGAACTAGGACGAAAAGGAACCATCACTGTGGATGACAACATGGAATCTTCCATCCCTATGATTTATGCAGGAGGCGATATCGTTCGCGGTGGAGCTACTGTTATTCTGGCAATGGGCGATGGCCGTAAAGCCGCTGCCGCCATGAATGAACAATTGAAGGCAAACGCCGGTAACTAATTGCCGCTTATTAACAGGTGGGCTAAAACCAACTCACACGTGGGCGGAACATCACTCGTCCCCCGGCATAAAAATAAAATAAGAAAAGCCCCGTCTACAAAATGTAAACGGGGCTTTTCTTATTTCAAATATCAAAGATACTTTCTACTTTACCACTTTGTTCGTCGCAGGATCGGGGAAGATTACAGCCGGTTTAAACGACTTGGCTTCCTCAAAATCCATCAATGCATAGGACATGATTATAACAATATCATCCGGTTGCACCTTGCGGGCAGCAGCACCATTCAGGCAAATTTTACCCGAACCGCGTTCACCTTTGATAATGTAGGTTTCAAAGCGTTCACCATTGTTATTATCAGCGATATACACTTTCTCTCCCGCAATCATGTTTGCAGCATCCAACAGGTCTTCATCAATCGTGATACTACCCATGTAGTTCAGATTGGCCTCTGTGACACGTGCACAATGAATTTTCGACTTCAACACTTCAATCATCATAAGGTTTCGTCTTTTTAGTTATTCTTTATATTTAATATTATCAATCAGCCGGACTTCTCCACAGAATACTGTGATACATCCAACTGCATAGGAAGTATCTTCCCAATTACTAATTTTCTGCAATGTGTTTCCATCTACAATCTCAAAATACTCCATGCGCAAGCCCGGAGCAGCTTCGATTGCATCTTCTACCATCTTTTGCGTCTCGCTCACCGTGTGAGTGGCTGCAAAGTTACGACTTTTAAATAAGGTCCGGGAAATATTTAAAGCATTTTCACGTTCTTCTGCCGATAAACGTTTATTCCGGCTACTCAATGCCAGTCCATCTTCCTCACGCACAATTGAACAACCTACAATTTCAAGGTTATATTTCAATTGTCGAACCATCTCACGAATAATTGCTAACTGCTGAAAATCTTTCTCCCCGAAATATGCGCAGTCCGGCTGTACGGCATTAAACAGTTTGCTGACAATCTGGCAAACACCGTTAAAATGCCCCGGACGGAAAGCACCTTCCATCACCGTATCTAATGGTGCATAGCTAAATTGACGGGTATCCGGTTCCGGATACATTTCGCTTACCGAAGGAGCAAAAGCGAAATCTGCTCCGCATTCTTCCAACAAACGGCAATCTGCATCTAATGTACGCGGATACTTCTCTAAGTCGTTTTTATCGTTAAACTGTGTGGGATTCACAAAAACACTCACAACAGTTACACCATTCTCACTTACGCTGCGCTTTACCAGAGATGCATGTCCCGCATGTAAAGCACCCATTGTAGGAACCAGTCCCACCTTTTTACCTTGGGCTCTCAAGACAGTCAATTCTGCCTGTAAGTCCTTGATAGTGTGCACTACTTTCATTTTCGTCAATTGGTTTATGTTTTACTCGTTTGCAAAAACTCTGCAAAATAAACTAATATTTGCCACATAAAGAAAGAATATCTTATTTAATGTGTCTTTTTTTTCGTATCTTTGCAGAATATTATAGTGAACTATTGTTATTATGACAAAGGCGAATAAAGTTTTATTTATTACTCAAGAGATTACACCTTACGTTTCAGAATCCGAAATGGCCAATATAGGTAGAAACCTTCCACAGGCGATACAAGAAAAAGGCCGTGAAATCAGAACCTTTATGCCTAAATGGGGAAATATCAATGAGCGCAGAAACCAGCTGCACGAAGTGATCCGCCTCTCCGGTATGAACCTGATCATCGACGATACTGACCACCCCTTGATTATAAAAGTTGCATCTATCCAATCCGCACGCATGCAGGTATATTTCATCGATAACGATGATTATTTCCAGAATCGTATGCAGACAGCGGACGAAAATGGTGTAGAATATGATGATAACGATAGCCGTGCCGTTTTCTACGCACGCGGCGTATTGGAAACAGTGAAAAAACTTCGCTGGTGTCCTGATGTCATTCACTGTCATGGCTGGATGACAGCTTTAGCTCCTCTTTATATAAAGAAAGCCTATAAAGACGAACCTTCTTTCCGCGATGCCAAAGTGGTATTCTCTGTTTATGAAGATGACTTCAAAAATACACTTAGCGATGATTTCGCAGCCAAATTGATGCTGAAAGGTATTTCCAAAAAAGATTTAGGTGATTTGAAAGAGCCGGTAGACTATGCTGCTCTATGCAAACTCGCCGTTGATTATTCGGATGGAGTCATACAAAACAGCGAAAAAGTAGACGAGTCTATTATTGAATATGCCCGCCAATCTGGCAAATTGGTACTTGACTACCAGAACCCGGAAAACTATGCAGATGCCTGCAACGAGTTCTACGATCAGGTATGGGATGCTACTGCAAACGAAGAAGAATAAAAAAAATCAAGATACGACGATCATGAAAGCAAAATACGCCTTAATAGCTTTACTGGCAATCACTTTTTGGGGTTGTGATGATAACACTGCCGGACTGGGATTGGGAATGTTTCCGGGAAGCGACCAGAATATCAATGGAAAGCTATCTACCTTTGATGTGACTACAGAATCCGTTCATGCCGGTAAGATATATGCAATGACTAATGTGGGGTATGTAGGTAAGTTCACTGATGAAACATTCGGAACTTATCAGGCAGGTTTCTTAGCAGAACTCAACTGTCCGTCAGGAATGACATTCCCTGGAGTATACAATGGTACTGCTCTTAACGATAAAAAGAAAGCTACCAATATAATGGTAGACGAAGCTGGGCTTGGAGACGACGCTATTGGAATATACAATACAGATAATATAAATGATCCAAAAAGAAAACTCATAGGCAACATTCATACTATTGAGCTTTATTTGTGGTATAGCAGTTACTTTGGAGACTCATTAACAGCTTGCCGTTTAAGTGTCTATGCATTAAATGAAAATTTAGATACAAAGAACGCCTATTATACAGATATTACTCCAGAGGATTATTACGATGCAAATACTGATAACAGTCTATTAGGAACGAAAGCTTATACAGCTGTTGATCTTTCAGTAAAAGACTCCATTCGTAAACTTAGTACATATGTTCCCAGCGTACACGTTTCTTTCAGAGATAAAGCTGCTAAAGAAATTGGAAAAGAAATTATTAAAAGAGCCAACGAGTTAGGTGTCAATTTTGACAATAAGGAGTTTAGAAAGATTTTTAAGGGAATTTATGTAAAGAGTGATTACGGCGATGGTACTGTGCTTTACATAGACCAAGCTCAAATGAACGTAGTATATAAATGCTATGCAGTTGATACACTTACAGGTGTTAAACTGGAAAAGAAAGTAGTAAAAGAAGGAGAGTCTAAAGACTCTACTTATTATGGATATCGTACCTTTGCCACTACTCGTGAAGTAATTCAAGCTAATCAGTTAGACAATGATAAGGATGCCATTCAAAAATGCATTAATGAGGATACGTGGACTTATTTAAAGAGTCCAGCAGGGATTTTCACTCAAATAACTCTTCCTATTAGCCAAATAGCAGATTCACTTCTTAACCAAACAGCAGAAAAGCGTCAAAGTGATATACTAAATGCTGTTAAACTAGGAATACCTATCTATAATGAAACCAGTGACAAAAAGTTTGGTATGTCGACTCCTAGCAATGTTTTATTAATACGTAAAAAGTACAAAGACAGTTTCTTTGAAAAAAACCAGCTTAGTGATGAAATAACTTCATCTCTATTTAGACCCACCACAACTAGCTTTACTCAATACACATTCAACAATATCACTCAAATGATTAATGATTGTTTAGCAGATAGGGAAAAAGCAGAGAAAGAAATACATGAAAAGGGGTCTATAACAATCAAAATAACCGATTTAGATGGAAATAGTAAAGATGAAACCGTCAATAATATTAAAGATTGGGAAGACTTAAGCGAATGGAACAAATTCGTACTTATCCCAGTACTTGTGACCACAGATTCTTCTTCAAGTAATAGCTACTATGGTTCCAGCAATGTTATTAGTATACAACATGATTTAAAACCTGGCTATGCACGTTTAAAAGGAGGCAAGAAAGGAACTATACAAGATGCCAAAGGTAACCCTGTATATCCAGAGTATGTGCTCAAGCTTGAAGTTGTTTCTACAAACTTTGGAACAAAATCAAAATAAGAAATAGTTGAAATATTATAAAGCAATAGCGCAGGTTACTCAATGTAACTTGCGCTATTGCTTTATAATATATTTATAGAGAAGTCAGATAAAATAATTCCATAATAAAACCGCTCAAACAGCAATCTTTGCTAGCGTACGTTATAGTTATAAATAAGCCTAAGATTCCTGATTAATATAGAAGAAATAGTGACGGTATATGCTTAGGATATTAACGGTATCGTCACCATATAGCGTCACTATTTCTATCGGATAGCGTTATTACTATCTTACAAAAGTATATTCTCCTACAAAGATCTTAACTTAATCCATAATAAAAACCGTGAGTTTGATTTTATCTCACTCACGGTTCCATATAATAGATTCTTATACTTCTTATTTAACAGCAGCCTTTTTAGCTTTCCCCGTAGACTTCTTCGACTCGGCTGTTGCTTTCTTTACTTCAGCTTTCTTTGCAGCAGGTTTTGATTTAGTAGCAGGGGCCTCTTTCACTACCGGCTCTTTAGCATTAGTAGCCTTTTTGACCGCCGTTTTCTTTGCCGCTTCTACTTTTGCCTGTAATTTAGCCAATACCTTTTCCAATTCAGTAATCTCATCCCCCTGATTCTTAATGGTAGTCAACAAAGAATTTAGTTCTTCACTGTCTACATCAACAGGATACAGTGCATCTACCCGTTTGATAAAGTCACCCAAAATATTCATATAGTTGGTGAAAGCATCATAAGGAGAATCATAGATACCACGGTTCAACCACATCCCATTGTTCTTCGTTGTCATAAAACGGAAGTTATTGCTGGCCTGCAAGTAATCCCAATCCTGCTTAATACGACGATCATCACATAAATGAACACGTTCGGCTACACTATACAGTTTATTGAAAGCCTCACGTTGCATAACATTACCCAGCCAACAACTAGTATCTCTTTCTTCATCTACCCATGACATCGGATAGGCAACATCAAGCTGCGACACTGATTTCAGCTTCGTTACGATTTCCGTCGGTGTAGAGAACGTGATTCCCTTAGCTTTTGCACATTCAGGCAGTGCCTTCATAAATTCAAGAATATTGGAAGATAACGGTTGAGCCATACCAAGTGCACTCAATTCCATAAAGATATTGATGACTTGTTCTTCTTGTGGCAATGCATCGATCCAATTAATATACTTATCGGCAAACAAAGGATATTCCGCCCAATCTGAATTAGAGAAACGCAAACTGATGTCGTCAGAGAGTTTGAAATCCCGCAACAAGAGCTTAAGACTTGGAGCCTGATTACAGTGATAAACATAATGCGGGCTCTTCCATCCCAACACATGTTTAGCACCTTCCGTCAACATCCCTTTGAAGCCCATAGAAGCTACCAATCCACCAATTTCATCAGAATAAATCAGACTAGAATTGCGGAACACTTTCGGTTCTTTACCAAACATCTGTTTCATCTTATCACGTTGACGAAGTACTTCTTCACGGAAGCAATCCTCATTGGCCAGTGAAGACAAACCATGCGAATAAGGCTCACATAAGAACTCGCAACACCCAGTTTCATTCAACTGGTGCAATAAATCAATGACTGCCGGAGCATGAATTTCCAATTGTTCCAAGGCTACTCCCGAGATAGAAAGCGCTACTTTAAAAGCCCCCCCCGAGTTTTTCGCCATCTCAATCAATGTATTGAGAGCAGGAATATACGAACGTTCAGCGACCTCATTCATACCCGTTTCGTTGGCATAATCATCATAATAATAATGGTCATTACCAATATCGAAGAAACGATAACGTTTCAAATGGATAATTTGATGTATTTCAAAATAAAGACAGATAGTTCTCATTTTTATTTATTGTTTTGTTATTTACCATAGTTTCTTAACACAGACTCGTAGAGAGCACGGATTCTCAAGCCGACTTTTTCCCACGTAATCCCATCTACTTCCTTCTTTCCCTCTTCTTTGAGATATTCGAAAAGAGACGGATTGGTACACAGAGAATGGATAGCGTCAGCCATCGCATGAATATCCCAATAGTCAGTTTTTATCACCTTATCAAGAATCTCGCCACATCCAGATTGCTTAGAAATGATGGAAGGTGTTCCACACTGCATAGCTTCCAGCGGAGCGATACCGAAAGGTTCAGAGACAGACGGCATGACAAATACATCACTGTTCTTATAAACCTCATATACCTGTCTACCTTTCATGAAGCCCGGGAAGTGGAATCGATCGGCAATACCACGTTCGGCCACCAGGTTAATCATGGCATTCAACATATCGCCCGACCCCGCCATTACAAAACGAATATTACGAGTACGCTGCAATACAAGCGCAGCAGCTTCTACAAAATATTCCGGTCCTTTCTGCATCGTAATACGTCCGAGGAAAGTGACCACCTTTTCTTTTGAGTGATCGGGACGCGGAATATCCAGCAGTTCCTGCGACAATGGATAAACAGCATTATGCATTGCAAATACCTTTCTGGGGTCCTGATGATACTCGTTAATAACAGTGCGACGAGTTAGCTCGGATACGCACATGATACAATCGGCATGATCCATACCATTCTTCTCAATCGAATAAACAGTAGGATTGACTTTGCCACGAGAACGGTCAAAATCCGTAGCATGCACATGGATGCAAAGCGGCTTTCCGCTAACCATCTTGGCATGTACTCCGGCAGGGTAAGTCAGCCAGTCATGCGCATGAATGATATCAAACTCCTGCTGACGGGCTACTACTCCGGCAATGATCGAGAAATTATTAATTTCTTCGTGCAAGTTCCCGGGATAACCACCTGCAAATTCCATACATCCCAAATCATTTACATGCATATAAGAAAAATCGGCATAGATATGGTCGCGGAAAGAGTAATATTCTTCCGGTGTCATTTCCAACAAGCGGGATTTCAAGTAGTCATAGTGAACATCACGCCACACAATGGGTACTTGATTCATACCGATTATTTTCAAGAACTTTTCTTCTTCGCCGCTAGGTTTAGGCATACAGAAAATCGTCTCCATATCACCTTGCAGACTCAATCCTTTAGTTATTCCATAAGAAGCAACCGCAAGACCACCATATATTTTGGGAGGGAATTCCCATCCAAACATTAAAACTTTCATCTTCGTTCCTCCTTTTTTAATAATACTTAGACAGTAGCTTTAAGACACGCAGTATTTCTGCTACATTCATCGCGAACGATACTGCGCCACGTCCTTTGAAGGGCGGGTTCCCATCAAACAACTCGGGAATGGAACCAACGCAGTGGCTTGTCATCTCATCATCATAACTAATCAGCTGACGTTCAACGAATGACAACCCGCTCATCTTATAAATTCGAAGATAAGCTTCCAGATAGAATCCCATCAACCAAGGCCAAGCAGTACCCTGATGATAAGCATAATCCCGTTGTATCTGCGGACCTACATAGTTCGGATTATATCCACCGCTCTTCGGACTCAACGAACGAATTCCTTTCGGAGTGAGCAGCTCTTTGGTCACAATATCGAGCACCTGTTTCTTTTGCGCACGATCCAAAGGAGAATAATCAAACGCTACGGTAAATATCATATTAGGACGTACACTCCAGTCCATCATATTACCATCTACGTAATCAAGCAAATAACCATATTCATTACGGAATACCTCGACAAAAGATTTTCCTGTCACTTCTGCCTGTGCATCAAGTTCATCTGCCAAGTACACATCACCACCTTCACGCACCAGATCAGCGATGAAACGCAACGCATTATACCATAAGGCATTAAATTCAACAATATATCCAGTACGAGGAATCACCGGATGGCCGTTCACAGTAGAATTCATCCATGTAATCGCTTTGTCCGTACCATTGGCAAAAAGTAATCCATTATCATGCAAGAAAAGATTCTCATGTCTTCGCTGACGGATAAACTCCATAATATCTTTCAGAAGCTCTCCATATTTCTGACGGCATTGTTCGCGGGAAGTCTCTTTGGCATATTGCTGCATAGCCCAGACAGCCCAAAGCAAAACGTCAGGATGCTCCATTTCATAAATCTTGTATCCAACAGGTTCTTCATTAATAAAATTACGAATCGCCTTTTCCGCCGTTTTCATCACATCCTCAAACTGGTCGATCTCATCAAGCGCAAGCGTCAGTCCAGGCAAGGCGATAAACATATCACGAGCACGGCATTTAAACCACGGATAACCGGCAAGAATATAATGTTCATCTTCCTGTTGGTTATGGAACTGATGAGCGGAATTTTTCAGACAGTGGTAAAAGCTATCACGTGGGGTACGATCAGCTACTTCAGCCTCAAATGTTTGTTTCAGTCTACGAGGAGTTACTTCTGAAGTTCCGGCAGAGAATACAATACTCTCTCCTTTCTTTATATCCACTTCGAAATAGCCGGGAACATAAAGGTCTTCATTGAAGTCATACCCACGTTCCTGTTCTTTCGGGTATTCAATCCCCCGATACCAGTCGGGCATGAAATGAAATTCACACTTTTTATTCAACTGCATATAAAGTTCCGGATAACCGGGATACATACAGGTTTTAATACCATTTTCCACCAGTTGATACTCGCGGCTTGCCTGTGGGTTTTCGTGAGTGTACTCACGTACACTTCTGAAAGCAAGGAACGGCCGGAAGCGCAGGGTTGTAGCCGAATGCGCATCAAGTAAAGTATAACGAATCAGGATTCTATTTTCATGATGTACAAAGATTTTTTCTTTGCGGAGGATTACACCTCCGACACGGTAAGTCGTTGCCGGGATATGTTCACAGTCAAACTCACGGATATACTTGTGTCCGTTAGGACTAAAGTTGTTTCCCTGATATTTGTGCAACCCCAAGTTAAACTCCGCACCGTGTTGAATTACCGTTTCATCAAGAGAAGATAGCAGCACATGATTTTCATCGTCGAGATTGGGAACTGGAATTACCAACAGGCCGTGATATTTGCGTGTGTTACAATCAACAATCGTCGTACAATGATAAGCTCCTGCTTTGTTCGTCCGGAGGATTTCCCTTTGAAGAGATTCTTCCAGATTCGTCATGAGGGTCTTGTCAAATCGTAAATAACTCATAGTTGTGCATTATTAAAGGTTAATTATTGGTCATTATATCGTATATCTATTTATTGTTACATACCGCATATATTGGCTGTAGCAGCATATACAACGGGTATAACGCCCAAATGTACAAATTATAGATAAAAACAAAAATAAAAAGGCTTTTTATTTTCAGATTTTGTGCAAATATTCGTAGTATTGCGTAAAATATCTAAAGAAAAGAATGTCATGAAGCAAGATATTCAGCGTATCATGCTGGCTGCAGCAAAGCCTTTGTTTCTTATTTTTATTCTCTATATACTCAAGATTATGGAAGTCGGGATGGACTGGGACTTCTCTCGCTTGGGGGTATATCCTATGGAGAAACGGGGACTGACCGGCATTTTAACCCATCCGCTGATACACAGTGGATTCAGTCATTTATTGGCAAATACAATCCCTTTATTCTTCTTGTCATGGTGTCTTTTTTACTTTTACCGGGGAATAGCCGGTAAAATTTTTATTCTCATTTGGCTCGGAAGCGGACTACTTACTTTTCTGATCGGAAAACCGGGATGGCACATCGGTGCCAGCGGACTGATCTATGGCTTTGCCTTCTTTCTCTTTTTCAGTGGTATTCTCCGCAAATATGTTCCACTCATTGCCATCTCTTTACTTGTCACCTTTTTATATGGAGGAATTATATGGCATATGTTTCCTTATTTCTCCCCTACCAATATGTCGTGGGAAGGACATCTTAGCGGAGGAATTATGGGAACGCTCTGCGCTTTCGTTTTCGTAAATCACGGACCGCAACGGCTGGAACCTTTTGCAGATGAAACGGAAGAGGAAAATAATGAAGAAGAGAAGGGGAAAAGCCCTTAAAGGGCTGAAATAGCAGAGTAAACAGACCACATTTAATTTATCAAATAAAAGTAAAGCTGTCAAAAGCCTGTTTTACTATCTGATTGATTAGAGACAAAATATCCCAAACATAGTAAATCCAAACTTCTGACAGCCTCAAAAAGCTTCTGCCCTACCAAAGGAAGCAGATAAAGAATCTTTTATTCCAAAGGAATCCACTTATACTCTCCAAGCAACTTAGCAGAATATTTGCCTGTCAAATCAGGTATATTAGTATCATCCTCCACTGTTGCATCAAACTCCCATCCACAAACTAAATCATCTTCCTGTCCTGTAACCCTAATTTCCTCATTCATCAGCTTTTTAATTTCTCCCTGTGACTTGGCAGATTTCCAAAGATGGAAATGTTTGATATATCCAGATAGTTTCCAGTCATTTGTCATACCAAGATTCCCCCCCATATGTCTAAAAGCAATCATAGATGTTCCCAAATCATTCGGATTATAAGGATTACCATCAAGCCCTGTCGCCTGATCCTTCAATTCGCCATTCATATACACTTTTACAACAATAGGTTTTCCTTCTGAATTAACATCTCCATCAACTCCTTTCTCGTTAATAACTGCTGCAAAATGAACCCATTTCTCTGTCGTACTGAAATCAATGCCAGGTTCCAACAATCCCCAATTATCCATTCCCAACGACATACGTAGTCTCTTATTATCAAAGTTATTAATTACCCATCCTTTTCTATAATGTCCGGTACCATCTTCGATAAAGACATCCACCACACTACCAAAACCGGAAGTATATTTCAACTTCACCCACAACTCAACAGTGAAAACTTGTTCACCAGTATTACCAAACTTAGAATAGTTCTCACTTGCTCCAAAATCAATATACCCGTCATTTTGTCCGTCTACATACAATTCTGCAGCTACAGAAACATATTCTATAATCACAGTTGCTTTAAAATCCTCCATCGCTTTTTTAGCAGCCTGAATCAATTCATCCACTTTCTCCTGTGAAGGATTAGTCTCTTCTCCGTTTTCAATTTGCCGGATGCTCTTTTTTATCTGGATTAATACCAGTTCAAGTATATCCCTGCTCTCTTCCGGATACATTCCCGTCTTATTTCCATACTGCGATCCATCCCTCAATGTTTCCAGCTGATTTTGATAATCAGTCAGTTGGCTTATAAAAGCTACTGTGTCTACCTTTAGCACATTATCGTCGTCATCAGAACAAGAAATAGAACATACTGATATAAACAATGCACATAGCATTATTAACAACATCTTTACTTTTGTGACTTTTTTCATGGTTTATTTTTTATTAATAAATATGATTACTGTTTGCTTTCTCTAAATTTCCCAACCCAGTACGCAGTGCGGGTGAGATAATAATCAGGTTCACGGTTCTCATAATCCAAATAAGTAAACTCGGAACTTGTGTAAGGCACAGCCGGTTCTATCTGGCTCCCTTCATGCCATTCATTAAAGGAGGTAATAGAAATAGCCGAAACCCCAGCTTCAATGGCCTTTCGATACATAGCGTCATAATACTGCCCATCCGTTCTAGTCCGGATTACCGAACCATTCCAAGGACGTATACGTGTGTCTATATATCCGGGACCCACACTTGGAATAAATATCTTACCATTTTCCTTTGCCCATTTTTGCATACTTACCCAATTAGTCGGGGTAGAACCATACGTGAACCCGGTAGCTGCAAAATATGTATAGAAACCATCAAAATGAGCATTCAAAATAAAAGGCCGTTGCACTGTCGGACTAGAAGTCCATAATCCAATCATCAAAGCATCATAGGCTGTATTTCTGATTGTAATGGAACCACCAGGACTTAATAACTTTTCCCATTCACTAGGTTCGATTAAATAAGAGTCATAAATAAAAAACAAAGGTTTGCCATCCTTTCTGTAGAAGGCCGGGTGATTTCCATACCTCGTTATCAATTTAACTATGTTCTCCCGGAGATTCTGCACATTTCTGCTGGGATATGGCTCCAAGTGAAAACATACTTTTATTTTTTTCTTATCTGCTGCATCCAGTATAAGACCGATTCTCTTGGCTTCAGTCTCATCCTGTTCATTCCACCAGGTAAGTGCCAGCACTCCGGTACGCGCCATAACAAACATATCCATATGTTTGGTCAAAATATTAGGATCACTACTACTATATCTTCCTAATTGAGGATAAAAATTACTGGCTATACTCTCCTGTGTACCCGGAATGGTCCCCGGATTCTGACCGGATCCACCATTAGGATCGGGTGCTATAGCATGGGCCCAATGTCTATATTGACCGTCAATAGCCTCACTTCCATACCAATCATAATAAAAGCAGAAAGTATCATAATCCAACTCTGTACCTAAATTATTATTTCCTCCGTTATTCTCCGAATTAGAAGGATTATTATCATCTTCTTTGCTACAACTTTCCAATGAAAGTGACAAGAAAAAAATCATCATAAAAAAGAGTCTCTGCATCATAATTGATTTAATTTTAATTATTCATATTCTTTATTTTCTCATTTCAAATGAAGGGGGGACAGACTGGTCTTGAGACGCCCACTCCTTATTGGGATAGGCCCCCATCGTTACTTCTAATTTATTTCCCTTCATCAGTTCCTCATGACTAAACCAAGATTTATCCCATTCCACTCCATCCAGCTTAACCGATTGAATGTATTTATGTTTCGGCGAATAATTATGGCAATATACTTCAAAGGTTTTGTCATCACTCAACTGAATTTTTGCCCGTTCAAACACCGGACTTCCAATGACATATATAGGTAATCCTAGCGTAACCGGATAAAAACCCAGCTGCGAGAAGACAATAAATGCACTCATGCCACCACCATCCTCATCTCCCGGCATCCCCATCAAATCATTTCTAAACCATTCCTCCAGTAATGCCCTAATCTTTTTCTGGGTCATCCAGGGTTTATTGGCATAGTTATATAAGTAAGGAATATGTAAACAAGGTTCATTTGCCATAGAAAACTGTCCGACATTACCTGTATGATCAGGAAAACGCGAGAAAAATTCATACTTGCTTTTTCCTAAAGGAGTATCAAACATCTTTTCCAGCTCATCAACAAACGCCTCTTTCCCTCCCATCAGTTTGATAAGATCCGCTACATTATGGGGGACATCCCAACGATAAACCCATCCATTATTTTCGCCATAATAATCCCTTCCACCCATTCCACCGGAATAACGATAATCAAACGGAGTGATAAAATTTCCTTCACTATCTTTAGGATGAAAAAATTTTGTTTCTGCATTAAACAATTGATGATAGTTCAAACTTCTTTGCAAAAAGTAATTGTAATCCTCTTTATTATCCAGCAGTCTGGCTATTTGTGCCAGACACCATTCATCGTACACTGTACCTAATGTCACAGCAACAGCTTGCCTTTTCTCAAAACTATGTACTTCGGAAACAACTTCCTCTTCACCAGAAGCTAACGCCGGAAAATATCCGTTTGACACATAAAAAGAATCTAGCTTTCCGGCTTCCATATCCGACCACGGTGCTAATGTCTTTTCAGTGATAGCATTTCTACAAGCACGATATGCTTCCTTTAAATCGAAATCCGTAATTCCTTTTACATAAGCGTCAAGTACAGTAACCACCCCATGATTTGAATTCATCCGTCGGCTATCACCTGTTATCTCCGGAAAAGTAGGCATCCAAAAATGTTTCATCTGACCAGCCATCCGGATAAAAGACTGAATCATATATTTCTCGCGTTCCGGTTCCAGTAATATTCTCAATGGATGGGTAGCTCTATACGTATCCCAGATCCAATCATCAGTATAAAAAGGAACACCGCTATCCTGATGAACCTGATTGTCAAAAGCACTATAATACTGTCCATCTTCAGAAAGACAAACCATTCGTTCATATGTTCTGTATAAAGAAGTATAGAATATAGTCTTACTATCCTCACAGTTTCCCTTTACCTGAATCTTTCCAAGAGCATCATTCCAAATAGTTCTACCTGTTCGTGTAAGAGTTTCCAAATCCTTTCCAGCCACTTCGCGTTCCATATTTTTTTTCGCCTGATCTACACTTATAAAAGAGATTCCATAACGAAGATTAATCCTTTTATCATTCTCTGGAAATTTCATTACGACAGTATTTCCTTCTTCCGTTTGTAAAGGAACCACGTCCGTTTCCAGATAAAGATACACTCTTGTCTCATAGGAACCGATTTGCTGATAACCAAAAACTTTGTTTTTCTCTACATGCAACTCTCCATTTGTCGCCCCGATCAAAAGCCCAGGTTGCCCTGCCCGGAAATCTAATTGATATAAAGCCGACTGATGAGAAGGGACATATTTTACCTCTATATCATAGTCACTCAAAAAAACACTGTAATAATAAGGCTTGATCTTTTCATTATCGTAATTATACAATATAAAAGAAGACCTACTACCCTTCTCTAAACTATCACAAAAGCTATTGAACGGATTGATAGAGAAGGCCGAATTTCCTCTATGACTTGTCACTATCACAGGTAATCCCTTCAATTTATTACTTGTATAATCCTCCCTTTGAGGATATATTCGTAACATACTGTTAGGTAAATGGACAGTCGGATAAGTCGGTACCAACAAGTGACTAATATTTCCCATATATGGATTTACGTAATCAACAGGAGCTTTTATCTCCACACATCCTCCAAACGAGAAAAGCGGTAACAACAAAAACAGTCTGTATGCAAGGCAATCTTGTATTTTTCTTTTCATAAATGTCCTATTCCTTTATAAGTCGATTTCTACTGCAGGAGAATAATTATATTTAGCTTCCGACGTACTGCTCAATGCTCCGATTCTGAAAAAATAACTATGTTCCCGTTCAATTCCAGTAGTCTGGCTCAAATCCATGCTCAATTCGTACTCCGTCAAAGGTGATACAGCAGTATTTATTTCACTACTCACTTTAGCTGTCTGGATATTACTACTTACATGGGACTCTGTATGTGCAAATAGAGCGATTGTCTTTACCGGATCTACCGTATATTGCTGTAAACTGAATTTTGCTACTACTTTATTACCTTTATATCTAATATCAGGATTCACGATACGTATGTAAGGCAGAACCTCAAACACCTTATAATTCTTTCCTTTATTAATTCTAAAATCAATCGTATCTTGAGGAATATAATTCCCCTTATTCAGAATTATTTTGTAATCGCCCGCAAACATGAGATTATTTTGGAATGTTCCGTCATTTTTAACAGCCATTGCCTGAACAGGAGGATTGTCCCATCCGAGTTCAATAAAATAAATCTGCGAACCTCTGATTATCTCTTGCTCCACCAACTCACCTGTCTCCATATCCCGGATTTCCCCACCGAATGTAGCATTTGGGGCTATATCCAGATTGTCCTTTTCACATGCTACAAAACATATGGAAAAGAATATTATTGTCAATAAATAAAAAGTTGCTTTCATATTTTCTGTCTTTAAAGTAAAGTTTTGATATATCAAGGATTCTGAACAAGTCCGTTACTACCGGTACCAGGAATATCCTGATAGTACCAGGAATAATCAAACGAATGTTTGTTCACTCCAGGAGCATCCATGCGTACAAAGATGTATTTAGGAGTTTCTCCTCTTAAATCGAGGAACGGAACTAAGGACTTCTTTATTCGGTTCTCATATTCCTTATGAAATATCCTCCAACGAATCAGATCCCATCTGCGTCTATTCTCAAAAGCAAATTCAACAAAACGCTCTTTACGTACATTCTCTATTGTTAATGGAATTTCGTCTTTGTGTGCAGCTCGCTTTCTAACAGCATTAAGCGCTTTTTTCCCTTTTTTCAGCTGTTCACCCGTTGCAGACGAATGTTCTATGGATGCTTCCGCATAATTCATCAGAATCTCAGCATAACGAAATTCGATCCAGTCTGTAAATCCCTTATTCCACTCAGAAGTCACGTCTTTACTTTCCTGCAAGAATTTGCGAAGAAGAAAACCAGAACGGGTGTAGTTACCACCAACAGAACTAAATCCCGAATACATTTTCTGATCCTGCGCACCAAACGAATAGTAGGTCTTTCCATCTTTCCCCTGAGTACTGGCATCTGTTCTGAACACATAACTTCCATCGGGACGAATAAATCCTCCCTGAATAATGATTTTCTGTCCTTTCCATTGCGTACCCGGAAGAATCATAGTAGCCCACATACGAATATCCTTATCATTGAATATTTCATAAGGAGCATCCATTGGATAAGAATAATAGTTAGCATTTCTGTCAAAACCAGAAAAAATTTCATTATTATCCACACGAGTACGGATAGGCTTACTTAATCCTTGCCCGTCATCCGTATAATCTTCATAAATATCGGCCAGATCTAACGAAGGATTCATACGTCCCGGATGCGGCCAGCCGTTTGCTACCTGATTAGGACGATACCAAATATCATAATTGTGTGCAAGTTGGGTACCAGATGTATATCCTTTAATAAAAATAGGTTCCTTCGTTCCATTCAATACACTGTTTGGATCCTCAAACAGTTTTTTATAATTTACGATAGCTTCGTCTCTGCTTTGAGGCTCTGCACCATATAAACCATACAACCCACTCTTCATTATTTCATCAGACGACTGCATACAGATTTCATAATAACGATCTGCTTCCGAAGCATCAATACCCACAAGTTTCTGTTCTACAGCCGGCCCCGACAGACCCACATAAGGCTCATGAGTATATTTGGCAATCGAAGCTGCATATAAAGCTGCCCGAGACTTCAGTGCCAATGCAATCCATTTATTAGCACGACGAGTATCTTCTGAAGACTCACTTAGTTTCCGGATAGCGTCATCACAATCGCTCAAGATAAAATCCCATGTATCCTTTTCTGTGCTGCGGGGCACTTTCAATTCTTCTACATCTCCATTATACACCTGAACTTTCTTGATAATCGAAACTCCACCATACCGCTTTGCCAAAGCAAAATATGTATATGCACGTAGAAAAGCAGCTTCACCCTCCAATAATGTTTTTTTATTATGGGAAGTATTCAACGTAGGAATCGTTTCCAACAGGTTATTAATATCCCTTATCAATGTGTAAATACCAACAGAAGCATTATACAAACCTTTATCATCCGTATATCTTTCCCAAAAATTAAATCCTTCACTTCCCCATTCGTCGAATTCAGAATGCATCGCTTCGTCACAGTACATAGCAGCAGCCCGTCCACCATTATTCGGATCAGTATTCCCAATTCCCAAATTAAAGCCCTTATCAATCGCATAAGAGAAGTCCTCGATAGGAAGACGGCCGTAAAGATTTGCCATGTGCATCGCAATCCCCTCTTCAGTAGTCAGGACTTTGTCTGCAACCACCTTATTATTAGGCTCTATATCCAGAATATCCGTACATCCTGCAAAAAGAAGAGCCATATTCAGCAATAGTATAATCTTATATTTCATAATCTATCAGAAATTAGCAGTAAAACCAATATTAAAACTTTTAGTCAGAGGATAATTCATTCCAGCACTATAAGAGCCTTCCACCTTTTCCGGATCAAACGCTTTCACAAAAGAATCACAGAAGGTTAAAAGATTATAGCCATTAATATAGAATCGTATATTACTAATACCACTCTTTCTCAAAATACTGTCTGGCAATGTATAACCCAGTTCCAAAGTTTTGAGTCTTAAATAAGAAGCATCACGACGCCAGATATTACTCTCTTTATACATAGCTCCAGTATCCTGTATTAAACGGGTAGCAGGCCATTTCCCGGCAACCCATTTACTATTCGGATTGTAAGGGTCTTCTTTGCGCCATCTGTCATAGAAATAGGCTGGAGTATTCGCTCCTTTTGACCACAGTACCTCGGCATAAACCTCTGAAAACTGGACAGTATACATTCCCGCTCCCTGAAGCAAAGCGTAGATATCGAAATTTTTCCAAGAAGCCTCCAAATTAAAGCCATAATGAATCAGTGGAGTACCTGACCAAAAGAGAGGCATTCTATCATTATCATCGATAATACCGTCACCATTAGCATCTACATAACGGTAATCCCCCGGCAGTTCCTTGCTATTTCCCAACTCTCCATCCTGAACAGGAGCATATTTTATTTCCTCTGTAGTCTGGAATTGCCCATTAGTTTGATACCCCCATGTGAAATCATTCCAACGTCCGGAAGACTGATTTCTCCAACGATCCATGCTACTGGTGAAAGGTCCTCTTTCTACATGCTCCATCCGGGTGCGGGCTAAGTTCATATTCGCTTTGACGCTATAAGAAAAATTTCTGATCTTATTAGTATGCCCGAGCGTTATGTCAATACCCCTCGTCAAATCACTATTCAAATTTTCCTGTGGCAGTTGCGAACCAAATGTATTAGGTAATGCCACCACTCTTGTAGCTAACAATCCGCTTCTTTTTCTTTGGTATAAGTCGAACTCCAAAGAGAATAATCCTTTGAATATAGAAAGATCGAATCCTATATCAAGTAACTTAGCTTTATACCAAGTTAAATTCGTATTCGTAATAGAGGGAGCAGAAATGCCCGAAGTGGTAGTTCCGTCATTAAATTCATAAATACCAACATTAAGATTATACCCCGACACATATTGGAACGGATCACCTGCATCCTGTCCGGACTCCCCGTATGAAGCCCTGATCTTCAGATTATCAAGAAAGCCCAACTTTTCCTTCAAAAACTTCTCTTCCGACAAACGCCAACCAATAGACCCCATAGGGAAAAAAGCCCATCTGCTACCAGGAGCATAGCGGTAAGAACCATCATTTCTGAATCCTAATTCTAATAAATACCTTCCTTTGTAATCATAGTTAAACCGACCGACATACGAGATAAAAGCCTGTTCGTTGGACATCCCCCCTGAAACAGCATCTTTCAATCCGGCATAATCTACTTCATCATAAGTCAATAAATCAAACTTACGTTCTATATTCGACCAATCGCTTTTTTCCTGTCTCCTTTCATAAACCAATGTAGCACTTACATTATGTGTATCATTAAACAACCTATTGTAACTGATTTGTGCTTGCATGTCAAGCCTGCTCGCTTCGTTATTATTCACTTGTATCATAGAAGGATTATTGTATTCATTCTCTATATATTCATCCGTTTCGATAGCGTATGTATAAGTAGAAAACTTCTTTCTCAATCCTTTATGTTTATTGTGATTATAATCATAGCCTAATTGCCCTTGTATAGATAATCCCTGCACAAACGGTACTTCATATTTTAAAGTGAATGTCGATTGAAAGTTTTTATTATAATAATAATGATAACCTGTCATATCCGCATCCGCCAAAGCAATGGGATTAATTCCCATACTTTGAGTTGCCAAATAGTCCGGATTGTTATTGGCATACGCAGGCACAGTCGGCACATTCACACGGGTCTGCTTGAAGATCTCATAGAAAGAGTTCCATGGCTGGCTGGTCTTATCATATCTACCTGCCAAATTAACTCCTGCGGTCAATCCTTTAGCTATTTTTATATCAGTATTCGAACGAAAAGTAAATTTCTCATATCCCAAATCACCGGATTTCAACAACCCTTCATCAGATGCATAGCTAAAACTACCAAAGTATGAGACAATATCCGAACCTCCTTGCAAGGACAAAGTATATTGCTGTTGAATAGAACTATTCTTAATCACATGATCGTATAAATCAGTACTGGCATATCCAGAAGCACCCGTCTTCCATAATTCCAGTTCTTCTTTTGTAACCAATGGATTACCTTCTCCTAATATTGCAGCATCATTTCTAAGCTCCATATATTGAGCTGCGTTTGCCATCCTAGGAATATTAGTCGGTTTAGACCATCCCCAATTAGCCGACAAGGATATTTTCGCTTTTCCTTTATATCCTTTTTTTGTTGTTACAACAATGGCTCCATTAGCCGAATTCATACCATAAATAGCTGCAGTACCATCTTTCAGGAAAGAAATGCTTTCTATATCATCCGGATTAAGACGCTGAAACTCATTAGCCCCATCTCTGACAATCCCATCAATAATGAAAAGCGGAGTACCCAAACCACGGATATTGATATCGGAACGAAATTGTCCCGGTTCACCGTCATTCTGCCGTATCTTCAATCCCGAGACTTTCCCTTCAAGTGATTGTGCCAGACTGGTAGCTTTCGTTTTAATAATCTCATCATTTTTAATATTAGAAATAGCACCCGTCAAACTCTCTTTTTTCTGAACTCCATAACCTACCACTACCACTTCATCCAACGCCTGTGTATCTTCCAGCAATTTGATAACTAAAGACCGCATATCAGACACTTTTATTTTTTGAGTACGGTAACCAAGAAAACTAATAGTTAATTCCGTCCCGACAGGAACCTCAATGGAAAAATCTCCATTCATATTAGAGATAGTTCCCTTCCCGACCACAGAAGATTGAATACTGGCTCCAATAATCGGTTCGCTGGCGTTGTCTATAACTTTACCCGTTATCAGGTTACTTTGGGCAAGAACAGAAACTGAGAACAGTAAGTCTCCCATCATCACAAGAAAGAACCTTAAATGCACATTCCAGTGCTTCTCTTTGCAAATGCGTGCTTTCATAAATTATAAATTAAGTTGATATATTGTTCAATCAATCATCTATTATAGATCACTATGAATCATGAACCTACTCAAGAGGTATCAGTACACTTCATAACTCGATAGATTTGCGATTAATTGGTACTGCGAAAGTATATGAGAGGCATTATCACAACATTAATTTCATATTAATAATATGATTTTTCTTATCACATTCCATATAAGTACCTGATAAACAAAGAGAAAAAAATAGAAATATTTTGCCCTCTTATGAAGAAAATAAAAGAACCCGAAAGCAATAAAGCCACTTCCGGGAAATCATTAATGCACTTTTAATGCAAAATTTATTTCATTCAAAAAATAAATTCCACCTATCAGCTCTCACAAATCACATCATCGTATGTAAATTCGGGAGAAGTATTCAATAAACGGTTATAATCAGCACAATACTTATCAAAACATTGTTTAGCAAGTCCTTTTTGTCCAGACAGAAATAACGCCCTGCACTTTATACGAATAGCATCTTCATCCGTACAGTCATGCATCAGTATAATATCCGCTATTTTCAGCAATAGTTTGTTGTCTTTCCCAATCTCTTCACGAACACTGATAGAAAGAAGTAGTTCTATAACGTTATGAGAATACTCCGATTTATATTCATCCACCCATTCCGTACTTACATTAGGCAGCAACACCCCCAAAGATGCCAACTCTACAAAGTTGACAATCATTTCTTTATTAGAAGAATTATAGAATTCAAAAGCATTTAAGATCTGGCATACCTGATGATAATCACATAGGGTATCTTTACCCATATCAATATACCAATAATCATTTTTATTAACAATCTGTACTTCCCCGACCGTCTCAAGAATTAGCCGAAGTTTACGGATATTAACCCTACGGTTGTTGGCTGCACTCGTTTTACTCATATCAAACCAAAAAGTCTCTTCCAATCTTTGTGAAGTTGTTCCCTTTCCACCTTTGATGGAGTTTAGCAATAGGAAAAGAAAAAGTAATTTAAGAGTAGGCGTAAATTCACCCGTTATATTATTCCCTTGTTTATCAAAGACCTGAAAACCACCAAGAAGTAAAATTGCAGATATTTTTCTGTTAGATGGCTTAGCAATCTCTTGTTCTCCATATTCCACTTTGGAAATAGTCATCGAAACTCCAGTTGTTTTACTTTTCTTTTTCTTGTAGACATATACAATAACGAAGAAGAAGAATACCAGACATATTAAAATGCTTCCATAGATAACCCATGTAGAAAAATGACAATCTTTGTTCTTTTCCATATAAATCTCATCTGACGATAAAGGAGGATATACTAAAGAATATACATCTAAAACTGCCTCACCCGGTATCTTCTCCTGAACAACAAAAGCATACAACATCTGGTCTTGATAAAGAAATAAATCACAATAAGACTTAATATCCAGAAAATCATATTCGATAGAATCACTTACTATTTTGGATTGTGGATTTGAGGTACAAATATCAAAACTGCACAAGTTGAGATTGGTATGGAAACGATCATTATTATAAACCAAAGCATACAACTTATCAGCGACAGTATCTATTATCATTGAATTACTAAACGTAAAATGCTCGCCTTCATTAAAAAAAGACCACACTTTAGAACATGATTTATCCCGGATATTCAACCGATAAAGATCATAGTAATTCTGTGGAGACTCTTCCTGCTTTCCTGAACAGCTTCCATACCCGCCCATTATAAGAATGTGGTCTTTATCCTCAATGCCCATAGCACTTAAATACCGAGGAGTGATACAGGAATCCAAAGAAATAATTTGCCATTGATCTCCGTCATTCAAACCTTTTTCCACAAAATCTGCATTATAAGTATGGCGTCCATATCCTCCAAAAAGGATCAAATGATTGGTTTCCGGATCTATCATACGATTATGATGCTGTCTGGAGTCCACTTCCCACGTAGAAGGAATCGACCATTCATGCGTGGCAAAATTATATTTGCTTAAAAGAGGATGTTCAGTAGAATAGGAAATCAACTCGTCAGTAGCAGCAGAATAAATAACCTGTCTGGATACTCCAAAATAAGGTTCTCCTTTTTCAACTGATAGAGTATCTACCTGTTTATTATCGACATGGTAGACCAATACCTTCTCTTTTAGTACCATAAATATCCTACCACCTATACTATCATAAGCTAATTGAAGATTTTGACATTGAAACTTCTTACTATCAAATTTCAGGGATTTCTCTTTCTGCCAGTTATAATGTCTATCTATTTCCCAAATGCCATTTTGAACAATTGCACGTTGAGCCTCTACTTCATCCATTGTTTCTCCTTTTCTGTTATGCAAGGCCAGCTTCCAGCATCGTATTATTCTACCATCCTGATTATACAATTCAATGTTACGCAAACTAACGGGAGGAACATCGGTCGTATAATACTTTGGATGCCTATTGCTTCCAAATAAGAAACTTAGACTGTTAAAGTCTTTAAAAGAATGACGCATCATTTGAGTAGCCTCATTCACCGAAATCTTAATCCCCTGTTCTGTGAAATCAAGCCTTATCTTAATCCACTCATCCTTTACTATTTGAGTACTGTCTATAAAATCCACATTCTCAACAATCGAACTACCTTTGTTCAATATAAAATTGAATCTGGATCGTAGTTGATAAGATATAAAATCCAAGCAAGAAGAAGTATCGTCGGAGATTATTCTAAACACATATCCATAAGTATGCAATTCCTCTCTCAACTTAATGTCAAAACTAAGCGAGAACTTATTACCCAGATGCAGACTTCTATCCGGAGTCAGATCAAGACTTGTTCTTTGATCCTGATTAACAGTATGTGCTTTGAAGGTAAGTCCATAACGATAATTGGACAATATAGTAGTATTTGCATAGCCCCATTGCAATGTTACAAACAAGCAGAAAATGAGAAGGCTGATCAACAAATATCGTTTTTGTTTCATTGTTCCGTGATTTTTTCTTTTTACTTATATACAATAAGGTTAACTTAATAACAGAGGTCTTTTCATGACAAACAAGAAATTCCCATCTATCTGCAACTATGACAGGAGACGTTCAAGTAATGCAAAGACACATATTAAATATTTATCTACATCCAATATACCCATATCCAGCCCCCCTATCATGATTTTCCGGCCCTACTTACGCCTCTCCACCCAGTATCAGGGATGGTTTATTTTCCATAATACCCGGATCTGGGCACATAAATCGGTTGAAAACGAGTTCCTATATTCTCTATTTTACCTTGTTCTTTCAAACGTTGTATATGACGCGATGCCATAATTTGAGTAAACTGGCAAATGGATTGTAAATTACGCCGAATCAAGACTTGGTGAGTAGTGAAAAACTCCGTCAAACGCCGATCAATTTCTTCCTCTGAAAGGACAGCCGAATGGCACTTCCATTTCGAACGTTGTATATGCATGTCATATAATTCACCTTTGAGTTCTTTATCCGCCTGAAAACGAATAGCTTTGAAAGAAACTTTATCAGAACGTGTCTTAACATCATATACCGGTTCTGTAGTCTGCAACGTCACCTGAAAATATCCTATCCCTTTCAAATGTACACGTTCACCATTTTTAAGATGAGAGCTCATGAAATGACTTAATGACATCAGAACGCCTTCAACCTCTGCCTCACCGAACGTTGTAGCTCTATGAATTTCAGCTGCCAAATATTCAGTACTCACAGAATTGAAGTTAACAACTCGGGGATGATATTGCTCTTCCTCTCCTTCTTCTCCCGTTCCAGGATTCTTATAAAACTCAAATTGTACTGCCATCTTTACGGTTATATATTAGTTTCTCCTTCATAAGGACACCGCAGGGCAGACGCATTAAAAATTATTGTTCTGTAAAAGTTGTGACAAATATTTTTCATCCCATCCGGCTTTTAGTCTTTTCAGATTCATACTTCCTTTTGTTGTTTTATCCTTCTTTAGTATGGTAAGTGCCATCTTTGTTGCCACCGAAAAGTTTCTGGCTGCATTTTTCACCTTTTTACTGTAGTCTTCTCGAAAGGTAACATCCAATTGCCAATGAAGATTATTCTCAATAGACCAATGCTGTCTGATGGCAGATGCAAT
>NZ_JH114349.1:0-69037 GCF_000157095.2 Bacteroides sp. D1
GTGGCACGTGGAAAGCTTGCCTTGTGGTACAATAAAATAGAAAAGCTTGGATACGGATGTTTCAGAACCGTAACAAATACCATGCAGAACTATTATGAAACAATACTAAACTATTTCGTTAGCAGGGAAACGAATGCATTTGCAGAATCATTCAATGCAAAAATTAAAGCGTTCAGAGCACAGTTTAGGGGAGTAGGAGATATACCATTCTTTATGTTTAGATTATGCAAACTGACAGTGTGAATTTAACATATCCACAGGGTTTTCGGACTGACCCGTTAATTGCTTTATTATAAGTAAATTAACCTGTTGATATCCTTGTTGATAACTGAAATTAGGTTGTGAATAAAGTCAGTAAAGAAGAGTCGTCATAAAAAAGAAGAACCGCATTTCTGCGATTCTTCTTATCTTTAGTTGCGGAGATCCGACTCGAACGAATGACCTTTGGGTTATGAGCCCAACGAGCTACCAACTGCTCCACTCCGCGATGTTTAACGGGTGCAAAGGTACGGCTTTTTTTGAAACAAACAAATAATTAGCTGAATATTTTTCGAGTAAATCATCATTTTTTTTCTTATTTGGTTGAGAATGAATGAAATAATGATGAAACTTTTTCTTAGCACCTATTAATATACAAATGTTAATATTCTCTCTATTTTCTTGTATGGTCTAAAGAAAAGAATTACTTTTGCTCAAAATATTCAGCAATGTGCAATTTGTAACCTATGACCGTATCCAAGACAAAAGCCAAATTAGTAGATGTAGCCCGTCAGCTTTTTGCGAAGATGGGAGTAGAAAACACAACTATGAATGATATCGCTCTTGCTTCTAAAAAAGGTAGACGAACGCTCTATACTTATTTTAAAAGTAAGGATGAAATTTATTTGGCTGTTGTGGAATCGGAATTGGATATTCTGTCGGATATGATGAAGCGGGTGGCCGAGAAAAATATCTCACCGGACGAGAAATTGTTGGAGATGATATATACCCGGTTGGACGCGGTAAAAGAGGTGGTCTATCGAAACGGAACATTGCGTGCTTATTTCTTCCGTGATATATGGCGGGTGGAAAAAGTTCGCAAGAAGTTTGATGCAAAGGAAGTCCAGCTCTTTAAAGCCGTTCTTCTGGAAGGACAGGCAAAAGGAGTTTTCCATATTGACGATGTGGAGATGACTGCCGACTTGATACATTATTGTGTGAAAGGAATTGAAGTTCCTTATATTCGAGGCCATATAGGTGCACATCTGGATGAAGATACAAGAAATAGATATGTGTCCAACATTGTGTTTGGCGCACTGCATAGAACAGAAATTTAATTAAATAACTTTTAGTATGGGATTATTAGACGGAAAAACAGCCATTGTAACCGGTGCTGCTCGCGGTATTGGTAAGGCTATCGCTCTTAAGTTTGCTGCCGAAGGCGCAAACATCGCATTTACTGACCTTGTCATTGACGAAAATGCAGAAAATACAGCTAAAGAATTGGAAGCAATGGGCGTGAAAGCCAAAGGTTACGCTTCTAACGCGGCTAACTTTGAAGATACTGCAAAGGTCGTTGAAGAAATCCACAAGGACTTCGGACGGATCGATATATTGGTAAACAATGCCGGTATCACTCGTGACGGTTTGATGATGCGCATGAGCGAACAGCAATGGGATATGGTAATCAACGTGAACCTGAAGTCAGCATTTAACTTCATCCATGCTTGTACACCTATCATGATGCGTCAAAAAGCTGGTAGCATTATCAATATGGCCTCTGTTGTAGGTGTTCACGGAAATGCAGGACAGGCTAACTATGCTGCTTCTAAGGCAGGTATGATTGCATTGGCTAAGTCTATCGCACAAGAGTTGGGTTCTCGCGGCATCCGTGCCAACGCTATCGCTCCGGGATTCATCCTGACAGACATGACAGCTGCTCTTTCTGACGAAGTAAGAGCTGAATGGGCAAAGAAAATACCTTTGCGTCGTGGTGGTACTCCTGAAGATGTGGCAAACATCGCTACCTTCCTGGCTTCTGATATGTCTTCTTATGTATCAGGTCAGGTGATTCAGGTAGATGGTGGTATGAATATGTAATCGAACAGAATGACTGTTGTATACGAAGACAACCATATCATTGTAGTCAACAAGACCGCTTCCGAGATTGTCCAGGCAGACAAGACGGGGGATACGCCGCTTTCGGAGACTGTAAAACAGTATCTGAAAGAGAAGTATCAGAAACCCGGAAATGTTTTCCTCGGTGTGACACACCGGTTGGACCGCCCCGTAAGCGGTCTTGTTATTTTTGCCAAAACGAGTAAGGCATTAACAAGGCTCAACGAAATGTTTCGCACCAGTGAGGTGAAAAAGACTTATTGGGCGGTTGTGAAAAATGCTCCGCAAGAACCGGAAGGTGAACTGGTACATTTTCTTGTACGTAATGAAAAGCAGAACAAAAGTTATGCATACGACAAAGAAGTGCCGAACAGCAAGAAAGCGATCTTGCATTACCGGTTGATCGGTCATTCGGAGAATTACTATTTGCTCGAAGTCGATTTAAAAACCGGACGTCATCATCAGATTCGTTGTCAGCTGGCAAAAATGGGATGCCCTATCAAGGGAGATTTGAAATATGGCTCTCCACGCTCCAATCCGGATGGGAGCATTTGTCTGCATGCCCGGAGAGTACGGTTCATACATCCTGTCTCAAAAGAACTGATAGAGCTTGAAGCTCCTCTTCCCGAAGGGAATTTATGGAAAGGATTCGCCATAGATTAACACGGATTTCCACAGATTCATTTATTATGTTATTTAGTAGACGGTACGCAGTTTTTCTGTGGAAAACCGTGTAAATCTGTGGTTGGAACTTGCCAAAAGAGTAAACCTGCCTGCCATTTTTCTTGTAAACTCTAGCGACAGTTAGTTAATTCCTAAATAGGTAGTATATTTGCATCATTCGCTAACTATAATTTTCAATCATACCAAAGAAAAATACGAATGAAGGCATTTAAACTACTTGCACTTACTTCTTGTGTCTTGCTTACAGCGGGAAATGGAGTAGCGCAACAGAACTATTCAAAAAGTGAAGGATTATTGCAGTACGTCGATCCGTATATCGGATCCGGTTATCATGGACACGTCTTTGTTGGGACGAGTGTTCCGTATGGAATGGTACAGCTGGGTCCTACCAATATCCATAAAGGTTGGGACTGGTGCTCGGGTTATCATTATTCCGATAGTATTTTAATTGGCTTTTCACATACCCATTTGAGCGGTACGGGCTGTACTGACTTATGTGATATTCTCATCATGCCATTGAATGAGATCCGTACTCCCAGAGGCAATCAGGATGATATACGTGATGGGTATGCTTCCAGATATTCTCATGCGAATGAAATCGCCCGTCCCGAATATTACTCTTTGCTTCTCGACCGTTACAATATCAAAGCCGAGTTGACAGCTACAGATCGTGTAGGCTTCCATCGTTATACTTATCCTGAAGGAAAACCGGCTTCCATATTAATCGACTTACGTGAAGGAAACGGATCGAATGCTTACGACAGCTATATCCGTAAGGTAGATGATTATACAGTAGAGGGTTATCGTTATGTGAGAGGCTGGAGTCCTTCCCGCAAAGTTTATTTTGTGTTGAAAAGTGATAAGAAGATAGAGCAGTTTACTGCCTATGACGATAATGCTCCGCAACCTTGGGACCAACTGAAAGTGGCATCGGTGAAGAGTGTCCTTACTTTTGGCAACGTGAAAGAAGTGAAGATAAAAGTCGCTCTTTCTTCTGTCAGCTGTGACAACGCAGCGATGAACCTGCAATCCGAACTTACTCACTGGGATTTTGATAAGGTGGTGGATATGAGTGCCGACCGATGGAATAAGCAACTGGAGAAGATGACAGTAGAGACTGATGATGAGGCTTCCAAACGTGTATTCTATACCGCCCATTATCATACTATGATTGCCCCTACGCTTTTTTGCGATGTGAATGGAGAGTATAGAGGGATGAATGACATGATTTACACAGACCCGAAGAAAGCCAACTATACGACTCTTTCTTTATGGGATACCTACCGTGCATTAAATCCTTTGATGACTATTACTCAACCTGAAATGGTTGACCATGTAGTCAATTCGATGATTTCCATCTATCGTCAGCAGGACAAACTCCCTATCTGGCCTTTGATGAGTGGAGAGACCGATCAGATGCCGGGGTATAGCTCCGTGCCGGTGATTGCCGATGCATATCTGAAAGGATTTACCGGGTTCGATGCGGAAGAAGCATTGCAAGCAATGATAGCTACAGCTACTTATGAAAAGCAGAAAGGAGTACCTTATGTAGTCAAAAAAGGCTATATCCCTGCCGACAAAGTTCATGAAGCTACTTCCATAGCCATGGAGTATGCAGTGGACGACTGGGGAATTGCCGCTATGGCACGTAAGATGGGAAAGACAGAAGATGCTGAAACATTCTCAAAACGTGCTCATTATTACAAGAACTATTTTGATTCTTCTATCCATTTCATTCGTCCGAAACTGGAAGACGGCTCTTGGCGTACTCCTTACGATCCGGCACGTTCCATCCATACTGTTGGAGATTTCTGTGAAGGAAACGGATGGCAATATACTTTCTTTGCTCCACAAGACCCCTATGGGCTGATTGCCTTGTTTGAAGGTGACAAACCTTTTACAACGAAGCTTGATGGTTTCTTTACCAATACCGACAGTATGGGGGAAGAAGCATCGAGCGACATAACCGGATTGATCGGACAATATGCACATGGAAATGAACCGAGCCATCATGTTGCTTATCTTTACGCGTATGCCGGTGAACAATGGAAAACGGCGGAAAAGGTTCGTTTTATCATGAGCGATTTTTACACAGACCAGCCGGACGGTATCATCGGTAATGAGGATTGTGGCCAAATGTCTGCCTGGTATCTTCTTTCATCTATGGGACTCTATCAGGTGAACCCGTCGGATGGTGTATTTGTTTTCGGTAGCCCTTGTTTTAAGAAAGTAGAAGTGAAGGTACGTGGTGGTAACACTTTTACTGTAGAAGCACCCAATAACAGCAAAGAAAATATCTATATCCAGAAAGTGTATTTGAATGGCAAGCCTTATGATAAGAGTTATATCACTTATCAGGATATAATAAATGGCAGCACATTGAAGTTTGTAATGGGGAAAAAGCCTAATAAGAATTTTGGTAAGGCTCCGGCAAACAGACCGGTTGTTTTGAATAAGATAAATGGATAAAGATGGCTTACTTATAAAAGACAGCTAATTGTTGAAAGGAGGAAGAAGCCTCCGACAATGAAAGAATAAAGCTGGTTCTCAATATTCAATTCAGTTTTCAATAGGTATTATAAGGCTTTCCGATTGTAGCATTTAATTCTGCTTCGGAAAGCTTTATTTTATACTAGAAACGGCTGAAAAGCAAATCCTTAACAAGAACTTACTGTTTTCAGCCGTTTTGGGGAATATAGTTTTAAGAAATAAGTTAGTCCTGATTACATCTTTCCTTTAAAAAAGAATGTAATCAAGACTCTTTTTATAACTATGGAAGCGGATCAGCTTTTGCCGGTCGTTTCGGATCATAAACGGCTACTCCTACTTTGGAGTCAGCACAACCATAATACAAATACCATTTGTTTTTGAAGTAGACCATTCCTTCTATAAATACGGTTCCATCCACATATTGCCCACTCTTTTCAAAGCTATCCATCGGACGGAAGAACGGTTCATCGAGACGGGTGATAAAGCGGGTAGGATCATTGGCGTCGAAGAGTGCTTGTCCGGCAGCATAGACATTGGCGGTATAGCGTTTGTCACCTCTTCCTGAATGGTTCTTACCATTATAAAGAAGGACAATTCCTTTCGGAGTGTAGATAGCTGGAGGCCCACATTCGGTGAGATGGCTGTCGAAGTAGCCGTCACGGGGAGAAAACAGCTTTTTTAGGGAGCCGTCAATGTTGACAATCGGTGTCCAGTGGATTAAGTCATCGGAAGTAGCTGCGAATACATGCTCCTCTCCCCAGTACATAAAGTATTTCCCGTTGACTTTCTTGATAACCTGTTTCCCTTTAACAACTTCGGTCAGGATAGAGCCGGACTTACAACCCAGGTTGAAGAACTTTCCATCAAATGCTTTGGCAAAAGCAGGACCGTGTTTTGTCCAGTCTTTTAGGTTGCGGGAGGTCGCTACTGCCAGGCGAGGTACATGGCGATTCCATTGGGTGTACATCATTACATATAATCCGTCATCGGTTACGGCAATTCGTGGGTCTTCGCAGCCGCCGGGCCATTCCAACTCTTTTTGTGAATCATTATCCGGATAGAATACAGGAGTCTTTTCCCGTTGGAAATGTGTGCCGTCGGTAGAAGTGGCATAACCGAGGCGGGAAGTCCGGTGTCCGATACCGACACCTGATTTATCCTCTGCACGGTATAACACGACAATCTCACCATTGTAGAGTGTAGCAGCCGGATTGAATGTATCGTTCGATTCCCACGCAATAGAATCTTTGGTCAATGGACAGTAAAACTTAGTGTTTTCTATAGGAGATATTACCGGATTGACATTCTTTGGACGTTCGAAACCACAGAAAGCCCAATCGGGTAATTTGTTCTCTTTATGATTGGAAGACTGTCCGTAGGCAGTACAGGTCATCATGGTTGTAGTAAGTAGGAATAAAAAAGTTGATTTCATATTGTTCATATTATATGGGTCATTTATTTTTTAGGAGTCATATACTCCCTACATATAAATTGGAAAATAAATAAAATGCTGTCATCTGTCACCTGATTGGGCATAAATGATTGATTATAAATATACTGCAGTGTGACAGCATGATGTGACGGCAAGGTGACGACAACTTTGCTGTCACCTTGTTGTGAAAGCAAGGATTTTATTGTTTCTCTGCTATGTGGGCACTTATTTTTCTATCCGGAGCGGTATTCAAGGATTATCAGACTATTACGGAAGAGAGAGTTTCAGTACTTGAAACTAAAAGTTCTATTGCTTGAAACTTTTGTTTCGTCAGCGGGAAACTTTAGTTTCATCGGTGAGAAACTCTAGTTTCTCTTACTTGAAACTGTGGTTTCAAAGGCGTGAAACTAAAGTTCTTCAACCTTGAAACTACTTTGGAAGCGTAAGCTTCAAGGTTAGAAACAGTTATCTCATAAGCGGGAATACAATAAAAAACATAATAGAAGACTATTGGATACTATTCAGTAAGTCTACTTTTCCTTCATTTACGAGTTTTAGGATTAGTTCTCCGAATAGCGTATTTTGCCATGCAAACCAGGAACGAGTAAAGTTCTTCGGGTCGTTCTTGTGGAAAGATTCATGCATGAACCCTGTTCCGGCATCCGTATCCATTAGCATTTTGATGCAGGTCTTGATTTCTGCGTCGTTTTGACTGGTGAATGCTTTCATCATAATACTCATGGGCCAAATCATGTCATATCCGATGTGCGGACCGCCAATTCCTTCGCCGGCAGTACCTTTGAAGAAGTAAGGATTATCTTCGCTCCATACAAACTTACGGGTATTCTGATAAATAGGATCGTTCACTTTCACATCTCCAAGATAAGGCAGGGCAATGAGACTCGGCACATTGGCATCATCCATTAACAGTTGGTTGCCGAAACCATCTACTTCGAAAGCATAGATTTTGCCATATTTCGGATGATTGTAAACCGCATACTTTTTCAGGGCTGCTTCCACTTCGTTCGACAGTGTAGTACATTCTTTAGCTAAATCAGGTTTCTTGTTGACTGTATTCAGAATCTCGGCAGCTTTGCGCAATGAAGTTACAGCAAAGAAGTTGGACGGAACGAGGAACTGGAAAGTTGTAGCATCATCCGAAGGACGGAAAGCAGAAGCAATCAGTCCGACCGGCTTTACAGGATTACCCCAGCCGTCGTTGGTCATCGTATCGAGTGCACGTTCCGTTTTGCGTTGGAAACGATAAGGACCTTTCGGATCTTCTTTTCGTTGCTGTTCCTTAAACGTTTTCAAAACCTTGGCGATGGCTGTAAGCCATTCGTCGGAGAATATACTGGCGTCTCCCGTCGTCTTCCAGTAATGATAAGCGAGACGGATAGGATAACAGAGCGAGTCGATTTCCCATTTGCGTTCGTGCAGTTCGGGCTTCATGTCCGTAAGGTCGCTCATCCATTCGCCGCCTTCGGAATTCATGTTGAAAGCATTGGCATACGGGTCGATATTGATACACTTGAACTGACGTTTGATAACGCCGGCGAGCATTTTTTTCAGTTCTGCGTCTTTGTTGGCGAGTTGCACGTAAGGCCATACTTGTGCACCCGAATCGCGCAACCACATGGCGTGGATGTCACCTGTATAAACAAACGTATCGTCTTTACCGTCAAAATGAACAGTAGTATCCAGTGTGTTCGGGAAACAGTTTTCGAACATCCATGCTAAGCGGGCATTCGTCAGCAGTTGCTTGATATGCGCAATCTGTTGTTCCACAGCTTGTGAGACAAACAGACGTTTCGATGTTTCCGGACGGTTCGTCTGATAGTTGTTGATTTTGGTATTATCTTGTTGGATGACAAAATCACTGTTCGTTATAGCCTGCATATTGCTAGCGCCCAAGAGTGCTATGGACAAACAAAAGGCTTTAGTTATATTCATGGTAATAGTCTTTTTTTGTTGATTAGTATTGATTATGAAAGTGTTGCGGAGAAGAAGTGTTAAATCTCTGCAAAGAATTCAATAAGACAGGCATTGTCGAGCAGCCATTTATACTGCTCCTTGTTATGTCCCGACCAATCCCTGCCTAATAATCCGTTTTCATCCCGGTAGTTTTCCCAGGCGTGAAGCGCATTTTCCACCATCGCATTGACATACGCCGGATTCTTGTCAATCTTATACAGAGCTTTCAGTCCTCTGAATAAGATCACGTTAAACCAGGCCATGTCTTTATGTACTTTGACAGTCGGGTCTTTCTTATCGGCTTTTGTGCGGAAAAAGGCATCTGTTCCTGCGGCTGTCTGCTGTGCATCGTGCAAATACTGCTCATCTCCCGTTTCCTCATAGAGCAATACACCCGCCTGAATCATCTGTCCACTGTTGTAGGCGTATTTCTCTTTGGAAACTTTCCCTTTCAAGTTGATGTTATCCCAGTAAAGATGGTCGGTAGGGTCGCATAGATGCTTTTTTGTCCAGGCATACGTCTCTTTTGCTTTTTTGAGGTATTTGGCATTCTTCGTCAGCCGGTACAACTTGACACCGAGCACAGTAGACGGTGCATTGGAACAAGTATGCTTCGCTTCCTTCTGCTGTTCACACCAAAAGATGCCACCGCCTATCTCATCGCTCCATCCACTGTAGATATATTGATACAATGCAACGGCTTTTTCCAAAGATGCAGGCTTGTGAGTCAGTTGGTAATAATCGCAATAGTCCAGTGCAATCCAGATGTTATCGTCATAATAACGTCCGTGCTGCCCGTACTTGGTGGGGTATGACTGATAACAGGCCGGCAAGCGACTGTTATCCCAATACTGCTCCATTCCCGGTAGAATTCTTTTCTCGAGAATCTTTTTGTACTTCTTGTTTCCGGTCGCTTTGTATAAAGCCACACAACCCGACATCATCCCGGAATACGGCCATAGAAAAGAAGCCTTCAGCGTTCCGTTCTGCTGCGTTCCGCCCGCCAGATAAGTAATTTTTTGGTCGGGATTGACAGGATACGTTTCTGTTAGTAGTCCGTCATTCGTCTGATAGAGATTCAATACATTAGATAGAATCGAGTCGGCAATAGAAAGATAACGGGTATTTCCCGGTGTCTTTCCCACTGCGGAAGTAAGGCAAAATAACATACAGGCTACAAAACATATATTTCTCATAGGAATATCGGGTTGTGTGGTGAAACTTTCAGGTTATAACTAGATACAAAGATTATTTCTGCTGACGCTGGTCGAACTCCAGTTCCACCTTTACGGGGAAATGGTCTGAAGGAGTGCGCGCCTGATAAGTCTTGATGTCGATTTCTTCCGGGCAATCGTTCGCCTGCTTCTTTTCTCCCTTGCCTACGATGCTGCGGTAAGTATCAGTCAGCACACCATATCTTTTCACTTGGAAAGACGGAGAAACGAATATATGGTCGATACGGCTTTCCGTAAAGCTGTTCGGGTCGAAGTCGTTGAACGTGCCGTTGATAGCATAGCGGAAGCCGGCCTTCTCGTAAGAGTCGCACAACACCCCTTTGCTCACAAAAGCATCATAAGACTGGTGGGTCTGGTCGACATTGAAGTCTCCCGTCAGGATGGCCGGAAGCTCTTTGCCTTTGCCAAGTTCTTTCATCTTGTCCTGCACGAGGAATGCACTTTCCACACGTGCCTTCTTGCCGATATGGTCCATGTGCAGGTTGAAGAAAAGGAATTCGAAGCCGGTATCTTTGCATTTGAAGTGTCCCCAACTGCAAATACGCGGCAACACGGCATCCCATCCTTTGCTCGGCACGTCGGGAGTTTTCGACAACCAAAAATCACCTTTCTCTATCACGTCAAACTTGTCTGTGCGATAGAAAATAGCAGAATGTTCACCTTTCTCTTTGCCGTCGTCGCGACCTACACCGATATAATCATAACCGGGTAATGCCTCTTTTATATCTTTCAGTTGATGAATAAAGCACTCCTGCGTGCCGAAAATATCGAAATCGTGGTATTGCACTATTTGGGCAATGACCGGGTAACGTTGTCCCCAACCGTTTCCGTTGATTGAATCGCCACCGTTGGCGTTTCTCAAATTGTAGGAGGCAACGGTGATAGAAGTAGGCTGATAGTTACTTTGACAACCGCAAAAGACGATCGCAACAAGGGCAATTAGTAAAAGGTTTTTCAGTTTCATGTTTTTATAGTTTGTTTGGTAGATAATTCATTGATCTCCAAAAGTACAATATTTTATTCAAATGAAAGAGAGTAAGGTACATCTTTTTCTGTGGTTCCCCGTTGTTTATTGGGTACGGGGCTCATTTGAAATTGAATATTAGCACCTTTAATCAGCTGGTCATGTGTAAGGAAATTACGGGTTTGTGATTTCCCGTTTACTTTCATTTCCTTGATGTAGCGGTTGTCAAGCTGGTTGTTATCTGCCTTGATCGTGATGGTCTTTCCGTTCTCCAAATGTAACTTCGCTGATTTGAAGAGTGGGGTTCCAATGATATATTCATCCGTTCCCGGGCAAACCGGATAGAAACCGAGTGCGGAGAATACATACCAGGCGGAAGTCTGTCCGTTGTCTTCGTCACCGCAATAACCGTCGGGACCGGCGGTATATAGTTTGTTCATAATCTCACGTATCCAGTATTGAGCTTTCCAGGGCTCGCTCGAATAGTTGTAGAGATATACCATGTGCTGAATAGGCTGGTTGCCGTGCGCATATTGCCCCATGTTCATTACTTGCATTTCACGCATTTCGTGAATCATGCCGCGGCTTTCCATTCCCAGTTTACCCGGGATGACAAAGACGGAATCCATCATCGCGTTGAATTCTTTCTTGCCTCCCATCAGGTTGATAAGTCCTTGCGGGTCGTGGAATACGCAGAAGCTCCAGTGCCAGCTATTCCCTTCGCAAAATTCACCGCTCCAGTCCACTGCATCGAAATTCGGATTGAATACGCCTTTGTTGTCTTTGCCAACCATCAGTTTGCGTTCCGGGTGATAGACATTTTTGTAGTTCAGCGCGTGTTTCTTATAAATGTCGATTTCGCTCTCCGGTTTACCGAGTTTCTTGCCTAATGTATAAATTGCCCAGTCGTTGTAAGCATACTCCAATGTACGTGCAACGTTTTGTCCTATGCCGATATTGTTGGCAACATATCCCAGTTGGTTGTAAGACTCGTAACCGAGACGCCCCGAAGCAGTCCCGCGAAGATGTGCATTTGCTCCATGCTTCAATGCTTCCCAAAGAGTTTCGATGTTATACCCGCGCAACCCTTTGATGTAAGCGTCGGCCACTACGGAAGCCGAGTTGTTGCCTACCATACAATCCCGATGTCCCGGGCTAGCCCATTCCGGCAGGAAACCGCTCTCTTTGTAAGCGTTTACCAAACCTTCCTGCATCTTCAGGTTCATCGACGGATACATCAGGTTGAGGAAAGGAAACAGACAACGGAACGTGTCCCAAAAACCGGTGTCGGTAAACATATAGCCGGGACGCACTTCACCGTTATAGGGGCTGTAATGCATGATTTCTCCTTTAGCGTCTATCTCGTAAAAGCTACGTGGGAAAAGCATGGAGCGGTACAGGCAGGAATAGAAGGTGCGCAGGTTATCAATGTTATCGTCTTCCACCTCTATCTTACTCATTTCACGGTTCCACACGTCTCTTCCGTTCGTTACCAATTGGTCGAAACTGTTTCTGCCCAGCTCTTTGAGATTTAATTCCGCTTGTTCAGGACTGATAAAGGAGGAAGCAACCCGTGCGTGTACGATTTCTCCCTTTTTCGTGGCGAATCCGATTACCGCACCTGTGTGGTTTCCTTTCGCTTCGATCTCATTCGGAAGAATGTTGTTTTCGGAAACTGTGGAAACGAATGTGAACGGTTTGTCGAATTGAACTACAAAGTAGTTTTTGAAGTTTTCCGGCACACCGCCGCTATTCTTGGTTGAATAGCCGATAATCTTGTTTTCTTTCGGAATCACTTTCACATAAGAACCTTTGTCAAAAGCGTCTACAATCACGTAGGCATTCTTTGTCTCCGGATACGTGAAACGGAACATGACGGCGCGCTCTGTAGGAGCAAGCTCGGTTGTTACGTCATGGTCGGCAAGGTACACCTTATAATAATAAGGTTTGGCAACTTCCGCTTTGTGAGAGAACCAACTGGCACGTCGGTCTTGATCGAATACCAGTCCGCCGGTGATAGGCATGATGGCAAACTGCCCGTAGTCGTTCATCCAGGGACTGGGCTGATGTGTTTGTTTGAATCCCCGGATTTTGTCGGCATCATACGTGTACGCCCAACCGTCTCCCATTTTACCGGTCTGCGGTGTCCAGAAATTCATTCCCCACGGCAATGCCGTAGCCGGATACGTGTTTCCGGTAGACAGTTCAAACTTGGATTGAGTGCCTACCAGTGTGCTGACATAGTCTACCGGATTCTTAACGGCAGAAGATTGCAGGCTGTACAACACGGCACCTCCAAGAAATAGCAAGTGTTTAAATGAAAAATGTGTTTTCATGAACAAATGAATTTATAGATTTGAAAATAATTTCTACGACGAAAATAGGGAGAAAAGGAATGTGCTTCTAGTAATAGAGAGGTTAAATCGCCTCTTGTCGCTAAAATTAACTACTCTGGCACGGAAATTTACTTATATTCCGGTCAAAAAAAAGCTCGGAATGTTTTTTTGTTTACCTTTGTCATATAGCAAATCTAAGAATAATACACTATGGGAAAACAGTCGGTTTATATTCTATTATTTTTTCTTAATCTGTTGATACATAACGCTTATGCTTATAATTTGAAGCAAGTTGCAGATAAAGAGTATATGTCTAATAGTTCGATTACATCTCTGTGCCAGGATGAGCGTGGATTGATGTGGTTCGGGACCTGCGACGGACTGAATATTTATGATGGACAGGAGATTGAGGAATTTAAGACTCGTGACAAAGAGGATTACTTATCTGGTAATCTGATTGACAATATTGTGTATACGGGCGAAGATGTTTACTGGATTCAAACCTACTATGGGCTGAACCGTTTGAACCGGAAAACCAATACAATCACTCACTATAATGAATTTCAGAAACTCTTCTTTATGAATAAAGATAGTCATGGTAATCTGTTCATTATCCAGGATAGTAACTGCATTTATTATTATCATAAAAAAGAAGGAGTCTTCAAGAAAATCAATATCACGGGAATCCCGATTTCCGATATCGTAAACTTCTTTATCGACGGTAACAACCGGATGTGGGTAGTCATGAAAGGATATAACCGCTGTTATGATATACAGCAGGAAGCCGCATCGGGAGATATCACCCTGTTACCCCAGAAAACGAACCTGATTTATCAGACTTCCTTGATTTATTGTTTCAATGACGAGCAATCTCTTTATTACATAGACAAGGAATTTAATTTCTATGCTTTCCATATTCCGACCCAGAAGAATGAGTTTATTGCCAATCTAGGTAAGGAAATACAGGAACGTGGCAAAATTTCGTCCATTGTTCATTATCATAACAGCTATTTTGTGGGCTTTTTGATGGATGGCATTCTCCTGTTGGAAAAACAGAAGGAGACGGATCATTATCAAATTCAGTCGTTACCTATCAACAGCGGTGTATTCTGTCTCAAGAAAGACCGTTTTCAGGATGTTGTCTGGATTGGTACTGACGGACAGGGCGTTTATCTTTATTCGAACCCGCTTTATTCTATCAAATCAATGGTGCTTAGCAATTACACCGAGAAAATAGAACGCCCCGTGCGTGCCATCTATCTTGATGATGAATGTACTTTCTGGGTGGGAACCAAAGGAAACGGAATTCTTAAAATCTATGATTACGAATTCGATAAAAACATCTCCGACTGTCGGGCAGAGGTGTTGACTACCTCTAATAGTGCTTTGAGTAGTAATGCCGTTTATTGTTTTGCCAAGAGCCACCGGAATTTGCTTTGGATAGGAGACGAAGAAGGATTAACTTATTATTCATATCGGGAAAAACGTATCAAGAGTATACCAATACGGATCGGTAACGAAGATTTCAAATACATCCATGACATTTACGAAACAGCAGATTCCGAACTGTGGCTGGCGAGTGTCGGCATGGGAGTGGTGAAAGCTCGTATTGCCGGAACACCGGACAATCCGGTGATTGTGGATGCGCAACGTTACATCATCAATGACGGCGAACTGGGATCGAACTATTTCTTTACTATTTATGCGGAGAATGAAGCCAACCTGTTGTTTGGCAATAAAGGATATGGGGTATTCCGCTATAACGAAACGACGAATGGCCTGGAACCGGTGTCTACTCACAAATACGAAAACATGACCCTGAATAATATTCTCGCTATCAGTAAAGACAGCAGCAATAACTATCTTTTCGGAACGAGCTACGGATTGATAAAGTACACATCGGAAACCTCTTATCAGCTCTTCAATGCCAAGAATGGTTTCCTGAATAATACCATTCATGCAATTCTTAGAAACTCGTCCGACGACTTCTGGTTGAGCACCAATCTTGGATTAATCAATTTCGATACGAAAAGGAATGTCTTTCGTTCATACGGTTTTGGAGATGGTTTAAAGGTGGTAGAGTTTAGTGACGGAGCCGCTTTTCGGGATTCCCAGACTGGTACTCTGTTCTTTGGCGGAATCAATGGAGTCGTAGCTATCCGGGCGGATGGCCGTCCGGAGCAGCTTTATATGCCTCCTGTTTATTTTGATAAGCTGTCTATCTTCGGTGAACAATACAATCTGGGCGAATTTCTCACCCGGAAAAAAGAAACTGAAGTCTTGAATTTGCAGTATGACCAGAATTTCTTTTCTGTTTCATTTGCCTCTGTGGATTATCTGAATGGTAATAACTGTACCTATTTCTATAAACTGAAAGGATTGAGTGACCAATGGGTAAACAATGGTTCGGAAAGCGGAGTCTCTTTTACGAATATGGCTCCCGGCGAATATACCTTACTGGTGAAATATTACAATAGTGTCTTTGATAAAGAGAGTGATGTCTATTCTCTGGTGATTCGTATAGGTGATCCGTGGTATGCTTCCTGGTGGGCTTATTTGATTTATGCCCTGTGTCTGCTTTTACTGGCAGCCTTGCTGATACGTTCCTTTATCCTGCGCTCCAAACGTAAAAAGCAGGAATTGCTGAACGAGATAGAGAAACGCCATCAAAAGAATGTCTTTGAGTCCAAACTTCGTTTCTTTACTAATATCGCACATGAATTTTGTACTCCGCTGACTTTGATTTATGGTCCTTGCGGACGAATCCTTTCATCGAAGGGACTTAGTAAATTTGTCGTGGACTACGTACAGATGATTCAGACGAATGCGGAGCGTCTCAACAACCTGATTCATGAGTTGATCGAATTTCGTCGGATTGAAACGGGAAACAGGGAAGTGCGGGTTGAATCATTGAATGTGTCTTCCATTGTGAAAGGAATAGCCAAAACGTTTGTTGAAATGGCTAAATCCAGAAACATCACTTTCTTGAGCAAGATACCCGAGCAGGTGATGTGGAACTCGGACAAAGGGTTTCTGAATACGATTATTATTAATCTGATTTCTAATGCCTTTAAATATACTCCCGACGGACAGAGTATCAAGATTGAAGTGGATACGAGCCGGGAAAATATGCTGGCTCTTCGTGTAGCAAATGAAGGAAGTACCATCAAGGAAAAGGATTTTCAGTATATTTTTAATCGGTATGCCATTTTGGATAATTTCGAGAATCAGGATGAAAAGAACTTTTCACGGAACGGACTGGGGCTAGCCATCTCTTATAATATGGCAAAGTTGCTGAATGGTACGTTGAAAGTGGAAAATACTCCTGACGGATGGGTGATGTTTACACTAACCTTGCCGGTCGTGAAACTGACTACCGGAGTGTCGGAAACCAAGCGGCTCACAGCGGAATACATCCCTAAGATAGATACTCAATCGATACTGAAACTTCCCCAGTATGAGTTTGATAAGATGCGTCCTACGCTTTTGGTTGTCGATGATGAAATCGAAATGCTATGGTTTATTGGAGAAATCTTCTCGGCTGACTTCAATGTGGTAACCTTGCAAGATCCTGAACGGCTGGATCAGGTGATGAATGAGGTTTATCCGAATGTGATTATCTGTGATGTCATGATGCCGGGAATGGGCGGCATTGAACTGACCAGGCGGATCAAATCGGTGAAAGAGACAGCGCATATTCCTATTATTGTGGTTTCCGGACGGCACGAGATGGAACAACAGATGGAAGCTCTTTCTGCCGGTGCGGAAATGTATATCACGAAACCGTTTAGTGCGGAGTACCTTCGTATTTCTGTCTGTCAGGTGATGGAACGGAAAGAGGTGTTGAAGAATTATTTCAGTTCGCCGATCAGTTCTTTTGAAAAGTCGGACGGGAAGTTGACGCATAAAGAGTCGAAGAAGTTCCTTCAGTCGGTTTTGAAGATTATCAATGATAATATAACGAACAAAGATTTGACTCCACGTTATATCGCCGATCGGCTGGCAATCAGTCCCCGGAGTCTTTATCGGAAGATGGAAGAGATAGGAGAGGATAGCCCGACCGATCTGATTAAGGAATGTCGTTTGCACATAGCGAAAGATTTATTGCTGACCACTAAAAAGACGATTGATGAAATTGTATTCGATTCGGGATTCTCGAACAAAGTTACTTTCTTTAAGGTGTTCCGTGAAAAGTATGAGTGCACGCCAAAAGAGTTTCGGATGAAACATTTGGAAGAGGTTCAGCAGTAGCCTGTGGCGGGAATTTTTAAAGAAAAAGAAGAAGTAAATATCCGTGTTAATATAGTAAATATCCGTGCCAAAAGGTAAAAAAGGATAGTTAATTTTCTTTTGGTAGAGTTTAGTGATTTTATCTTTGTCTCATCGAAGTTTTTAAGTAGATAAACTTGAAAAGTATTAATTTATTAATCTTTAATCTAATGAAAAGGAAACTTAGTTTTTTATTTCTTTCAGCATTGACCATTCCATTTTTTATGGTATCGTGCAGTGATGATAAAGAAGAACAGGAAGTGAAACCGGCAACAGATCTGGTTGTCGATAATAATTCGGTGACACTACTACAAGGAGACGAAATTACGGTGAGTATCACCTCCGGTAATGGCGATTATTATGTGAAGCCATTTGATGAAAACGTGGCGACGGCTACAATCAATGGTAATAAGGTGACTATTAAAGCTACCGAAAATAGCCAGTTGGAAGAAAATAACCGTACGGAAACCACTATATTAATAGTAGATGGACGTAAGAAAGTGGCTAGAGTGCTGGTTCGGGTAGCAAAACTCTGGAATTTGACGGTAGATGCACCGGAAGAAGGTTTTGACCTTTTTATCGGTGAAAAGAGACTGGTGAAGATTTTGACCGGTAACGGAGATTATCAGATTTCCATACCGGAAGGTGCTGATAAGTTTTTGGAAGTGGGTGAACTATCCGGACAGGTTATTCCGTTGACTGCCAAGTTCGAGACTGGAGCCGATCCGGTAAATGTTACGATAACAGATAAGAAAGGTAAGACAATCACTATTCCTGTGGTAGTGAACATCGTGGATTTGACACTGAAAAGTAATGAAGCCACTTTTGCCGAACCGGATGCCGAATCTCAATATATCTCTATTGAGAGAGGTAATGGCGGATATCGTTTCACTTATCAGGTGGGAGACGGCGAGCCTACTACAGATGCAACGATTGTGGAAGATACTGAAAAAGAGAACCTGATTACCTTGAAACCCAAAGCTAGAGGTGATGTGAAAGTGATTGTGACAGACCAGAAAGGTTCTGTGGAGGAGATTGCGGTGAAAGTGAATCCATATAACCTTAAACTGGAAAATGAAGCAACTTCTTTAATCATTGGTGGTTATGAGGCATCTACTGAAATAGCTATTACCAGAGGAAATGGTGATTATAAATTGGCACGACTCACGGATGATAATAAAACCTATTTGAAAACCGCTGAATTGATTACGGAAGACGGGGCTACCAAGTTAAAACTAACAGGAAAGAAGCTCGGGACTACCACACTGGAACTGTCTGATGCGGCAGGTCAGAAATTGACGTTACCAGTTTATGTGAATCCGGTATGTTATCGTATGGAATATGACGTATGCTTTAAAATTGATATTAAAAAGTATGCCGAATCACATTCAGAGGTAAAAAGTATGAATCAGCTTACTTTTGAGGTTGTGTTCTACCCGACTTATACTCGTTCTATGCAATCGTTTATAGGTTTGGAAAGTGTATTCCTGCTTCGTGCAGAAGCTAAGGATGTGAATCCGCGTTTTGAAATAGCCACTAAAATTAATGGTAAGAGTGATCCCCGTTTCCGTAGTCAGCAAACTATTTATTGCGATGATTCGGAAGGTGGACGTAAGACTCCGGGTAAATGGTATCATATAGCCATTGTATATGATGGAACGAAATCAAGTACTAAAGAGGCTTATAAAATGTATATAAACGGAGTGAGAGAAACGTTGACTCCTGCAGATAACTCTTATGAGGATTGTGCCCCTAATTCATCTCTCAATCTGACAGATGTAGGTGGAAATGATAAAGCGCTGTTGATTGGACGTTCCGGAGATTCATATCGGGTAGGATATTGCAAAGTTTATCAGGCACGGATGTGGAAGAGAGCGTTGGCCGAAAGTGAAATTAAAGCGAATATGTGCAAAATCCTTAATGCAGAAGAACACTCTGACTTGATGGGATATTGGGTATTCTCGAAAGGTGTCGGAGGTACTACAGTTTTTGAAAATTGGGGAAATGGCGGCAACGGATTGGATGCGCAAGTTTGTTTGCAGAATATAAGCGAAAATAAACCTGCCTGGGGAGCGGAACTTCCTGCAACTTATAATGGAGATAAGAGCCGCTTTGAACCAATTGAATGTCCTCATTCATACTAAAACTAGGAATATAATAATATGAGAAACAATATGATAACAAAAAAACTAATCAAATTTGCCCTGCTGTTTTTTCTTATCGGACTGACGGCTTGTGACAATAAACTGAATCCGGGATTTGATCCGGATGATTATGAACCGATTGTTCCGCCTGAACCTGTTAGAACCATGGATGCAATGGCTAGTGGCGAGCGGGTAGTACTTTCGGGTGCTTCGTTGACAGATATTGTTCTGAAATGGACGCCTACCGAAAAACACGGAAATACAGTATATCGTTATGAAGTATTGATTGATACGATCGGGGGCGACTTTACCAAACCGGTAGAAACGATCTTTTCTGACAATAACGGTTTGGAATCACAGTTGACTTTAACCCATTATCAGGCAAACACAATAGGTAAACTGGCTAAATTCCGTTGTAATACCAACGGTACACTGCGTTGGAAGGTGCGTGCTTATTGCGGATTGGATCAGGCTCTTAGTAGTCTGGAAGGCTATTTCGTGATCTTCATGATGGATGGCATCGATGATATGCCTGCTGAAAATGACCCGGTTTACATCACGGGTGTGGGTACGGAAGATGATGGTGATGAAGCGGAAGCACAACAAATGCTCCGTCAGAATGAAGGAATCTATCAGACTTTCACTCAATTGAAAGCCAACCAGCCGTTTGTCTTTATGTCTACTGTCGAAGGTCGTAAGTGTTATTATTATGTAGACGATAATGGAGTGCTGCGTGAACGTAACGATGGTGAAGAATATACGGTGACTGTCCCTCAATCGGGTATTTATCGTATTACCATCAATATGGGTGAACAAACCATCAGTTATGATGAGATAGGAGCCGTATATCTTTATAACCAGTCTGGAGGGTACAGACAAAACTTCGACTATCTGGGATATGGCAAATGGGGCGTGAAGAATTATACAGCACGTAAGCAAAAAGAGGATTGGGCAGGAAGCGGTGAAACCCGTCATAGCTTTAAGATGGAGATCAACGGAACGACTTACCGTTGGGGACATAAGGAAAGAGATAAGGGACAGCCTAATTTGGATACCGATAAGAGTTATTATAATCTATATCAATTAGCATTGGGTACTGATGCCTGGGATTATAGTTTCCGTTTCTGCGACGAATTACTGCAGTGGGGTGCTATACAGGGAAATGTATATTATGCTACGGTGAAAACCGATGTAACCCTTTATTTCAACGCAGAGCTTGGAACGTATACCCACCGTTGGGTAGCTTCGGAAACGAATGAAGATTAAAACTTAATAATAATATGAAGAACTATATAGTATCATTATCAAAAAGAGTTTTGCTGTTAAGCGGTGCACTGGCAATATTCGCAGCTTGTGACGATGGCGATTTGGGAGACATCTACAAAGGTAACTCATCCGGCGAATATGTGTCGGATGTGAACTGGACGGATGCAGCCGACAAAAGTACAGGAACATATATCAAATATTTCTATGAGAATGCCAGTGGACGGAATACCTTTTGCGGAAGCATCTATTGGGAAAAACCGAATACACCGGAAACCGGAGAACCAACAAGTACAGGCGGTAGCGGTGGTTGGTCACAGGGACATGCATTGGATGTTATCACCGATGCTTATATCCGCCATGCGAACAATCCCGAATATCAGACTTATTTGTATGAAAACATCATGAAACCTTTCCTGCCGGCTTTTGATGACTGGAATGAGCATTGCGGTTATGGTGGCAAGGATTTTTGGAATAACTTCTATGATGATATGGAATGGATGGCACTAGCTTCCCTGCGGGTATACGAGTTGACTGGTGATCCTGATTATTACAGTGCATTGATGAAGATGTGGAATCATATCAAGGGAGCAAAGAATGACTACAAAGGGGCAGGAGGAATGGCATGGAAAACGGATGCGCCGGCTTCGCGTATGTCTTGTTCCAATGGTCCCGGTTGCCTGTTGGCTATGAAGTTATATCAGCTCACCATTAAGGAGGCTAAAGACGGTTGGGAAGAGCAGGCTGCTTATTACCTGAACTTCGCCAAAGAGGTATACAACTGGATGACGGCTTATCTGTGTGATATTTCCACCGGACAGGTATATGATAATTTGAGTATTAAAGATGACGGTACACCGGGAGATCCTGATAAAGTAGCCTTGTCTTATAATCAGGGAACATTTATGGCGGCTGCCTTGGAATTGTACAATGCTACCGGTGAGGAGGAATATCTTCGTAATGCGGTTGCTTTCGGCTCTTATCAGGTAAATAAGAAAATGGACTCTAACTATCCGGTATTCAGTGGTGAAGGAAATTCGGGAGATAATCTTTTATTCCGTGGAATATTTGTCCGTTACTTCCTGGATATGGTGAAACAGCCGACTAACAGCCTTTATCCGGAAAAGACCAAGAATAAGTTTATCGCTGCATTGCGCAGCTGTTCTGATGTGCTTTGGACGTTGGCTCATCCCGAAGGCTATTATGTGTGGGAGTACGACTGGGCAAAAGCACCGGCCTTTGGTAATCGCGACAACAGGGAAGATCGCCTGACAATCTCCTTGAATGCGGAAGTCCCGGGAGCAACAATGATTGAAATCCGTGCCCGTTATGAAGACTGGGTGCAAGGTAAAGCAACGGAAAAGGCCAACTGGGTCGGACCGGATTTCGGTAAGAAAGCAGAGGAATAAGATTGATTTATTACACATAGAAAATCGAAAAGAAAGATGATACATATAAAAAGAAATATTTGTCTGGTGGCTGTTTCTTGCACTCTTCTTGCAGGTATACCTTTGCAGGGTGTGGCGCAAACGGGAAGAACGGCAAAGGTGCAGGCCACACAAAGCAATAAGATAACAGTGTCGGGTACGGTATTGGACAAGACGACAAATGATCCGTTGATCGGTGTGTCTGTTGTCGTGAAAGGAGTAGCCAATGCAGGTACGATTACGGATATGGATGGTAAGTTTACGCTTAAACTGCCTTATGCGGAAGCTCCGTTGGTGTTTTCTTATCTGGGTTACCAGCCACAGGAGATTGTTCCCGGTGCAAAGAAAGAACTGACTGTCTTATTGCAGGAAGATACGAAAGCATTGCAGGAAGTGGTTGTAGTTGGTTATACCAAACAACGTAAAGAAACCATGATCGGTTCTGTGGCTACCATCACAACGAAAGATCTGACGCAGAGTCCTACTGCCAATATCAACAATGCGCTTGCCGGACGTCTGCCGGGTTTGATTGTAAACCAGTATGCGGGTGGTGAACCGGGTGTGGATCAAAGTGAATTGTTTATTCGTGGTAAGGCAACTTACGGTAACCAGAGTGCCATTGTCATTGTCGATGGAATCGAACGTGACATGAGTTACCTCGCACCGGATGAAATAGAAACATTCACTATCCTGAAAGATGCTTCGGCCACTGCCGCTTATGGTATCCGTGGTGCAAATGGTGTAATCGTTATTACTACCAAACGTGGTAAGGCAGCGGAAAAGGCAACCGTGAACCTGAAAGCCTCTATCGGTATTAACCAGCCGATCGGTTTCCCCGAATATTTAGGTTCTGCCGATTATGCAACTTTATATAATGAAGCCAGATTGAACGATGCTAAGATGACGGGCGCAGACATCAGCAGTTTGAACCTTTTCTCTCAACAGGCGATTGACAATTTTCGCCGTGCGAAAGGAGACAACTCCGATGGTTTGGGATATGACTGGGATTATTATGATTTTGCTTTCAAACCCGGTTTGCAGGAAGATGTCAGCCTCTCCATCCGTGGCGGTACGGACAAGGTACGTTATTATGTATTGGCCAATTACTTTTCACAAGGCGGTAACTACAAATATTCGAATGCCGGTGAATATGACTCGCAAACCAAGTTCACCCGTTACAACTTCCGTTCGAACATCGATATCAACATTAATCGTTATTTGAGTACCCGTTTGGATTTGGGGGCCCGTATTACCGACCGTAATGCACCGGGTACAACAGCCGGTCGCCTGATGACCATCTGTGCTACCCAGCCTCCATATCTGCCCATTCTGGTGGAAGAAAATGCGCATCCGCAGAATGAGGAATACATTCAGCAAAATCCTCGTGGTATGCTTTATGGTGACAATATCTACCGTTACAATCTTCTGGGTGAATTGAGCCGTACCGGTTATCTGAATGAAAAGAACACGTATCTGAATGGTAGTTTTGCCATGAATCTGGATATGGAATTTCTGACGAAAGGATTAAAAGCGGAAGTGATGTTCTCTTATGATGCTTCTGAAGGACGATGGATTAATCGCAAACTGGATACTTACAAAGACGGTTATCGTGAATATCCGAAATATGCGACGTTTATGCCGATCGAAGGTTCGGATGCTTATATGGCAGGCGGACACTATACGGGTGCTTACAAAACGGGTAACAAATATGATATTGACCAGACTATCGGCAACGGATTCAGTCATAACGCTTCTGACGGACGTACTTATATACAGGCACGTTTGGATTACAACCGTTTGTTTAGCAACCGCCACGAAGTGACAGCCATGTTATTGGCAAACCGTGGTAACCGTACTGTTAACAATGAATTGGCTTATCATAGCCAGGGTATCACCGGACGCTTTGCTTATTATTATAATCAGAAGTATCTGATGGAATTTAACTTCGGTTACAATGGTTCCGAGAACTTCGCTCCGGGCAAACGTTACGGGTTCTTCCCAGCTGGTTCAATCGGTTGGGTAGTCTCTGAAGAGGAATTTATGAAAAAGGCTTCCTGGATTGACTTCCTGAAAGTAAGAGCCTCCTATGGTTTGGTAGGTAGTGACAACGTCAGCAGCCGTTTCCCATATCTGGCTTTCTACGGTGGTGGTAGCGGTTATGATTTCGGTAATAACTTTGGTACGAATGTAGGCGGAACTTCCGAAGGTAATTTGGCTAATGCGAATCTGACTTGGGAAAAAGCACGTAAACTGAATGTCGGTATCGACTTTACTACCCTGAATCAACGCTTGGCATTGACGATAGATGCATTTTACGAATATCGTTTTGACATTATTACAGATATGAACAGTGACGGTATCATGGGATATCCGGACATTGTAGGTAAAGATGCAGCTTTACAGAATCTGGGTGAAGTAAGCAACCGTGGTGTGGATATCGAATTGAGCTGGAATGATAAGATTGGAAAGGATTTCCGTTACTATATTCGTCCGAACCTGACTTTCTCCCGTAACCGTCTGGAATATAAAGCGGAAGTTGCCCGCAAGAACTCCTGGCGTAAAGAAACCGGTAAACGTTTATACGAAAACTTCGTCTATGTGTTCGATCATTTTGTAGCCGATCAGGAAGAGGCTGACCGTTTGAACAAGATCGGTTATCAGCCGTGGGGACAATTAATTCCGGGAGATGTTGTTTATAAGGATTTGGATCGTAACGGAGTGATTGATGATGAAGACCGTACGGTAATGGGAAATCCGCGTAGTCCGGAACTGATGTTCGGTATTCCTTTCGGTTTCCAGTATAAGAACTTTGATTTTAGTGTATTATTGCAAGGTGCGACAAAATCATCTATTCTGTTGAATGGGGCTGCTGTATTTGACTTCCCGCAATTTGAACAGGATAAGATCGGACGTGTGAAGAAAATGCATCTGGACCGTTGGACACCGGAAACGGCTGCTACTGCCAAATATCCGGCATTGCATTATGGAACACATGATAACAACAAGAATGGAAACAGTAGTTTGTTTTTGTATGATGCTTCCTACCTGCGTCTTAAGAATGTGGAAATTGGTTACAATGTATCGCCCAAATTATTACGTAAATTCCATGTGCAACAGGCACGTATTTATGTGCAAGGTCTGAATCTGTTGACTTTTGATAAACTGGGTGATGTGGATATAGATCCGGAAACGAAATCCGGAGACGGAGCTTCTTGGTATCCTATTCAAAAGGTATTCAATTTTGGTATTGATATAACATTCTAAATAAGATAGAAATATGAAAAAGTTATATAGATTTTCAGCAATTGCTTTATTGGTCCTGCCGTTGGTCTTTACTTCATGTAGCGATTACTTGAATCGGGACGATGATGATAATATTACGGAAGCGGACGTTTTTGCCCGTTACGAAAAAGTGAACGGACTGGTTTCCGACGTATACGCGGCTGCAAAGAAAGCAGACCGTCCGCTGGTGTTTTTCGAGCACTTCAGCAACAGTGCCATTACGGACGAATGTGAAGGAACCAACGTCGAGGGAAACATTACGAATAACTTCAATAACGGTGCCTGGAACCCGAATTCTTTGCCCGGTAGTGTAGGGCAATATTGGGAAGCTCTTTATGAAGGGATCCGTAAAGCGAACCTGATTATAGAAAATGTACAGAAGTATAACACGCCCGACAACCCTCAACAGGATGGTGATCTTCGTAACCGTATCGGTGAGATGTATTTCATGCGTGGTTATTTCCACATGCTGTTACTGCGTATGTATGGCGAAGCTCCTTATATTGACCGTGTGATTAATGCCGGAGATAATATGGACTTCAAGAAAGAATCTGTTCATTCGATGGTTGAAAAGATTGTGACCGATGCGCAAACTGCTTATGGCATGGTTCCTAATAAGTATGTGAAAACTTCCGAGAACTTTGGTCGTGTGGATAAGGGAGCCTGTTTGGGATTGATTTCTTTTGTTCGCTGGGTAGCGGCTACTCCGTTGTGGAATGGTGCTTCTCAATATGGATACAACTTGCGTCGTGTGTTTGAAAATGAGTATGCTTATGATGCTACTCGTTGGAGAAAAGCCAAAGAAGCGGCTAAAGCCGTTCTGGATTTCGAAGTCGGCGGCACCAAGCGTTATTCTCTCTATACGAAACATGATGCAAATGATTTCAAGGATCCGGCTGACGGTAATCTGAATGACAGCCGTGTATATGCTCGTTTGTGGGATATGTTTTATGATATGGATGCCTTTGCCAATGAGTATGTGTTCTTTATGACGAAGAGCAAGGATCAGGCATGGCAGGGTGATATTTATCCGCCCAGCCGTGAGGGAAGTTCGCGCCAGCAACCGGTGCAGGAACAAGTGGATGAATACGAATATATTGTAGGTGATTATGGCTATCCGGTATATTCGGCAGAAGCCCGCAAAGGTGGCTATGATGATACTAATCCGTATGTGAAAGGTACTCGTGACCCGCGTTTCTATCGCGATGTAATTTATCACGGAGCTCCTTACCGTAATAATAAGAACGAGTCGAAAACGATCAATACGGCGAGTGGTTCCGATAAGATTGGTGCTACCAATGCAACTACTACCGGTTATTATTTACGTAAATTCCAACAGGAGTCATGGAACAAATCCGGTAACTTCAGTATCAATGCGCCAGCCATCTGGCGTCTTCCGGAGTTTATTTATATTTATGCAGAGGCTTGTAATGAATTGGGCGAGGATATCGATGAAGCTTATAAATTGGTGAATACGGTTCGTGAACGTTCTTTTATGAAACCGATGCCGCCGGAAGTAAAGACTAATCAACAGTTGATGCGTGAATACATTCAGCGCGAACGTCGCGTGGAACTCTTTTATGAGGGAAAACGTCCGTGGACTTGCCGCTTGTATCTGGAACCCACCAGTAAGGAAGAGCTAGCAAAGGAAAGCCTTTGGAAATCGAGCGGGAGTGACAATTCAAAACGTACACAGAAATACTGGGCTGCCAATAACGGTGCATTGCCTCGTTGCCAGCGAATGATTAACGGAATGCGTCCGGTGCAGGATGAGAATGGGGCCATTACGGTTGACGGTGTGAAATATAGAATGGAGCGTTTCTGCGTGGAAGAACGTACGTTCTCAATTCAGCATTATCTGTTCCCGATTCGCCAGAGTGAGTTGCAGAAGACACCGACCATTGAGCAAAATCCCGGATGGTAAACCGGTAGGAATGTATAACTTTAAAAAGAAAATCAGATGAAACGAATCTATACATATATGTGTCTGTTGCTTTTGTCGGTATTATCGTTTGCCGTTACAGGTTGTGATGACGATGATGACGACGATGTGGCTAAAGACTTGATAGAGTTGATTGTGAACAAACCGGTAATACGTATCGGGCAGAATGAGGAAGCCAAAGTGAATGTAGTGGTTGGAAACGGAAACTATACCGTGAGAAGTTTCAACACTGCCATTGCAACGGCTACCGTTTCCGGCGAATTAATAACTGTAAAAAGTGGCTCACAGAATGGGGCCACTACCGTTGAAGTAATGGATGGAGAAGGAGTAGTTGCCAATATCTCTGTGAATGTAGGTGTATTTGAATTGGAAGTGAATGAACCGGAGGTGATCTTGGAAGTTGCCGGTGAAAAGCAACTGATTGTTAGCATGGGAAACTTTTCCAGCAATGATGAATTGTCTTATGAGGTGGAGGATGAAACGGTTGTCAGCATGGTTAATACAGATCAATTCCGTCCTTTCTATACTTTGACAGGTTTGAAGAACGGACATACAACAGTGACTTTTACGGACCATAAAGGAAAACAGGCAGTGGTTCAGGTGACGGTAAAACCGATTTCTATTGATGTCTCCAATCTGACACCGAGAGTGGGAGTCAACAATAAGATCATGATTACGGTAGAAAAAGGGAACGGAGGTTATAGTCTGACAGCAGAGAATGAAGAGATTGTAGCTATTCAGCAGGTGGATGACACTCGTTTCAATTTAATAGGTAAAAAAGCGGGTATCACTACCGTGTTTGTCAGAGACGAAGCGGAACAGGAATTAAGTCTGACCGTTACGGTGGTACAGGCAGATAAAGTAGCGAACCTGGGCAGCGGTAATTACTTTAAAGTACCGTTTGAATATAATGGTACGGCAGATGAATCGCTAAAGATTTTGAGTACGATCACATTTGAGGCTCGTTTCAATATTGAGTCGTTGAATGGCAATGACAATGGAAATGCCCGGATTAATACGGTGATGGGTATAGAGAAGAAATTCTTGCTGCGTGTCGACGTGCATAAGGGAGGAAGCAATGATGAAGAACGTTTCCTTCAGCTTGCTGCAGATGATAAAGGTAGTATTCGCTATGAGGGCTCTACTAAGATAGAAACCAATAAGTGGTATGATGTGGCTGTGGTATTGGATAATAGTAAGAGCGGAAGCGAACGGATTGCATTGTATGTAAATGGTGTCAGAGAAACGCTTCAATTATCAAACGGTACGCCGGATGATTTGAAAGAGATCAATCTTACTTCTGATTTCTACATCGGTCAGTCTGATGGTAAACGCCGGTTGAACGGAGCTATCAGTTATGCCCGTATTTGGACAAAAGCTTTGTCGGATCAACAGATCTCCGAGCAGAGCGGCAAGTTGTTGAGTGAGGATAAGGATGGAATGGTAGCTAATTGGTTATTCAATAATGGAAATGGTAATACCAAGACATTTGTGTCCTTGGCAGGAAAGAGCTTCGAAGCAGAGGCGGCAAATATTGTTTCAAGTTGGAAAACAGATCCGATATTGGAAACAAGTACTCCTACAGAATGATTGTAAGAAGATAGGATAATAAAAAAGCCATCCCCGGAATAGACGAAAGTAGGGATGGCTTTTTTTGTAGTGTGCTTACTATTCTTCGGCAGACTATGTCCTGCATGTTGTTGGCAAGGTTATTCCTTGACAGGCTCAGCCGGTTTGTCTTTTGATGTAGTGTCTGTGACAACTGTATCATTGACATTGGCGGCGAGTGCAACCAGTGATGCCTTTGCAGGCGCGTCTTCTTTAGTTACAGTATCTTTTACTACTGTATCATTGACAACTGTTGCATTGATTTCTGTCGGGGCTGTCACAGCTTCTGCAGAACTCTGAGCCTTTACAAGGAATGAACCACCACAAACAAACATAAACATTGCTACTACTAATACTAATTTTTTCATAATCGTTTGCTTTAATGATTATTAGACATATGTTTTCAATTCTCTACCTTTGTGTTAAGGAATCGGTTATTGCTTTTCGCTAACGTCTAATTAAAGATCAAAGTGCGTGCCAAAATTAGATAATGTATGATAAGTAATTGATAAATAAGGGAATGAGGAAGATAATGCCAATTAGGATAGTGGGGAAGTATGTGTGGAGTGTGTGGAAACTGTGGCGGGGAGTGTGGAATTATTCCACACTCCCCGCCACAGTTCTTTTATTTAGGTAATCTATTTACTTAATTTCATCCGGCCAGGGACAAGGTTTACCTGTCGCTTTGAAAGTCGGTCGTTGTGCATCTACTTTTCTTAGAAAGTTGCCCAGCTCTTTAGAAAGTTTCTTCACGATGTCCGGATGCTGTGCACTAAGGTCGTTGCTTTCCCCTATATCATCAGGTATGTTGAATAACTCTTTCTTTCCTGTTCCATAGTAATAAATCAATTTCCAGTCACCGTTTCGAACGGCACAATTAAAGTTGATTCCGGGACCGTCATTTCCCCAGTTGTTAGGCATATTCCAGAAAAGACTCCGACCCTTAGCTGGGTTGCCTGTCTGTTTCAGCAGAGGGATGAAACTGATACCGTCTATCGGTTGAACTGTCTGGTAGTTCTTGACACCTGCCATTTCAAGAATAGTAGGGTAGAAGTCTTCTATCAACAAGTAGTTGTTGCATTTGCTTCCCGGAGCTACTACTCCCGGCCAACTGACAATCATCGGTTCGCGGATACCGCCTTCATAAGTAGAACCTTTACCACTGTTCAATGGATAATTCTGTGTATGCAGCTTGCCGTCACGCCATCCGGATTCGGATGCAAGTCCTCCGTTATCACTCATAAAAATGATAATAGTGTTGTTGGCTTCTCCATTCTTTTCCAGCCAGTTCATTAAATCACCTAAACTTTTATCCATTCCTTCAATCAGTGTGGCATAAGCAGCTTCATGGTCTGTCATTCCTTTTTTCTTGTACTTCTCATAGAAGCGCATATCTTTGTTCAAAGGAATGTGGATGGCATATTGCGACATATACAAATAGAAAGGCTGATTATACTTTTTCGCTTTATCCAGTGCTTTAATGGCTTCCAACGTCAATGCTTCAGTTACAAAGGTTTCCGTTCCCCAATATTTCTCTAATCCGGGAACAGACATCAGTGATACCGCTTTCCCATCTTTGGTATGTCCGTAGTTCTCTTCTCCCAGGTAACTGGCAAGTCCACCGGCCGCATGTCCGGCAATATTTACCTCGAATCCCCAATGATGCGGATCTTCCCCTGGAGTATCTATCGCTCCGAAATGGGCTTTTCCACAATGTATAGTATGATAACCGCTGTTCTTTAGCAGTTGCATGAAGGAGGTTCCTACGAAAGTATGATTAGTGCCGGACACTTGACTTACTCCATTGTAATTCCAGTCAGGGACTGCCAGAATGCTATCTTTACGGTCTGTCATTGTATTCTTTTGCAGCGTCCAGTTAGTTACTCGGTGACGTGCGGCGTTGGTTCCGGTGATGAGGCTGCACCGGGTAGGAGAACTGATACTGTTGGCATACGCTTGAGTAAACATCATTCCCTGTTTGGCTAACCGCTCCATATTGGGAGTCTCGTACAATTCGTTATAGTGTGTCTTCTGTGTCCAGAATGGGAGTGAAGTATCCTGCCATCCCATATCGTCTACCATAAAGAGAATGATATTCGGACGTTTGTCCGCGCGTTCTATTTGCATATTGCTTTGTGCTTGCAGATTGGTTACTGCGAGTGGCACAAATGCAAGGGGTAATAATGTTTTTTTATTCATGGGGGTCATTTTATTCTATGGAATATGCATTAAAATTAATAATATCTGGTAATGCGATAGATTCGGTTAAAGATAAGTTCGAGCACTACAAAAAGGAATCATTTCTCACCGTGATGAGAATAAATACTCATAGTAATGAGAACTTTTTCTCATCGCATTGAGAAAATTTTCTCATAGGCATGAGAATACTTGAGAAAATGCAAGAACGTAACTTGTTACAAATCAATATTGTATAATTTCAATTTATTATATAAAGTCTTTCGATCAATATTCAGTAATTGCGCTGCTTTACTCTTATTGTTTCCTGTTTGGCGTAGCGCCTCCAAAATATGCTCTTTTTCAGTCTCTTCATTGCGTAATGCAATGCTCGTATTGCTGGATGCAGGAGTTTCTAAAAGCTCGGTCCCCAATTCCAATAAAGTAATGAAACTGCTTTGTGCCAATAAAGTTGCTCTTTTGACGATGTTCTTCATTTGGCGCAAGTTTCCCGGCCAATGATAATTCATTAAAGCTTGCGATGCTTTTGCATCGAAACCAATCAGGTGTTTATCCAGTTCCTTGTTTGCCTGATCGAGGAAGAAATTGGCAAAGAGCAGAATATCTTCTTTCCGTTCTTTCAGATCGGGCATACGGAGGGTAAATTCATTGATACGATGATAAAGGTCTTCACGGAAAGTACCTTTTTCAATGGCTTGTTCCAGATTCTCATTGGTGGCAGATACCAGACGAATATCTACCGATATCTCCTGTGTAGAACCTACCGGACGTATTTTTCTCTCTTGCAAGGCACGAAGCAGTTGTATCTGCACTTCATAACTAAGGTTTCCGATCTCATCCAGAAAGATAGTACCACCGTTGGCTGCAACGAAAGCCCCCGTTTTATCTGTCAGAGCACCTGTAAACGAACCTTTCACATGACCGAAAAATTCGGAAGCAGCCAGTTCTTTGGGGATAGAACCACAATCTACGGCAATAAACGGTTTATCGTTTCGTTTGCTAAGTTGATGAATACGGTGCGCCACATACTCTTTTCCTGTTCCGCTGGAACCGTTGATAAGTACGGACATATTGGTCGGAGCTACCAGACCTACATAATTGTAGAGTTGTTTGGCTGCATCACTTTCTCCTTCCAGATAAGCACGATGATTTTCTGTTGAATCTTTAGATGAAGTAGAAGCACCTTTTTTAGAAGAAGATTTAGCAACGTTATGAGTAGCAGGACTCTTTTCAGACTGCAGACATTCAGAAATTTTCTTCAGTAATTCTTCCGGATTTACCGGTTTGGCTATATAATCACGTGCTCCCAGTTTCATTGCCTGTACGGCGGATTGTATATCCGCATAGCCAGTCATGATGATTAAAGGAATGTCCATGCCTTGTTCATTCATCCATTTCAGCAGATCGATACCTTCGTGGTCGGGTAGTCGCAGGTCTGATAAAATCAGATCGACGTTTTGGCTTTCGATATGTTTTCGGGCGCGGGCAATATTACTCACTGATGATACTTCAAAGCCCTTTTTGCCTAGCCAGGTTTTTAGCATCATTCCAAAAGTGATATCATCTTCAACGATCAATATGGAGCTCATCATGTCAGGTTTTGATTCTTTTAAGTCACAAAGGTAAGAGGATTTAGGCGAAAGTGGTATATTTGCAAACTTAAATTAAATAAAAGTGTTATGAAAAAGATTCTATTGATAATATTAACCATATCGTTTTGCGGACTTACTGCCTGCAAAACCGGAACAAAAAAAGGAGGAGACATGGATAAAGAAACGTTGGTAAAGATTGAGACAACTGTAGGAGATATCGAGGTGAAACTATATAATGAGACACCGAAACATCGTGATAATTTTATCAAACTGGTGAAGGACGGTGTTTATGAAGGCACACTGTTTCATCGTGTTATCAAAGATTTTATGATTCAGGCTGGTGACCCGGACTCAAAGAATGCACCGAAAGGAAAAATGCTGGGTACGGGAGATGTAGGTTATACTGTTCCCGCTGAATTTGTATATCCTAAATATTTCCATAAGAAAGGTGCCCTGTCCGCTGCCCGTCAGGGAGATAATGTGAACCCGAAGAAAGAATCTTCCGGTTGTCAGTTCTATATCGTGACAGGTAAGGTGTTCAATGACTCTACCTTGCTGGGTATGGAAAGCCAGATGAATGAGAATAAGATTAATGTTATTTTCAATACGCTGGCACAGAAACACATGAAGGAAATTTATAAGATGCGAAAAGCAAATGACGAAAACGGTCTTTATGATTTGCAGGAAAAGTTGTTTGCAGAGGCACAGGAAATGGCAGCTAAACAACCGGAATTTCATTTCACTCCGGAACAGATAGAAGCCTACACCACGGTGGGTGGTACTCCGCATTTGGATGGCGAATATACCGTGTTTGGCGAAGTGGTGAAAGGTATGGACATTGTGGATAAAATCCAGCAGGTGAAAACAGACCGCAGCGACCGTCCCGAAGAAGATGTAAAGATAACAAAGGTGACAATACTTGACTGAATCGTATGAAAATCAACAGGCATATTCTTGAAAATGGGTTACGTCTGGTACATTCGCAGGACGAGAGTACGCAGATGGTTGCCCTTAATATATTATATAATGTGGGAGCTCGCGACGAAGATCCCGAGCATACCGGCTTTGCCCATCTGTTCGAACACCTGATGTTCGGAGGGTCGGTGAATATTCCCGATTATGACATGCCGCTTCAATTGGCAGGTGGAGAGAATAATGCCTGGACGAATAATGATATAACCAATTACTACCTCACTGTACCTCGTCAGAATGTAGAAACCGGTTTTTGGCTGGAATCCGACCGGATGTTGAGTCTTGACTTTAGCGAACGGAGCCTGGAGGTACAGCGGGGAGTGGTCATGGAAGAGTTCAAGCAGCGTTGTTTGAACCAGCCTTATGGAGATGTCGGACATCTTTTGCGCCCTTTGGCTTATCAGACGCATCCTTATCAATGGCCTACGATTGGAAAAGAGTTGTCGCATATTGCCAATGCTACGCTGGAAGAAGTAAAGGCATTCTTTTTCCGTTTTTATGCTCCTAATAATGCGATATTGGCTGTGACCGGCAATATCTCTTTCGAAGAGGCTGTTGCTTTGACGGAAAAATGGTTCGCTTCTATTCCTCGTCGGGAAGTTCCTTTGCGGAACCTGCCACAAGAACAGGAACAGACAGAAGAACGGTGGTTGACGGTAGAGAGAAATGTGCCTCTCGATGCTTTGTTTATGGCCTATCACATGCCCGACCATCGGCATCCGGATTATTATGCATTTGATATTTTGTCGGATGTGTTGAGCAATGGGCGCTCCAGTCGATTGAACCAGCGTTTGGTACAACAGAAACAGTTATTTTCGAGCATAGATGCCTATATTTCAGGCAGTGTAGATGCGGGGTTATTCCATATTAGTGGAAAGCCTTCGGCTGGTGTCACTCTGGAGCAGGCGGAAGCGGCAGTAAGGGAAGAACTGGAACTGTTACAGCAAGAACTGGTTGACGAACAGGAACTGGAAAAAGTGAAGAACAAATTTGAGTCCACCCAGATATTCGGCAACATCAATTATTTGAATGTGGCAACCAACCTGGCCTGGTTCGAATTGCTTGGCCGGGCGGAAGACATGGAAAAAGAAGTAGAACGTTATCGTTCTGTCACGGCGGAACAATTGCGGACAGTAGCCCAATCCGCTTTCCGGAAGGAGAACGGGGTTGTACTTTACTATAAGAAACAACAAAATTAAATTCTCTCTTTTTTATAATTTATCAGTGAAAGGGGAAAGTCCCTTTGCCTGAAAATGGAGATACGTTTAGGTAACGGAAAAGTAAATGAGACATATTTATAGTACATATAAAGAGCATTATAAAGCACTAATTTTTCTCGGACTACCGATTGTGATCGGGCAAATAGGAGTGATCGTTCTCGGATTTGCTGATACATTAATGATCGGGCATCATAGTACGATTGAGCTGGGAGCAGCTTCCTTCGTAAATAATGTGTTTAATCTGGCGATTATTTTCAGTACAGGGTTTTCGTATGGACTGACTCCCATTGTAGGAGGGTTGTATGGGACTCATCAGTATGCTCCTGCCGGACAGGCATTGCGCAACAGTTTGTTGGCAAATCTGATGGTTGCGTTGCTGCTGACTATATGTATGACCGTTCTTTATCTGAATATAGAGCATCTCGGACAGCCGGAAGAATTGATTCCTTTGATTAAACCGTATTACCTTGTTTTGCTTGCTTCATTAGTGTTTGTCATGCTTTTCAATGGATTCAAGCAATTCACAGACGGAATAACGGATACCCAAACCGCCATGTGGATATTGCTTGGAGGAAATGTCTTGAATATCATAGGAAACTATATCCTGATTTACGGTAAACTCGGATTGCCCGAATTAGGTTTGTTGGGAGCAGGTATCAGTACGCTGTTTTCGCGTATTGTGATGGTGATTGTATTTATAATCATCTTTATGCGTAGTCCGCGTTTCGTCCGTTATAAGATTGGCTTTTTCCGTTTGGGATGGTCACGTGCAGTATTTGGACGCTTGAATGGACTAGGATGGCCGATTGCTTTCCAGATGGGAATGGAGACAGCCTCCTTTAGTTTGAGTGCTATCATGATCGGTTGGCTAGGTACGATCGCTTTGGCTTCTCATCAGGTGATGTTGGCTATTTCGCAGTTTACCTTTATGATGTATTACGGTATGGGGGCTGCTGTTGCTGTTCGTGTCAGCAATTTCAAAGGCCAGAATGACATCGTCAATGTACGCCGTTCAGCCTATGCCGGTTTTCATCTGATGATGACATTGGGTGTCGTGCTTTCCTTGATTGTCTTCCTTTGCCGGAATTACTTGGGAAGCTGGTTTACCGACAGCCAGGAAGTGGTTGCTATGGTGACATCTTTAATTTTTCCTTTCCTTGTCTATCAGTTTGGCGACGGGCTTCAAATCACTTTCGCCAATGCTTTGCGTGGAATTTCAGATGTAAAACTAATGATGGTTATCGCCTTTATCGCCTATTTCGTTATTTCGCTTCCCGTAGGATATTTCTGCGGCTTTGTAATGGGATGGGGGATAGTAGGTGTCTGGATGGCATTTCCTTTTGGTCTGACGAGTGCGGGACTAATGCTCTGGTGGCGTTTCCACTACATGACAAAACTCCCCGAACCCCACCCCAAAACCTAATACTTAAAACTTAATACTTAAAATTTTTACCCCAATGGCTTCCTTCCGTTTTACAAAGTTGAAAATAACCGCCGGTTACACTTTGTTACTGGCGATCCTCCTTTTCTCGCTGGTGTTTGTACATCGTGAGATGGAAGCATTGTCGGCAGCCGACGATCAGCAGAACTTAAGAACTGATAGTCTATTGACCCTTCTCCACGAGAAAGATCAAAACACGATTCAGATGTTGCGGGTGTTAAGTGAAGCAAACGACAGCCTTCTCTCTGCTTCGGAGATTGAAGAAATCATTTCCGAACAAGATTCTGTCATTACCCAGCAACGGGTACAACATCGGGTCATTACCAAGCGTGACTCGTTAATAACTACTCCTAAAAAGAAGGGATTCTTCAAACGGCTCGCCGAAGTGTTTTCCCCTTCTAAACAAGACAGTGCCGTATTAATTAATACATCGCTGGAAGTAGCCACTGATACCATTCTCCAACCGACTACCTCTAAAGATTCTCTTCAACAGAAAATCCGCATGGCTACCGAAGAAAAACGGTTGCAACGGAGGAGAACCATCCGGCGTACCAGTACAAAGTACCAACGGATGAATACGCAGTTGACGGCACGAATGGATAGTCTGATTAAACAATATGAGGGAGAAATGACCCTGCGTGCCCGTCAGGATGCCGAACTTCAACAGGAAGTGAGGATGCGGTCGGCACGTATCATCGGCGGTATCGCGGTTGGTGCCGTACTATTATCTGCTTTTTTCCTGATATTGATTATGCGGGATATCTCTCGCAGCAACCGTTATCGTCAGCAATTGGAGGTGGCGAATAAACGCGCGGAAGATTTGCTTGTTGCCCGTGAGAAATTAATGCTGGCCATTACTCACGACTTTAAGGCGCCACTGGGGTCAATCATGGGATATACCGAACTTCTGTCCCGACTGACAGAAGATGAACGGCAACGGTTCTACCTCGACAATATGAAAAGCTCTTCGGAACATTTGTTGAAACTAGTCAGTGACTTGCTCGATTTCCATCGGCTCGATCTCAATAAAGCGGAAGTGAACCGTGTAACCTTTAACCCTTCCCAGCTGTTCGACGAAATTTATGTCAGTTTCGAACCTTTGACCGCTGCCAAAGGTTTAGCCTTGCAATGTCACGTCGCCCCGGAACTAAACGGAAGATACATCAGTGATCCTTTGCGACTCCGGCAAATAGTGAACAACCTTTTGTCTAATGCCGTAAAGTTTACTCAAAAAGGAGAGATTAGCCTGACAGCCGGTTATGATTCTTCTAAGTTAACCATCGCCATCGCTGATACAGGAAAAGGAATGGCATTAGAAGATCGTGAACGTATCTTTCAGGAGTTTACACGTCTTTCCGGTGCACAGGGAGAAGAAGGTTTCGGACTCGGACTCTCTATTGTGAAGAAACTGGTAACCTTGCTTGAAGGAACCATTGACGTGCAAAGCACATTAGGAAAAGGAAGCTGTTTTACTGTAACTCTGCCTCTTTATCCGGTAGGTAAATCCATTGCGGAAAGTGAATCTACTGAAAGCGAAAATGCGGATATAACAGAGGAGTCGGCTGTGATTCCTCCGATGAAAGTCATCCGTGTTCTTTTGATCGATGACGATAAGATTCAGTTGAATCTGACTGCTGCCATGTTGAAACAACATGGTATCGATGCGGTATGTTGTGAACAGCTGGAGCAGTTGGTTGAACAGCTTCGCTCTTCCGTCTTCGATGTATTGCTGACAGATATACAAATGCCTGCCATTAACGGTTTTGATTTGGTAAAATTATTGCGGGCTTCTAATATACCACAAGCAAAAACAATCCCCGTCATTGCTGTGACTGCCCGTAGCGAAATGGATAAGGCTGCTTTACATGAACATGGCTTTGCCGGTTGTCTGCATAAACCGTTTACAGTAAAAGAATTATTGATGACGGTAAATGAAGGACAACTCTCGGCTGATGAAGCGCATATCACAGAAGATATGGCAACAGCCGGAATAAACTTCTCTGCACTTACTGCTTATTCTGAAGACGATCCGGAAGCGGCATCCTCCATTATTCAGACTTTTATTGAAGAAACAGGTAAGAATATCGAACGGATGCAACAAGCGCTGAACGATAAAGAGGTGGACGGGATAGCTGCTATGGCGCATAAGCTCCTCCCTCTCTTTACAATGATTGGAGTGGATGAAGCAATACCTCTTTTAGAATGGTTGGAGGTACAGCGAGGGCAAGACTTTTCGAAGAAAGTAAAAGAAAAAACCGACCATGTACTCCAAGAGATATTGATAGTTTTGACAAAAGCTAGAGAATACGAGCAATATCTCCTCCAAAAATAAAATAGTTCTCTATATGTGTAGTGACTCTTTTTATCACAGAGTAATGTCGATATATTTGATTTTAATCTAAAATATGTATAACGGAGGTTGCTGACTAGAGGGAAAAAAGAAATTCAATCTCTGAAAAATTACATGATAGCGATTTTATCTATTTAGCCAATGATGATATAGCTTGTTTTAATGAAATAGTTCCAAAATAGATTTTTATGTGTCTTTTATTGTTGGAAAACATAAAAAAGTTTTTTCATTTTAGTGGCTAGAGAAAGCTTCTTTCATTTAATAAGTTTTTTAGAAATCATTCTCTATTAGGCATGTTCTATGATGTATTGATATAGATCTCCAGCTGTATTTAATCGTTCTGCATTTTCTGCAGAAATATCAATTCCATATTCTTCTTCAATTCTCATTATTAATTCAATAAAATCTAAACTATCTAAATTGAGTTCATGAATGAGTTGAGACTCTTTATGTATAAAGGCTGGGTCAATATTACATTGCTCAGAAATAATCTTTTTTAAGAATTCAAATGTGTAGTGAGATAAATCATCTTTATTATTATCAGACTCTTTATTAGGTTTTATTTCTTTACCTTTTTTTTCTATATTCGATGTTGTGAGAACTAACCCTCTTTCATTTGATACTATAGCATGGATTATTACTTCCCATTTTTCTATTATTTTATTTCCGTTTGTATAAGCAATAGTTGAAGTAACTGTTCCTTTCCATGTAATTTCTGTGTTTAAAGTTTTTGCAATGTAATTACCTTTTTCTGACTTATATGTTATTGTAATTATCCAATCTTGATCAGATGAAAAATTAAAAGGTGTAACTGTAGCATCTATATTGGTAACTTCAGAAATAATGTTGGAACGCTGATTCATACATTTTGTAGTACAATTTAAATTAAATGATAAATCGAAATTTGGTATAATGTCATTTTCTGTTTGGAAGATAACAGGCCCATAATTACTGTAGTATTGTTGTGTTTTTGGATAACATAATTTTTTTAGAAGTGCTTTTAGATTTCCAACAGTTTTACAATTGTCTTTTTCAGAATCAAATAACTTTATATTAAATGTTTCTTCTACTTTGTTGAAAAAGGCTTGCATCTTCAATTCATCAGCTCCTATATCTTCAATGAATCTTGTATTATCATTATACATTGATGGGATGATATCTAATATAGTAGAAATTATAGTATTTAATTTCTCATCTATGTCATTTTCATTACTACTAAGAGTTTTAATTACTGGCGGTTCTATCTTTTTAAGGTCGTAAAAATTATAGTCTAACGATTCTTGACATGAGCTTAAATGTAAAACTAAGATACTTCCCATTGTTAATGTACGAATTCTTTTTTTCATAATGATTAATTTTAGAATTAACAATTAAGATGTTTCCTTTTTATTTATAACAGATAATGCTTTGATATCTATTGTCTATTGTATTATGGATAGACTTCTTCACAAATATATGTAATAACTTATAGATTAAAAAATAAAACTTTTTGTTTTACAACATATTATTATGCTGCTATGTTTTGTTTGGAGTAAAACTTTACTAATAATGAATATTAATATCTTGAGAATAGAAATGTCTAGTCATTTTTGAGATAAGATTATTGGAAAACGGTAAATCGTAATAAGTATATTTTTTTGTTCCTAAACATTTTACTCATCTCGTCAACCTTTTTTCGGAATAATTTGTTTACTTTGTGTCACCTTATTTACACTGACACATTTTACATGAAACGAAAATGGATACGCTGGGTAAGCTGGATACTGCTTACTCCTATAATACTCTTTGTAATACTAATGGTATTGCTTTATGTTCCTCCCGTTCAGAATCTTTTGCGTCGGGAGGTTACTGCATACGCCTCTAAGGCAACCGGTATGCAGATTCAGGTGGAACGGATAGACCTTCGTTTCCCGCTTAATCTGTTGGTTCGTGGCGTAGAGGTTATTCAACAGCCGGATACTCTTTTGTCTTTGGAAAGCCTGAATGTCCGTGTGCAGGCATGGCCGTTAATAAAAGGAAAAGTCGAAGTGGATGAAGTCACTTTGAGCCGGGTAGCCGTTAATTCAGCCAATTTGATGGAAGGAATGAAGATTAAAGGCGTTTTAGGACGTTTCTTCCTGCAAAGCCATGGTGTTGACTTGTCCAATGAAATAGCGATTATCAATCAGGCCGAACTGTCTGATACCCATGTGCAGTTGCTGATGAATGATACTACCACCACTCCTAAAGATACCACAGCCTCTGCTCCTGTAAACTGGAAAGTGGATCTTCATCAGTTGAAATTAAAGAATGTATCATTCAGTATGCAACTTCCTGTTGATTCCATGCGGATGGCAGCTCATATCGGGGAGGCTGCTATTGATGATGCACAGGCTGATTTGAAAAATCAGTTTTATGGTTTGAAGAAGTTTCTGTTGTCGGGAACTTCCGCCAGTTATGATACAGGAACTGCGCAACCAATAGAAGGTTTTGATGCTTCCCATATTGCCGTTCGTGATGTTCGCATCGCTTTGGATTCCCTGTTGTATAAAGGCAGGGACATGAATGCGGTCATTCGTGAGTTTACAATGAATGAACGTTCCGGATTAAGTGTTGTTTCACTGACAGGTAGAGCATACTCTAACGATTCAATCATTAGTGTTCCCGGTTTAAAACTAAAAACCCCTCATTCTGAAATAGATTTATCTGCCCATACCTATTGGGAACTTGTCAACATCCCGACTACAGGACGTTTGTCCGCCAATCTCAATGCCTATATCGGCAAAGAAGATGTTATGTTATTTGCAGGAGGATTGCCTGATAGCTTTAAAGAAGCCTATCCATTTCGTCCGCTTGTCATTCGTGCCGGTACGGACGGTAACTTGAAACAAATGCAGATTTCCCGTTTTACGGTAGACCTGCCGGGTGCTTTTGCTTTAGAAGGCGGCGGTATGATAGAAAACCTGGCTGACAGCCTGACTCGTACCGGAACCATTGGGCTGAAAATGACAACTCAAAATTTGAACTTCTTGACCGCTCTGTCAGGAGAGGCTCCCAATGGTACGATTGTAGTCCCTGACAGCATGAATCTGGTGGCGAAAGTTGATATCAAAGGTCCTGAATATAAAGCAGGCCTCCGTCTGAAAGAGGGGAAAGGAGCTATGGACGTGAATGCAGCATTAAATACATCTACCGAAGTTTACAAAGCTGATCTGAAGATAGACAATCTGCAACTCCATAACTTCCTTCCGAAAGATTCTATCTACGAACTGTCTCTTTCGGCTGCGGCTAATGGTCGTGGACTGGATGTCATGTCTTATCATTCTTTTGCCAAACTGAATCTTTCATTAGATCAGCTTCATTATGCAAAATATCATCTCTCCAATCTTAATTTGACAGGAGACCTTAAAGGCGCACTGGTCACCGCACATCTGACAAGTGACAATGCTTTATTGAAAATGACAACCGATGCGGAATATAATTTGGCGCACAGTTATCCTGATGGTAAGATAACGGTTAATGTCACTCAACTGGATTTACATGAATTAGGAATCATGCCACAGCCAATGAAGCGTCCGCTTACTTTTAATTTAGCTGCCGAAGCTCGTCGGGATTTAGTCTCGGCACATTTCGTTTCCGGAGATATGAAACTCGACTTGAGCGCACGTTCCGGCGTTAATCCTTTAATTCGCCAATCTACTCACTTTGTGGATGTATTGATGAAGCAGATTGATGAGAAAGCATTGAATCACGCTGAACTGCGTAAGGCGTTACCGACGGCAGTTTTCTCTTTCTCTGCAGGACAAGAAAACCCTTTGGCATATTTTCTGGCTACTAAAAAGATAGCTTACCATGATGCTTCTGTGAAATTCGGAGCAGCTCCTAATTGGGGAATTAATGGAAAAGCCGCTATTCATGCTTTGAAAGTAGACACCTTGCAACTGGACACGATTTTCTTTACAGTCAAACAAGATACCACACTCATGAAATTGCGTGCCGGTGTTATTAACGGACCGAAGAATCCGCAATTCTCCTTCTCTACTACACTGACAGGAGAGATTCGTGACCGGGATGCGGAACTGCTGGTAGATTTTAAGAATGGAAAAGGAGAAACGGGCGTACTGCTCGGTGTCAATGCGCGTCCTTTGTTTGAAGGGCAAGGAAAAGGCGATGGATTAGCTTTCACATTAATCCCGGAAGAACCGATTATCGCCTTCCAGAAATTCCATTTTAATGAGAATCACAACTGGATTTATGTGCATAAGAATATGCGTGTATACGCTAATGTAGATATGTGGGACGATGAAGGAATGGGATTCCGTGTACATTCGGTGCGGGGGGACACTGTTTCTTTACAGAATATTGATGTCGAAATCCGAAGAATCAGTTTAGCCGAATTGAGCAAAGTACTGCCTTACTTCCCGGAAATAACCGGTTTATTCTCTGCGGAAGCACACTACGTGCAGACTGAAAAAGATCTTCAACTCTCGGTTGAATCATCTATTGACGAGCTGACTTATGAACGTCAACGAATTGGTGATGTGACATTAGGAGCTACCTGGTTGCCGGGTGAACAAGGAAAACAATATCTTAACGCTTATCTGAATCATGACAATGTGGAAGTGATGGTGGCAGATGGCAAATTGGTTCCAACCCGGACAGGAAAAGATAGTTTGGAAGTAAATGCTACTCTGGAACACTTCCCGCTCCGTGTAGCGAACGTATTCATTCCCGATCAGATGGTTACATTAGCCGGTGATATGGATGGTAATCTGAACATTACCGGTAGCACCGAACAACCTTTGATTAATGGCGAACTGATATTGGATAGTGTTACTGTCCTTTCCCGGCAGTATGGTGCTAACTTCCGGTTCGATAACCGCCCGGTGCAGATAAAGAATAATCGTTTGGAATTTGATAAGTTCGCTATTTATACAACAGGAAAGAATCCATTTACGATTGACGGATCTGTTGATTTCAGAGATATGTCCCGGCCGATGGCAAATCTGAATCTGCTGGCACAGAACTATACGCTTCTGGATGCCAAACGTACCCGTGAAAGTCTGGTTTACGGAAAAGTATATGCTGATTTCCGGGCAACGGTGAAAGGGCCGTTAGACGGATTGAATATGCGTGGAAACATGAGTTTGCTGGGCAATACAGATGTTTCTTATATATTGACCGATTCACCGTTGACTGTGCAGGACCGTTTGGGAAGTTTGGTAACCTTTACTTCATTTAGTGACACCACGACGGTTGTTCAGCAAGAAGTGCCGACTGTTTCTTTAGGCGGGCTGGATATGGTGATGATGGTACACATCGACCCGTCCGTTCGTTTGAAAGTCGATTTGGACGCAAGCAATGACAATCGTGTTGAGCTGGAGGGAGGAGGTGACCTCTCAATGAAATATACTCCGCAAGGAGATCTGACATTGACCGGACGCTATACGTTGAGCGGTGGTTTGATGAAATATGCTTTGCCTGTCATCGCTGCCAAAGAATTTGCTATCGACAACGGCAGCTATGTGGAATGGACGGGAAATCCTATGGACCCGATGCTGAACTTCAAAGCAACCGACCGTATCCGTGCTTCTGTCTCCGAAGGAGAGAATGGCGGAACACGTATGGTTAATTTTGATGTGTCCATCGTCGTCAAGAACCGACTGGATAATCTTTCTTTCGCCTTTGACGTATCTGCCCCCGAAGACGCAACCATACAAAATGAATTGACGGCTATGGGAGCGGAAGAGAGAGGTAAACAGGCTCTATATATCATGGTTATGAAAACCTACCTTGGCACCGGACCGATTGGTGGCGGAGGTGGTGGACTGGGTAAACTGAATATGGGTTCTGCATTGAACTCCGTATTAAGTAGCCAAATCAACTCATTGATGGGGAACCTGAAAAATGCCAGCGTTTCTGTCGGTATCGAAGATCACGATTTGTCGGATACGGGTGGTAAGCGTACGGATTACAGTTTCCGTTATTCACAACGTCTCTTCAATAACCGTTTCCAGATTGTAATCGGAGGTAAAGTTTCTACGGGTGAGAATGCGACGAATGACGCGGAATCTTTCATCGATAACATCTCTCTGGAATATCGCTTGGATAGAACCGGAACTCGTTATGTCCGTCTGTTCTACGATAAAAACTACGAGAGTGTACTCGAAGGCGAGATTACGGAAACCGGAGTCGGTCTGGTACTTCGCAAGAAGCTGGATAAACTTAGCGAACTGTTCATCTTTAAGAAAAAGAAGTAAACATGAAAGGTATATATAGTAACATATTAATAAGTTGCCTGATGGGTATCATCTTATTTTCGGGTTGTTCGGTGACAAAGCATCTGCCCGAAGGGGAGGTACTTTATACAGGAGGAAAAACTGTCATACAGAATAAGTCGACAACACCGGTAGGAGGGACGGCCCTGACAGAGATTGAGGCGGCCCTTGATAAAACTCCCAGTACGAAGATGTTGGGAGGGCTTCTGCCTATTCCTTTTAAGATGTGGATGTACAATGACTTTGTGAAATATAAAAAAGGATTTGGAAAGTGGATGTTCAACCGTTTGGCTGCTAACCCTCCGGTATTTATTTCCACTGTCAATCCGGAGGTCCGCATCAAGGTGGCTACAAACTTGCTCCGTGATTATGGTTACTTCAATGGGAAAGTGACTTATGAAACATTGGTCGATAAGAAAGACAGCCTGAAAGCAAGTATTCTTTATACGGTAGACATGAAGAATCCTTATTTTATAGATACGGTCTATTATCAGCGTTTCACTCCCCAAACGTTGCGCATTATGGAACGGGGACGTCGAATGTCTTATATAAGTCCCGGCGAGCAGTTCAACGTGGTCGATCTGGATGAAGAGCGTACCCGTATCAGTACGCTGTTGCGTAACCGGGGATATTTTTACTTCCGTCCCGATTATATGACTTATCAGGCAGATACGACATTGGTTCCCGGTGGACATATCAGCCTTCGTCTGATTCCCGTTCCGGGATTACCCGCTGCGGCACAACGTCCTTACTATGTAGGAGATGCCTCTGTTTACCTGTTTGGCAAGAATGGTGAGGCGCCCAATGACAGCATGATGTATAAGAATCTGAATATACATTATTATAAGAAATTGCAGGTACGTCCGAATATGCTTTATCGTTGGTTGAACTATCAACAGTTTGTGCGGAATGCACAGATGCGGGCTTCCAATCGCACTCGTCTTTACAGTCAGTATCGACAGGAGCAGGTGCAGGAGAAACTTAGCCAGTTGGGAATCTTCAGTTATCTGGATTTGCAATATGCTCCGAAAGATACGACAGCCGTTTGTGATACGCTGAACGTAACCATGCAGGCCACGTTTGCCAAGCCGCTGGACGCCGAACTGGAATTGAATGTCGTAACCAAAAGTAACGACCAAACCGGTCCCGGGGCATCATTCGGCGTCACCCGGAACAATGTATTCGGAGGTGGCGAGAGCTGGAACGTGAAGCTGAAAGGCTCTTATGAATGGCAAACCGGCGGAGGAGAAAAAAGCTCTTTAATGAACAGCTGGGAGATGGGAGTTTCTACTTCTCTGACTTTCCCGCACGTGGTTTTCCCGCATTGGGGGAAAAGGGAGTTTGACTTCCCAGCTACCACTACATTCCGTTTATACATCGACCAGTTGAACCGTGCCAGGTATTATAAACTATTGTCATTCGGCGGAAATGCTACCTACGATTTCCAACCGACACGTACAAGCCGTCATAGTATTACCCCTTTCAAACTGACATTCAACGTCCTTCAACACCAATCGGAAGAATTCAGGGAAATTGCCGATGCTAATCCTGCATTATATATCAGTTTGAAAGACCAGTTTATTCCTGCTATGGAATATACCTATACCTATGATAATGCTTCCGCACGCGGTATTAAAAATCCGATTTGGTGGCAATCGACTGTAACCTCTGCCGGTAACCTGACCTCGGTGATTTACCGTGCTTTCGGTCAGTCTTTCAGCAAAGAGGACAAACGTTTGCTGAACGTCCCTTTCGCGCAGTTTGTGAAACTGAATACGGAATTCCGCCATTTGTGGAATATGGACAAGAATAATAAGATTGCTTCCCGTGTAGCTTTGGGTGCTCTCTTCGCCTACGGTAATGCAACGATAGCCCCTTACAGCGAACAATTCTATGTGGGTGGTGCCAACAGCATCCGCGCTTTTACGGTACGTAGCATCGGCCCGGGCGGATACCATCCGGCAGAAAGCCGCTACTCTTACCTCGACCAGACGGGTACTTTCCGTTTTGAGGCAAATGTAGAATATCGTTTCCGTATCTTTAAGAGCATTTGGGGAGCCACTTTCCTGGATGCAGGAAACGTCTGGTTGATGCGCAAGGATGAGGCCCGTCCCAATTCACAACTCGAACTGAAAACGTTCCCGAAACAGATCGCTTTGGGCACCGGTGTCGGTATTCGTTATGATATGGATATTCTTGTGTTCCGTCTTGATTTCGGTATTCCTTTGCATCTGCCTTACGATACAGAACGAAGCGGATATTACAATGTCACAGGATCCTTTATGAAGAATCTGGGAATACATTTTGCTATCGGTTATCCCTTCTAACGTTCTTTCTTTGTCTTGAAACAAAGAAAGAACCAAAGAAAATTCAAGGCTGCGTCTTTCCGGCTACTCCGGTGTTCTCTCCGGCTAAAGGGCAGAAACTCGCTTCGCTCAAACAGTCTGCCCTTTTTAACGCTGGAGAAAACGCCTGCGCTTAACGCCGGAAAAACGAGGCCGATCCCCTTTCGGCGTGTTTGCTGCACAGGTTAATGAATTACCGGATTTCTTGATTTGTCATTGATGTACTTTTGATTCTGCATAGGTTTACATGCCGAAAGGTTTTCCGACCTACTTTTTTCTCTGTTAAGCGAACACCCGTAACGAAGCGTTAAAAAGGGCAGATTGTTTGAGCGAAGCGAGTTTCTGTCCTTTAGCGTAGTGAAGGGTGTGAGTAGGAGAAAAAAGTCAGTCTTGAATTTTTCTTTGTTTCTTTCTTTTGTTTCAAGACAAAAGAAAGAAAGTTTTTGTAAATTTGCAACGAAATCTGATGCCGTTGACATCACTAACCTTTTAATATTACACAATTTATGAAACCAACTTTATTCTTATTGGCAGCCGGTATGGGTAGCCGTTATGGAGGCTTGAAGCAATTAGACGGACTGGGTCCTAATGGCGAAACTATTATGGATTATTCAATCTATGATGCTATCAATGCCGGATTTGGCAAACTTGTATTTGTAATCCGCAAAGATTTTGAACAAGATTTCCGTGATAAAATTATTTCCAAATACGAAGGTCACATTCCTTGCGAACTGGTATTTCAATCAATCGACGATCTTCCGGAAGGCTTTACTTGCCCGGCAGACCGTACCAAACCTTGGGGTACTAACCATGCAGTAATGATGGGTGCTGATGTGATTAAAGAACCGTTTGCAGTGATTAACTGCGATGACTTCTATGGTCGTGATTCTTTCCAAGTGATGGGTAAATTCCTTTCTGCTCTTCCTGAAAATTCAAAGAACGTTTATTCAATGGTAGGTTTCCGTGTAGGAAATACATTGAGCGAAAGCGGTACGGTATCTCGTGGTATCTGTAGTACAGATGCTAAAGGATTGTTGACATCTGTAGTAGAACGTACGAAGATTCAACGTCTGGACGGTGAAGTGAAATATATCGGTGATGATGGCGAATGGACGGCTACTCCCGATACGACTCCGGTAAGTATGAACTTCTGGGGCTTCACTCCTGATTACTTCGCTTACAGCCAGGAATTCTTCAAGACTTTCTTAAGCGATCCGAAGAATATGGAAAACCTGAAGAGCGAGTTCTTCATCCCATTGATGGTAGATAAATTGATTAATGACGGAACTGCCACTGTTGAAGTACTGGATACTACCAGCAAGTGGTTCGGCGTCACTTATCCGGAAGACCGTCAGAGCGTAGTAGACAAGATTCAGGCATTGGTAGATGCCGGTGAATATCCTGCTAAGTTGTTCTAAAGAAGAGCCATTGATTAAGATAAAGAGCAGTCATTCATAAGAATGACTGCTTTTTTTGTTTTTCATAACGTATCATACTAAGTAGTATCTAATAAATATTCAGTATCTTTGCAGTCCAAAATGTTATAAATCAGAAGCAGAAGTGATTTCAGTAGAAGGATTATCAGTAGAATTTAATGCGACGCCGCTTTTTGAGGACGTCAGCTATGTAATTAATAAGAAAGACCGCATTGCGCTGGTCGGCAAAAATGGTGCCGGCAAATCAACCATGCTGAAGATATTGGCAGGTTTGCAGTCACCGACACGCGGAGTGGTAGCTACTCCGAAAGATGTAACCATCGGATATTTGCCACAGGTCATGATTCTTTCCGACAACCGGACGGTGATGGGAGAGGCAGAACTGGCATTCGAACATATATTTGAGCTTCAGGCGAAGTTGGAACGGATGAATCAGGAACTGGCGGAACGGACAGACTATGATTCGGAAGAATATCATCAGTTGATAGACCGTTTCACGCATGAAAACGACCGCTTCCTGATGATGGGCGGTACGAACTTTCAGGCGGAAATCGAACGGACACTTCTTGGATTGGGATTCAGCCGGGAAGATTTTGAACGCCCTACTTCGGAGTTTTCCGGTGGATGGCGTATGCGTATCGAATTGGCAAAACTGCTTTTACGACGCCCGGACGTGCTTTTGCTCGATGAGCCGACCAATCACCTTGATATTGAAAGTATCCAATGGTTGGAAAACTTTTTGTCTACACGTGCCAATGCAGTCGTATTAGTCAGCCATGACCGTGCTTTCCTGAATAACGTAACTACCCGCACCATCGAAATTACTTGCGGTCAGATTTACGACTACAAAGTGAAGTACGATGAATTTGTAGTCTTGCGTAAAGAACGCCGTGAGCAACAGCTCCGTGCTTACGAAAATCAGCAGAAACAAATACAAGATACGGAAGATTTTATTGAACGCTTCCGTTATAAAGCAACGAAGGCCGTACAGGTGCAAAGCCGTATCAAGCAACTGGAAAAGATAGACCGCATCGAAGTGGACGAGGAAGATAATTCCGCCTTGCGTTTAAAATTCCCTCCAGCCAGTCGTAGCGGAAACTATCCTGTGATTTGCGAAGATGTGCGCAAAGCGTATGGCAGCCATGTCGTTTTCCATGATGTCAACCTGACTATCAACAGGGGAGAGAAAGTGGCTTTCGTCGGAAAGAACGGAGAGGGTAAGTCTACCTTGGTGAAATGTATCATGGACGAAATTGATTTCGAAGGCAAACTAACGATCGGACATAATGTACAAATCGGTTATTTTGCGCAGAACCAGGCACAAATGTTGGATGAGAACCTGACTGTATTCGATACGATTGACCGAGTAGCGACAGGAGATATCCGTCTGAAGATACGTGATATACTGGGAGCTTTCATGTTTGGAGGCGAAGCTTCGGATAAAAAGGTGAAAGTCCTTTCCGGAGGAGAACGTACGCGATTGGCGATGATTAAACTTCTGCTGGAACCCGTAAATCTACTGATTCTGGACGAACCGACCAATCATTTGGATATGCGTTCGAAAGATGTTTTGAAGGAAGCTATCCGCGAATTTGACGGAACAGTGATTCTTGTCAGCCACGACCGTGATTTTCTGGATGGACTTGCGACTAAAGTATATGAGTTTGGCGGTGGACTTGTAAAAGAACACCTTGGAGGTATCTATGAATTCTTGCAAAAGAAAAAGATAGATAGCTTGAACGAGCTTCAGAAAGGAGCGGGATTGTCGGCTTCTCCCACGGCTTCAGCTAAAGGTAATGAACCTGAAACCGTTCAGCCTTCGGAGAATAAGCTCTCTTACGAAGCCCAGAAAGAACTTAATAAGAAGATTAAGAAACTCGAACGTCAAGTGGCGGACTGCGAAGCCTCAATAGAGGAAACCGAATCCGCGATTGCTATCGTAGAAGCGAAGATGGCAACTCCCGAAGGAGCTTCGGATATGCAGCTCTATGAACGGCATCAAAAACTGAAGCAACAGTTGGATGGCATTGTTGAAGAGTGGGAACGGGTTTCGATGGAACTGGAAGAAACGAAAAATTAGAACAAAACGCATACTTCCGGGCAGTATGTGAGAGAAACGTTATACCTCGGTAGAAGGTATTCCTGGCGGGTATCTGTTTCTCGGTGTCGAAACAGGTGTTTCTCGTTGAGGAACGAGGCGTTCCTCGGTGTCGGTCACCTTCTTCCTCGGTGCCGGACTGCGGGTAGGATGATTGTTGATTAGAGAGACTATTTAATTATTTATACAATATGAAAGTAACCAAGTATTTACCAATTCTTGCCGTATGCCTTATGACAACAGGATGTAACAGTAAGAAAGAGGCCGTACTGACGTCCGGTATCGACCTTGCTAATCTGGATACCACGGCTATGCCGGGTACAAGTTTTTATCAATATGCCTGTGGAGGTTGGGTGAAAGATCATCCGCTGACAGACGAGTATTCACGTTTCGGTACATTCGATATGTTGCGCGAAAACAGTCGTGAACAACTGAAAGCATTAATTGCCGAATTGGCAGCGAAGAAAGATAATGCACCGGGTAGTGCTGCGCAGAAAGTAGGCGATCTTTATAATATCGCAATGGATAGCGTGAAGCTGAACCAGGAAGGTGTAGCTCCGATCAAAGCAGAACTGGCAGCCATTGACGCTCTCAAGGATAAAGGAGAAATCTATGCATATATCGCTGAGAGCCAGAAGAAAGGCATCCGTCCTTACTTCACCATGTTCGTAAGTGCAGATGATATGAACAGTTCCATGAATATCGTACAGACCTATCAAGGTGGTATCGGAATGGGACAGCGTGACTATTATCTGGAGAATGACGAGCAGACTAAAAATATCCGTAATAAATATCAGGAACATATCGCCAAAATGTTCCAGTTGGCAGGTTATGATGAGGCTACTGCACAGAAAGCGGTGAAAGCAGTGATGAACATCGAAACTCGCTTGGCGAAAGCGGCTCGTTCACAAGTGGAATTGCGTGATCCTCATGCTAATTATAACAAGATGGATAGGGCGACGCTGAAAAAGAACTTCCCGACTTTTGACTGGGATACTTATTTCACCGTTTCCGGTTTGAAAGATTTGGAAGAAGTGAACGTAGGTCAGCCTGCTGCCATGAAGGAAGTAGCCGATGTGATAAACACCGTATCACTGGACGATCAGAAACTGTACCTCCAATGGGGATTGATAGATGCTGCCGCTTCTTATCTAAGCGATGATTTTGAAGCACAGAACTTCGATTTCTACAGCAGAACAATGTCTGGAAAGAAAGAAATGCAACCTCGCTGGAAACGTTCCGTGAGCACCGTAGATGGTGTACTTGGCGAAGTGGTAGGACAGATGTATGTAGAGAAGTACTTCCCGGCTGCTGCCAAAGAACGTATGGTTACACTGGTGAAGAACCTGCAAACTTCTTTAGGAGAACGTATCAAAGGTTTGGAATGGATGAGTGAACCGACCAAGGAAAAAGCGTTGGAGAAACTGGCAACCTTCCATGTAAAAATAGGTTATCCTGATAAATGGAAAGATTACTCCGCACTGGAGATCAAAGATGATTCTTACTGGGCAAATATCGAGCGTGCCAACGAATGGGATTACAACGAAATGATTGCCAAAGCCGGCAAACCGGTAGACAAGGATGAATGGTTGATGACTCCTCAAACAGTGAACGCTTATTATAACCCGACTACCAACGAAATCTGCTTCCCGGCAGCTATCCTGCAACCTCCGTTCTTCGATATGAATGCGGACGATGCTATGAACTACGGTGCAATCGGCGTGGTAATCGGCCATGAGATGACTCATGGATTTGACGATCAGGGACGTCAATATGACAAAGACGGAAACCTGAAAGACTGGTGGACAGAAGAAGATGCTAAAAAGTTCGAAGAACGGGCACAGGTGATGGTTAACTTCTTTGACAGTATCGAAGTAGCTCCGGGCGTACACGCAAACGGTAGCCTGACACTTGGAGAGAACATTGCCGACCACGGAGGTTTGCAAGTATCTTTCCAGGCATTCAAGAATGCAACAGAAGCCGCACCGCTGGAAATTGTTGACGGATTTACTCCGGAACAACGTTTCTTCCTGGCTTACGCTAATGTGTGGGCAGGAAATATCCGTCCGGAAGAAATTCTCCGATTAACCAAACTTGATCCTCACTCATTAGGCAAATGGCGTGTGGACGGTGCTCTTCCTCATATCCAGAATTGGTATGAAGCATTCAAAATCACCGAACAGGATTCGATGTTCGTACCTAAAGAAAAACGAGTATCTATTTGGTAATAGTTTTTGAATAGAGAACATATATGCGAAGAGGCGTTGATTTTCCGTTGAGGAGAGTCAACGCTTTTTTTTATTAATTCACACCTTATTTATTACGTACGATAAACAATATTTCGTAACTTTGCACACCAAATACTTAATAAGCAATTCAATGTCAGAGTCTAAAAGAATAAAAACTGCATTGGTATCTGTATACCATAAAGAAGGTTTGGATGAAATTATTACCAAACTTCATGAAGAGGGAGTAGAGTTTTTGTCAACAGGCGGAACTCGTCAGTTTATTGAATCATTGGGATATCCTTGCAAGGCAGTGGAAGATTTGACCACTTATCCTTCTATTCTCGGTGGTAGAGTAAAGACATTACATCCGAAAATTTTCGGAGGTATTCTTTGTCGTCGCGGCCTGGAACAGGATATGCAACAGATTGAGAAATATGAAATTCCCGAGATAGATCTGGTTATTGTTGATTTGTATCCGTTCGAAGCTACCGTAGCTTCCGGTGCATCTGAAGCAGACATTATTGAAAAAATCGATATAGGTGGAATCTCACTGATTCGTGCCGCAGCCAAGAACTACAACGATGTAATCATCGTAGCTTCTCAAGCTCAATACAAACCATTATTGGATATGTTGATGGAGCACGGCGCTACTTCTTCACTCGAAGAACGCCGCTGGATGGCTAAAGAAGCATTTGCCGTTTCTTCTCACTACGATTCGGCTATTTTCAACTATTTCGATGCCGGCGAAGGTTCTGCTTTCCGTTGCTCTGTTAATAGCCAGAAGCAACTTCGTTACGGTGAGAACCCACATCAGAAAGGTTATTTCTACGGAAATCTGGAAGCAATGTTCGACCAGATTCACGGAAAGGAAATCTCTTATAACAATCTTCTCGACATCAACGCAGCCGTTGATCTGATCGACGAATTCGATGACCTCACTTTCGCTATCCTGAAACATAACAACGCTTGCGGATTAGCTTCCCGTGCTACAGTTTTGGAAGCTTGGAAAGACGCATTGGCCGGTGATCCGGTTTCTGCTTTCGGAGGTGTATTGATTACGAATGGTGTCATCGACAAAGAAGCTGCGGAAGAAATCAACAAGATTTTCTTCGAAGTGATTATCGCACCGGATTATGATGTGGATGCACTCGAAATCCTGGGACAGAAAAAGAACCGCATCATCCTCGTTCGTAAGGAAGCTAAATTGCCTAAGAAACAATTCCGTGCTTTGCTGAATGGCGTATTGGTGCAGGATAAAGATACTAATATTGAAACGGTAGCCGACCTGAAAACCGTGACAGACAAAGCTCCTACTCCGGAAGAAGTGGAAGATATGTTGTTTGCCAACAAAATTGTAAAGAACAGCAAATCCAACGCCATCGTATTGGCAAAGGATAAACAACTTCTTGCAAGCGGTGTAGGACAGACTTCACGTGTAGACGCATTGAAACAAGCAATTGAAAAAGCCAAATCATTCGGCTTCGACCTGAATGGTGCAGTAATGGCTTCCGATGCCTTCTTCCCGTTCCCCGACTGTGTGGAAATTGCAGATAAAGAAGGTATTACGGCTGTTATCCAACCGGGAGGTTCGGTAAAAGACGATTTATCATTTGCTTATTGCAATGAGCACGGTATGGCGATGGTGACTACCGGTATCCGTCATTTTAAACACTAAAGCGATTTACTATTTGACAATTTACAATTTACTATTCAGCCGTTCGGCAATATGGATTTGATTGTCAGATAGTAATAAGTATGTATCAAATAGTAAATAGTAAATTGTCAAATAGTAAATAAAAAAATGGGATTATTTTCTTTTACACAAGAGATAGCAATGGACTTGGGCACAGCCAATACTATCATCATCACGAACGGAAAAATCGTGGTGGATGAGCCTTCGGTTGTAGCTCTGGATCGCCGTACAGAAAAGATGATTGCCGTGGGGGAAAAGGCGAAGTTGATGCATGAAAAAACCCACGAAAACATACGTACCATCCGTCCGTTGAGAGACGGAGTGATTGCCGACTTCTATGCTTGCGAGCAGATGATGCGCGGTTTGATAAAGCAGGTGAATACTCGCAACCATTTGTTTTCACCTTCTCTTCGCATGGTGATTGGCGTTCCTTCGGGGAGTACGGAAGTTGAACTCCGTGCTGTCCGTGACTCTGCGGAACATGCTGGCGGTCGTGATGTTTATTTGATTTTCGAGCCGATGGCTGCGGCAATCGGTATCGGCATCGACGTGGAAGCTCCGGAAGGAAACATGATTGTCGATATAGGTGGTGGATCTACGGAAATTGCCGTTATCTCTTTGGGAGGTATCGTTTCCAACAACTCCATCCGCACAGCCGGTGATGACCTGACAGAGGATATTCGCGAATATATGAGCCGTCAGCACAATGTGAAAGTCAGCGAGCGTATGGCAGAACGTATCAAAATCAATGTAGGTGCTGCTTTAACCGAACTGGGTGATGATGCTCCGGAAGATTATATCGTTCACGGGCCGAACCGTATCACAGCTCTTCCGATGGAGGTGCCTGTATGCTACCAGGAAGTAGCCCACTGTCTGGAGAAATCAATTTCAAAGATCGAAACTGCTATCTTGAGTGCATTGGAAAATACACCTCCTGAACTGTATGCTGATATTGTGCACAATGGTATCTATCTCTCCGGAGGTGGTGCATTGCTTCGTGGACTGGATAAGAGATTGACCGATAAGATCAACATTCCTTTCCATATTGCGGAAGATCCTTTGCATGCAGTTGCCAAAGGTACAGGAGTGGCATTGAAGAACGTAGACCGTTTCTCTTTCTTAATGAGATAAACCGGGGATGAGGAATTTATTAAACTTCCTTCTGAAATACAATTACTGGTTCCTCTTCATCTTATTGGAGGTAGCCAGTTTTGTTTTGTTATTTCGGTTCAACCGTTATCAGCAGAGTGCATTCTTCACTTCTGCCAATACGGTTGTGGGGGCGGTTTATGAAGTTTCGGGAGGGATTTCCTCTTATTTTCATCTGAAATCGGTCAATGAAGATCTGTTGGATCGCAACATGGTGCTCGAACAACAGATCACTAATCTGGAAAAAGCATTGAGAGAGCAGCAGCTCGATTCTATGGCCATCAACAGCATCCGGCAGGTGCCGCAAGCGGATTATCAGTTGTTTAAAGCGCATGTGATAAAGAACAGTTTGAATCTGGTTGATAATTATATCACGCTCGATAAAGGTTCCTCTTCCGGTATTCGCTCCGAAATGGGAGTGGTGGATGGTAATGGGATTGTAGGGATTGTTTATGAAACCTCTCCTTCCTACTCGGTGGTGATTTCGGTGCTGAACAGCAAGTCGAATATCAGTTGCAAGATTATCGGCAGTGATTATTTCGGCTACCTGAAATGGGAACATGGAGATTCGCGCTATGCTTATCTGAAAGACTTGCCTCGTCATGCAGAGTTTAATTTGGGAGATACAGTTGTTACCAGTGGTTTCTCCACCGTCTTTCCCGAAGGTATAATGGTGGGGACGGTGGATGATATGTCCGACTCTAATGACGGACTTTCCTATCTGTTGAAAATCAAGCTGGCTACTGATTTCGGTAAGTTGAGTGACGTTCGGGTGGTAGCCCGGACAGGTCAGGAAGAACAGAAGAAACTTGAAAACAAGGTGATGAAAGAATGATTATTACTTATATACATAGAATCGGATGGTTTATCGGCTTGGTACTTCTTCAGGTGCTAATCCTTAATAGTGTACATATTGCCGGCTATGCTACTCCTTTTCTCTATATCTATTTTATTCTGAAATTCAGCTCCGGCACTTCCCGGAATGAACTGATGTTGTGGGCTTTTTTCTTCGGGCTGACCATTGATATATTCTCCGATACTCCGGGAATGAATGCGGCGGCTACTGTGCTGCTAGCCTTTCTTCGTCCCTCTTTACTTCGTCTGTTCACGCCCCGTGATAATCCGGATAGCTTTATTCCCTCTTTTAAGACGATGGGAATCAGTCCTTTCTTAAAATATACTACTGCAAGTGTTTTTGTGCACAGTCTGGCATTACTCTCCATTGAGTTCTTCTCATTTACCAGCATTTGGCTGTTACTGTTGCGAGTGCTTCTTTGCACTATTCTGACTGTAACCTGTATCATAGCTATAGAAGGGATTAAGAAGTAACGATGGCAAAAGATTATATCTTAGAGAAGCGCAAATTTGTAATCGGAGGCATTGCTATCTCCATTGTTTTGATTTATCTGATACGTCTTTTTGTATTGCAGATCACGACCGATGACTACAAGAAGAATGCTGACAGTAACGCTTTTCTGAATAAGATCCAATACCCCTCGCGTGGTGCTATTTATGACCGGACCGGTAAATTGCTGGTATTCAATCAGCCGGCATACGACATAACGATCGTGCCAAAGGAAATAGAGAATCTGGACACACTCGATTTATGCCAATCGCTGAATATCACCCGTGCGCAGTTTCTCAAAATAATGAGCGATATGAAAGACCGTCGCCGCAATCCGGGCTATTCCCGCTATACCAACCAGTTGTTTATGTCGCAACTTTCGGCGGAAGAATGTGGTGTCTTTCAGGAAAAGCTGTTTAAGTTTCGTGGCTTTTATATCCAACGGCGTACCATCCGTCAATATTCGTACAATGCTGCCGCCCATGCTTTGGGAGATATCGGAGAAGTCTCCGCAAAAGAAATGGAGGCGGATGAAGAAGGATACTACATCCGTGGGGATTATGTCGGCAAGTTAGGAGTCGAGAAATCGTATGAAAAGTACCTGCGTGGCGAGAAAGGAATTGAGATTCTGCTTCGCGATGCGCACGGTCGTATCCAGGGACATTATATGGATGGTGAATATGACCGTCCTTCCGTTCCCGGCAAGAACCTGACATTGAGTTTGGATATTGACTTACAGATGCTGGGCGAACGTTTATTAAAGAATAAGATTGGAAGCATTGTGGCTATCGAACCGGAGACCGGAGAAATCCTTTGTCTGGTATCCTCTCCCAATTATGACCCGCATTTGATGATTGGCCGCCAGCGTGGCAAGAACCATCTGGCCTTGCAACGTGATATGACCAAACCGCTTTTGAATCGTGCCCTGATGGGAGTGTATCCTCCGGGATCTACGTTCAAGACAGCGCAAGGACTGACGTTCCTGCAAGAAGGAATTATCACCGAACAAAGTCCGGCATTTCCTTGCTCACATGGATTCCATTACGGAAGATTGACAGTAGGCTGTCATGCTCACGGATCTCCCTTGCCATTGATTCCGGCTATTGCTACATCGTGCAACTCCTATTTCTGTTGGGGATTGTTCCGTATGTTTGGCGATCGTAAATACGGTTCGCCACAAAACGCTATTACGGTCTGGAAAGACCACATGGTTTCGCAAGGATTTGGCTACAAACTGGGAGTTGATTTGCCGGGAGAGAAACGGGGCTTGATTCCGAATGCGCAGTTTTATGATAAAGCCTATCGCGGACATTGGAACGGACTGACAGTAATCAGTATCTCTATCGGACAGGGGGAAATTCTATCCACTCCCCTTCAGATTGCTAACTTGGGAGCAACGATTGCTAACAGAGGATACTTTGTGACACCGCATATTGTAAAGGAAATCCAAGATAATCAGTTGGACAGCATCTATCGCGTACCACGTTATACCACTATTGAGAAAAGACATTATGAATCAGTCGTAGAAGGGATGCGTGGCGCAGCCACCGGAGGAACTTGTCGTATGCTGTCAGTGATGGTTCCGGATTTGGAAGCCTGTGGAAAAACGGGTACTGCGCAGAACCGCGGACACGACCACTCGGTATTTATGGGCTTTGCTCCGATGAACAAACCGAAGATAGCTATTGCCGTCTATGTAGAGAACGGCGGATGGGGGGCTACTTACGGAGTTCCTTTCGGCGCACTGATGATGGAACAGTATTTGAAAGGCAAGCTCTCGCCGGAGAACGAGTTGAGGGCGGAAGAATTTAGTAACAGAGTGATATTATATGGTAACGAGGAACGATAGTTTGTGGAAAACGCTGGACTGGGTAACGATTTTTATTTACCTGCTCCTGATTGTTGGCGGATGGTTTAGCGTCTGCGGAGCCAGCTATGACTATGGCGAACGCGACTTCCTCGACTTCTCGACCCGTGCCGGCAAGCAGTTCGTGTGGATTATCTGTTCCTTCGGGCTCGGATTCGTGCTGTTGATGCTGGAAGACCGTATGTATGATATGTTCGCGTACATTATATATGTGGGGATGATTCTCCTGCTCATTGTTACCATCTTCATAGCACCGGACACCAAAGGATCACGCTCCTGGCTTGTCATGGGGCCTGTGAGCCTGCAACCCGCCGAGTTTGCCAAGTTCGCTACGGCCTTGGCGTTGGCCAAATACATGAATTCTTATTCATTCAGTATCAAGAAAGAAAAGTGTGCCTTTATCCTGGGATTCATCATTCTTCTCCCGATGTTATTGATTATCGGTCAGCGGGAGACAGGGTCTGCATTAGTTTATCTTGCTTTTTTTCTGGTTCTTTATCGTGAAGGAATGCCGGGAGTAGTGCTTTTTGCGGGCGTATGTGCGGTAATCTACTTTGTGGTCGGCATCCGTTTTGATGAAGTCTTTATCGCCGATACTCCTACACCACTGGGAGAATTTATCGTATTACTATTGATCTTATTATTTGCCGGTGGTATGGTGTGGGTATATCGCAAGAAATGGTCTGCTACCCGCAATATCATTGGTGGAAGTTTGGCTATATTACTGATTGCTTATTTAATATCCGAATATTGGGTACATTTTAGCCTCGTTTGGGTGCAATGGGCGCTTTGTATTGTGGTGATAGGCTATCTGATTTATTTGGCATTAAGTGAGCGGCAGCGTACTTATTTCCTGATTGCCCTGTTTACAATCGGTTCTGTCGGCTTCCTGTATTCCAGCAATTATGTATTTGATAATGTGCTCGAACCTCACCAGCAAGTCCGTATCAAAGTAGTGCTCGGTTTGGAAGAAGATTTGACTGGTGCCGGATACAACGTGAATCAGTCCAAGATTGCCATCGGTTCCGGTGGGTTGACAGGAAAAGGATTCCTGAATGGTACGCAAACAAAATTAAAGTACGTGCCCGAACAGGATACCGACTTTATATTCTGTACAGTGGGTGAGGAGCAAGGATTTGTCGGTTCGGCTGCTGTCCTGTTGGCTTTCCTTATTTTGATCTTACGATTAATCTTCCTGTCCGAACGGCAGACTTCCAACTTTGGGCGGGTTTATGGATATTCGGTTGTCAGTATTTTCCTTTTCCACTTATTTATTAATATCGGTATGGTGCTGGGGTTAACTCCGGTTATCGGTATTCCATTGCCTTTCTTCAGCTATGGAGGTTCTTCTTTATGGGGATTTACGATATTGCTGTTTATCTTCCTGCGTATTGATGCAGGACGTGGCAGAAGACTCTAATCTTACTGCTTCTCAATACGGATACCTACATCGCTCAATCCTTGTAACTTTTCATCTTTCATTCCGCTCATAATTTTAATAGTATAATTTGTAGGATGTAAAGGGCGAACAGATGTAATAAAAGTTTCCGATTGGTAAATGCTTCCCCATCCGTGTCCCGTCCATCTTCCGGTAGAGTCAGCCAGGCAGAAAGCAATGGTATCAGTGCGCCATACCGTAGAATCCTGTAGATTCTGACTGATAAATAAATGGAGGTCATGATAAGGATATTCGATACTGTTGCGGACTTCCGCAAAAAGCCGGAGAGTAGTGGGAACGCTGTCAGTTATGGGAATCTGAAAAGAGAGTGTATCACTCTTTCCCCATCCCTTGTTGGGAAGGGATTGATAAGAGTGATACACTGTATGTTCATTGCAGGCTGTCAGTAAGCAAGCGCTGAATAGACTCAATATACTATTCTTGAGTAGGCTTTTCATTAGTTGACTGTTTCTCCTGATTCTGATTTCTTTCCGGTCTGGAAGGACGCTCGTGGTTGGGACGGCGTTCTTGACGTTCCTGCCCTTGCTGTTCCCGTTGACGGTCTTGTTGTTGCGGACGTTCCTGACCTTGCGGACGTTCCTGATTTGATCCTCTTTCCGGACGTCTGTTTTCGTTGTTCCGTCCCTGGTTCTGTCCTCTGTTCCGGTTGTTGTTATTGTTATTTCTCGGGCGGTTGTCTCTTTCCCCTCTGTTGCCGTTTTCTGACTGTTGCGGGCGGTTTTCATTTTCCCGTTGAGGTTGTTGCGGACGATTGCCGCCTTCTGCTTGCTGTTGCGGGCGGTTTCCGTTATTATTGTTTCCTTTCTTCTTCTTTTTATTATTCCGGTTAGCATTATTGCCGCCCTCTTTATTATTCCGGCTGCGGTCGAAACGGGTAACACTTTCCTGTTCCAGCAAGTCAACAGGTTTTCTCGGTTCCGGTTTCTTTTCTTCTTCGAGCAAACTGTCCGGTTTCATCCCTTTCTTATTCATGGAGATTACTTCAAACGCACGTTTGCCGCTGATGGTGACCAGGTTGGCAGGGAAGTTTTTATCCGTAGAATAAGAAACCTGATTGCTTAGAATATCTGCTTTGAAGAAATAGAAAGTACCATCCTTCGTTTCCAGTTCTATCTCTCTCGAAGGGAGACGTTTTTGAGCTTCCACGTAACAGTCCACCTCATAATTCAGGCAGCATTTTAGCTTGGCACATTGTCCGGCAAGTTTCTGCGGATTTAATGAGATGTCCTGAAAACGGGCTGCACTGGTAGAAACAGAGACGAAGCTCGTCATCCACGTAGCGCAGCAAAGTTCGCGTCCGCAAGGGCCGATACCGCCGATGCGTCCTGCTTCCTGACGGGCACCGATTTGTTTCATTTCGATACGTACGCGGAATGCTTCGGCCAATACTTTAATCAGTTGCCGGAAGTCTACCCGCTCATCGGCGATATAGTAGAAAATAGCTTTGTTGCCATCCCCTTGATACTCCACGTCTCCGATTTTCATATCCAGATTGAGATTCAACGCAATCTGACGCGCACGAATCATCGTAGCGTGTTCTTTGGCTTTGGCTTCGTTGAACTTTTCCATATCTACCGGCTTGGCTTTCCGATAGACACGCTTAATTTCCGTATCTGCTTTGAAGTTTGCTTTCTTCATTTGCAGGGGAACGAGCCGGCCGGTCAATGTAACCACGCCGATGTCATGGCCGGGAGCCGCTTCAACGGCAACTACATCTCCTTTTTCCAGTTTAATCTTGTTGCTGTTCCGAAAATATCCCTTCCGGGTATTTTTGAATTGCACTTCCACCATGTCACTCTCTTCCGCATTGCCCGGAATGTCCGCCAGCCAATCGTAGGTGTTCAGCTTTTTATCTTGTCGGGAGCATCCTTTGCAGCAAAGGCCACCGCTTCCATTATGAAGTTTATATTCCATAAGTTTATATATTTATTATTGCTTCAACAGTACAATCATCTTCAGCGAGAAGTCGAAGAATACCATTTTAGCATTTACATTCTGTTCTATATGTAGTTGCGCTTCGCTTAATTCGTCCATGATACCCATCACATTCCGTTCGTTGACAAAAGGCGCAAAGCGGGTTGCAAAATTCTGTTCATTAATCGTCATATACGTCAAATTGCGCTGGTGCAGGTTGAAGATAAAATTCTCCCGAATCATGCGCTGGCAATATTCCAGGAAGTTCTTCTGACGTTCACGTCCCATGCCCGCCACTTGCTCGCTCCACATTTTCATCTCCCTGATTTTCCGTTGGTAAGACAACCGCATCAGGCTGACAAACAAGTCAAAAAACAACTGGTTCTCTTCATTCAGATGAATTGTTTCGAGTGCCTTGATAAAATTCCCATTTGCCAGATGGGCAATGGAAATACTGTCGGCAGGCAAAATGTTATATTTAGTCTGTAATACCCGGTCGATGCTGGCTTCATCAATCTTCCGCACATTCATGCGCTGGGTACGGCTTAGGATAGTGGGCAGAATCATGTCCGGCGCTTCCGATACCAATAAGAAAACCGTTTTTTCGGGCGGTTCCTCAAGCAACTTCAGCAGTTTGTTGGCACACACCGGATGCATTTTTTCCGGCAGCCATACAATCGTAATCTTAAATCCCCCTTCACTGGATTTCAAACTAAGCTTTTTCAGAATCTCGTCACTCTCTTTGGCATAGATCAATGCTTGTGAGTTCTCGGCATCCATCTCTCCTAACCAGTGATTGAGATTAAAGTAAGGATGATTGATAACAAACGGTCGCCAGTCGGCTATATAATCATCGCATACTTCCTTTTTCCCTTTTGCGCTTTTCACGATAGGGAATACGAAATGGACGTCGGGATGCACCAATTTATTGAATTTCACGCAGGACGGACACGTTCCGCAGGCATCAGTCTCCCCCCGATTAGTGCAACTGATGTAACGTGCGTATGCAATAGCCAACGGCATTTTCCCGACCCCTTCCGGGCCGCAAATAAGCTGGGCATGTGGAATACGCCCCTCATTCACTTCCTGAATGAGCCGTTGCTTGATTTCTTCCTGTCCGATTACGTCTCTGAAAAACATATCAATAAATGATTTTGGCTACTTCTTTGATACTGTCTACTGCTCCGATAGAGTAGAAATGAATACTCGGCACTCCGTGAGCCATCAACTCCTTGCACTGGGCTACACACCATTCGATACCTACCTGCTCGGCTTCCGCGTCATTCTTGCATTTCAAAGCCTCTTTCACCAAGTCTTCCGGCAAGTCCACTTTGAAAGTCTTTGGAATCATGCTCAATTGAGACAGCTTCTTGAACGGTTTGATTCCCGGAATGATAGGTATATTGATATCTGCCGCCTTCGCCTGCTCCACAAATTCAAAATATTTCCTGTTATCGTAGAACAACTGTGTCACGGCATATTCCGCCCCGTTCTCCACTTTTTTCTTCAGCCAGTAAAGGTCAGTCTCGATATTAGGCGCTTCTTCGTGCTTCTCCGGATAACAAGCCACCCCGTAAGAAAATGGCGTACTGCTGACTTTCATCTCCGAACCATCCACAAAAATACCTTTATTGAAATTATTGATTTGCTCCTGCAACTCGATAGCATGATGATAACCGTCACCTTCCGGTGTAAATACCGACTCATGTTTCGCTTTGTCACCACGCAACACCAGTAATTCCGTGATATTCAGAAATTGCAGGTCGAGCAACACATACTCGGTTTCTTCACGGGTGAATCCGCTGCACAAAATATGCGGGACTACCGTAATATTGTATTTGTTCTGGATGGCGGCAGCCACGGCAACCGTTCCTGGACGCCTTCTCAAGCGGTTTCTCTGAAACAATCCGTTACCGAGGTCTTTATACACATATTCGCTGCGGTGAGTAGTGATATTGATATATTTCGGGTCAAATTCCCGAAGCGTATCGATTGTTTGATATAACTTTTCTATTCCCGTTCCTTTCAGCGGTGGAAGTATCTCGAAAGAAAAAGCAGTTTTCTTGTTGCTATGTATTAAATCAATTACTTTCATTCTTTTTTTGCTAATGTTCGTTATCTACTTGGATTAAACGTGCATATTGGGACAAAAATACGAAAAAAGAAAGATTTCTTCTTGATTTACTCTAAAATAGTTTTGTTTTTATCGTACTATAATAGATAAAAGAGGGAATATCCCCTGCAGGATACACCCTCTTTTGCCTAATTATTATATTAGAATTTACTTGTCGAGGAATGATTTCTTCATTCTGGCGATGTCCGTCAGATAATCTTGTAAATCCTGTTCATGTTCTTCCTCTTCGGCAAGAATATGTTTGGCGATGTCGCAGGTAGTGAAATCTTTCCCATTGGTAAAATCTGCAATTTCCTGATAACGAAGGATTGCGCAGCGTTCGGAAGCTACATTGTCTTTCAGCAAACTGACAGAGTCGAACCCCTGCGGAGCATCATATTTGCATCTTGCCAACTCAAACCATTGCTTAGGGTCGAGCACCGGAACTCCTTCCAACTCAATGATACGGTCAGCGAGCAGTTGCGCATGTCTGCGCTCTTCTTCGGCATGTTCCTCAAATTCACCCTGTACATCGGCACGCATGGCACCTTCCACTACTAATGCACCTACCCAATATTGATAGTATGCCAACCATTCTTCAGCTAATGCTGCGTTCAACTGTGCGATTAAACTTTCTACATCTAGTTTCCCTTGTAGAATTTTTACACTTTCTCTAGCCATAATTTTTATGTTTAGGTTACTATGTTTAAGTTGCCAATGTAACAGACAGGCGGGATTTTTGTTTATGGCTCATTGAGAATTTAACAGAAAGATAGCTTTACCTACACATAAGTTTGTAAAGTGCTGTTTTATCTGCCACCTGCAACGAAGTTGAATTATCTTATTGAAAATAAACGTATTACGGCGTTGCAGATACCTGTTGCAGATACGTTGCAGATGTAGTATCTGCAACGCATCTGTTGATCTTATAAAACTCGTACAACATGGTAGACAGTACCTCTGTGTACACGTTTCGACGGGATTTCATGTTTACGGAGAACTCGCCCGAACACACTTACCCGCTTGTTTGACAACGGTATGGCACTGTTTTTCTTTATATCTTCCAAAATCTCCGCCGGTGAGAGCCATTCGCCATCCTCTTTCTCTTTGGCCGGACGGAAATAACGGTAAAACAACTGTTCTTCGAGCGAAACTTGTTCAAATTCACGGTTGCTTCTGGTCATAATCTGCTCTTCGGACTGGTCGAACCAGTAACGTTCGCCGTGGTCGAGCTCATACATGGCCTGCGCGTAAAGCTGTTCATAATCTATCGCCTTGTTTGTATCTATCGTTCCGGTTACTTCGATACAGATAAAGCGGCGGCTGCCCGTAGGGTCGGTCAGCAAATCTTTTTGGTTGCTCGTTGCGATGAATGAAGCATAACGGCGCATTTCAAGTACGGCGTTTCCATAAGGTTTGCGCATATTTACAATCGGTTTTTGCAGGATATGTTTCAGGTATCCTTGTTGGGTGGCGCTGATCTGGTCGAACTCGTCAATGTTGATGAGCGCAAAACGATTGAGATACAATTCGGCATCCGTCTTTCGTGAGAAATCGATGCTGTCCGTATAGTATGCACGCATGGCGGGCGGGATGAGGCTGCGGCAGAATGTCGATTTACGGCAACCTTGCGGGCCTACCAGCAGGGGCGAAACATTATTCGCATATTTCTTATCTGTCCCACGCCAGTGCATGACCATGTTGAGAAACCAGCGGTGAAACAAGTCTACCCAATGCTTGTTTTCGCAGGGAACGGTTTGCGCCAGTCCGCGGATACGGTCTTTGCCGTCCCAGACGGGGAGATGGTAGAGGAAATCTTCCAACGGATTGAATACAGGGATGCGGTTGGAGTAGATATATCGGCTTATGTCCCTGTCCCATAGCGGAATACCCTCGGCTTGCGCATCTAGTGCGATACTGTTCAGCACCCGTTTGTTGATAGGATTGAAGTAAAAATGGAATGAGTTCCGCTCGCGGTATTCCACTTCTCCCACTTGGGTGTTGTAACGGAATTCGTAGCGCCTGTTCATAAACTCCTCTGTCTGGAGTGACAGGTACTGTTCTTTCCCTAAGCTGCTCTTCTTTCCGAACCCTTTTTGTTCTTCATATACATTCTTGACCAGCTGGCGGATGAGCACCTCTTGACGGCGCAGGTAATAGTGGAAAATAGTACGTTTCACCGTTTCCTCTTCGGGAATGCCCGAATGGAAGCAGTTGACAGCCAGTTGTGTCACCATAGCCTGAAAGTCTTCCCCTCTTTCGGGGGCACCTTCATCTTCCGCTTCGTAGATTTCTTCATGGGTCTTTCTCAAAGCCGCTTCGAAAAGCATAAATATAGCGCGCTCCGTGTCATATCCCGGCACGGCCCGTGTCAACGGTGACTTTTCCGAGCGTACCGCTTCCCGATAAGTCAGTTCTTCGGGCATCCCTGACGGTTGCGAGAGATAAAACGGAACGGAATTCGGTCTGTACATAAGTTCCGGGTCGTATGACAGCCGTGAGTACTGTTCCAGACTAGGCTCTTTGGGTAAAATGCTGAACGGAATTTGCGGCTGATAGCATTTCACGGCCAAACGATAGGCATGCGCATGAAATATCTCCGCTTCTTCTCTTTTCTGTGGAAGCGAATTGTCAGGGCGGGTAAATTTCGCCCATATTTTCACTGTCTGTCCGCTCGAACCGGTAAAGACGCAGTGAGTCTGCGGCTGTTCCCATGCCAATTGCTTTACCAATGTAATCTCCGGGCCGCCTGACAACGGTCCGACGGTCAGTTCAACTATTCCGTTATAACTTTTCATTTGTTTTCCTCCTTCCGTCCTGCGGAATTCCGCAGCCGGAAGAATCTTCGGCAGCTTGTCTGCTTCGTAGCAGCGTGAGTCGGGCAGGGAATATCGCAACACTTCTCTGAAGGCGGACACAGGCTGTGTCTTTGTTTCTGTCCGTGTTTTTCCTATCCACGTTTCCATATCCATTGTAGTCAGCGCAGTAGTTTTGTCCTTGTCTCTTAATTGAGTAATTTTCATCTTTTGTTTTGTTAATAATATTCTGCTAAGTTAGTCATATTTGCCCGTTCTTGCAAATAAACATGGATATTTTATCTGTTTATCCTTTTTATCCGTACATTTGTAGAATTTAATAACAATAAAACCGATAAACAGCAATGAAAGAACCATTCGATTATTCAATCGTTCCTTATACTTTCGGCTTGTGTGCAGCCGAAGAATGTCCGCGTGCCACGACTTGTCTGCGGCATATCGCCTTAGAGTATGTTCCGGCGGAGCGGGTTTTCCTGTCAATAATGAATCCCAACCGGCTGAAAGCGATGAAAAGTGCTTGTGATTATTACCGTTCCAATGAGAAAGTGCGTTATGTACGCGGCTTTATGCGTACGATTAGTGCTCTTACGGTTCGTGTGGCAGATACCTTTCGCTATCGTATGATTGAATATATGGGTAGAAAGAACTATTATTTGAAACGTAGGGGAGACATGAACCTTAGTCCGGTCGAACAACGGCGGATTATTGCCGTAGCCAAGGAGCTTGGCGTTAGTCTGGATGAGTATTTCGACGGTTACGTGGAGGATTATAACTGGGGTTAGTCTTGTATATCTCCTTCTCTGAAAATCTTTAGCTACGGTTTCGCTGTCGTTTCTCTATATGGAAACTCCAGTGTCTCTAGCGGGAAACGCTAGTATCTCTGGCTGGAAACTCTCGTTTCTACGCGCGGAAACTGTAGTTTCCCGCCTGGGAACCGGAGTTTTGACGCAGGAAACGAGCGCTTCAATGATAGGAAAATAAACTTTGATGCTTGGTGTGCAATATTTCTTCTTACCGCTGTGTTGCAGATGTTTTTATCTGCAACGTATCTGCAACGGTATCTGCAACGCTATAATTGTTTATCAGTCAGTTTGTTATTTCGATTTTGTTGCAGGTGGCAGATGTTTTTTTATTTTTCAAGGTTCTTCGTCAAATTTGGTGGTACTTCTTCTATTGTGAATAAAGAATCTTGGCTCTCAGTAGTTTACTTCCTGCCCTATTGTACATCTGCCTTTTTACCGCTTTAATTTTATTCACTGTCCCCTCCAGTAATCCGTTATTAAAGGGGATATCAATAGCTGCCTGTACTGCCTCCCAGTCTTTTTCAATACCATATGCAAAGTTCGTCAGTGCCATATTCCGTGTTGCCTTCGCTTTTCTAATCCACTTCTATATCTTA
>NZ_JH114349.1:69137-70966 GCF_000157095.2 Bacteroides sp. D1
AAAGACCGTCAATGAGCCAACAGCTTCAGAGATACCATCTTGTTGCAGATTATCGTAGCCAAGACTGAATCTGAAATCATGGAATAATCCCCTATTTGTAGGAGTATTTTCTTTTTTTGATGTATATTTGTACGTTGTAGATATGGCTTGTTGCATTGTAACTCTTAATGATGTGGTGTCTTTAAAGTTACTAAAAAGCAAACATATCTACAACTTTTTATAGGATTAAGAAAGAAGAAGAGGGAAACCGTCGAAATAAAAAAGAGATTACCACCAAATTTGACGAAGAACCTTTTTCAAACTTTATTGTAGGGAAAATTAGAGGTAATAGTGGCTTGAGGAAAAGAATCTTTTAACCTTGCGTGAGAAGGAGTTCTATTAAAAATATATATATTTGTAAGACAGGTGGCTGGCGTTAATTTATAAAAGCAGAGATTATGAGCAATAAAATTTATCCTATCGGCATTCAGAATTTCGAAAAGATTCGTAATGACGGTTATTTCTATATTGATAAAACTGCATTAATGTATCAAATGGTCAAGACCGGAAGTTATTACTTCTTGAGTCGTCCGCGCCGTTTTGGAAAGAGTCTGCTCATTTCTACCTTGGAGGCTTATTTCCAAGGGAAAAAGGAACTGTTTGAAGGATTGGCTGTGGAAAAGTTGGAAAAGGATTGGATAAAGCATCCTATATTGCATCTCGACCTTAATATTGAGAAGTATGACACGCTGGAAAGTCTGGATAAAATATTGAATGATAATCTTGAATATTGGGAAAGCCAATACGGCACCCGTCCGTCTGAAACATCCTTTTCCCTGCGCTTTGCCGGTATCATTCAGCGTGCTTGCGAAAAGACGGGGCAACGTGTAGTTATTCTGGTAGATGAGTATGACAAACCTATGTTATAAGCCATCGGCAATGAAGAACTTCAAAAGCAATTCCAAAATACCCTGAGGCCATTTTATGGCGCTTTGAAAACGAAGGACGGGTATATAAAGTTTGCTCTGCTTACCGGCGTGACAAAGTTTGGCAAAGTCAGTGTATTCAGTGACTTGAACAATTTGGATGATATTTCAATGTGGAATGAGTATGTCGAAATTTGTGGTGTCAGCGAGCGTGAAATCCATGAAAATCTGGAAGCGGAACTACATGAATTTGCAGCAGCACGTGGAATAACGTATGATAAACTCTGTGAAGATTTGAGAGAGTGTTATGACGGCTATCATTTTAAAATAGGAATAAATTTCAGCGCAGAAACTCGTAATATCGAAAAGTGGATCGTGGAATCTTGAATGTATATAGAATTTCTGTTAGGTATAGGAAAATAGAACTTACATTTGAGTGCACTATATAATAATGTATAGGTTTCCATATAAGGATGTGTCTATCTGAAAAAATATACTCTATGACATCGTTATCAATCAATGAGTTACAAAAAAAGTTTCAAGAAAGAGCCGAAAAATAGTCAGATATATTTGGATGTTATTGATAAGTTGTCTACTTTTGCACCCGCTTTGCTAGAGAGACAGAGCCTAATGATTGACATTCTGCTACAAGATTGAGGCATCAGAAAATAAAAACAAAAAAACTTTGAAAAAAGTTTGGAAGTTATCTGAAAAAGTCCTTATCTTTGCATCCGCTTTCGCAAAGAAAGCAGGCGCGGCGGAAGCCACGTTAGTTCTTTGAAATATTGATAAACAATACAAGTAGTACAAGTAAAAAAAATAGAACCGTCAATATTTGTCCGAGAGAGTAGCGATACGATTGAGGATGATAGGTATTTGAATAAGGTCAATAAAATTACGGCGTCCTGAACAGAGCAAAAAAAA
>NZ_JH114350.1:0-12386 GCF_000157095.2 Bacteroides sp. D1
GTGGTACAATAAAATAGAAAAGCTTGGATACGGATGTTTCAGAACCGTAACAAATACCATGCAGAACTATTATGAAACAATACTAAACTATTTCGTTAGCAGGGAAACGAATGCATTTGCAGAATCATTCAATGCAAAAATTAAAGCGTTCAGAGCACAGTTTAGGGGAGTAGGAGATATACCATTCTTTATGTTTAGATTATGCAAACTGACAGTGTGAATTTAACATATCCACAGGGTTTTCGGACTGACCCCCTTTTTGTTTAGTAATGGTCGATTTCTTCGATGAAATGGGGAGAAAAATAAAATCCTCCACATAAAATGCAGAGGATTAAGTGATCGCGACAGGATTCAAACCTGTAACCGGCTGATCCGTAGTCAGCTACTCTATTCAGTTGAGCTACGCGACCCTATAATTTGTAAGTTTTCAGTGACCGCGACAGGATTCAAACCTGTAACCGGCTGATCCGTAGTCAGCTACTCTATTCAGTTGAGCTACGCGGCCATTTTGTTAATTCAAAAAAGTGATCGCGACAGGATTCAAACCTGTAACCGGCTGATCCGTAGTCAGCTACTCTATTCAGTTGAGCTACGCGACCATTATTTCGTTTTAACGGGTGCAAAGATACGGACTTTTCCCGAACTAGCAAGCTTTTCAACGACTTTTTTTGTAGAAAATTATTCTATGAACCGATAATTGAATAGTTGCCAACCTATACTTAGTCCGACATTCCATTCCCTTTTCGGTGAGCTATAATGATTTACATATGCAGAGATGTCTCCAAAAGGTAATTGACATACAACAGAAATTTCTCCTAAATATTCAAACTTGGAGAAAGCTTTTCCATAATATGCTTTATTCAACGAGTTTTTTTCGATTGGATAAATGGGCATAAAGCCATAAAATTCTCCCCGAAGATGGAACATTTGGTTTAAACGGTAAATAGGCCGAATACCGGCTCCCACAAATTGATTGGCACGAAAGGCTTCGTTGTAGGTCAATTTACTGTGTAGCGTGGGCGAAAACTCTCCAGCCTGCATCATTGTGGCCGTATAGTTCTCGGAAAAGTTTTTAGAGGCATATAATGCCTTCAAATACCACCCTAAAACCCAATGTTCACTCATATTATGATATTTCTCTTTCATGTATGATAATTGCAACCATGAGTGATGGTCTTTATTATTGTTGTTGGTGGTACTTCCTTCGCCCGGGTAGAATCGTTCTTTTCCAACGAAGATCTGGGCAACAAGAGCTTCTCTGTATCCACGTGTAGGGTATTGTTTAGAATTTAGGGTACTTCCATTAAAGCTGATTGATCCACCAAATAAATCATAGCGACTTTTGTCAAATTTATCATTTCCAAAGTCAATGACGCTTTTCTGAAAATATTTATCTTCTATTTTCGCAATTCCGACCCCAAACTCTGCTCGCTTGCTCGAAAGGAAAGGTAAGCCGACCTGCAATTTTAAGAAACGTTCGTCTTTCTGATTGAAGGCAGGTTTGTTATTTCGCGAAAAAAGTTTGTCTTTCTTGAAATAGTCGAAAGTACTGATTGAACCTATAAGACGGTATGAGGTAGGAATGGCAGTGGCAAAGTCAATTTTTGCCATAAACTGCACGTTATTATATACTTTTCCGAGTTGCCCATCAAGGATAAACTCTTTGGCATAGTAGTTTAAATCCTGATAGCTAAGCCCCAGATAGATCTGATTGGAATTGGAAGTGGATATATTTCCTCCCAACCGCACAGCAAAATTATTTTCTAATTTCACCTTTAAATGTAGATCGTAGGTGTCGTCTTCCGGATTATAAATTGCATGCGGTATAATTTCGGAAATCATTTTATCAGATAACAATCGGAAATAACCTTGTTTTAAATCCTCATAAGTGAATTCTTTGTTATCTGATTTATGAAATTCTCTTTTAATATATACTTGTTGTTGTGGATTAGCTCCGTCGATGATGATATTTTTAAAGCGTAGCTCCGGAAAATTACTCCGGTATACCATTCTTCTTAAACGTATATTGTCCAGATTTACACGCCGATGAATACGACTTTTGATTGAATCCATCATGCTGATGGTTCGATTATATCCTATATCGTGTAATTCGTCAATGCGTTGAAAATCCATTAGATTAACATTGTCATATTTGAACGTCATTAAAATCCCCATGGAGTCCGGAATGGAATAGTCGGTTTTCTGCATCACCATATTCTCAATTTGACTCATGAGATCATTTTCTTTGGGTTTAGTGGGATTGGTTGACACGACGCTTCCTATGATGACATCCGGATGAAAATCATCTCTCATGACATCTGTAGGGAAGTTATTATAAATACCTCCGTCATAGGCTAATACATTGTCTATTTCAATAGGCTTAAACATGAATGGGAAACTCATGGAAGCTCTGACGGCATCTCCTAAATCTCCTTCCTTCATGACTAATTGTTTCTTGTTGTATACATCGGACGCAATGCAACGGAAAGGAACAAAAAGTTTATCAAAATCTCCCTTACAAGCGGCTGTGGCACGTGCATATAGGTCTACAAAAACGAGATTCATCTGAATCGGATTGACAACACTGGTAGGCAGGAATTGAGGTTTCAAACTTTTCAATGAATCCTTGAATGAAAAACGAATATTGAAGAATTCGGGAGTGGGAAGATTCTTTTTGAAGTGATATACATATTTCTCTTCCACTTCTCCGGAGTACCATCGTTTAAAGTCTTCCGACTTGAGAAGTTCTACCATGTCGTCAGGAGAGTATCCCATGGCATATAAAGAACCGATAATGGCTCCCATAGAAGTGCCTGCAATGTAATCAATAGGAATGTTGTTTTCTTCCAAAGCGCGAATGATACCGATGTGTGTCATCCCTTTGGCGCCACCACCGCTTAATACAAGTCCTACTTTTTGGGCATGGATAGCCGGAATAATCAGCCATAAAGTAATTAACACTAAAAAAATCTTTCTCATAACCCAAATCAAACAATTGAATTTTTTGTCTATTAAGTGTTCAAATATATACAATACTTTTCAATTAATCGATATTTTACCGATCGTTTTAAATTGAAAAAGAGCATTACAACGTGTATTTAACGTTGAATGCTCTTTCTTGAAGTATGTGTAATGTTTAAAGGGGCGATATTAAATCAATTCTATGCTACGTTTTACGAAGTTATTCAAAGCTTCACCTCTTAGCATATTGTTTTGCAATAAGGCCAAATCAATCAGCTGGCGGATAACTTTATTATTGCTTGCGTAGCCGATAAAGACAGCTTCTTTCTTACTTTTCAGATCATCCCACTTCTTATCCAGATTGTTTAGTTCATCTTTTTCTGATGTGGGGATTTCTTCTTCTTTTTTATCTTTTTGCTTGTCTTTCAACTCATTGCGTTGTTTGTTGACATTGTCCATTTCAGAAAGTATCGGAGCTACTTCTGCCTGGCAAGCGCTTTCTTCTTCATTCAATACCTGTTTTATCAACTTATGGTCTGAATTAAGAATTAGATTAAACATATCAGGCATTTCACCATAGAAACTCATTCCGGCCTGAATATTTGCCATTTCCTTCATACGACGCATATATTCGCTTTGAGTAATCATGACTGGAGCTGAATTTTCTCCTAATGCCTGTGTCATGACATTGAATTCAACTTTATCCATTTTAGGCAATTGACTCTTGAAGGCTGTTGTGATTGCATCCTGTTTATTGGCTTCCAACGTTTCACCTTTCTTATCTTCTTTTACAATAAGATTGTCAACGACATCGCTGTCTACACGAGTGAAACGGGATTTTTCAAGTTTTTGTTCCAGCATGCTCACCATAGCTACATCCAACTGGCCATCCATGAGCAGAACATTGTATCCTTTGTTGGTGGCAGCTTCAATATAACTATATTGCTCATCCTTGTTATTTGCATACAGATAGATTAGGTTTCCATCTTTATCTGTCTGATTATCTTTAATAAGAGTCTGATACTCTTCAAATGTGTAATGATTGTCATTTGTATCGGTGAAAAGGGCAAATTTTTGCGCTTTATCATAGAAATCCTCTTGTGTGAGCATTCCGTAATTGATAAATATTTTTAAATCATTCCACTTTTCTTCAAATTGCTTACGGTCATTCTTGAATATAGACTGCAAACGGTCGGAAACCTTCTTTGTGATATAAGTTGAAATCTTCTTCACGTTCGAGTCGCTTTGCAAATACGAACGGGAAACGTTCAACGGAATATCCGGAGAATCGATTACGCCATGTAACAAAGTCAGGAAGTCCGGCACAATACCTTCAACCGAGTCTGTAACATATACCTGGTTGCAATATAACTGAATCTTATTCTTATTTAATTCAATATTGCTCTTTACCTTCGGGAAATAGAGGATACCGGTCAAATGGAATGGATAATCAACATTCAGGTGAATCCAGAATAGTGGTTCATCAGACATTGGATATAGCTTACTATAGAATGATTTGTAATCTTCATCCGAAAGTTCGCTAGGTTTACGTGTCCACAAAGGAGTGGTATCATTGATTATATTATCTTCGGCTGTTTCTACTTGTTTGCCGTCTTTCCATTCTTTCTTTTTCCCAAATGCAATGGGAACAGGAAGGAAGCTGCAATATTTCTTCAGAAGCTCGGAAATACGTGCTTCTTCGAGAAATTCTTTGCAGTCATCATCAATGTATAAGATGATGTCTGATCCACGATCGGCTTTTTCTATTTCTTCAATAGTGAATTCAGGGCTGCCATCACAAGTCCATTTTACGGCTTGTGCACCGTCTCTGTATGATTTAGTGATAATTTCCACTTTCTTTGCAACCATAAAAGCAGAGTAGAAGCCAAGTCCGAAATGTCCGATAATGGCATTTGCGTCATTCTTGTATTTCTCCAGGAAGTCGTTAGCTCCTGAAAAAGCTATTTGATTGATGTACTTTTCAATTTCCTCTGCAGTCAAACCGATACCACGGTCAGAAATAGTAATGGTATCTTTGCCCAATTCAACGTGAACGGTTAAATCACCCAGTTCACCCTTAAATTCGCCAATAGAAGCAAGCGTATTCAGCTTTTGAGTGGCGTCTACTGCATTGGATACTAACTCGCGCAGAAAAATCTCATGGTCACTGTACAAAAACTTTTTAATGATAGGGAAAATGTTCTCTGTTGTAACCCCAATATTACCTTTTTGCATAATACGTATATTTTTTAGTTTATCTATTGATTAATTTTAATTGATGTTTGTTCAGATAGAGACAAAAAAAATGCCAGACCCGAAGGTCTGACATTATGGCATATTATTTTATTTTCTTATTCAGGAAATAATATTATTCCGGAGTGACAACTTTCATCTCCAATTCACCTTTTTCTTCATTGAGAGATACCTGAATAGTATCTCCCTCCTTCAAAGAGGAGGAAATGATGAGCTCGGATAAGCCATCCTCCAGATAAGTTTGAATTGCTCGCTTCAAAGGACGGGCGCCATATTGTACGTCATATCCTTTGCCGGCGATAAATTCTTTCGCCTTATCTTCAATAACAAGCTTGTAACCAATAGATTCTATTCTATCATACAATCCTTTCAGCTCTATGTCTATAATCTTTGTTATTGCTTCCAGAGAAAGCTGGTCAAACGTGATTATCTCATCTACACGATTGATGAATTCGGGCGCGAATGATTTGTTTAGAGCTTTTTGTATTACGCTTCGCGAGAATTCCTTATCATCCAGGCGGCTTTGTGTCGCAAAACCAACGCCACGTCCAAATTCTTTCAGCTGACGGGTTCCTATATTGGAAGTCATGATAATAACAGTATTTTTGAAATCTACCATTCTGCCATAACTGTCAGTCAGACGACCTTCATCCATAACCTGAAGCAAGATGTTGAACACATCCGGATGTGCTTTTTCTATCTCATCAAGCAATACAATCGAGTATGGTTTACGGCGCACTTTTTCTGTCAGCTGACCACCTTCTTCATATCCTACGTATCCCGGAGGTGCTCCAACCAGGCGTGAAACAGTGAACTTTTCCATATATTCACTCATATCTATACGAATCAGTGCATCAGCAGAACCAAACATGTATTTGGCTAACTCTTTTGCTAAGTGAGTTTTACCAACTCCTGTCGGGCCTAAGAACATAAATGTGCCAATTGGCTTATTAGGATCTTTTAGCCCTACACGGCTTCGCAAAATAGCTTTAACCAGTTTTTCTATTGCTGTATCTTGTGCGATGACTTTAGCCTGCAAATCTTCTTTCATACCTGCGAGCTTGATACCTTCAGCTTGTGCCATCCGTTGTACCGGAATGCCTGACATCATTGAGATGACATTGGCAATTTCTTCTGCATCAACAGTTTGCCTGTTTTCCTTCAGATTGGCTTCCCATTCTTTTTTCATCTCATCCAATTGGACAGAAAGCTCTTTTTCTTTATCACGGAAGCTGGCTGCAAGTTCGAAATTCTGCGATTTCACAGCTTCGTTTTTCTTGCTTTTGGCTTCTTCGATCAGTTTTTCTTGTTCTTCTATCTCTTTGGGCACATTGACATTGGTAAGATGTACACGTGAACCGGCTTCGTCTAAAGCGTCAATAGCTTTATCAGGGAAATTACGATCTGTGATATAGCGGTCTGTCAGCTTGACACATGCTTCCAATGCTTCATCCGTATAATACACATTGTGGTGGTCTTCATATTTATCCTTGATATTACGCAAAATCTGCAAAGTTTCGGCAGCGGTAGTCGGTTCTACTATTACTTTTTGGAAACGACGTTCCAAAGCGCCATCTTTCTCAATGTTCTTACGATATTCATCAAGAGTGGTAGCACCGATACATTGTATTTCTCCTCTTGCCAATGCCGGTTTTAGCATATTGGCAGCATCCATAGAACCTGCCGCAGAACCTGCGCCTACAATCGTGTGGATTTCATCAATGAATAATATTACATTCGGATTTTTCTGTAATTCATTGAGAATGGAACGAATACGTTCCTCAAATTGTCCACGATATTTGGTTCCTGCTACAACAGCAGTCATATCAAGAGCAACCACTCGTTTATCAAACAGAATCCGCGAAACCTTTTTCTGAATGATTCTTAATGCAAGACCTTCAACAATCGCTGATTTTCCTACACCAGGCTCACCAATCAAAATCGGATTATTCTTTTTGCGGCGGCTTAAGATCTGCGCTAAACGTTCGATTTCTCTCTCTCTGCCGACAACAGGATCCAAGCGTCCTTCTTCTGCCGCTTTTGTCATGTCAGTACCGAAATTGTCAAGTACCGGCGTGTCATTAGACGGCTTTTTTGAAGCGGTTTGTGCCTGTTGGCGTTCGTCCGAACCACCTCTGCCGGAACGGGGAGAGGACATTTCTTCGTCATCATCATCGTCTTCCGTGAAACCCATACCAGAGTTTATATCTGGCTGCAATGTAGCTTGCTCCAGTACTTTCACATAATTTATATCGTTTGCTTCAAGTACAGAAGCGGCCATATTGTTTTTTTCTCTTAAAATAGCCAATAATACATGTTCTGTATCAGCGATGTTACTTTTCATTCCACGAGCTTCTAAAATACACATTTTTAATATCTTTGCCGCATCATTAGATAACGGTACCTCTGCATCAGGCAATAACATATCATCAGCTTCTGCCTTCAGTTGAGCTTCAATCTGTTGCTTTATTGCAGCTAGATTGGTGTTGAGTTTAGACAATATCTCGATAGCTTTTCCTTCACCGTCACGGAGGATTCCCAGAAGCAGGTGCTCAGGGCCTATATACCTACTTCTCAACCGATTCGCTTCTTCCTTACTATAGACGATAATGTCGGAAACTCTTTGTGAGAATTGATTATTCATACTTTTCCTTTTCTTCTAAGGGTTATTCACTGGCAAATATACGCATTAATCAAGTTTGTATTGCAATATTTGCTTTATTTCTTATATCTACAAATGGCGTGCCATAAAAACGGTGTATTTGCATTATATATATAAGGTATAACAAATATCCAGCTCTTTTTTACCAATGTTATCTATCTTTCCATATTATATTTATCGTTTTTATCTTTTTATTTTCGAATTTTAAAGTTTAATGAATTGTCGTCCCGGTCATGCTAAAACTTTCTTTCTAAAAACTTTCGTATATCGGGGAAAAGTAGTACTTTAGCGTGGTTTTTCACAAACCGTAGAATGTATAATTAATAATCATTTTAAATGCTTGAACAAGACAGAATTATAAAGATTAACATCGAGGAGGAAATGAAGTCATCGTACATTGACTACTCCATGTCGGTCATCGTTTCACGTGCCCTTCCGGATGTTAGAGATGGATTTAAGCCTGTTCACCGTAGAATTTTATACGGAATGATGGAATTGGGCAATACTTCAGACAAACCTTATAAGAAATCAGCCAGAATCGTGGGTGAGGTACTCGGTAAGTACCATCCTCATGGAGATTCTTCTGTTTATTTTGCAATGGTGCGTATGGCTCAGGAATGGGCAATGCGTTATCCTTTGGTAGATGGACAGGGAAACTTTGGTTCTGTAGACGGTGATAGCCCTGCTGCTATGCGTTATACAGAAGCTCGTCTTAATAAGTTGGGTGAAGCAATGATGGATGACCTGTATAAGGAAACCGTCGATTTTGAGCCTAACTTTGATAATACGTTGGTAGAACCTAAAGTTATGCCGACACGTATCCCGAATCTTCTGGTGAACGGAGCATCCGGTATCGCTGTAGGTATGGCTACCAATATGCCTCCTCATAATCTTTCGGAAGTAATTGAAGCATGTGAAGCATATATTGATAATCCGGAAATTACAGTAGAGGAACTGATGGAATTTGTCAAAGCACCAGATTTTCCTACTGGTGGGTTTATATATGGTGTGAGTGGTGTACGCGAGGCATATTTGACTGGACGAGGACGTGTAATTATGCGTGCGAAAGCCGAAATCGAAAGCGGACAGACACATGATAAGATCGTAATAACCGAGATTCCTTATAATGTAAATAAGGCCGAGTTGATTAAGTATATAGCTGATCTTGTAAATGATAAGAAAATAGAAGGTATCTCAAATGCCAACGATGAGTCTGACCGTGACGGTATGCGCATTGTTATTGACATCAAACGTGATGCAAATGCAAGTGTAGTGTTGAACAAACTCTATAAAATGACAGCTTTGCAGACATCTTTTGGCGTAAACAATGTTGCTTTGGTTCATGGACGTCCAAAAACGTTGAATCTGAGAGATTTAATTAAATATTTCATCGAACATAGACACGAAGTTGTTATTCGTCGTACTCAGTTCGATCTTCGTAAAGCGAAAGAACGTGCGCACATTCTTGAAGGTTTGATTATCGCTTCGGATAATATTGATGAAGTAATTCGTATCATTCGTGCAGCAAAAACTCCTAATGACGCTATTGCAGGCTTGATTGAGCGATTCAACCTGACAGAAATTCAGTCTCGCGCAATTGTAGAAATGCGTTTGCGTCAATTGACAGGTCTGATGCAGGATCAGCTTCATGCGGAATACGAAGAAATAATGAAGCAGATAGCTTATTTGGAAAGTATTTTGGCTGATGATGAAGTATGCCGTCAGGTAATGAAAGATGAATTGTTGGAAGTTAAAACGAAATATGGAGATGAACGTCGTTCTGAAATCGTTTATTCTTCAGAAGAGTTCAATCCGGAAGACTTCTATGCAGATGATCAGATGATTATTACAATTTCTCACATGGGTTATATCAAACGTACTCCGTTGACTGAATTCCGTGCACAAAATCGTGGTGGTGTAGGTTCGAAAGGTACGGAGACCCGTGATGAAGACTTTGTAGAACATATCTATCCTGCTACCATGCACAATACGATGATGTTCTTTACACAAAAAGGCAAGTGCTATTGGCTGAAAGTATATGAAATACCTGAGGGAACGAAGAATTCTAAGGGACGTGCTATTCAGAATTTGTTGAATATTGACTCGGACGATAATGTAACTGCATACTTGCGTGTGAAGAGTTTGGAGGATTCTGAGTTTATTAATAGTCATTATGTATTGTTCTGTACTAAGAAAGGGGTAATAAAGAAAACATTACTAGAACAGTATTCTCGCCCACGTCAGAATGGTGTAAATGCTATAACTATCCGCGAAGATGATAGCGTAATTGAAGTTCGTATGACGAATGGAAATAATGAAATCATCATTGCAAACCGCAATGGACGTGCAATTCGTTTCCATGAAGCAGCAGTTCGTGTAATGGGACGTACAGCAACAGGTGTACGTGGCATTACGTTGGATAATGATGGTCAGGATGAAGTAGTAGGAATGATTTGTATCAAAGATTTGGAGACAGAATCTGTAATGGTAGTTTCCGAACAAGGATATGGTAAACGTTCTGAAATAGAAGACTATCGTAAGACAAACCGTGGCGGTAAGGGTGTGAAGACCATGAATATTACCGAAAAAACAGGTAAGTTGGTAACAATCAAGTCAGTAACCGATGAAAATGACTTGATGATTATCAATAAGTCTGGTATCACTATTCGTTTGAAAGTGGCTGATGTTCGTATTATGGGTCGTGCTACTCAAGGTGTCCGTCTGATAAATCTAGAAAAACGTAACGACCAGATTGGTTCGGTATGTAAGGTTATGACAGAAAGTCTTGAAGATGAAATTCCGGCAGAAGAAGCAGAAGGAACAATTGTGAGTGATCCAAATGCTGATGCTCCTGATATTGATGATGCAGCAGACGTAAATGAAAACGAAAGCAACAACGAAATCGAGGAATAGACATAATATTAATAATTAATCAAACAACAATCATGAAAAGAGTATTATTTTCGATGGTTTTATTGATGGCTGTTAGCTTCTCATTCGCACAGATGAAAAATGTGAAAGAAGCAAAGAGTATGGCTAATGACGTAAAACCTAATTTTAAGCAGGCTGAGCAGCTTATTAAAGAAGCTATGAAGAATCCTGAAACGAAGGATCTTGCTGACACATGGGACGTTGCTGGATTTATTCAGAGACGTATCAACGAAGAGCAAATGAAAAATGCTTTTTTGAAAAAACCGTATGATACATTGAAAGTGTATAATAGCATTCTGAAAATGTATGAGTACTATACTAAGTGTGATGAATTAGCGGAAATACCTAATGAAAAGGGGAAAGTTAAAAACAAATACCGGAAAGCAAATGCTTCAAGTATGTTGGCTGAACGTCCTAATTTGATTAATGGTGGTATTCAGTATTTTAACTTGGATAAGAATAAAGAAGCCTTGAAATTCTTTGCAACATATGTTGAATCAGCTTCTTACCCAATGTTAGCTGATAAAGAATTGGCTAAGAATGATACTCTTATCCCACAAATTGCATATTATGCTACATTGGCTGCTGATAGGGTAGGTGATAAAGATGCAATTATTAAGTATGCCCCAATGGCTTTATCTGATAAGGACGGAGGTAAATTTGCAATGCAATTGATGGCTGATGCTTATAAAGCTAAAGGTGATACTGTTGCTTGGATTAAATCTTTGGAAGAGGGTATCCTAAAGTTCCCTGGAAATGATTATTTCTTTGCTAATTTGGTTGATTATTATAATAGCTCTAATCAAGCCTCAAAAGCTATGGAGTTTGCTGATAGAATGTTATCTAATGATCCGAATAATAAGTTGTATTTGTATGTAAAAGCATATCTTTATCATAATATGAAAGAATATGATAATGCAATTGAATACTACAAGAAAGCTATTGCGGCTGATCCGGAATATGCAGAAGCATACTCAAATGTGGGTTTGGTATATTTGATGAAAGCACAGGATTATGCTGATAAAGCAACAACAGATATCAATGATCCTAAATATGCTGAAGCACAGGCTGTAGTTAAGAAATTCTACGAAGAAGCTAAACCATTCTATGAAAAAGCTAGAGCTTTGAAACCTGATCAACAAGATTTATGGTTACAAGGTCTTTATAGAGTTTACTATAACTTGAATATGGGACCTGAATTTGAAGAAATTGATAAGCTTATGAAGTAATCGTTTTCAGGAAAATTATAAGTCTTGAAAAAGGGAGGAAGGTTGCTAGAAATAGTAACCTTCTTTTTTTAGGGATATTCAGTAAATGTTCCTCTTTCTAAAAAATCAAGAGAAAAGCTTTGCTTTACGTGAGCTTTTCTCTTGATTTTTTCGTTCAACTCTCCCAGTCTTCTATCTTTTTTGTAGAATATTGTTTACATATTCTTATTTTTTCCTTCCCACCCATGCATTATGTACATGTCTTTTTTAGGGGAAGTTAAAACCTCTCCTGTTTTTCCTGTTATTTTAGTCAGATTATGCTGCCTTTCTTTTTTTCTTTTCGACCTTTTCTATCATACATACCGCATTGG